>CANLCJ010000009.1 GCA_947489085.1 uncultured Flavobacteriaceae bacterium
ATTTTTTTGGGGCTATACCTACAGCTACAAACGTAGAGATTATAGGAATAATTTGCAAATTTGTACAGAGGCAGCCTATATATTGTCGCAAATTTTAACAGTTATGCCAAAGAAACAGCATTTTAACGGCATTAGGGTATTGTTATAATATAAAAACACAGCTATTTTTGGATTGTATTACACAATCTTTTTCCAAAACTTAATGAGTATAGCACTACAAAATAGCGCTGTAAAAGAAAGCAAAACGGCTTTTAAAAGTTCTCCATATATAAAATATCCTGTAGCAAATAGAAAACTGTAGGTTGCTATTATACCCAATACAAAGGCAGCTATTTTAAATCCAAAATTTTTAAACTTACTTTCTTTACCATAAACAACAGCTTCGAATCTGGCAATGGTGTCTTGATTGGTTTGAGACGTAAGGTAGGTAACGAACACCCAACCTATAGTGGTTACACAAACCCCTATAATAAGCTGCCAATATCCTGCTATTTCAAACCAAGGTGAAGCCAATTTTCCATTTACAAAAAACACAATAGCTACTGTAAACGAAATAAGCATGGCTGCTATTTCACTGTAAGGGTTTATACGATTCCAAAACCAACGCATAATAAAAAGTAAACCTGTACCTGCTCCAACTTGTAATAACAAATCGAAAACATCTTTAGCCGATTTTATTTGAAAAGAAAATAACGCGGCACAGAGCATGAGTAAAACTGTAGAAAGGCGCCCCACAAAAACTTTTTGCTTTTCAGAGGCTTGCTTATTTATAAATCTATTGTAAAAATCGTTAACAATATAAGAGCTTCCCCAATTTAATTGCGTTGAAATGGTACTCATAAATGCTGCAATTAAGGAGGTTAGTACAATACCAATAAGTCCTGCTGGTAAATACGTCATCATAGCCGCATATGCCACATCATCGCCTTGCATCTCTGGGTTTAAATTTGGAAATGCTGCATTTATACTCTCCAAATTTGGAAATACAACTAAGGATGCTAAACCAACAATTATCCATGGCCAAGGGCGCAGTGCATAGTGTGCAAAATTAAAAAATAGCGTGGCCCATGTGGCATGTTTTTCGTTTTTGGCTGCTAACATACGCTGTGCAATGTAACCACCGCCGCCTGGTTCTGCTCCTGGATACCAAGTGCTCCACCACTGTACCGCAAATGGTATAATAAATAAGGTGATTAGTGCTTCAGAATTAGAAAAATCTGGTAACATGTTTAATTTACCTGAAACATTTGCATGTGTTAGTAATGCATCCATGCTCCCAATTTCTGGCAGATCCACAATATAAATTGTTGCCCATATTGAACCTACCATTGCTATTACAAACTGAATAAAATCTGTAATTAAAACGCCTTTTAAACCGCCTAACGAGGAATAAATTACAACTATAATCGACGCATAAAATAGGGCTACTTCTTGAGATAAGCCTAATAAAATGGTTGCTATTTTAGCGCCTGCCAAGCAAACGCCTGCCATAGTTATAATATTGAATATAACGCCTAAGTAAATAGCTCTAAAACCTCTTAAAAAACTAGCTGCTTTGCCTGAGTATCTTAACTCGTAAAACTCTAAATCTGTAGTTATACCAGATTTGCGCCATAATTTGGCATAGAAAAACACGGTTAGCATTCCTGTTAGTAAAAATGCCCACCACACCCAGTTACCAGATACGCCATTTTGCCTTACTAATTCTGTAACAAGACCTGGCGTGTCTGCAGCAAAAGTGGTAGCTACCATGGAAACTCCTAAAAGCCACCAGGGCATGTTTCTTCCTGATAAAAAAAAGGCTTCACTACTTTTACCAGATTGTTTAGATACCCATAGGCCAACAACTAGGGAAATAACAAAAAAGGCGATTATAATACCAATATCTAAACCAGAGAGTTTTACCATAAATTCAAAAAATAAGATTATTATACTTTTTTAATAACGTTAGTTACGATACCCCAAATGACAAAATTATTTTCTTCTGTTATTTTTATCGGATTATAATTTGGGTTTTCGGGTTGTAACCATACTGTTTTTCCATCAACTTTAAGCCGTTTAACTGTAAACTCTCCATCTAAAAAGCATACTGCTATTTTATCGTGGGAAGGTTCAAGACTTCTATCGATAACTAGCAAATCGTTATCGTCTAAACCTGCACCTATCATAGATTGGCCGCTTACTCTGGCAAAAAATGTGGCCTCTTTATTCTTGATGAGTTCTTTGTCTAAAGATAAGCGTTGTTCTTTAAAATCGTCTGCTGGAGATGGAAAACCTGCCGATATCCCCATATCGAAAAAAGAAGCTCCTGAGCTATCTAACACATCGGGTGTATAGAATGTTAGGTTTTGGCCTTTGTGTAATAACATCTTAGGTTTAAATTAGTTTGTATAAATTTAAGGAATATTGGTGCTTTATACCAATTAAAATGGTGGTAATGCAAATGGCTTCTATAACATCGAAAACGTAAATATAATTGGTATTGTAAAACGAAAAAGTCGAGAATTTACATTCTCGACTTTTTATAATTAACTTTTAAGATTTCTTTTGTTTAGTTATCTAAAGCATTACCAGATCCTGTAACGTAATTGATTTTTAAAGCGTTTACTTCTCTAAGCTCATTCTTTACATCTCCTACAATACCCATATTGGCATCTTTATCTACTTTTAAAGCCATTGTTAAGAAAGGGATTAATTCTTCTCTTAAAGCTGCTCTTTCAGCTGCTACAAAACCAGCAACATCACTAACATCTGCAAAATCATCGTTTAATTGTATTCTAGGTTGATTACCATATTTTTTGTAATTCTCGCTAGGCTTACCTATATATACATAACTCACTGGATTTTTTTTATCTAGCTTCTCTATTTGATCTGCCAGAGGTAGTGCGTTTTTTATTTTAAGCGTATTCTCTCTCATTACGGTAGCTACCATAAAAAAGAATAATAACATAAAAACGATATCTGGTAAAGACGCTGTGTTTATTGGAGCTAAACCTCCATCTTTTTTCTTTTTAAACTTAGACATACTATAATTTACGTTTTAGTTTTATTATTCAACTACCTCAGATAATTTCTGCGGAATCTCTTTCTTTATAAGGTCTATAAGATCTTTTAATTTATCTTTATTTCCATTCCACCTAACGTCTTTGTGTAATTCTTGCATTTGCAGGAAATTCATGTTAGGAAAACCTTTAGAAGCGCCTATCTTTAAGGCAAGTCTATTTCTTAATACGTTGTACGCTGCTACCAGTTCGTTTTGAACAGATATGTAGGTTGCATAAGAAGTTTCACGATCGTTTTTAAGAGAGATAATGGCCTTATCTGGATTATCGGAAGATTCTTCGTCCTTATTACCTTCACAAAACTTACAACTACCGTCTCCATTATTATCAAGAAAATCTATTGCCGCCTGTCTCAAATCTTTAAGTTCCATTGGCTCATCTTCAACCAACAAATCGTCATTCTTATTCACTAAAACAGTAAAAATATTTTTCTGCTTTATTACAGGTGGCTCTACATTATCTTCTATAGGAGGTAACTTTCTGTTGATACCAGAATCTTTTTCTATGGTAGTAGTTACCAAGAAGAAAATAAGTAATAAGAAGGCAATGTCGGCCATGGAGCCTGCATTTACTTCAGGTGCTGCTCGTTTTGCCATAATTATTTAATCATTTTTTTAATGCCGAAAAACAACATAGATCCTCCTGCAATTAGAATTAATGCATAGAATAAATATAATCCTGCTCCTAATAACTGAGATCCATTTGCCGATAGTGTTTCGCCATCTTTTAATGTTGTTTCATTTCCTTCTGCTAAGCCAAAGTAACATATTATAGCTAATAAAGCGAAAGCGCCAACACCTCTAAGTGTACTTTTTAAGGTATCTGAATTTGTAGCTATGTTCTTTAAACTAAATATTACTACAAATGCTAGTGGCAAAAATAAAATTAAATAGGCGATATACATGAAGGCATCTACCGTACCACTAGATTCTCCTAGCTTAATGGCTTCGTCTCCTGCTGCTAGTATCATTACTAAGAAGGCGATAGAAAGCACACCTACTATAGCTAATACTATGGTTAAAACTTTTTTCATTTTTATTTACAATTTAAATTATTACTTCTTGTACTTAATTAGCATATCCATTAATGTGATAGAAGAATCTTCCATATCATTAACGATGCTATCAATTTTTGCAATAATATAATTGTAAAATATTTGAAGAATAATTGCTACTACAAGACCGAATACTGTTGTTAAAAGTGCTACTTTAATACCACCTGCTACTAACGACGGGTTCATATCTCCCGCTGCTTCAATCTTATCAAAGGCTTGAATCATCCCGATTACTGTACCCATGAAACCAAGCATTGGTGCTAATGCTATAAATAATGAGATCCAAGATACGTTTTTCTCTAATTGTCCCATTTGTACACCACCGTAAGCTACAACAGCTTTTTCAGCAGCTTCTATACCTTCATCTGTTCTATCAAGACCTTGATAAAATATAGAGGCGATAGGCCCTTTAGTGTTTCTACATACTTCTTTAGCGGCTTCAACACCTCCAGAAGCTAATGCGTCTTCAACGTTTTTGGTTAATTTTTTTGTATTTGTAGTAGAAAGGTTTAAAAAGATAATTCTCTCGATAGCAATTGCTAATCCAAGAATTAAACATAAAAGTACAATCCCCATGAAACCAGGACCTCCTTCAATAAAACGCTTTTTTAATCCTTGATGAAAACTCACATCTGCATCTGCAGCAGCTTGATCGGCGTTTTGTGTTGTTACAACGGTAGTTGCAGCAGTACTCGCTGTCGCTGTTGTAGTTGCGTTTGCTGTTCCAAATACCATCATTCCAGTAATGGCAAGGATCGAAAATAATCTTTTCATGTTCTAAATCTTAAATTTTATTAGTTAAAGTGTTAAAGATATAAAAAATTACAATCAAAATACAAATATTGTGCAGAGAGGAAGGGATTCGAACCCTCGATACGCTTTTGACGTATACACACTTTCCAGGCGTGCGCCTTCGACCACTCGGCCACCTCTCTTTGTTTTAATTGCTCTTTTAAAGTCCGCCAAATAACGAAAAAAAACTCAAAGGGTAAAACTTTGGGAGTTAATTTTAAGCCATTTCTCCTCTTATCGAGGTTTCAAAGTTCATTTTAAGTGTTTTATGGGATATTGGTTTTGCAAGAAGATACATCAATTTTGCCAGAGCTGCTTCTGTTGTCATGTCTTTAGCAGATATTACTCCCAGGTGCTTTAAGTGTTGGCTGGTTTCATATTGTCCTAAATTTACTTCTCCACTTGTACATTGTGTAACATTTACTATATGTATATGCCTCGATTTTAATCTTTTTAAAATCGCAATAAACCAATTTGAGGTAAAACAGTTGCCCGAGCCAAAGGTTTCTAAAATTACCGCCTTAAGTTCTGGGTCTTTTGTACTGTTGTCTAGAAACGTTTGGGTTATTCCTGGATACAGTTTAACGAGTGCTATATTTTTATTTAGAGTTTTGTGTACTTTAAATTTACCTTTGGCAGATGTTTTTAAAAGTGCTTGCTGGTTTATCTGTAAATGTACGCCAGATGTAGCTAAAGCTGGATAATTAGGAGATATAAATGCTTTAAAATGTTCTGCACTGGCTTTTATAGTCCTATTACCTCTATATAGTTTGTATTCGAAATACAAACCTACTTCCTTTATAACAGGAATATTATTTTTATGTAATGCCGCTATTTGAATGGATGTTATAAGGTTTTCTTTAGCATCTGTTCTTAAATCTCCTATTGGAAGTTGTGAGCCTGTTAGTATTACTGGTTTTTCAAGGTTTTCTAACATAAAACTTAATGCAGATGCTGTATAACTCATGGTATCTGTACCGTGGAGCACCACAAAACCATTGTAATTGCTGTAATTGGCTTCGATAACTTCGGCTATTTCAACCCAATTATCTGGCGTCATGTTACTAGAGTCTAAAGGGGTTTTAAATGCTATTGTTTTTATATCGCAGGGTAACGCTTTTAACTCATTGACGTGCTCAAAAAGCTCATTAAAATTAAATGCTTTTAAACTTCCTGTGGCATTTTTAATCATACCAATTGTACCACCTGTATAGATTAACAATACTCTTGTGCTCCTTGCTGTCATACTTTAAAGATTGTTTCAGAATTTTTTGTTGTAATTCTTGCAATCTCTGCTTCTGGCAACTCATATATATTAGCCAATTTTTCCAACACCTTCACTATATAAGCACTTTCGTTGCGCTTGCCTCTATATGGAACTGGAGAAAGGTAGGGCGCATCTGTTTCTAATACGATATCATTTAGTGGTATTTGCTTTAAGAAGGTGTCTATTTTACCGTTTTTAAATGTAGCTACTCCTCCTATTCCTAACTTCATATTATATGATATTGCTGTTTTGGCTTGTTCTAAAGTTCCTGTAAAGCAATGAAATATCCCGAACAAATCTTCTCCTTTTTCTGCCTCCAAAACCTCGAAAACTTCGTCGAAAGCATTTCTACAGTGTATTACTATAGGCAGCTGGTATTGTTTTGCTAGTTGAATTTGTCTCCTAAAGGCAATTTTCTGTTCTTTGAGCGTGCTTTTATCCCAATACAAATCAATACCAATCTCTCCAATGGCATAAAATGCTCTTTTTTTCAACATAACTTCCACATGCTCCAGTTCTTTTTCGTAATTATCCTTTACGTGTGTAGGGTGTAACCCCATCATTAAAAACACATGTTTTGGGTAAGCCTGCTCTAAACGCAACATAGCATCTGTATAGCTGGAGTCTATAGCTGGAATAAAAAAACGAGATACTCCCAAATTTAAAGCGCGTTGTACCATATCGTCTCTATCTTCGTCAAATGCCTCGCTGTATAAATGTGTATGCGTGTCTGTTATTATCAATGCTTTTGGTTTTAAATATTGGTATTGTAAAAGTAATTCATTTTATAAAATTATATTTGTGAAAAATTAAATTGATGGATCTCTCTCTCCAGTCTTATCTTTTACATAAAGGCTACTCCAAAGTTAAATTGCACTTAACTAAAACAAATCATTTTGAAATAAAAGCGCAAATAAATGGAGAAAAAGGACTTTTTATCTTAGATACTGGCGCTTCTAGTTCTTGCGTTGGCTTCGAGGGTATTGCTACTTTTAAATTAAAAGTTAAAGACTCTCAGGTTTTGGCCGCTGGTGCAGGTGCTACTGGTATGGAAACCAAGTTGTCCAAAAAAAACACTATTAAAATTGGAAAGTGGAAACACGATAAATTGGCTTTAGTGTTATTCAATTTAATACATGTAAACACCGCTTTAACCGCACATAACGCCAAACCTGTAGATGGTATTATTGGCGCAGACATTTTAAAAAAAGGTAGGGCTGTAATAGATTACGAGAAAAAATATTTATATTTAAAATTATAAGATATTATTTTGTAATCCCCTTACAAACAGTATTAATAGCAAACATCTCTTAAACAAATGCATACATCTATAGTGATAGCTGATGATCATCCGCTAATGCTTCGAGGCTTAACAGATTTTTTAACGTCTAGAGGTTACGACATTTTGGGTAGTGCCGACGACGGAAAGGCTGCATACAACCTTATTGTAAAACTGAAACCAAGTATTGCTATTCTAGACATTAGGATGCCTTACAAAACGGGTTTGGATATTGCAGAAGAAGTGCAAAAAAATAATCTAGACACAAAAGTTATTTTAATTACGTTCGATAAAGAAGAAGAGCTTTACGAAAAGGCTTTAGAGTTTGGCGTTTACGGTTATATTCTTAAAGAATTCGCTATTGAAGAAATTGAAAACTGTATTGCGCAAGTAAAAAATAACACGCCCTACTTTAGTGAAGAAATTGCCGATTACTTAAATTACAACAGCAATAAAAAGCCTGAAGTTTTGGAACTTCTCACAAAATCTGAACTTAAGATTGTAAAATTAATATCTGAGGCCAAAACATCTCAAGAGATTGCCGAAGAACTCTCTATATCGCCAAGAACTGTAGACAAGCACCGTAGCAACATTGTTTCTAAATTAGATCTCGATAATAAGCCTACATCTTTATCTATTTGGGCCAACTTAAATAAAGCTTTTTTGTAAAATACGTATAAGTACGTATTTCATAGCAGTTGAATATCCCTTAGTTTTACAGTGCTATTAATTAGTTCTTAGGGAGAATTTTTTAAAAAAAGGCTCTGGGTTTTTAACTCAGGGCTTTTTGTTTTTTTACGGTTACCAAATCGTTTCAACCCAACTACCAATTGCATTTAAAGTTCTGTTTTTTAGAAAGTTAATTTTACTTTTTAGCTACATTAACTTGCTTAAACATAAAAATACGTAGAGGTACGTATTTTTTAATTTAAGCTGCTGTATTACATTTACAGTGCTATTAATCAATTCTTTTTATAGAGAATATATATCCTGAAACTCTAGGCTTAATAGCGTAGAGTTTCTTTTTTTTAGTTTAACACTAACATTGAGAATATACCACTGTAATATGCATATGAAAGCGAAAAGTACTCTCCTCGATAAGTCTCTTATAGTAGCCCTAACAGTAATAGCAATTGCTGCAATTGCCATAAACATATATTTAGTTGTTGTTTAGTTTTTTTTATAAAAACTAAAAAAACCCCAAAGCATCATACTTTGGGGTTTTGTATTTTATAAAATGTATTAATTACTCTAGTCTGCCAGAATAATAATTTTACTGTCATTCATTTCCAATGTACCAGAATTAATTGGTAACGTATAGCCGCGTTCTGATTTTGTAAATTTTGATACCACTTCTTTATCTAATACAATATTAGCACCAGAAATTTTAACAAGACCTTCTTTTAACAAAGATACAATAGAGGCGTGATTTTTAAGCATCTCAAACTCTCCATTAATTCCAGGAACTGTTACTGCTTCTACATCTCCACTAAACAATGTGGCTTCTGGCGATACAATTTCTAAATGCATATTTTTTCAGTATTTAGTATTAGTGTTCAGTACTTGGTAGCATTGCTGCAAACTGTGGTACTGTAAACCGTTTACTAGTTTTAAGCTTCTGCTAACATTTTCTCTCCAGCCTCGATAGCTTCTTCGATAGTTCCTTTAAGGTTAAATGCTGCTTCTGGCAGATGATCTAACTCACCATCCATAATCATATTAAATCCTTTTATGGTTTCTTTAATATCTACTAAAACACCCGGAATACCTGTAAACTGTTCTGCTACGTGGAAAGGTTGCGATAAGAAACGTTGTACACGTCTTGCTCTAGATACTGCCAATTTATCTTCTTCAGATAATTCTTCCATACCTAGAATTGCAATAATATCTTGTAATTCTTTATAACGTTGTAACAACTCTTTTACACGCTGCGCACAATCGTAATGCTCTGCACCTAATATATCTGCTGTTAAAATTCTAGATGTAGAATCTAATGGATCTACTGCTGGATAGATACCAAGCTCTGCAATTTTACGAGACAATACTGTTGTTGCATCTAAGTGGGCAAATGTTGTTGCTGGTGCTGGATCTGTTAAATCATCTGCAGGTACATAAACGGCCTGTACTGAAGTAATAGACCCTCTTTTAGTTGATGTGATACGCTCTTGCATAGCACCCATTTCTGTTGCTAATGTTGGTTGATAACCTACTGCTGAAGGCATACGTCCAAGTAATGCAGATACCTCTGATCCTGCTTGTGTAAAACGGAAAATGTTATCTACGAAGAAAAGCACATCTTTTCCTTGCCCGTCTCCTGCACCATCACGGAAATATTCTGCAATTGTTAATCCAGAAAGTGCCACACGTGCACGTGCTCCTGGTGGCTCGTTCATTTGTCCGAACACGAAGGTTGCTTTAGAACCTTTCATTGCTGTTTTATCTACTTTAGATAAATCCCATCCGCCATCTTCCATAGAGTGCATAAAATCGTCACCATACTTGATAATTCCAGACTCTAACATCTCTCTTAAAAGGTCATTTCCTTCACGAGTTCTCTCACCCACACCTGCAAATACAGATAAACCACCGTGACCTTTTGCTATATTATTAATTAACTCTTGTATTAGTACTGTTTTACCTACTCCTGCTCCTCCAAATAAACCAATTTTACCTCCTTTTGCGTAAGGCTCAATTAAATCTATAACTTTTATACCTGTAAATAAAACTTCTGTTGAAGTAGATAAATCTTCGAACTTTGGTGCTTGACGGTGAATTGGTAAACCTTCATCTCCAGATTTAGGTAAATCTCCCAAACCATCAATGGCATCTCCAATAACATTAAATAAACGTCCGTAAACATCGTCTCCGATAGGCATTTGGATGGGAGCACCTGTAGCGTTAACCTCAGTACCTCTACTCAAACCATCTGAAGAATCCATTGCAATAGTACGCACAGTGTCTTCACCAATATGAGATTGTACTTCTAACACTAAAGTGGAACCGTCTGGTCTCTTTATTTCTAACGAATCGTAAATTTTTGGAAGTTCTGAACCTGCTTCGAATGCAACATCGATAACCGGACCTACTATTTGTGCAACTTTACCTGTAATTTTAGACATTACTTATGTATTTAATATTATGCGATTTAGTTGTTGAAAACCTCTTTAAGTTTTCGCGTGCAAAGATATATTTTTAATTTTAAAATGAAAGTCGTTTTCTTAGCTTTTTAAAATAAAAAAACCACCTAAATACTTTTTAGGCGGTCTCTTTAAAAACTTTGTTATTGTTAGTGCACATAACTCCTAATAGAGTCTTCAAAAATAACCTCTATTAAAGCATTTGCAATACAACCTCTATTCTGCTGCTGCTGGAGCTTCAGCTGCTGGAGCTTCTTCTTCATCCTCATCATCTGCAACAACTGCTGTTCTAGATGTTTTAATTTGGCATACAACAGTGTTCTCTGTATGCAAGAAACTGTATTTTTCTTGGTCTAAGTCTTTAACATAAACTTTATCTCCAATTTTAAGAGGCGTAATGTCTATCTCTACAAAATCAGGTAAATTTGCTGGTAAAGCTTTAATACGTAATTTTCTATTATTACGTCTTAGCACACCACCATTTTTAACACCTTTAGAGTTACCTACAAGGTTAACAGGAATGTCCAATGCAATTTCTTTATCTTCGAATAATTGATAGAAATCGACGTGTAAAATCTTATCTGTTACTGGGTGGAATTGTATATCTTGAAGCACTGCGTTTAAAGTTTCTCCATTGTCTAAAACAATCACAACTGTGTGCGCATTAGGTGTATATACTAGTTTAGAGAAAGCTAATTCTGGTGCCGAGAAATGCACTGGCTTGTCTCCTCCGTATAATACGCAAGGAACCTGACCAGCATTACGTAAGGCTTTTGTTGCTTTTTTGCCCACGCTTTCTCTTTGAGATCCGTTGATTGTAATTGATTTCATAATTGTTATTTATTGTTACTAATTATATAATGCCCAAGCTTTAGTGCTTTGGCTTATTTTTACATTACAAATTTAGAACTAATAGACCTGTTGTTGTGTACTTTTTCCATAACCTCAGCAAATAAATCTGCGCAGCTTAATACTGTTACACGATCGCTCTCTTGCCTTAATGGTATAGAATCTGTGGTTATTAATTCTTGTAATTCTGATTTTTCTAATCTGTCGTATGCATCTCCAGATAATATCGGATGCGTACATATTGCTCTAACACTCAAAGCACCACGTTCCATCATTAGGTTTGCGGCTTTAGTTAAAGTTCCTGCTGTATCTACCATATCATCTACCAACACTACATTTTTACCTTTTACATCGCCTATAAGCTCCATGTGCGAAATTACATTTGCCTTTTCTCTTTGCTTGTAACATATTACAACATCACATTGCAATGCTTTAGAATAGGCATAAGCGCGTTTAGAGCCGCCCATATCTGGCGAAGCTACGGTTAAATTGGGTAAATTTAAACTCTGTAAATAGGGTAAAAATATAATAGACCCGTAAAGGTGGTCTACTGGTTTTTCAAAGAACCCTTGAATTTGATCCGCATGCAAGTCCATAGTAATAATACGTGTTGCACCTGCGGCTTCTAACATTTTTGCCACTAACTTGGCTGCGATTGGTACTCTTGGCTTGTCTTTTCTGTCCTGTCTTGCCCAACCAAAATAAGGCATAACAGCAGTAATGTGTCTTGCAGATGCACGCTTTGCTGCATCTATCATTAACAGCATTTCCATTAAATTTCTAGGCTCAGGCTGGGTAGACCCTATAATAAAAATTCTATTGCCTCTTATAGATTCTTCATAAGAGGGTTGAAATTCTCCATCGCTATACGTCGAGGTAATTACATTACCTAACTTTACACCAAAGGCTTTGGCAATTTTTTTACCTAAATCTGTACTTTGTGTACAGGCAAAAATTTTGGCTTCAGTATTTACAACGGGCATAGTTAAGTGGTTGTTTATTAGTGCTTAAAAATGATGGTTTTCAAAACGAGGTGCAAATTTAGACATTTATTTTTACCAATGAAGTATATTGCCTAGTATTTTTAGGTATTATTAAATAAAAAAATTATTTTTGCAGCGCTATAATGCTCAAGTGGCGGAATTGGTAGACGCGCTGGATTCAAAATCCAGTTCTTTCGAGAGTGTGGGTTCGATTCCCACCTTGAGTACTAAAAACCCCTGAAATCAATTGATTTTAGGGGTTTTTGTTGTTTTACAGTAAACAGAAATCGTAGACTTGTTTTTTATTTTAACTTTATTACTTTTGTAAAACACCCCAAATACTATGATAAAAAACTACTTTACTACATTCATTTTTATGATGTTAGGTGCTATTATTAACCTACAAGCACAAACACCTTATCTCGTAAAAGATTTGAACGAAAGCAGAGCAATTACTGGCGGATCGCTTGTAAGACTAGGACTTAATTCAGCATTTGACAATCAAATTAAAGCGCTTAACGGCATACTTATCTATAATTCTAGAGACGGAGTTAGGGGGACGGAGTTATGGCGTACCGATGGCACACCAGAGGGTACATTTTTGCTTAAGGACATTAATAGAAATGGTTCCAGTGTTCCTTCACAATTTGTCAAATTTGGAAATGTTTTACTATTTGCTGCAAATGAGGGGGAACTTTGGAAAACGGATGGAACTACAAACGGAACTGTTTTAATTAAAACAGGTTTTGAAAATGGTTTAAGATTAAGAGATTTCGATCAAGAACGTTTTTTTAACGGCACATTTTATTTTTTTGTGACGGAAGGCGAAATAGAAAAGCAAGGCTTGTGGAAAACTAATGGTACAGAAGAAGGTACTGTTTTAGTGAAAAACCTAGGCAGAATCGCCTCTTTAAATAATAGGAGAAACTTGCGTATAAACAATACTTTATTTTTTACAATTGATGATGAAGCTTCTGGCATAGAGTTATGGAAAAGTGATGGTACAACAGAAGGAACAACATTAGTAAAAGATATAAATGCTGGTATAACGCGTAGTTCTGTGGATTGGATGACGAACTACAACAACACCTTGTTTTTTACAGCTAACGACGGTATTCTTGGCAATGAGTTATGGCAAAGTGATGGTACTGAAGCTGGCACAGTTTTAGTAAAAGACATTACAGAAGGCTCTGGCTCAAGCGCCCCAATAAATCTGATTACTTATAATAATAAACTTTATTTTTCTCATGGAGGCGATTTGTGGCAAAGTGATGGTACGGCAGTAGGTACATTTAATTTTGCAGATGGTGGAAATCTAGAAAGACCAGCAGACGAAAGATTTTTCTTTACAGAGTATGAAAACGCATTGTATTTTACCTCAAATCATGGTACAGAACTTTGGAAAACTGATGGCACAACTGAAGGCACTCTATTTGTTAATAATTTTGGAGAACGCAAAACCGTAACTGGTTTAGTACCATTTCAAAACAAACTATCTATAAGAGTTGGGAGTACGCTGTCGGGCAATCGCACGAATGAGTTATGGCAAAGTGATGGTACAGCAGAAGGCGTAATCTTTATTAAAGACATTAATCCAAAATTGCACTTTCTCCCAGAGCTAATTAAGTATTCTAGTCTTGAGAAAACTAACGATAAACTTTATTTTATATCACGCAGTGCAGAAGCAGATAGAGACACAAGATTATGGGTAACTGATGGTACTTCGCAAGGCACAAACGCTTTAGCATCAGGTGTAAGAAATTATGAAAACGCTACAAATCCATCAAATCTATCATCATTCATTGATGCTAATGGTATTACCTTATTTATTTCTGGAAACAAACTATACAAAACTAATGGAGAAAATGAAAATACAATTGAATTAAGAACATTTTCTCATATTAGCAATCTTGTTAATTATAGCAATGCTATTTATTTTAGAGCTGTAGACCCTATACAAGGTTTAGGGCTCTGGAAGAGTAATGGTACTGTAGCTAGTACCGTTTTGGTAAAAACGATTGATCCTCAAGCGAGTGTAGCTGACTTAACAAATGCTGAATTTGTGGTAAGTGGCGTGCTATATTTTACGGCAAACGATGGTGTGCATGGTGAGGAATTATGGAAAACCGATGGTACAGAAACTGGTACAGTTATGGTTAAAGATATTAATACGGGGGCAGGTATATCCAGTGAAATATCCGAAATAAGGGATCTAAATGGGACGATTTGTTTTACAGCAGACGATGGTGTACATGGTATAGAATTATGGAAAAGCGATGGTACAGAAGCCGGTACGGTTTTAGTGAAAGACATCTATCCAGGGGCCAACATTTTTGGAGCAGGATTTCCAAAAGTAGTTGTAGATAACCTATTATATTTTATAGGAAATGATGGTGTGCATGGTAGGCAATTGTGGAAAAGCGATGGTACAGAAACTGGTACTATAATGATTAAAGACCTTAGCGCAGGAGGTACATCAGGTTCAATTACAGGGATTACTGAAGTTGATGAAGGTGTTGTTTTTATAGTAGACAGAGATCAATTATGGAAGACTAATGGTACAGAAGCTGGAACACTACTTTTAAAAAAATTGGATGACATTAATGAAAGATTTCCCAAATTTTCCTCGACCCAAATTATAAGTAATGGGCCTTATTTATATGTTTTATCTACAAACTCAGATGGTGCTAATGGCACTTCAAAGCTTTGGAAAAGTGATGGCACAGAAGCTGGCACTGCTATTATTAAAACGTTTTCTTCTGGACAAAGTGTCACTTTTCTAAAATTTATAGAAGGTGTTTTATATTTTTCTGGAGACGATGGTATGCATGGGGATGAATTGTGGAAAACCGATGGTACAGAAATTGGCACCGTAATGGTTAAAGATATAAATCTAGGTGAGGAAAACAGTAATCCATCATTTTTAACAGAAATAGAAGGTACTATATATTTTTCTGCTGATGATGGCTTACATGGCGAAGAATTGTGGCAAACCGATGGTACAGAAGCTGGCACAGAACTCGTATCTGATATTGCAGAGGGTACATTATCAAGTTACCCTCATGTTTTTTCAAAAGTTAACGGCATTACCTATCTATCTGCTGAACCAAGATCCAAAAGCAATTTTAATTACGGTAGAGAGCTTATGGCTTTAGGAAATTGTACTGCCGAGAATACGAAATTTAACAATTTGTACCCTTTAGAGAATATTGTTTTTACAAGTGAAGAAAAGCAGGGATCTACCACAGAAACTTGCCATTGCAATATTTTTAATGAATTATTAAATAGTACAGATGCTACAGGCGTAAAT
This sequence comes from uncultured Flavobacteriaceae bacterium, assembly GCA_947489085.1. Lineage (GTDB taxonomy): Bacteria > Bacteroidota > Bacteroidia > Flavobacteriales > Flavobacteriaceae > Jejuia. The sequence goes on from CANLCJ010000009.1 coordinate 15,734, forward strand.
CCTATTTCAAATATTTTTACAAATACAATCTATATGGACGAGTCTGCAAATCCTGATTATGTAAGTCGCCATTACGAGATAGCACCAAAAACTAATATATCTGGTACGACAGGTGGTATAACATTATATTTTACTCAGGAAGAGTTTGATGTTTTTAACGCATTACAAAGAGGAAACTCTCCATCTGGAAAAGGAAATGCTTCCAATACGCAACTACAATTACTGCCCACTTCACCTAACGATATTGCTAACATCTCAAATATTAGAATACTTAACAGATCTGGAAATAGCAGTGATGGTAGTGGTAGTGTAGCTACTTATCCAGAAGATGTTGCTGTTATAGATCCTGTTGACACTAATATTGTTTGGAATGCAAATGATGACTTCTGGGAAGTACAGTTTAATACTGATGCTTTTGGTGGCTTTTGGCTGACGTCTGCATTACGGGCAGAAACTTTGAATCTGAATGCTATCGCGGAAAAAAACACAATAACGCTTAGCCCTAACCCTGTACAAGCCCATATTGATTTTAAGGGATTACAGTCTCCCAAAACCTACACCATTTATAATGTTCATGGTGTAGTGGTACAAAAAGGAACAGCTACAAACGCTTTAAAAGCAAATGTTTCTACTTTGTCTAGTGGCATGTATATTGTTAAGTTTGACGATGAATCCTTAAGTATTAAGATTTTGAAAAAGTAACAAATTCTATAGTGTTATTCTTTAATTATTAGATTATCGATTATGCAAAATAAATTTTCATAATAATTTCCAATTGTATGTTTTTAAGATTTTTAAACCAAGTACCTTAACTTTCAAGCAATTGCATAATTTAATTCTCATAGCATAAAAGTACTATTATCAACTCCTTTTATTCGTCTAATTCTTAAACCTAAAATCAAAAATGATATTTTAAATACTAGGCTTACCTAAGCTTCAAATTCATAAGCTTTTCATAAAAAAATAAGAATACAAATTGTTGAACGTATCTTTGTATAAAAGCATTGCAAGTTACAGCCAGTGCCACCATATAGAATAAATACTAAGATTTAAAACAAAAAATTAAACCATGAAAAACGTTTTATTTGTACTTACAAGCCACGAGCAATTAGGAGATACTGGAGAGAAAACTGGGTTTTGGATTGAGGAATTTGCCAGCCCTTATTACCTCTTAAAGGATAAAGGCGTAAACATTACTATAGCATCGCCCAAAGGCGGCCAACCCCCTGTAGACCCTAAAAGTGCAACTGAAGATTTTAGTACACCTGCCACCGAACGTTTTAATAAGGATGAAGACACAAAAGCAATTTTAAGTAATTCTGTAAAATTAAACACGGTTAGCGAAACCGATTACGATGCCATTTTCTTCCCTGGGGGTCACGGCCCTTTATGGGATCTCGCTGAAGATAAAGATGCCATTACACTTATAGAAAGTTTCTACAATGCCAACAAACCTGTAAGCGCTGTATGCCATGCTCCCGCTATATTTAAACACACAAAAGATGCTAGTGGCAACCCTTTGGTAAAAGGCAAAAAAGTAACAGGCTTTACAAACACCGAGGAAGCTGCCGTACAACTCACAGATATTGTGCCCTTTTTAGTGGAAGAAATGCTACAAGCCAATGGTGGTGTTTATTCTAGAACCGAAGATTGGAAACCTTATGCTGTACAAGACGGCACACTTATTACAGGTCAAAATCCAGCTTCGTCTGAATTGGTTGCCGAAAAACTTTTTGAAATGTTGTAACACACTTTAAACACATAACCTAATACTTTTTAGACGTGTATTGTAATTTTTACCACCTCTAATTTTAAAGGCTTGAACTATAAAATGTTCAGGCCTTTATTTTTAGACTTACTTTCATAACATTTAAATCACTTTTTTCCACTCAAAACAACTGTGTGCTTTAATTGAATATTTGTGTTAGAATTGTAAAAAGCATCGATCATAACACTAAAATTTGCAATAGGTTAGAACAGAGGATAAAATCAAATAAGAAAAAAAATACCGTTATAAAACCGACCAAAACCACTGAAAAGACAGGTGTTATAAGTAATACTTAACTGTAAATCTGAAATATTTTCACTATGTTTACCTCAAAAGTTAAGCTTAAAGCCACCTTTAAAATCTCACTAAACGCACTCAATTGTAATAGTGTTATAATATGAGATTTCATAAAGTTTCCTGGCAGTGATTGTTAAGATATAACCCAAAAAAACTATTATTTTGAGTAACACTAAAAAACACCCTACATTTCATTTAGGAATAACTATGGCAGGTGCCGTTTCAGCAGGTGCCTATACTGCTGGTTTTATAGACTATCTTATAGAAATTTTAGAAATTTGGGAAACACAAAAAACCACCATAAGAGCTAAAATCGCGAACAATACTGCCTTAAGTGAAGCTGAAAAGAAAATACCTCTCCACGATGTTTGCATAGAAGTTTTAGGCGGCGCATCTGCTGGTGGTATGGTAGGAATGATAGCTGCACTCTCCACATTCTCTAAAATGCCCCCTGTTAAAACACCAACAAACACTAAAACGGGAAACATTCTTTATGACAGTTGGGTGCTGCTAGACGATGACGACAAGGCAAAGACTTTCGAAAAAATGTTAACTATAGAGGACATCACATCTAGTAAAGATGGTACTCCCTCTGCTTTAAATTCCACGCCTATCGATAATATAGCAGATCGCGTGTTTAACAACTTGGTGCCTAAAGAACAAAAGCGAGAACGGCCTAATTACATTTCAGAAGACTTAAGAATTATAGTAACACTTTGCAGTTTAAGAGGTGTGCCTTTCGAGTTGAAGTTTCAACACATAAGCTCTGCTAATTTCCCTTATTCACCAGGGCATAGAATGAACGAGCATATGGTTGTAGCCCACTTTAAAATGAGTTATAACGATGTTACCGACAAAGATGTGTTTTTAAATTTCGACCCGTATGATAAGGATGCGCAAGAATTACTCAAGTTATGTACAAAAGCGACTGGAGCATTCCCGGTAGGATTAGCACCTCGCCACTTTAAATCTAAAATTACCAAAACCTATTTAAAAAACTGTATTCTAAGAAATTTAGATATAGACGATGCCCAAAAATCTGTTATAGATATAAAAATAGACGACAACTATTTTAACTTTACCGCTATAGATGGAGGCACTATAAATAACGAACCCTACTCGGAAGTGGTACAGGTTTTAGAAACACTAAATATAGATTACAACCCAAAACTACCTATGTTTGGCACTATAATGGTAGATCCGTTTCCTAATTTTTACAATCAAGACGAAGCAAAACCCGTAGAAGATTTGTTCGGCAATACACTATTCCAAAAAAACTTTTTAAGCACCATACCTAAACTATACACTACCTTTAGAGAACAAGTTCGGGTAAAACACAGTGGTTCTTTTTATAAAGATTATTTAAGGCTTTTAGTGTTTCCTGTAAAGTGGCAACACAGAGGCGTATTAAGAAATCATCCCCCATTAGCCTGTGCCGCTTTGGCTGGTTTTGGTGGCTTTTTAAATATCGAATTTAGAAAACACGATTTCTTTTTAGGTAGAAATAATGCCAGAAATTTTCTGCGATCTATTTTTATGTTGGAGTATAATCCCGATAACCTACACCCCCTGTTTCAAGATTTAGATGAGGCCGCTGTTAACACCTTTAAAAGAAAAATTGAAAAAGGAAATCAAGAGAAACTATACATGCCTATAATTCCAGATTTAAACCTTATAGAAGACAAAGAAAATAACCAAACCAATCCTTTTCATTACACGGTAGACGAATTCCCAAAATTAGAAGCCAGTTACCTAAAAAGTATAGAACCACAATTAAAAAAGAGAATAAAAACCATTCTTACCAACGAAATAAACAGCAGGTTTACAAATAAATGGGCACTTAGAACCATTTTAAAACTCTCTAAAGGCTATGCAACTAGACGCTTAACTAAAAGTATAATAAGTACTATGACGAAAGATTTTACTAATAGAAATATGGTTTAAATGAATATTACATCTTTATTTGATAGTTTAAGCACACGTTTAGCCCTCTTAAAAGAAAAACTAAACATAGAAAACGCTGTTAACGATTACGGATTAAACATAACATTAGAAAATACTTTTATAGACGTACTAAACATAGTTTACAACTTAAACCTAGTTAACGCCAACACTATAAAAGCCAATTTCCCTGCCATAGATGCTATAGATAACGAAAACGCAGTTGTGTTTCAAATAACATCTACCTTTAGCAAAGCTAAAATTATAGCCTCTATAAAAAAGGCCATAGAAAACGATATACATAAAACCCACAAGCATTTAAAATTTTTCTTTTTAAAAGACACAGGACGCCTATCTAAAAACACACTACAAGAAATACAAGAAACATGCAAAGGCTATTTTGAGTGTAACCCAGATAAAGACTTTATAGATAGTGGTAAACTGTTCCAACAACTATTTGTCGAACAAAATCTAGACAAAACCATATCTGTTATTAGCAAACTCGACTTGCTGCTTGGCACCCTACCCATTGGCAAAACATCTAGTTTTAACGCTGTTGCCATCTCTTTTGCACCAGATGAAGCTGATAATACATTTTTACTTATAGACCGTATATTAAGAGAAGGAATTAACGTTTTTATTACCTCTAAAACAGTTTACAATAAATTTCAAGAACACCAACACAGGTTTATCGAGTACCTCGTTTTGGTTAACGATGCTTTAGAGCTTTCCCACATAAAGAACTATATTGTAGTTTTATCTAGCCAACACATTAATAAAAACCTAAAAAATGAGGTAGAATGCCAGTTTTTAAAGCAACTTATAAAAAACGATTTAAAAACAAAGGTTATTAGTTTTAACCCATTTATTAAAAATATAAGCGATATAAAATTAAGACGATTTAAATCTTACATATCGCTCACTACAGACCAAAAACGGTTAAACAACTTTACCAAAACAGTATTTAAAGATTTTTTTAATGCAAAAAATATTGATTTAGAATTTAACATCAATAATATTAAGGACGAGTTAATTAAACTTTACTCTAATTTTAAAGTTAAGGTTTTAAACGAAACCGCAAATTATATGGCCATGCGCTTTTACATGGAAAACATGAACATGGATATGGCTTATGTTATTTTAAAAAACAAATTCTCTCAAATTAACTCCATCCAGTACATAAGTACACTTAAAGACGTATACCACCAAAATATAAGCATTCTTGTTCCTAAAAATCTAAACCATAAAACAAGACGTGTTATAGACAATTTAAAGGCTAAGACTACAATTGATAATGTATACTTTATAGACGAATTTTTATTTGATAATTCTCTAAAAAAAATAAAGCAGAGCAACCTTTTAACAATAGACGATTTTATAAACCCCGTTATAAAGGAAGATGAGGATATAAAACACCTTCCAGACATCTTAAATTGGATAACCGAAGACCGATTTCCTTCTATAGGTATTATAAAAGCGCCAGGAGGTATTGGTAAGACAACGTTAACCGAGAAAATACATGACATTTTAATTAAAGACGAAGAAAACAAATTTTTAGTGCTGTTTATTGCACCTCACGATTTTATCGAAAATTTTAAAGATGTCGATTTTAGCGAAGAAAATGAATACGATTTATACGGTATTTTTAAAAAATGCCACCCACAAGGGCATGAGATAGACGAAAACACGTTTTATAGTAATTTTTCTCATGGTAATATTTTAATGATTATTGATGGCGTAGACGAAATTATCTCTACGGTACCCAGCTTTAGTTTAGACTCTTTTTTAAAACGTTTATCTCAAATAAACAAAGAAATAGGAAAAGGTAAAATACTTATAACTTGCAGAGATATTTACATAGACGACATAAACTACTTGGCCTCAAAAGAAGCCACTAGCTTAGACAGCATAATACAATACCAACTGTTGCCATTTAACGAAACACTTGCAAATCAGTATTTTTCTAAACACATAGAATCGGAATACAAAATTGGTAAAAACATTCAATTGCTAAACGAATTTATTGTTGAACATAAATATAGCGAATACAAATACCCTCCTTTTTTACTAGAAATAGTATTGGATTTTGTATTGAGTAATAATGCAAACCATAACGCTCAAAACACCATATTTAAGTCGAAATACCTGCTAGAAAACCATAGCAACGACTTTATAATACACCAAACATTTAACAGAGAAATCGTTAAAAAAAGCGATTACGGCTACGATTTAAGTATAGATAAACAAGTTGCTTTTTTTTGCGCTATGGCGGTAGACAAAAACGGAGTAGTAGACCTTAAAGAAATTGAAGAAATATTATCTAAAATAGATCATGTTGTAAACCTAAAAGGCATTACAAAAGGACTCATAGACCACCCTTTCTTAAAGAAAAAAGATGATAATTTTCATTTCAACTTTAAATTTTTAAAAGTTGAATTTCTCATTATTGGATTATATAACCTTTTAAAAGACACCAATTTAATAGCGTTAAGCGAAAATACACTTAGCATACTAGCCTATAAATTTAATTACAATTCTATTTTGTCCTTCGGGGTGCTTAAAAAAATAGAGTTGGACACTTATTTTAATAGCAATGATGTTATAAATACCGTAAAAACATTAATCACCAAAATTAAAAAAACACCATACAACACCACTGTAAAGAAAAAAGCAGTAAGCAACTTGTTTCTATTAGCTTGCGAATATTGTAAACGAAAAAACATCCATTACCAAAATGGCTATTTAAAATTGGTAAGCCAGCTCTTTAGCGAAAACAATGATGAGTTTATCTCTGATTTTTACTTGTTTGATGTACCAGAGGATATGGCGCTTAAAATAGATTTTACCAATTTATACCTACAAAACAGCGAAATTCATAATTACGCTCACTTTTTAGAATGCAAATTCGACGCTGCAACATCTTTTATGGATTCTTGTAAAATTAACAACATTAATATCCCTACCAATTTCAATATTGATAACATGTTAATGGCTAAAAGTAATTTTCATGATATAATTGGAGACAACTCTATACACAAAATTTTACGATTAAAAGAAGAGGGGAAATCTACCATAGAAAACGATATAAGAAAGTTTTTAAAATGCTTCTACACTGGACGCATCATAAATCTAGAAATACCTAAAAGTGCCATTCGTAAAAGTTTTTCTAATGCCGTTACAGCCAAACACATTATTGAAGCGCTACACGAAGTAAACATACTTACCGATATTTCTAACAGCCATTTTACTTTAAATAAGGCATTTATAGGAAAAATAAACAAATTTACCATGCAAGGCAGATCCTTTATAGAAATAAATAAAGCATTCAGAATTATTTTATCTAATTATTGAGATTAACAGCGCGCTTTTCGTCGATTTTTTCGGCAAGTATTCTCGCTTTATAGCCAAAACACAAGCTTTTATCGAAAATATAATTTCTAAAATTGCCTTAAGGAAAATGATCCTTAATTTCGTTGTAATTAATTAATCTATAAATCCCGCAAAGAAAATGAAAACTCTCAAAGAAAATTTTCTAAAAGCACTTCAAGCTATTGTTGTAGTTGTCGTGCTTGCATTTAGTGGCAACGCAAATGCAACAACAACAGCACCAACTGCATTAACTAGTAATGTGTATGCTTTAACTGGTGGATGGTCTTGGAAATCGTTTTTCGTAAGAAGAACAGCTATTTCTAAAAGTACTAGTAGTAATGGTAAAGCTAAGGCTTTTGCAAAAGTAAGAGGTGGTAAAACATTCACTTTTACCTTTGTAAAAACTAAACAAAAACCTAAAAAATCTATTCCTTTAGATGGTGGTTTAAGTATTTTAGCAATAGGTGCAGCTGCATTTGGAATTAAAAAATTAAGAGGAAATAAAGGTGAAAACAATTAAATCACATTTATACAAAATTCCTAAACCTATAAGGCTTTTCTTAGGAAAGGCCTTGTTATTTTTCGTGGCTTGGGAACTTATTTATGGTTTATTTTTATTTGACTCTCAGTGGTTAGATAGCATTTTAACAAACCACGTGGGAGAAGCTTCGGTTTTTATACTCAACAATTTTACACCCATGAGTGGGTTTTCTGCAGAACCCGAAATTTGGAACTCGGTTTACGCTGGAGAATCTATAGACAATCTCGCCTCTATTATTTACCACAACAACGAAATTGTACTATACATAGCTCATGCTTGCAATGGATTATCGCTACTAGTCTTGTACATAGGCTTTATTGTTTGTATGCCTTCTAGTTTTTGGCGAAAAGTGGTTTATATTATTATTGGTGTTCTTTTACTCGATCTAATTAATATATTAAGATGCATAGGTCTAATTTACTTAATGGAGTATTACAATACGTATTTCGATTTTGCACACCATTATTTATTTAAGGCTACCGTATATCTTTCTACCTTTATAATTTGGGTTTACTATTCAAGAAAAATACATTTTAAAAATGAGACTCTACAAGTCGGATAAAACGCGTTTTATAGCAGGATTGCTATTAATTGTTGTCATCTATTCGTTATTCTACATTTACTTTCTCGAAAATGCAAACGTCTCTTCGCTTTCTGGTGTAATTAGACACGGAATTGCTTTTGCAGCCACAGTAGCAGTTTACCTTGTTGGCACTTCGCACTTAGGAACTTTAGAAGACAAATGGATGTCTTCGCTTTGGCATTTTGTACACATCTCTGGACTGTTAATTTTAACGTGTTTGGGGCTGTTTGACTTACTAATATCTGATATTAGTTTTAATATGAGACGCTTTGCTTTAACAGTTTTAGAGTTCTTAATTTCTCCCGTACTCTATGTTGGTATGGGGCTATTAAATAGAAGCTTAAAACAGCAAAAAAACATTTAACCTACCATTTCATTGTTTTTAGAATATTTATTACTCTAGTTACTTTAATAGCATACTAGGAGTAACAACAGCTCTAAAACCTACATGTTCAGACGATGAGTCTGTACTGTTTCCCATTCTAGAAGACAACCTATAACTTGCGCAGTAGGAGTCGCTACATAAAAAAGACCCTCCCTTTATAACAATTTCCTCAACCAAAGGGTTATTTGGGTTAAAAGGTTTAGAGGCCCCTTTAGGGTTGTCTATTATCGCCCCAGAAGCTGTTAATTCTTCATAATAATTTGTGTTGTACCAATCTTTAGTAATCTCCCAAACATTACCAGACATTTCGTAAAGCCCGAAAGAATTAGGCAAGTATGTTTTTACAGGCGCACTTCTCTCGTATCCGTCGTTTAACGTGTTATTTACAGGAAATTCGCCCTCCCAACTGTTAGTCCATTTAGCAAGCTTGCTATTATCATCACCCCATAAGTAAGTGGTATTTTTCATTCGGCCTCTTGCGGCGTACTCCCATTCTGCTTCCGTTGGCAAACGTTTTCCAGCCCATTTGCAATAAGCTTTAGCATCTTCGAAAGACACATGTACTACAGGGTAGTCCATTTTATTTACAATGGAAGAGTTTTTACCGCTAGGGTGTTTCCAGTTAGCACCTATAGTCCAACGCCACCACTGAGAAAAGTCGTAGAGATTAGGAAGAGACGCTGCTGTTTTTTTAAACATAAGCGATCCTGGCTGCAAAACCGTATCGTGAGGCTTTGGTGTACCTTCTGGCAATTGTTTTTTCATCAACTCCCAATCTATCTTTCTTTCTGCCACTGTAACGTAACCCGTAGCATCTACAAAAGCTTTAAAAGCCGCATTGGTAACTTCTGTAACATCCATAAAAAACCCATCTACACTTACTGGGTGCTGGGGCTTTTCATGTCCCATAGCCTCTTTATCTTGAGCAACAGCGCCCTGCATAAATGTTCCTGAAGGTATCCACACCATACCTTTTGGAGGGTGAGCTATCAAGCTATCCATTACCGCTTTAGGTATATCGGCAGCTTTAGAAACGGCAACGTCTGCTTTTATTTCGTTAATAACCTTAGGCGTTTCAGGAGTTTTTGTTTGCTCTTTACAAGCAAAACAGAGTATACCTAAACATAATATTGCAGTTAACTTAATGGAGGTGGGCTTCATAAATAGAACTTAAAAATTAATACTTCAAATGTATTTATTAATTTGTTTATAAACCACATTACAGAATACAAACACGCTTTTTAATACATTATTGTAGTAATGAGGAGTTAATAATTACCTTTGCATAACTAAAATTAAATAGTTTATGATTTATTCGATGACAGGTTATGGAAAATCTGTTTTGCAATTGCCGACCAAAAAAATTACTATTGAAATTAAATCCCTCAACAGTAAAAGCTTAGATATAAATGCCAGGATGCCCTCTATATATAGAGAAAAAGAGCTTTCCATTAGAAAATTAATTGCCAATAAGTTAACCCGCGGCAAGGTAGATTTTTCAATTTATGTAGAAACAACTGCAGAAGACACCTCTACTCAAATAAACAGTCCTGTTGTAAAACAATACATATCGCAACTTAAAACTATTGTAGATGCTGGCGATTTGGAACTCTTAAAAATGGCTGTACGCTTTCCAGATGCTCTTAACACCGTTAGAGAAGAGATAGATGAAAACGAATGGAAAACCATAGATGCAGAAATTAAAAAAGCTACAGACGTTTTAATACAACACAGACTAGACGAAGGTAAAGTACTTGAAAAAGACTTCAATGCTCGTGTAGAAACTATAAGGTCTATTCTACATCAAGTTATTGAAATGGATCCAGACCGTGTACAAAGTGTTAAAGAACGCCTTAAAAAGGGTATTGAAGACTTAAAAGAAAAATACGACGAAAATCGTTTTGAACAAGAGTTGGTTTACTACATAGAAAAGTTTGATATTACAGAAGAAAAGGTACGTTTAGAAAATCATTTAAATTATTTTACATCCTCTATAAACTCTAAAGACTCTAATGGTAAAAAACTAGGGTTTATTGGTCAAGAAATGGGTAGAGAAATAAACACAATAGGCTCTAAAAGTAACCACGCCCCAATGCAACAACTCGTGGTACAAATGAAAGATGAGCTTGAGAAAATTAAAGAACAACTGCTAAACGTACTTTAACACATTAGCTATGGCACTGGATAATACACCGTTAAAAAAAGGAAAACTTATAGTGTTTTCTGCACCGTCCGGATCTGGGAAAACAACTATTGTTAGACACCTTTTAGGTAAAGAGGCTCTAAATTTAGAATTTTCTATCTCTGCAACCTCAAGAGCTAAACGAGGCGATGAAGTAGACGGTAAAGATTACTATTTTTTATCTGCTAAAGCCTTTAAACAGCACATTAAAGACGATGATTTTTTAGAGTGGGAAGAAGTGTATAGAGATAATTTTTACGGCACCTTAAAAACAGAAGTCGAACGCATTTGGGCTAATGGTAAAAATGTAATTTTCGATATTGATGTTTCTGGTGGTCTCCGCATCAAGAGAAAATTTCCAGACGAAACACTTGCTTTATTTGTAAAACCACCTAGTGTAGATGCCCTGAAAATTAGATTAAAAAAGCGTAAAACAGAGAGCGAAGACAAAATAAATATGCGGGTTGCTAAAGCCTCTGCAGAACTTGCCACTGCGCCGTTATTCGACACTATAGTTATAAACGACGATTTAGAAAGTGCTTTAAAAGAAGCTGAAGAAAAAGTAGATCGCTTTTTAAAATCTTAATACCAAACATGAAAATTGGCTTATACTTTGGATCCTTTAACCCCATACACATTGGGCACTTAATTATAGCAAACCATATTGCAGAGCATAGCGATTTAGACGAAATTTGGTTTGTAGTAACTCCACATAATCCATTTAAAAAGAAAAGTAGCCTTTTAGATAACTACCAACGTCTAGAAATGGTATACATTGCTACAAAAGATTACATTAAACTTAAACCAAGCGATATAGAGTTTAGGTTACCACAGCCAAATTATACGATAAACACCTTGGTGCACTTACATGAAAAATACCCAAAACATGATTTTGCACTAATAATGGGCGAAGACAATTTGAAGAGTTTTCATAAATGGAAAAATTACGAACTGATATTAGAGGAACATCATATTTATGTCTATCCACGTATATCAAATCATACTCTAAATACACAGTTTCATAATCACGAAAAAATTCATTTTATAGATGCCCCCATTATGGAATTATCTTCAACACACATTAGAAATAGCATAAAAACAGGTAAAAATGTAAAACCCATGCTTAGCGATACTGTTTGGAAATACATAGACGACATGAATTTCTACACATAGATAGACACACGCTTAATTTAGTTTTATAAATTTTTATTGGTGTAACAACAAATAGCTTGATTCTAAACATCAATAATTGTGCTGAAATGCATTTTTAGTAGGTTTTTTCCTTATTTAATTGGAATAAATAAGAAATTGTAACTATTTTTAGTTATTTTTCATCTCTAAATTCAATAAAAAGGTATGAAGGGGAAAAATTCGAACTTAAATGTTGTAGGTATTGGTGCATCTGCTGGAGGCTTAGATGCCATACAATCGCTTTTCGACCACATACCAGAAGATACCGGTATGGCATTCGTTATCATACAACACCTCTCCCCTGATTTTAAAAGTCTCATGCCGGAGCTTTTAAGCAAGCATACCAACATGCCCATCTTTACTGCCGAAGACAAACAAAGTATCGCTCCAAATTGTGTTTATCTAAATCAAAATAACACAAACCTACACATTAAGGGCAATAAACTGTATTTATTAGATAAAGGTCCAAAACACAACTTAAATTTACCTATCGATATTTTCTTTCATACGCTAGGAGAAGAATATAAAGATAAAGCTATAGGCGTTATTTTATCTGGAACAGGCTCTGATGGTTCAAGAGGCATAAGAACTATAAAAGAATGTGGCGGTACCATTTTAGTGCAAGACCCAAATACGGCTCAGTTTGATGGCATGCCTAATTCTGCAATTGCAACCAATACTGTAGATTGTATTTTAACACCAGAAGGCATTGCAGAGGTTATACATAAAACCCCAATTAATAAACAGTTAGTAACAAAAGATAGTATAGACAATCAAGAAGTAAACGCCTCTGTTGTTCGTGAAATTCTAACCAATGTTTATAAGTTCTCTGGTATAGATTTTAGAGAATATAAAAAGAATACGCTTTTACGTAGAATAGAAAAGAGAATGCATATTAACAATATAGAGTTTCTATTCGATTATGCTACCTTTTTGGCCAGCAACGAAAAAGAAAAGCATGCTCTAAAAGAAGATTTTTTAATAGGTGTTACTCGCTTTTTTAGAGACAAGGAGGCTTTTAACAAGTTAAAAGAGCTAATAATACCGGGCATATGTAAATCTAAAAAACCAGGAGATACCATTAGAATCTGGGTTTCTGGTTGTTCTACCGGAGAAGAGGTCTACTCTATAGCCATTCTACTGGACGATTATATAAACATACACTCATTAAACTTAAAATTTAAAATTTTTGCTACAGACATAGATCCTAGAGGCTTATCTATAGCTAGTGTTGGTACTTACAGTATTAATGTTATAAACGAAATAGAACAACCCTATGTAGAGCATTATTTTATAAGAACAGGAGACCAGGTTCAAATTGTGAAACACATAAGAGAAAAAATAGTATTCTCAAGTCACAACCTCATAAAAGACCCCCCATTTATAAAAATGGATTTAATTTCTTGTAGAAATTTACTCATTTACTTAGACAATAACATACAAAAGCGGGTACTTCTCAATTTTCAATTTGCCTTAAATAGATACTCTTACTTATTTCTAGGCAGCAGCGAATCTTTAGGCCCAATAGCCTCTCATTTTAAAGTACTCGATGTAAAATGGAAAATGTATCAAAATATTTCTCCTACAAAGATTATCCCATCCCAAAACACACCCAAAAACAGGCTGGAAAAACTCCCAAACATACCACCAATTGAAAGTACTGTATTAAAAAAATACAAGGTAAAAGAAAATCCAGAAACGGTATACCATAAGTATCTAAGTGATAAAAATAGCCCATCTTCAATTTTTATAGATAAAGATTTTAACATCTTATTCATTAAAGGAAATGCAGGAAAACGTCTTATACACAAAGAAGGTGTTTTTGAAAAAAACCTGTTGAAGGTATTAAGTATAGATACGGCTTCTATAGTTAGAAGCGGAGTAAGGAGACTTAAAGCAAAAGAAAAAGATGTTGTAATTAAAGACATAAAACACGAAGTGGAAGGGGTAAACTACAGCTTCGATCTCACGTTTCATAAACCTAAAAACACAGACGAACTTAATAATAGTTATCTTATTGAGTTTAGCGAAGACACCGAGGTGTTTGATAACGAGCCCATTGTAATAAAAAACATAAATGTAGACAAAGTTTCTAGCGAAAGACTAGAAGATTTAGAGTACGAGCTTAAAGTAGTTAAAACAGAATTACAAAACACCATAGAAGAATTAGAAACCAGTAATGAAGAATTACAATCTTCTAACGAAGAACTCATGGCCTCTAACGAGGAGTTGCAAAGTACAAACGAAGAATTACAGTCTGTAAATGAAGAATTATACACTGTAAACTCTGAAATGCAGGAAAAAAACAAAGAGCTTACCAACCTAAGCAACGATGTTACTAACCTTCTCGACAATACAGAAATAGCCACACTTTTTTTAGACACCGATTTACGTATTAGAAAATTTACACCAGCTCTAAAAGAAGTTTTCAACTTACAGAAAGAAGATTTAGGAAGGCCATTAAGCAGCTTTACTTCTAATTTCTATGAGGACACACGAATATCTATAATAGATGATTCTAAATTGGTTTTAAAAAAGTTAATAACAGTAGAAAAGCAATTGCAAGACAAAAATGGCAACTTTTACCTTCAAAGAATAAGCCCTTTTATAATCTCTAATAAAATTATTAATGGCGTTGTTATCACATTTTATAACATAAACAATTTAAAAAAGGTAGAGAAAGAATTAGCAGTAACAGATAATAGGTATCGTAATTTATTTGAAAATTTAAATGAAGGGTTTCTGCATGCTAAAATTATAAAAAACAAAAAAGGACAACCTATCGACTGGAGGTACATAGGCGCCAACCCTGCGTTTGAAAAACTAATCGGACTAAAAAACAAGGATTTTTTAGGCAACAGGTTACTCGATATTTTGCCTTACATAAAAGACGACCCAACAGTATGGATTTCCAAATTTGGAGAAACTGCCATTACAGGTAAAGAGCAATATATCGACGACTATTCTACACCGGAGGGTAAGCATTATCACGTACACTTGTTTTCTCCTAATCAAGACGAATTTGCTGCTACTTTTGCAGATGTAACCGAATTGAGAAATAAAAAAGAAGCGCTTTTAAAAAGTGAAGCTGAACTCACAAAAATTCAAGAAATCACCAAAGTAGGCAGTTGGTATTTAGATTTAGAAACCAACAAAGTTACTTGGTCTCTAGAACTCTATAAAATGTATGATTTCGATCCTGCATTGCCTCCACCCAATTATACAGAACACCAAAGGTTATTTACAAAGGAAAGCTGGCTTACCTTATCTAAAGCAGTAGAGAGAACGCAAATAACAGGTATCCCCTACGAGTTAGAGTTAAAAATAATTAAAGAAAATGGAGAATGTGGATGGCTTTGGGCTAGAGGTGAAGCCGTAAAAAATGCTAACGGAAAAATAATTGCTTTAAGAGGTGCTGCGCAAAATGTTACGCAACGCAAGCTCAACCAAGAAGAACTTATTAAAGCCAAGAAAGTAGCAGAGGATGCTAATAACCATAAAAACTATTTTCTTGCCAACATGAGTCATGAAATAAGAACCCCAATGAATGGTGTTTTGGGCTTCTCTGAACTCCTAAAAAATGATAGATTATCAAAAAAAGAACGTTTAAAATATTTGGAAATTATAGATGGTAATTCAAAACAATTACTCAATCTCATAGATGATATTATAGACATTGCAAAGATCGAATCTAACGAAATTAAAATTGTTTACAAAGAGTGTCAGGTCTCCAAGCTTATAAATAATTTAGAAATTACCTTTAATCAATTAAAAAAAGATAAAAACAAAACACACATCAATTTCAAGACGTTTATCCCAAAAGCCTACGAAAATTTAGTAATTATTACAGACCCACAGAGGTTGCAACAAGTTATTTGCAATTTGTTAAATAACGCGCTTAAATTTTCAGAACAGGGCGAGATAGCTTTTGGTTATGAGGTAGAGGGCGCCAATTTAAAATTCTTTGTAAGAGACGAGGGCATTGGTATAGACAAAAATAATCAAGCCGAAATTTTCGAACGGTTTAAACAAATTAATTACGAAAACAATGCTAAATATGGTGGTACAGGTCTAGGCTTAGCCATTTGTAGAGGTATTGTAGAGCTTCTTGGTGGAGACATAAAATTAAAATCGGAGTTACATAAAGGCACTATTTTCGAATTTACAATACCACTTAAATTTACAAATTCTAAAACAAAACAAGAACCATGCATCTTAAAAGAAAAAGACTTATCCCTTAATGGCAAAACAATTTTAATTGCAGAAGACGATGCCTTAATACAACTCCTTTTTCAAGTAGTTTTAAAAGATTGTGGTGCTAAACTTATATTTGCAGAAAACGGCGTTAATGCTATAAAAATGTACAAGGAAAATAAAGATATAGATATTGTTTTATTAGATATTAGAATGCCAGAAATGAATGGCTTAGAAGCCTTAGATAAAATTTTATCTATAAACCCTAATGCTAAAATTATAATGCAAACAGCACATGTAATGCCCGACGAAAAGGAGAAATGCTTTAATAAGGGTGCTGTAGATTTTTTATCTAAACCAATTGTTAAAGAGGAGTTGTTCAACACACTTAACAAGTGGGTAAATTAAGTACTCTACAATTTATAGATAATACTTTAGTATAAATATTAGTTTTTAAAAAGCGTATTACTACAAAAGAAAACCGGCTACAATTTAAACACTGCAACCGGTTTTCAAACTAAATAACCAACCAAAAATTTATAATCCTAAATAACTACCTAGGGTTGTCTTGTCTTTTATATTTAAACGTACGTTTTTTATCTGTATTACGCTTTGTCGTTTTTTGTTTTGTGGGCGCCGATTTTAAAAATTGTATATTTTGTCTTCCTTCAAATTCATACACAGTCTCAGATAAAGGGTGAAACAATTGGATACGGCTTTCATTGATAACGCTCAATTCAAAAAAGTCATTGTTTAGAAAATCATAATCTAGTGTTAAAGTCTTTAAATTTAAATTTCCTTCGATATCTCCAACCGTATAGACACCAACGTAATCCCATATTAAATTATTAGCAGCCACACCATTACTATCTTGAGAACTTCGAAATGTTACCTCATCGCCTCCAGATAAAAATTGTAAATAATTTTCGTTATCAAATTCGTTTAAAGCACCAAATGCGCTAGTATAAACTTTTTCCCATGCCTCGTATTCTTGCAAGAAATAATGAATATTATCATAAAACACGCCATCATAATCGAAGGTATCACGTTGAAATCCTTTTAAAAAGTATGACGTATCACTGGCGCTATGGTAAAGTTCTAAGGTATTTCCATCTATTTGGAACACTTCGAACAGAGTAGCACCATCAATATCATGTACAACCTCTAAAGTGCCATCAAAAGTTCTAAAACTTGCCACATCTATTCCCAGACCGTTTCCTAAACTGCCTATACCTACCAAATTGGTGTTTGTAAATACTGTACCACTAACAAAAGATACCGTAAACGCCTTTTGTAAAAATGGAATTTCACCAAACCCTAGAGTTGCGTTGATATCTACATACCACAACTCGTACGAGTCTAACATTTGCACCAAATTAACAGGCGCTAACTCTACCACAGTTACTTCTTCAAAATCGTCTACTACGACTTCGGTAGTACAGGAGGTTAATAATGTTACTGTAATACTTAAAAGAAAAAGTGATTTTAAAGTTTTCATAATGTATCTTTTTCGAGGTTTCAAAACTATAATTTCAAAACACATGCCAAAAAAACGTTAATAGCGTCTTCCATTAGCTTTCTTCTATATTTTATGTACTTTTGGCATACTAAATAGATTTATTATTCTTTATGAATAAACCTTTAAAATACGCTGTTTTTGGCGCTGGAAGCTGGGCTACCGCTATTGTAAAAATGCTTAGTGAAAACCTAAACGAAATAGGTTGGTATATGAGAAGTGTTTATACCAAGGAGCATATATTAAAGGAGCTGCACAACCCTAACTACCTAAGTTCTGTTGAGTTTCACGTAGAACAATTAAAACTAAGTAACGATATAAACGAGATTGCCTCATGGGCAGACGTTTTAATATTTGTGATACCTTCTGCCTTTATTCATGGCGAACTCGAAAAAATTAATACAGACATCTCTAACAAAATAATTGTTTCTGCGGTTAAAGGTATTATGCCAGAAACAGGACTTTTAGTTGGCGAGCACTTTCACAAAGCTTACAATGTTCCTAACGAAAACATTGCGGTTATAGCTGGTCCCTGCCATGCCGAAGAGGTTGCTCTGGAGCGTTTGTCGTATTTAACCATTTCATGTTCAGATACCGAAAAGGCCGAAACTATTGCTAAAAACTTATCTAGTGCTTACATTAAAACAAAAATTAGTGATGATGTTATTGGTATAGAATACGCTGTTATGCTTAAAAACATTTATGCTATTGCTGCTGGTATTGCTCATGGTTTAGGCTATGGCGATAATTTCCAAAGTGTGTTGATGAGTAATTCTATAAGAGAAATGAAGCGTTTTATTAATAAGATGCATAAAAAGAAACGCAATATTAATAATTCCGCCTACTTAGGCGATCTCTTAGTAACGGGCTATTCTACATTTTCAAGAAACCGCATGTTTGGTAACATGATTGGTAAGGGCTATACTGTAAAGTCTGCACAAATGGAAATGAATATGGTTGCAGAAGGCTATTATGCCACCAAAAGCGCTCAGGTTTTAAATAAAAATAACAGCAAGACGCAACTGCCTATTATAAATGCGGTTTACGATATACTATACGAAAATAAAAATCCCAAAAAAGTGTTTCGACGTTTAACGGATAAATTGAATTAATTGTATAGATTTTTTTTATTTCATTTTTTATCATAGATTTGTAACCCTTGTATAAGGTTGCATAATATGGTTACAAAAGACTACTATTCCCTTTCAGAAGCGGCAGAAGTGCTAGGCAAGAGTAAAGAAACTCTCCGTAGATGGGACAGAGAAGGAAAATTAGATGCTGTTCGCGAACCAGTTAGTAACTACAGAGTTTACCGTAAAGAAGATATCAACTCCCTAATTAAGCCTTTACTTTCAGAAATAGACTTTAAAAAAGACAATATTGAAACGCCTCTCAGAGATTATAATGTTCTGGAATTATTTGCTGGAGCTGGTGGTTTAGCAATCGGTTTAGAGCAATCTGGAATTAAATGTGTTGCCTTAAACGAAATAGATAAGTGGGCTTGTAAAACATTAAGAGAAAATCGACCTAAATGGAATGTACTGGAAGGCGATGTAAAAGATTTTTGTTTTAAAAAATATAAGAACGAAGTTGAAATTGTAACGGGAGGTTTTCCATGTCAAGCTTTTAGTTATGCTGGTAAAAAATTAGGCTTAGAGGATGCAAGAGGAACTTTATTTTATGAATTTGCGAGAGTAGTAAAAGAAGTTAATCCTTTAATTTGTGTTGGTGAAAATGTAAAAGGCTTGCTATCTCACGATAAAGGGAAGACCTTGCAAGGAATGATTTCTATTATGAATGAAATTGGATACAACATAGTTCCAATTCAAGTACTAAAAGCCATTAATTACAAAGTACCTCAAAAAAGAGAACGATTAATTTTAGTTGGAATTCGGAAAGATATTGCTGTTAATTATGAATACCCAGAGCCCTACAATTTCATTTATAATTTGTCCGATGCGCTTAAAAAAGGTGAGTTATACAATACCGATGTTCCCAAATCTGAAGGTTCGAAATATCCAGAGCATAAAAAACAAGTTTTAGATTTGGTACCACCAAAAGGATATTGGAGGGATTTACCGCTTCACATTCAAAAAGAATACATGGGTAAAAGTTTTTATCTAGGCGGAGGTAAAACTGGAATGGCAAGAAGAATAGGTTGGGACGAACCCAGTTTAACACTAACCTGTAGTCCTGCTCAAAAACAGACAGAAAGATGTCACCCAGACGAAACGCGCCCGTTTACTGTTAGAGAATATGCCAGAATTCAAACTTTTCCTGATGAGTGGAAATTTGCAGGATCAGTATCTCAACGGTATAAGCAAATTGGGAACGCAGTACCTTGTAACTTGGGTAAGGAATTAGGTTACTCTATTATTAAATTCCTAAATAATGTTTACTTAAAATCGAATAAATCAGACTCTTCTATTTCTTTCGATAAGGTCATGTAACCTTTTTTAAAAAAATCTTCTGTATCTAAGTTTAAAATCATTAGATCAAGATTAGAAACAAGCTTATCATAAAAGTTTTCGAAGCCTGTTAGTCTGTGCCAAAATGCTTTACCTATAATCACAGGGAATTGTTTGTCTATATTTAGATAATGTTGACTTAATTGCGATTCCTCTCCGTATAGAACACCTAAAATTAAATCAGAATTATTTAGATGCATCGAATTTGTTCTGGCCAAATTGGTAACCGTTGTAAATTTTTTTAAAAGAGGATTCACATCTTCAGAATTTATAGTATTAGGGCCAGATTTAAGTTGACACCACTTTTTTCTATTATCAACCTTATCTATAAACTCAATATCCATTCCTTTTATTAGTGACCCTTGAGCAAGATCGAGTTCTACGAACATATTTTGAATTCTTGTTCCAAAAGACGTATTTATTGAAGTTCCTAAAATTCTAGGGTAATAAAGTGCTTTTGCAATTCCAATAGGTGTAAAATTATTTTCCAGTATTTTAGATAAATACTTAACTATAATGGGATTGACTTTATAGGATTTAAGCTTAGAATGTATTTTTAAAGAGTTTATCTTATGGTTTTCGAAAATTTTATCTTTAAAATACGCTGTAATGATGCCTAATAATTCGTTTTCTGTCATTTTTCAAATATAAATTATATTCTTTTCTCGTCGTAAAGCACATCCCACAGCACTATCCAGTTTGTAAAAGCTTAAATTTAACATACTTGCGAAATTTTTGTTTGTAAATCGTATCATTTATTTCTCTACCTCAACCCATTGCCCTTTGGTACGTACAAAAAACTTATTGTCGTACATAGCTTCCGCTTGTATTCCTGGTAAGTAATAAGTACCTAAATAAGATGCATTTAACATTACACTAAACGTTTTAGTACTGTGCTTACCTTTGGCAGGCAAATCGAAATAAAAATTAACACGATCGTCCCTAATATCGGTGTGCCTTGCAGTGCTAGTAATAGAGCTACCAAATGCTGTAAAACGAGTATTTACAATTTCCCACCCAGATGGAAAAACTTGGGTTAAGGCTACATCGTTTACGGCACTATCTTTAAGGTTACTCACACTAACTTGTGCTACAAAATCTTGCCCTTGCAGCAACTTAGATACATCTATAGCGTTGCCTTTTAAGTCGTTATAACGCACCGAAATACTTAAACCTCTTTGTTCTTGCAACTCTTGCCCTAAAGGTAACTTCCCAGAGTTTAATACACGTACATAAACCAAATTGTCTTTTTCGTTTTGTAGTGTTAACGCATTTTCGCCATCTACAATAGGCAATTGGCGTTGGGCTATGGCGTTTTTGGTACTTACGGTACTGGTTTTTCCATTGATTGTATATTTAAGTGCTAGCGCTTTACCACCATTAGCAGTCACCATTTTAGCCATTGCTAATAAGCTATAAGCCGTGGTTTGCGTACTCATCCACCTGTTGCTAGAGAGGTCTTTTGCTATACTCTCGGCTAAATTTCGCATTTGTGTGTTTTTGGTAAGCACCATTGTTTCTAATGCCATGGCTCTATTTCTGTCTACTGAGCCATAAGTGTAATAATTATACTGCTGGGGTTTAAAATTAATATTTGCAATTTGCGAAATTTGCTTACTGGCCTCGTTTTGCCCCGCTAAAGCATAGGCCGCAGCTAAACGCCATTTGGCTTCGTTAGAAATTTCAGAAAATTCTCTTAAGCGGTTCATACTTGCCAAATCTGGACTTCCTGCAAGTGCCAAGGTGTATAAACGGTAGGCTTGAGCCAAATCGGAATTATACTTCCTATAGCTCGGACGCCAATCTCTGGCCGCTTGTTTTTGGTATTGTATCCAATTGCTTTTAAAGCTTAAAGGCAAAGCATAGCCTTTCTTTTCTGCTTCCAACATAAAATGCCCAGCATAGCTAGTCCCCCAATCGTTAGCCCTAGACTCGCCTATCCAATAACTCAAGCCCCCTTGGGGTCTTTGGAAATGCCCTAGGCGCTTTATTCCTTGTTCTATATGCTCTTGTATTTCTTTTTTCTTATCGAAAGTAAGATCGAAAATGTCTGTTAGAAATAACTGAGGAAAAACACTTGACGTTGTTTGTTCTACACAACCATGAGGATATTGAATTAGATATTCTAATCTTCTGGTAAAATCCATAGGTGGTAACGTAGAAAACTCTACTGTAGCGGCATTTGTTCCTGGCACTCCAAATGTTGAAAACGCCAAGGTTTCCGCGCCGTTGGGCGTTAATCTTTTATCAAGAGATTTAGAGGTTATTGGATTTGTATTTATAACATCTAACTCTACTTTGTAGCTTGATGTTTCGCCATTGCCTTTTGCAATTACTTCTATTGTATTTACGCCTTTAGCTTTACTTACATCTAACTCGAAATACACCATTTTTTCATCTGGACGCTCAAAATTTATAGCTTGCTGTTTGGCACCAACACTTGTAATGCCGTTGCTTAATTTTAAACTAATATTTACGTTTTTTACCTTAGGCTCCATAGCAAATACGGTAACGGGTAACGTTACTTTCTCACCAGGGCTTAATTTCCTTGGTAAACTGGCCAATACCATAAGTGGTTTTTTAACAGGTACTGTTTTATCTGTGCTGCCATAAGCTTCTGTAGTATTGTTTCCTGCTACTACCATAGCGCGTACCGAACCTATATAGTTGGGCAGCGTAACGTTATGCGTTTTTGTACTACCCGCTTCTAGCTCAAATGGTCCTAAATAAGTTACTACAGGCTTAAAACGGTTTGCCTTTTTATTTTTTCCGCCAGCAGCACTGCCATCTCCTCCTACTGCAAAAACGTGATCTATACTTCCTGTATAAGCGCCTATAACAGCATCGAAAATATCCCATGTTTTTACACCAAGTGCTTGGCGTTTGTAAAATTCGCTCCAAGCATTAGGGGTTTTAAAGCGTGTTAAATCTAATAAACCTTCTTCTACTATTGCTACAGTATAGGTCATAGGTTTGCCATCTTTTTCAGATACCTTAACAGCGAAACGCTGCTCTGGTTCTAGCTGTTCTGGCATTTGCAATTCTGGATGCAATTTAGTGTCTGGGTTTTCTACCATTAAAGGAATTACACCATACAGTCGTATTGGTAAATCGTTAGCCGTAATAGCATGTGGTTGTAGCAACGAAATATTTACAAATACGTTTGGCGCCATTTCTTTTGTTATTGGCAGGTTTACTGTAGTTTCGCCTTGGTTGGTTTTCACCCATTTGTAATCCAAAACTTCGGTACCATTTTCTATACTAACCAGAGCACGACCTGCACTACCAGAAGCAAAGGTTATTTTTGCGTTTTCGCCAACGTTATATTTGGTTTTATCTGCAGAAAACACAAGCATTTTAGCTGCGCCTTTATCGCTAGATGGAGCTTTTCTCCACCAATTTTTATAGAAATATGCTGTTCTTCCTGTAGCATGTCCGCTCACTGGATCTTGTACACGTATTAGGTAGCGTCCACGATCTCCGTCTGGTATATTGAGATTAAAACTTGCTTTGCCTTTGGCGTCTGTATTTATTTTAAACGTTTTAAAGGGCCTGTGATAACTGCTAGACACATAACTTGCTAAATCGTCGTAAGAAGAATTCCACCACCAACGCCATTCTATTTTATAGACTTTAACTTCCAGATTATTACGCTTAACAGGTTTGCCTTTTGGATTGAGTACTACGATGTCGAAATTTTGAGTTTCATCTGTAAAAAACGATCCGTAAGCATTTCCTTTTGGAGAACGTAACCCAACAAATGTGTTGTAAGGTGCATACGTTTTTGTGAAAGCATCTAAGGAGAAATCACCTCCGTTTTCGAAGGCACGCACTAAAAACTGTACGTTTAACATCCCTGGTGCGTTTTTACCAACGGTAAACTTTTTGCTAATATTTGCTGTACCCAACTCGTTTACCTTACCTTCAAACACTGTTATTTCTTCGCCACTAAACTTTCGAGTAGGGTCGTTAAACCTGTAATTCTCGTAATTTTTAAAAGCGGTTTGGGTTGTACTGAATTTGGCTTTAACTTCTGCTTTTAAGTTCTTTCCGGGTGCACCGTGTAACCACGCTACGTTAAGCGTACCATTTAAAGGGGTTTCTTGCGTTAAAATTTCATCTTTAAAATCGACCTTTAGTTTTAAGCGGTTGGGTTTAACGGTTTCTATTTTCAGGTCTTTAAAAAAACTTGCGCCTCCTACAGAAACTTTTGCGCTGTAGGTTCCTGTTTTGTAGGCTGTAGCTGTTGGTACTGTAAATTTGTAGAATGCATTAAGTTGCGTTTTAGTCACTTTTTTGTACACTAACTTTCCGTTAGGATCTGTTAACTCTAACTTTACTGGGTGTATTTTAGGCAGTGGGTTTGCATTATCGTTTAACATAAATGTTAGGTGTAAAGTGTCTCCCGGACGCCAAACGCCGCGTTCGCCATAAATGTATCCTTTTAAACCACGTTGTAAAGTATGGCCAGAAACATCAAATTTACTTAACGACAGTGCATTTCCATCTTTTAATTTAACATAGGTTACGGTTTTGTTTTTAGATACAATAGCAAAATTGGCATGTTTATCTGCATCTATTGTCGTTAGGCCTTCATTATCGGTTAAGGCACTTGCTATTTCTTGTTGTTGGTAATTGTATAGAGTTACCTTTGCATTTGCAACAGGTTCTGTATTTAAAATATCTGTTACAGCAAAATAATAAGAGTTATTGGTTCCTCGTTTTGCAATAACGCCTAAGTTGGTTGCTAATAAGTTTTGGCTTACTATTTTGTTATGTCCATAGTAAGCATCGTGACATGGGTTTTGTTCTTCTCGCCAATTGTAGGTGTAGTTTTTGTACTGGTAGAGGCGATTGTCCCAATAAAGTTCTTCTCTAAGATCTGCATCTTCGGGAGCTGTAATTTCATTTGTAAAATCGTTTTCGTAATAATCATCTTCATAGTAACCTTCATAATTATCTCCATTGTTTGCACTTATTTGCGCATCGCAATTGTATAGGGCATAATTTTTAATATAACTTAACTCTACCCTGTATATTGCACCTGGATCTGCGTTAAAAAACTTAGAGAGGTCTACGCTATAAACTTTCCATTTACCAGTGTTTTCTGCTTCGGTTTGTAATTGTATGGTTTGCTTTGCCACACGACGGCCTACTTTTTTTATGGCATTGCCGTCGTCTCCATCCAAGTTATTGTCTTGTAGAAACTGTAAAATGTTGGCTTCGTAAATTTTTATAACCCTAACATCTACAGCTTTCAAGTTTACGGCTTCAAAATTAAATCGTAGTTCTGTAGAATTGGGCAGTATAGTACCGTTACTTAGTAAGCGTACTTGGGGTTTTAATTCTTCGAAAGCAATGGTTTCAGAAAAAGGTAGTTTCAATTTATACCCTTCTTCATTTTTTATACCTTGAAAAACATCGACTTGAATGTTACCTGCCAATTTTTTATCTGGGTAGACTTTTAACACATTACCCTCCACTATATACTTAGGCTTTTTTATACCTTGAATAGAAACCAATCCGTCAAAATTTTGCTGTTGTTTTAAAGGATCGGAAAAGTTGATAGACAAATACTGCTCTGGCGCTTGTACAACATCCGTTTCTACAATAGTAAAATTATTTATACCTGGTATAGTTACCGTATTTTCACCTTTATTATCGGCTCTTATAGCCTTACCGTTCCACGAAATATTAATTTCAGAATCGTCAATCAAACGGTTAATACTATCTATTTTAAATTCGAAATGCTTGGCGCTTTTATCCAGCTCGTTAAATACAACAGGCAAGGCTTCTCCATTTTGAGATGCTTTAACCAGTTGTTTGGCTGCTTCTAGCGTAATAATATCTGCAGACCTTATAGCACCTCCCAAATATTGCCAAGATTTACTGTAAGATTGCAAAGTGTTTGTAAGAACGTTAAAACTTGGTGTAATGGTTTTAAACTGAAATGTATACGTATCGAATGTATCCGGTATCTCTTTGTAAATGGCTTTTAAATCTACATAAACAGTATATTCGGTATCTGGCTCTAAATGCTCGTCTGCTACAAACTCTAAAGAATGATCGTTTACTACTCGCAACACCCCTTCTACATGTGGTTTAATTTTAATTATACGTTCTGTAATTTCCTTGCCTGTATCCCAACCTTCTACGGGCTTAGCAAGTTTGACTTGTATTGGACTTGCTACAGATGTTTGTCCAGAGGTTGTATAGCTTATATATGCCCTGTATTTAAATAAATTATCGGTATCAACAACTTTGTCTTTGCAAGAGCTTAATAATACTATTACCCAAATACAAAGCATATACTTTCTTAAAAACATGATAGAAGGTGTTTAGAACGAACAAAATAGAAAAAAAACCATAGCGCACCAATTAAATTACACATACAGGCCTTAATACTTACTTCCTTAAGATGGGATTCGTTAATTAATTGGCACTAAAACCGACAAAACTACTGTTAATACCGATAAAGTGTATTTCAGTGTAAAAATTAAGAGGTTTTTGTACTTTTAAAAGTCTCTCTGTAAAACTTGGGCGTATATTTATAAAAACCAAATTTACTGTTACAATGATAATTTCTTATTTTAAAAATTACCGTATTGCTTTATGCGTAGTTCTATTAATTGGCATGAGTTCTTGTTCTAAAGATGAAGATACTCAAGACGATACTTTGGAAAATATTTTAGAAGAAAATGTACCCGAAAGTATTACGGAAACACCCGAAACTACAAATGTACCCGAGGAAGAGGCTCCTGAAACCACTCCCAATACAAATGAAGGTATTATAGATAGCTCTAACTTAAATGCTGTAGAACAAGACATTTTAGAGCTTGTTAATGCCCACAGGCAAAGTATAGGAAAACAGCCTCTGGCTATAAGCTTTCTTGCTAATACTCTGGCTGATGAGCATACTGAGTACATGATTAGTATTAGAGACATAAACCATAACAATTTCGATGCGCGTTCTAACCGCCTAGTACAAGAGGAAAATGCTAGACGAACTGGAGAAAATGTTGCGTTTGGACAACGTTCTGCACAGGCAGTTATGACGGCTTGGTTAAATAGTGACGGGCATCGTAGAAATATTGAAGGGGACTTTACCCATATTGGCGTTAGTGCTATAAATAACAATTCTGGCGTACCTTATTACACCCAACTGTTTCTAAAAAAGTAAATCTGCTCTAAATATTATATATACAAACCCTAAAAGCGCACTTTTAGGGTTTTACGATTGACACTACTTTGATAAGATATTGATAAAATTTGTCTCAGACATCGTTTAAAAATGCAATGTGGCGCTGTTTATTTTTGAAATCCGAATCTTACTAAAAAAATACAAGTAATTGTTTTTTAGATATTAAAAATATGATTTTGTGACTTTTTTAAGTAAATTGTTTCCTAATTACAAAATGCGCTCGTCGTCTATCTGTATTAACAATTAACTAATTTTCCAATTTAACACTAACCCTATGAGTAAAAAAACAACTTATATTTTAGGGATTGTACTTACTATTATTATCGGTATGATTTTACAGTACTTTTTATGTTGCACGCAATGTTGTAGCGCTAAAGCTTCTGATAATCCAACCAAACCCGATACTCCAAGTGCGATAACTCCTAAGATTAAAAACGCCACTAAAAACGCGTTTGCCATTAGCGATCCTAATGGAAACTTCAACACCAATAGTAATGAGAATTTTAATTTTAAAACATCTAATTTTTCTATTCTCGAACCTTTAGCTCCTGGAGTTGGAGATGGTGTTATAAAACTCAAAGATTATTTACGCGCTAACCCTACCAAAACAGTAGATATTACTGGGTTTTACAAAAGTGACGAAACAAACACTTCTGTATATCCAAATCTTGGTTTAGCTCGCGCAAATGCCGTAAAAAACTACTTGGTGCTACATGGCATCTCTGCCAAGCAAATAGACACCTATGGCATGCTTAACGACGGTATTATTCCTGATAAAAAAGGCACATTATTTGGCCCTCTTAAATTTGGAGTGGTAACTCACGATAATGCAGAGGCAGATGCTGCTGCAATGGCTACCTTAGAGAAAGACTGCCAAGCCATACGAGATAATCCTCTAGTGTTGCATTTTAAAACTGGTGAGGCTGCAATTTCTTTAACTAGTGCGCAACGTAAAAAAATGGCAGACATTTCGCATTGTGTTGATAAACTGGGTGTAAAACTGCAAGTTGTAGGGCATACAGATAATACTGGAAATGCTGCAACAAACCAACGCCTAGGCTTAGACCGTGCTAACTTTGCAAAAGGATATTTGGTAAAAAATGGCATTTTAAACTCTAATATAGAAACTGCTTCTAAAGGCCAAACCAAACCGATTGCAGATAATGCTACCCCAGAGGGTAGAGCACAAAACAGAAGAACCGTAATAACAATTAACTAAAATTTTAAAAATATATAAATATGATCTGGTGTATATTAATTCCATTAATAGTAGGTATAATCTGTGCAATATTAGGCTATCTGCTAAAAAAACTTTTTTGCGATAATAATAAAGACGATTATAGTAAGCAAATTGAGGCTTTAGAGGCTCAACTGGCAGCTTGTAAAGAAGACAAACAGTCTTTACAAGCACAATTAGAAGCTTGTAGAAAAAGCAGATTAGGTATAGAAACAGATTTAAAAGCGTGTTTAGATAGCAAGCTGTCTCTGGAAGGCGATCTAGAAACCACAAAAACATCTCTGGCTTCTGCCTTAACAGCAAGTGCTGTAGTTGCTACAATTCCTTTCGATGCTGATGCTGCAAAAGCTGTTTTTGGAAAAAGAATTAAACAAGACGATTTAAAAGTTGTAGAAGGTATTGGTCCTAAAATACAGGAGTTATTCCACAACCACGATGTAAAGACATGGAAAGCACTATCGGAATGTAGTGTAGAAAAATGCCAAAGTGTTTTAGATTCTGGGGGCGAGCGTTTTAAAATACATAAGCCAGGAACTTGGCCTAAGCAAGCGCAGTTAGCTTACGAAGGCAAATGGGCAGAATTACTGAAATGGCAAGACGAATTAGACGGCGGTAAATAACATTTCAACCACTAATAAGCCAATCTTAAAAAAGCTGTTTTCTTGTATGGAAAACAGCTTTTTTTGTTTGCTACTTGTATGCCATTAAACCTTTTCAAATTTTGGAGGTCTTATGTTAAGAATATTGCCTTTTAAACAGCATTTTAATATAAAATATCTAAAAACGCCACTGTAAACTTATGGAAACGAAACATATTAAACATTTATACAGACGTATTGGTTTTGGAATTTTACCTGAAGATTTAAAAAAACTGTCTAAAAAAAGTAAAAAAGACATTGTGAATGCGCTTTTTAAAGCCTCTAAGACAGCAACAGTTTTAGAGATAGACACTTCTAAAATAAAAGCTTTAGCAGAGGATAGCATATCTAGTGGTTCTAGATTGGATGCAGAAACGCGACGAATGATACAAAAGCTAAGTCGAAAAAAACAAGTGGATCTCAATAATGCTTGGGTGGATAGGCTGGCTAATACAGATCAAGTATTACGCGAAAAAATGACGCTATTTTGGGCAAATCATTTTGTGTGTAAAGACAATAACATCGTTTACATACAACAGTTTAACAACACACTTAGAGCGAATGCTTTAGGAAATTTCGAGAGTTTTGTTAATGCCGTTTCTAAAGAGGCTGCTATGACAAAATACCTCAACACAAAACAAAATAAAAAACAAAAACCCAACGAAAACTTTGCCAGAGAGCTTATGGAGCTTTTTACGCTGGGGGTTGGACATTATACTGAAACAGATATTAAAGAATCTGCAAGAGCTTTTACGGGTTACAGCCATGATATAGAAGGTAATTTTGTATTTAAGAAACGGCAACACGATAACGGTTTAAAAACTTTTATGGGTAAAACGGGTGATTTTTCTGGACAAGCTATTGTAAACATTATTTTAAGTAAAAAAGCTTGCGCCACCTACATCTGTACCAAAGTTTACCGCTATTTTGTTAACGATAATATAAACGAGGCTCATGTTAACCAAATGGCTGATGTGTTTTACAAGGATTACAACATTGAAGCTTTAATGAAATTTACATTAATGTCTGACTGGTTTTACGATGATGTAAATATTGGCAGTAAAATAAAATCTCCTATTGAGTTTATTGTTGGCATTAAAACTCTGGTTCCTGTAACGTTTAAAAGAAAAAAGCAGCTGCTTATTATGCAACGCTTGCTAGGGCAAACACTATTAGACCCTCCAAATGTAGCGGGTTGGAAAGGTGGAAAAAACTGGATAGATAGCAATACAATTACCCTACGCCTAAAACTTCCTGCTTTAATTTTAAACAGTGGTTACATATCTAATGCGCCCGTTGGAACTTCAGAAGAAAAAATGGCGCTTAAAAAATTGCAAACCGAAAAACGAAATAACAAACGATTTCAGGCCGTTATCAACTGGTCGCATTTTGAAGAACAGTTTAAAAATGTTACCATGGAGGCCATGACGTCTCATATACTTGCCTGCGAGTTAAATAAAGGTACTAAAGCATATATAGCATCTTTAGAGAAAGCCTCTAAGCAAGAGTACTGCATTCAACTTATGTCTTTACCCGAATATCAAATGTGTTAATTATGGATAGAAGAAAATTTTTAAAACAATCGTCTTTAGCAAGCAGCCTGTTTTTTGTACCAAGTTTTGTTAAAGCTTTCGAGCATGTAACCAGCAAGCAATTAGGTTACAAGCGTTTGGTTATTGTACAACTTTCTGGTGGTAACGATGGCTTGAACACCGTTGTGCCTTTTAGAAATGATATTTACTACAGGGAACGTCCAACACTTGGGCTCACTCAAAAAGATATTATAAGACTTAACGACGATATTGGGTTACACGCTAGTTTAGCTCCACTAAAAAACTTGTACGACCAGGGTTATGTTTCTATAATTAATAATGTTGGGTATCCTAACCCTGTACGTTCTCATTTTAGATCGATGGATATTTGGCAAACCGCATCCCACTCTAACGAATATTTACAAAGTGGCTGGATAGGACGCTATCTTGATACCTACGGTAAACAGCCTTACAATGCTATAGAGATAGATGATAGTTTATCGCTTGCTATGAAGGGCGAGCACTTTAATGGTATAGCTACAAAAGATGCTAAAAGCATGCATAATTTATCCAAGAATCCTTATTTACAAAATGTAAGCAGGCATTTGGAAGATAAGCACCTTAGCGAACATAACTTGGGGTATTTGTACAAATCTATGATTGCTGCAGAATCTTCGGCAAAGTATATTTTTGAAACAAGCAAGACTGTAAGTAGTAAAAAAGAATACCCCAAACATAAATTTGCAAAACAGCTAAAAACTACAGCGCAGTTTATAAATTCTCATCTGGACACGCGAGTGTTTTATACTTCTTTAAATGGTTTCGATACGCATGTAAACCAAAAAGGAGCGCAAAAACGTTTATTGGGTATTTATGCAGATAGTATGTCTTGTTTTGTAGATGATTTAAAGGCGAATGGTACCTTTAAGGATACGCTTATCTTAACTTTTTCGGAGTTTGGACGACGTGTTAAACAAAATGCGAGTATAGGCACAGACCATGGTACGGCTAATAATGTGTTTATTATAGGAGAACACTTGAAAAAACAGGGCATTTACAACACTATGCCTAATCTTGGTAATCTTGATTCTAACGGAGACTTAAAGTTTGAGATAGACTTTAGAACGATATACGCTACTGTTTTAGACAAATGGTTGGACGTTGACAATAAAAAAGTGCTTAATGCTAATTTTAATGCATTAGACTTTTTATAGCATTTTTTAAATTGAGCTATACCAATGTTTTATTGCCCTGAGAAGTTGGCTTTTCGTTTTTCTAAAAAAGCGCTGGTGCCTTCCTTAAAATCTTGGGTGGCAAAACACGCTCCAAAGGCTTTAATTTCCACATCGTAGCCATTGGTTGTTTTTTGGTAATTGGCATTTATGGCTTTTAATGCAGCACTTATGGCTACGGGGGAGTTTTTAGTTATTTTTCCTGCTATGCTTTTAGCTGTTTCTAAAAGTTGATCTGTGGGTACTACATGATTTACCAGACCCGAATCTAAGGCTTTTTGAGCATCTATCATACTTGCTGTGGTTATCATTTCTATGGCCAAACCTTTGCCTACCAATTGTGCTAAACGCTGCGTACCTCCATACCCCGGAATTAAACCTAATGACACTTCTGGCAGTCCCATTTTTGCTGTTGCGCTGGCAATTCTAAAATGAGAGGCCATTGCAAGTTCTAAGCCACCACCTAGAGCAAACCCATTTATAGCTGCAATAACTGGTTTAGACAGGTTTTCTATGAAATCAAAGAGTAAGCGTTGCCCTTTTGCTGCTAATTCTTCGCCTTGAACTTGGTTGTAGTTTGCAAATTCGCTAATATCTGCGCCTGCTACAAATGCTTTTTCTCCTACGCCTGTTAGTATAATAACTTTTACTTCTGGGTTGCCTTCTGCTGTTTTAAACGCTTCGTGCAGCTCGTTTATGGTGTTTTTATTTAATGCGTTTAGTTTTTTAGGCCTGTTTACAGTAATAAGGCTTATGCCATTATCTGGTTGGGTAACACTTATAGTTTCGTACTGCATTTCTTTAATTTTATAGCTCTAATTTAATGTATTTATTTTAATTGTATTATGCTATGTGTTTTGGAAATACAACTGTAAAACGTGTTCCTTTATTGGTTTCTGTAGTAAAGGAGATGTTGCCCTTATAAGTTTCTACTATATTTTTTACCATGGCAAGCCCTAAACCCATACCACTACTTTTGGTGGTAAACTTTGGCTCGAAAACCTTTGTTTTATTCTCTTCTGCTACGCCAGAGCCATTATCTGCTACAGTAATTACTACATTTTGAATGTCTTCGCTTACAGTTACTATTACTTTAGGTGTTCTATCTGGTGGAATGGCTTGTATGCCATTTTTAACCAGATTAGTAACTACACGTATCAGTTGTGTTCTGTCGAAAGTGGCTATAATTTCTTCGGCATCGGAGTTAAACACAATATAGTCTTCGTTAAAAATATCTAAAGCCAATTTGGTAATAGCCACAACATTTAGAGTCTCGTTTTGCTGTGCTGGCATTTTTGCAAAATTTGAAAATGCCGAGGCTATAGAACTCATGGTGTCTATTTGTTGTATTATGGTTTTACTGTACTCGTCGACCTTAGTGTTTATATTCTCGTCTTTGGGATTAAATTTTCTTTGAAAATTTTGCACGGTTAGTCGCATTGGGGTTAATGGGTTTTTAATCTCGTGTGCCACTTGTTTTGCCATTTCCCGCCAGGCTTGTTCTCGCTCGCTTTTTGCTAGTTTTACGGCACTTTCTTCTAGCTCATCTATCATACTATTATAAGATTCTACGAGTGTCGAAATTTCTTCGCTGGTATCGTAGATTACAATTTTCTCGTTGCGCTTTTCTAAACGTGTTGCATTTATTTTGTCGCTTATGGTTTTTAGAGATTTGGTAATGTATTTGGACAGGAAAAAAGCAATACCTATTGCTATAATTAGCACTATTAAATAGGCTACTCCCAAACGTCCTAAAAATTCGCTAAGCTCCTTAGAGAGAAAGTCGTCTTTCTCTAAATAGGGTAAATTTAATATGGCTAAAGGCTTAAATTTATTATCGTATATGTAGGTGTAAGACGATTGGTAGGTTTCGCCATTTTCTTTTAATTTATCTACATAACGGTGGTTTGCTGTATGAGATATGGCGTTTAATATATGCGTGGCTATGCATTTATCTTCCTCGTCTGGTTTTAAATGGGCTTTAGAGGTTATAAGTAGGCTGCCCTCCAAATCGTATAGGTTAACCTGCAATTTGTGTATTACTGCTATACTGCTTATTTTATCTTTAAAGATTAGCGGTATGTTTCTCGTTTTTACTTCCCAAGTGTTTTCTCTTGCATTAAGTACATCTTTAATGTGGTTTTTAATGTTTTGCTCTTTACGTTCGAGGCGTTGGGTATGGTAATCTGTAGTTTCTTCGTTATATTGATATATGGCTACGCCTGCAATTAATATAGAGGCTAAGAGCACAAGCAATATCATTACTATAAAGATTCGTGTGCGTAACGAAAGTTTTTTTAGTTTCATTGGTGTATTTAATGGCTTAAATATAGCAATAATCGCACCAAAAACACACTTTGCTTTGGGTTGGTCTATACTCTAGGCTTGTAAGATGCGTTAGGGATTGTATTGGAAAGCCCACAGCGAGGTACGAGCGCGGACTTGTAAAGGAAAGCCCGACCCAAAGGGTAACGCCCTAAACCTATTAGGATTCTGGATTTTTTTCTCTAATTTTTTTATAGATTTTAAACCCTAACATTATAAGTATACCGAGTACAAATATGCCTATAACGCCCCATATCCAGTTTATGGCACTTTTTAATAGCACTAAAAACACCACTGCAAAGAGTATAAATGTGGCGCCTTCGTTCCAGATGCGCATGTAGTTTGATGTTTTATTTACAACATCTTCCTGTAATTGTTTGTAGTAGCCATGTGTTTTTATGTGATATACAATAAGTAATACTACAAAACTGAGTTTTACATGCATCCACGATTCTTGCAACAGAGAGGGATTAAGGTAAAACAGACTTAAACCAAAGGTTAGGGCTAATATTGCCGATGGCCAGGTTATGATAAACCATAACCGTTTTGCCATAATTTTAAGTTGTTTGCCTAAAATTTCTTTATCTGGCGATGGTTTATGGTAGGCTTCTATTTGGTATACAAAGAGTCTTGGAATGTAAAATAAACCTGCAAACCACGTTATTACAAAAATAAGGTGAAACGCTTTTAGGTAGTAATATAACATTTTACTGTGCTGCTACGGGTACTTCTACCCAGTTTTGTATCCAATTAGAGAGTAAATCTACAAAGGCCTTATCGTCGTTTAAGCAAGGAATGGTTGTAAATGTCTTACCGCCCACTTCATGAAATATTTCTTCGCCCTCCATGGCTATTTCTTCTAAGGTTTCTAAACAATCGCTAACAAATGCTGGAGTTACTATAGCCATGTTTTTTATGCCTTCTTTACCTAGGCGCTCTATAGTTCTATCGGTATAGGGTTGTAACCATGGGTCGAAACCTAATCGCGATTGAAAGGATGTGGAATAGGTACCTTCTTTTAACTGTAATGCTTCTGCCACTAGGCGTGTAACTTCTTTACATTGGTGGCGGTAACAAAACTCGTGTGCTTTGCTTGGAGTGGCACAACAACTGCCGTCTATTTTACAATGAGATTTGGTAATATCGCTTTTTCTTATATGGCGTTCTGGCACGCCATGATAAGAAAACAATAAATGTTGATACGCTTTGTCTTGTAAATGGTGTTTTATTGAATTGGACAATACACTTATGTAATCTGGTTTGTTGTAGAACGCGGGTACGGATTCTATTTTTAAATTGGGGAAATCGGTTTTACGGATCTCTTCTGCCAGTACTGTTATGGTTTCTGTGGTTGCCATTGCAAATTGTGGATATAGCGGGAAGAGCAACACCTCTTCTACGCCCTTATCTACCAACTCTTGCAATCCTTTTTTTATAGTCATGCTACCGTATCGCATGGCTAAGGCTACAGGCACGTCTACCTGAGTTTGCAATTTGCCTTGCAAACGTTCGGAAATAACAATTAATGGGGAACCTTCTTCCCACCAAATTTTTTTATAGGCTTTTGCAGATGCTTTTGGCCTGGTGTTTAATATAATACCCTTAACCAGTAAGTTTCTTGCCCATAATGGCACGTCTATTACACGTTCGTCCATTAAAAATTCGCCTAGATATGTTTTTACATCTTTAGGATCTGGGCTGTCTGGAGAGCCTAAATTTACAAGCAGAACGCCTTTTTTCATAGTTAAGATATTTATATTGCAAAAATAAGGCAGAAATACCTATTATCTAAGTTTCTTTGGTTTAGTTTTATAGATGGTCGCATAAGTATTGTCAATACTATTATTATACAAACAAAAAGACTGCCATTTAAATTGGCAGCCTTTCTGACTTTGTTCACAAGTAAAATTAAACCTTTAAAAAAGGCAATATTTATATTTTATTCAATTATTCGTTTGTTAATTCTGATTTGTTATAAACCCATTTAGGTAATTTAGAGCTATCGAAATTAGGCTTTTGTATTGTGTTTACATTTTCTACACATACAGCGTTTAGTAAATTAGTTGTATTTAATACACCAAATACTTTATCGTGCTGCGTTTTTAAGAAGTTTCCAAATATAATTTCTGGGTTTATTAACTTGTATGTGTTACCTTCTCTTTCGAAAGCCAACATGTCTTTAACTTCTTTCTCGTAAAATTCTGTGTTTTTATCGTAATCTTCTTCTTTTGCAATGTAGCTTTTACCTGCTACTAATAAAAACTCTCTACCAGATGTGTGCTTTGCACTTAATGTGCCTCTAAATAGTAAGTGGTAATCGTCGTGATAATTAACTTTTACACCGTCTGGGTTAAGCTTACTGTTCTCGTATATATGTTCGAAATACGAAGGATCGCTTCCTTTTACTTGTTTTGCTGGAATGTGTTTTAAATACTCTTCTTTTGTACTAAAGTAAGATGGCATGTTTATAGCACAGTAACCTGGGTACCATATTGGCACGTAATCTTCGTGCAATAATTTATGACTTCCCTTCTTAAAGATTACAGGCCTGTCGTAAACACGAGAGTTGTAGAATGTAAAATTATTTATCGTAAATAATTCGCATTCATCCAATGCTTTTTCTTCTACGCCTGTTTTACATGAAAAGCAAATTAAGCAGCAAAGTGCGAGAGTTGTTAGTACTATTTTCTTCATAACTAGATTAGGTTAATAGCAATTTTACAATAGGACGGGTTACAGTCCTTAGTAAAACCACAAGGTTATTAATTTGGATTACTAATTGTTATACAAACTGCGTTAAATTCTAAAATTTTACGGCAAAAAATTGTTAACCAATATGTTTCAAATAAACGTTAAAAACATAGTTATGTCGTCACAATTTGTATTTATAGTGACCAATATAAAACAAGTATTCCTAAAAAACAAGTTTAAAAGCATAAAATATCGATGAAATGCAGTAAAGTGTAGTTTGTCGGTTGTTTTGCAGTTGAAAATCACGTTTAGAAATGAATTTCAACGATTAATCGACTAAAATTACCGTTTACAAATTACCGCTTATAATTCTATTTATTTTGCCACTCTAATAAACTGTGGTGTTGTAAAGAAAAGACACTTTAAATCAATGTGTATTAAAAATTGATAGAATGATTTTATTTGTACTAGAAACGTACCTATTAAAAGCACGTTACTAAAACTATACAAATGGATAGTCTAGTAGCAACCTAACCACCAACCAAAGCTTAATACTTTTGATGGTATAACTTTGGTCTTGGCTCTGAGTAGTCTAAATCTTGAAAAATACCACAAGATATGGTAGATCTTACTAAAGATTTGAATTGTACATGCTTAGATAATGCTTCTATTTCTGGTGTTAAAAATTTCATAATATGTAGGTTTAAGGATTTATATTTAATTAGTAGCATTTTAGTAAAGTAGCTTACATTTAGTTTAACTTAAAGACATGACATATTTTTTTGGCGTGGTACCATATTTTTTCTTAAACGCTGAAATAAAATGACTTGAGGTGCTATAACCCACTTTTAAACCTACCTCGTTTACATTATTCTCTCCAGTTTCTAAAAGTTTGCGCGCTACTTCCATCTTGTAATCAAACAAAAAACTAAATACAGAATCGCCATAAATTTGTTTAAAGCCTTCTTTTAGTTTTTTAATATTGAGTCCAATTTCGTCTGCCAGTTCTTGTAAGCTTGGCGGCTCTGCCATTCTGGACACGATAATGTCTTTAGCCTGGCGTATTTTAATAACATTTGTTTCGTCCACCAAAAAAGGACATTGTTCTACATCTGCATCTTCGCTTCTACTAAAATACAGACTTATAAGCTCGTAAGCTTTTGCTTTAAAATAAAGCGCTTTGATAGAATTATTTAAATTGAAATTGATTATTTGGTTTAACACAATAGCCATAGAGGGGCTTATTACGCCGTCTTTATAATACTTCTTATCTCTATTATCGTCATTTAAAAATGATATGTAGTCTGCTTCTTGAGAAAACAAACCGTGAAACTTTTTAATGGGTATTAAAATAGACACCATCCAGGAGCTGGGTTGTACCTCTAAATGTATGGGCAGTTGCTTTTGCCGGTTGTATAGTAATAAGGAATTCTCTTCCAAAATATCCAAACTGTATCTGCCTTCGTTAAAAACAAAGGTTGTTTTCCCTTTTACACAGAAATGAAATTGAATATAGGTACTATCTACAGCCCTACTTACACTCTTAGTTGTATTGGTCTCATTTTTATACATTAATATTGAAAAACCATCATCTACCTGAGTCTCTGCAAAAGAACTTACAGCGACATTTTCTTCAACTATTTCCGTTTTCATTTTTTTCTTTTATTTAGATTTGTTCTAAATTAAAGCATTAAAAAATGCTTCAACCACCACTAAAATATGACATTTACAGCACTTTATCTAAAAAACAACTCGAAAAACCACAAACGACACTTAAAGTTCCTTGAGCGTTATTTTTTTATATGCAATCCAACTACATTTGTTTCGCAATTTGAATTTTCGCAATGCAGAATTACAACATCTCACGTCACAATTATTTTTACGCCATTGGTTTGAGCTACAAGAAAGCAGATGCTGCTGTTAGGGGGCGTTTTAGTTTAGACGATGACGCCAAACACGCGTTACTCTCTCAGGCTAAAGCAAATGGTATTGAAAGCTTAATTGTTACTTCTACTTGTAACCGCACAGAAATTTATGGATTTGCACAACACCCTTTTCAACTTATAGAGTTACTTTGCCATAATACTAATGGTACAGTAGAAGAGTTTCGAGATGTGGCTTACATCTACAAAAACAAAGACGCTATTGCGCACATGTTTCGTGTAGGTTCTGGATTGGATAGCCAAATTTTAGGCGATTTTGAAATTATTAGCCAACTAAAAGCAAGCACACGCATATCCCGAAAACACAAATTACTCAATCATTTTTTAGAACGTTTAACTAATGCTGTAATACAAGCTAGTAAACGTATAAAAACAGAAACCGACATCTCATCTGGCGCCACATCTGTTTCGTTTGCTTCGGTTCAATTTATACTTAATACCATAGAAGATGTTACTAACAAAAACATTCTTCTTTTTGGCACAGGTAAAATAGGTAGAAATACCTGCGAAAATTTGGTAAAACACACCAAAAACGAGCACATTACCTTAATTAACAGAACTAAAGATAAAGCAGAACGTATTGCTGGTAAATTTAATTTATTGGTTAAAGACTATGCTAATTTACAGGAAGAGATTTCAAATTCTGATATTTTAATTGTAGCTACTGGTGCCCAACGCCCAACTATAGATAAGCACCTAATACAAGGTAAAAAACCTTTATTAATATTAGATTTATCTATACCTAAAAATGTAGACGAAAACGTTAAATCTTTAGATAACGTTACTTTAATACATCTAGACCATTTATCTAAGATTACAGATAAAACTTTAGAGGCCAGAAAAGCTCATATACCTGCTGCCGAAGCCATAATTGAAACGATTAAAAACGATTTTAACAGTTGGCTCGAAACCCGAAAGTTTGCGCCAACCATTAAGGCTCTAAAACATAAACTTACAGATTTTGCTACTGCAGAACTGGATACTCAACGTAAAAAAATGGCTGATTTTAATGAAGCGCAAGCAGAGGTAATCAGTACCAAAATTATTCAAAAAATAACAAATCATTTTGCACATCATTTAAAGGATGATGATGTCTCTACAGATGAT
This sequence comes from uncultured Flavobacteriaceae bacterium, assembly GCA_947489085.1. Lineage (GTDB taxonomy): Bacteria > Bacteroidota > Bacteroidia > Flavobacteriales > Flavobacteriaceae > Jejuia. The sequence continues at coordinate 56,075 of CANLCJ010000009.1, forward strand.
AGTCTGGAACTTATAAAAAAAGTGTTCCAATTAGAAGAACAGCAAAACACAAATGTCTAAACCCATACGCATTGGCACCCGCGATAGTGAACTCGCACTATGGCAGGCCAACATTGTTAAACAACAACTTGAAGCCTTAGGGCACACTACAGAACTTGTTCCAGTAAAATCTACCGGAGACCTTGTTTTAGATAAGCCACTTTACGAACTCGGTATTACTGGTGTTTTTACACGCACCCTAGATGTGGCAATGCTTAATAACACTATCGATATAGCAGTACATTCTCTTAAGGATGTGCCAACGGTTTTACCAAAAGGCATTATTCAAGCTGCAGTACTAAAACGTGGCAATGTAAACGACACTCTAGTTTTTAAAGATAATGAAGAGTTTTTAGGCGCTAAAGACGCTGTAATTGCCACAGGAAGTTTACGCCGAAAAGCGCAGTGGCTTAACCGATACCCTACACATAGTATTGAAGATTTGCGTGGCAACGTAAATTCAAGACTCGAAAAACTTAAAACTAATGCGCACTGGAACGGTGCTATATTTGCTGCTGCTGGCATTGGCCGTATTGGCATAAGACCAGAAGAAGCCATAAATTTAGACTGGATGATACCTGCTCCTGCTCAGGGCGCTATTATGATTACAGCTCTAGATGAGAATACATTAGTAAAAGACGCTTGTGCTGCTTTAAACCATGAAGAAACTGAAATTTGCACCACCATTGAGCGAAAGTTTTTAAATCGTCTCGAAGGCGGCTGTACGGCGCCTATTGGTGCTTTAGCCCGTATAAAAGATGATGAAGTTCTTTTTAAAGGCATATTACTAAGCAAAGATGGTTCTAAAAAAATATATGTAGAGCGTACTGAAACTCTAGGCAAACATCAACGTATGTACGAGTTTTGCGCCGATTATATTATAGAACGGGGCGGTAAACGCTTAATGGATGATATTAAGTATTCTAACCGCTCAACAAATGTTGTATCTACAAAAACGTTAACAGAAGACCAGCGTTTACTTTTTAACGATAAGGTTGTACCTAAAAGCGAAGACTTTATCAAAATTAGTTTAAACCGTATTCGTCCTCAAGTTTTAAGATCGGAGATAGAAAATGTTATAATTACAAGCCAAAATGCTGTAGAAGCTTTGGTAACAAATTATTCTGCCGTAGAATTACAATTTAAAAATATTTATTGTGTTGGACGTCGTACCAAACGCCTAATTACGCAAAAAATAGGCCCTGTAAAACATGCTGCCAAAAATGCTAAAGCTCTAGCCGAATATCTTATTGAATACATTGAAGATACCGAGGTTACTTATTTTTGCAGTGATATACGGTTAGATGATTTGCCTGACATCTTAAAAGAAAACCATATTAAGGTTAACGAAGTTGAAGCTTACCAAACCAAATACGACAGCAAAGAAGTAGAAGACAGTGTAGAAGCTGTAATGTTTTATAGCCCTTCTACCGTGGAAAGTTTTATAAGGCAAAACAAAAAAAGCAGTATTGCATTTTGTATCGGAGAGACAACGGCAAAAGAAGCTCGAAAACATTTTAAAGATGTTAGAGTTGCCAAATTACCAACTGTAGAAAGCGTAATTGCATTGGTAAACAAACATTATGAGCAGTAACGTTTACCATGTGCACCCTTTAAAACACTAATACAAAACACAAATAAACAAAAGCGAGCCAAAAGCCATTATGATAAAAAACGACTTATTTTTAAGAGCATTAAAAGGAGAAACTGTAGAACGTCCACCTGTATGGATGATGCGACAAGCAGGACGTTATTTACCAGAATTCATGGAAATTAAGGCCAAATACGATTTTTTTACGCGTTGCCAAACACCAGAGTTAGCTAGTGAAATTACCGTACAGCCTATACGCCGTTATGGTATGGACGCTGCTATTCTATTTAGCGATATATTGGTAATTCCACAGGCAATGAATATTGAGGTGCAAATGAAGCCTAACTTTGGTCCTTACTTGCCAAATCCTGTACGTTCTCAAAAAGATGTCGATAACGTTATTGTACCAGATGTTAAAGAAGCCTTAAACTATGTATACGATGCTATAAAGGCTACAAAAGAAAAACTTAACAACGAAATTCCGCTTATTGGCTTTGCAGGATCGCCTTGGACTATTTTGTGCTACTGTGTGCAAGGTCAAGGCAGCAAAAATTTTGATAAAGCCAAGGCTTTTTGCTTTACCAACCCTGTTGCAGCACATCAGCTACTACAAAAAATAACAGATACTACAATTGCCTACCTTAAAGAAAAGGTAAAAGCAGGCTGTAATGCGGTACAAGTATTCGATTCTTGGGGCGGCATGCTATCTCCTGTAGATTATCAAGAATTTTCATGGCAATACATACAGCAAATTATTGATGCTTTAAAAGATGAAACACCCGTAATTGCATTTGGCAAGGGTTGCTGGTTTGCCCTTGGAGAAATGGCAAAATCTGGTGCCTCTGCTTTAGGTGTAGACTGGACTTGCTCGGCAAGAAACGCACGCTACTTAACAGGCGGCAATATCACGCTTCAAGGGAATTTCGATCCTTCTCGATTGCTATCTCCGCCTTCTGAGATTAAAAAGATGGTACATCAAATGATTAATGCCTTTGGAAAAGATAAATATGTTGTAAATCTTGGGCACGGCATTCTACCTAACATTCCTCTAGAAAATGCCAAGGCTTTTGTAGATGCTGTAAAGGAATATAAGCACATTTAAAAAGCAAAAAAGCTAATCAAAACATTAAAAAAAAAGTATATTGTGTAGCTTAAAGTAACTTTACTATGCCCAACACATTCAAAGCATTAACCCAAAAATATGTTTTATTAAAAAAAGGCTGGTCACCGCAACAGAACTTATTTTACGGCTTTTTTACTTACATTTTACTAGGCTTTGTGCTTTTGTGTTTCCCTATTTTTCAAAAGCAAAGTGCGAACATTATAGACCACCTGTTTATTGCCACCTCTGCCGTGTCTACAACTGGATTAGTTACCATTTCTGTATTCGATACTTACAATATCTTTGGTCAATTTATAGTCATGACGTTGTTCCAACTAGGAGGTATAGGCTATCTTACTTTTACAACTTTTATGTTGCTCTCTACCACCAGAAAAATGACACTGTGGCATAAAAAAATACTGTCTACTGAATTTACGCTCCCTAAAACTATTAAAATAAACGACTTTTTAAAGTCTGTGGTACTCTTTACTTTTATCATGGAACTATTAGGTGCAATACTGTTTTTTATCGCTTTTAAAATGGAAAACATGCCCACTTTAGAAGCCTTATGGAGTGCTATCTTTCATAGCGTAAGCACATTCTGCACAGCAGGTTTTAGCCTGTTTAGCAACAGCTTTGTAGATTTTGCAGACCATAATTTTATCAATTTCATCATTTCCATGCTGGCCATTAGTGGCTCTTTAGGATTTATTGTTATTACCGACTTTGGGCTTTTGATAAAAAATAAGGCTCACAAATTAAGCTTTACCACCAAGATAATTTTTTACGGATTTTTGATATTACTCACATTTGGTACTGTATTTTTCTATTTTTTCGAGCCTACTATATCAAATCTACCTTCAAATACTAGATTTCTAACTGCCTTTTTCCAAACCATGACAGCCATGACTACTGTGGGCTTTAACACCGTAGACTTTGGCGCTTTTACACAAGCTATGATGCTTATTTGTATCTTTTTAATGTACATAGGTGCATCGCCGTCTGGTACTGCTGGAGGTATTAAAATAACCACACTAACAGCCGTATTTGCTATAATGAAAAGCCGCTTAATAGGAGACAGACGTATTACATTTTTAGGTAGAGTTATTCCTTATGAAAGACTATACATTGCAACATCTGCATTTATTTTTTATACCGTAATTATTGTTATTGGTACATTTTTAATTACAATTACCAACGATTTTAAATTTGAAACTATTTTGTTTGAAGTTGCCTCTGCCTTGGGAACTGTAGGAATAAGCACTGGTATTACGGGAGATATTAATAATTTTGGAAAAATAGTTATTATATTGCTTATGTTTATAGGCAGATTAGGCGTTCTTACATTTGGCTTGGCCATATGGCATAGAAACGACAAAGAAGAAACCCCTCCTGTTTTAAAGGAGGACATAGCAGTATAACAATTATGATTGCACATATTTTTTCTGGCATTAGAGCCTACTTTGGCGCTTTTAGTCTTATTTCTAAACTTAAATTATGGTCTTATTTTACCATACCTATACTAATTAGTGTTGTAACTGCCATTTTAATTTTTGGAGCAGCATACGGTCTTTCAGACAACATAGGGCTACTCATCTCAAAACTTTGGATTTGGGAATGGGGTAAAACTACATTTGCCACATTCGGTAATTTTATTGGTGGTCTTGTTGTTTTAATTATAGGTATAATTCTATTCAAACATATTATAATGGCACTCTCCTCGCCTTTTATGAGTCCCGTATCCGAAAAAATAGAAGCCTACTTAACCAACAAATCTGCACATTCTCACAGAAATACAACATTTAAGGAACAGCTGTGGCGCGGTATACGCATTAACGGTAGAAATCTGTCTATGGAGCTGCTGTATACCATACCCCTCCTAATGTTAAAATTTATTCCTTTGGTAAATATTATATCTAGTATTTTATTGTTTGTTGTTCAAGCTTATTATGCTGGTTTCGGCAATATAGATTACACACTCGAACGCCATTTTAAATATAAAGATAGCATCCATTTTGTACGTAAGCATCGTGGAATGGCCATAGGCAACGGGATTGTATTTATTCTATTTCTTCTTATTCCCATTGTAGGTGTTATACTAGTTTTACCACTTTCTGTAACCGCAGCCACAACCCAAACCGTAAAGCAATTGCAAATGCAAGAAGCCTCTGCTAAAGCACTTAATGGCTAGTATTATTGAAAAATACGATAGACCTTTTGAGTACGCAGGCATTGTAATGCACCTTATTATCGCATTTAAATTCTTAAAAATGTGGTATGCACCCGAACTTGAAGATGCAGAAGCGCTTTTCTCCATGGCAATTCTTATGGCTTTCGAATTTATTATGGTGCACTCTGGTGTTTTTATGGCTGTTGTGCCTAAAAAAATATCACTTTTTATTTTAATCCCTGTGTATGCTTTATTTGCTTTTGCCTTTTATAAATCTACCGAAAACACCTCTATTTTAGCAATATATGGTTTAGTGATTTTAAACAGGATGCGCTTTGCATTTTCTAATGTTAGTACGGTTTTACGAAATAGAGTTATACTTTTATCTGTGCTCGCTGCCATCATCTATTTTATTTTAATATTTGTATGCTTATTTACTAATGGTATCTTTGGAGAGTTGGGGCTAACAGAGGCATATTTAGAAGCCTCTCGCTATAAAAGCTACACTAAAGGAGGTGGTGTTTTTGTGGACACACCGCACATTGCCATCGCTTTTGGTTTTTTCTATTATAGCACATTATCCACTGTAGAGGCTTTGCTATTAAAAAAGACAAATTGAAAAATAGCTGCAAATTAATTCTATTAAAATGAAAGACATATTTTACGAATACATACAAAACTTGCAAGATCGTATTACTTCAACACTAGAAGCCATAGACGGTAATGCCAGTTTTAAAGAAGACTTGTGGAAACGCCCTGAAGGGGGTGGCGGCCGAACAAGAGTTATCGAAAATGGCGCCGTATTCGAAAAAGGAGGTGTAAACATTTCTGGTGTACACGGCAAACTCCCAAAATCTATGCAAGCGTACTTTAAGGTGGGAGAAGTCGATTTTTTTGCCTGTGGATTAAGCTTAGTACTACACCCTAAAAACCCCATGGCGCCAACAGTGCATGCAAACTGGCGTTATTTTGAAATGTATGACGATGCTGGAACAATTATAGACCAATGGTTTGGTGGCGGACAAGATTTAACACCCTATTATCTTTTTGAAGAAGATGCCCAACATTTTCACAATACATGCAAAATAGCTTGCGATAAACACAACCCAGAGTTCTATCCTACCTATAAAAAACGCTGCGATGATTATTTTTACAATGCGCATAGAAACGAAGGTAGGGGCATTGGTGGCTTATTCTTTGATTATTGCAAAGCGTCTGAAACAATGTCTATGGAACAATGGTATAACTTCGTTACAGAAGTGGGAGATAGTTTTCTAGAGGCTTATGTACCCATTGTAGAGAAACGCAAAGATTTGCCTTATACGCCAGAACAGCGCAATTGGCAAGAAATACGCCGTGGCCGCTATGTGGAATTTAACTTGGTACACGATAAAGGCACGCTCTTTGGCTTAAAAACAAATGGACGCATAGAAAGTATTTTAATGAGTTTACCACCCCATGTACAATGGGTATACAACCATACCCCAAAAGCTGGAAGTCCAGAAGAAAAGTTAATAGATGTTTTAGCACGCCCTGTAGACTGGGTTTAACTTAATTATTATGCATTGTTATTGTGGCAACCTCATACCTTATGCAACCTGTTGTGGCAGTTTGCACAGCGGTAAAACCTTAGCTATAACCGCCGAAGCACTAATGCGTTCGAGATACAGTGCTTTTGTTATGGCAAATGGCAACTACTTAATGAAAACGCACCACCCCACTACCCGACCTGTCAAGGATAAAAAAGCTATAGTAAATTGGGCTAAATCTGTTGAATGGGTTAAGTTAGAAATACTTACCACTTACAAAGGCAATGCCTTAGACACCAAGGGTACTGTTACGTTTAATGCTTATTTTTTCGAAAACGGAAAAGTTGATGTTATCCACGAAGCCTCTGCTTTTGTAAAAGAGGAAAATCGCTGGTACTATTTGGGCTTAAGCCAATAATTGTAATTTAGATGTAATGCTATGGAATTTAAAAATTACTACTACCGTATAGTAGTGTTGCAGTTAAACTACAATATAAACCATGATCTTTAAGGGTTGAAAGTCCATCATTCTGGTTTAAATCGCGCACTTAATCATCTAACACCAAAGCTTTTTTACCAGACTTAGGTGCTGCTGTAACAAGAAAATGTCTGTCTAATATATCCGCATCAAAATTATTTAAAAATATTTGTTGGCAACTGCGTCAAGACCACTTAAAATTTAAAACGCCTAATGTTTGTAGCAATAAAAGTAGGTTTTATGATTAACTTTGTATTTCATAAAAGTAATAAAAACAATGTATCCGTTACAAAGAAACCGCCGTTTAAGAACAAATGCAGCCACTCGTGCTTTGGTTCGAGAAACTACAATTACACCTAACGATTTTCTAGTTCCCTTATTTGTAGTAGAAGGCCAAGACATTAAAGATGAAATTCCTTCCATGCCAAATTATTTTCGCTATAGTTTGGACTTGCTAGTGGCAGAAGTAAAATCATTATGGCAATTAGGTTTAAAATCGGTATTGCTTTTTGTAAAAGTACCCGATAATTTAAAGGATAATAAAGGAGAGGAGGCACTTAATCCAAATGGTTTAATGCAACGTGCTATTAAAACCGTTAAAAATGCCTGTCCAGATATGTTGGTGATGACAGATGTTGCTCTCGACCCTTATTCTATATACGGACACGACGGTATTATTGAAAATGGGGTGATTAAAAACGATGCTACAGCCACGTTTTTAGCGAATATGAGTATCTCGCATGCCAAAGCAGGTGCAGATATTGTTGCGCCCAGCGATATGATGGACGGCCGTATTTTAACCATTAGAGAAGCCTTAGAAAATAACGGTTACACAAATACAGGAATTATGAGTTATTCTGCCAAATACGCCTCGGCCTTTTATGGGCCATTTAGAGATGCTTTAGACTCTGCTCCTGTAGACAAAATAAACATCCCAAAGGACAAAAAAACGTACCAAATGGATTACGGTAATAGGCTGGAAGCATTAAAAGAAACAGAGATGGATATAGACGAGGGTGCCGATATTGTAATGGTAAAACCTGGCATTTCTTATCTCGATATTTTAAGAGACATTAAAAATAACGTTAACGTACCTGTAGCGGTATATCAAGTCTCTGGAGAGTACGCCATGATTAAAGCTGCTGCCGAAAAAGGATGGCTAGATCACGACCAAATTATGCTAGAAACCATTACTGCATTTAAACGTGCTGGTGCCGATATTATAGCCAGTTACTTTGCAAAAGATGTTGTTAAGCTGCTAAACACCTAAGCAATTTTTAGATTTTCCTCTGGTAAAAAAGTAAACTTCTTAAGTTTATTTCGACTATTATGCAAAATATGTATTATAGTCATGAGAAAGTTAATTTTTATATTCGCACTTTTCCTTTTAGGAATTACTTACAATAGTTGTATTGGTGAAGACACGTTAGACGATGAAATACCCGAGCGTGTACAGATTTCTAATAGACCTTTACAAAACATAGCTGTATCTGAAACCCATCAATTCGATTTCCGTTTTTTTAATAATATTGGAATCGAAGAAGAAGATGTTAATAGTATTGCTTGGTCTAGTAGTAATGTAAATGTAGCTACAATCGATAATTCTGGTTTGCTAACTGCAGTAGGAGAAGGTAGTACTACAATAGCTGCCGAAGTTATCGAAAATGGTGCTATAATTGCAGAGGCTTCTACAGAAATCACTATTGTAGAAGACACGCCAACACCAGATCCTATTGACGATGAGCCAGAAACTGAAGACGACGACACACCTGATACTGATACACCAGACGACACAGAAACGCCTACTGTAGAAGAAGCACCTGCAGAAGAACCGCCTGCCCCAATACTTAGAAGTGGTTCAGGATCATTTCAGGGCGCTAACGGTTATGTAGCTAGAGGAGACTTTACTGTCTCTGAAATAGCAAACTCTAACAGTTTAGAAATTTCTATTGCTAGTAATTTTGTCTTGGCCGATTTCTTACCTGGACCTTATGTTTACTTATCCAATAACCCAAATTCAATTAATGGCGCTTTAGAGATAAGCAGAGTGAGCACATTTAGAGGCGCTCACACTATTATAGTACCAGATGTTAGTATCGACGATTTTGCTTATGTACTGTACTGGTGTAAGCCATTTGGCGCTAAAATAGGTGCTGGAAGAATAAATAATTAAATTAACACTTCATTATAAACAACAAATGACCACTAAAAATAAATTAATCTTAATCGCAGTACTTAGTATTTTATCGAACCCCGTTTTTGCACAATGGACTTTAGAAAAAGGCAAAGGATATTATAAGTTGTCTGCATGGTACCTGGAAGCTGACTCGCATTTTACATCATCTGGAGATAGAGCGCCAAACACCACTAGAACTCAGTTTAATACCAACATTTATGCAGAATACGGTATTAGCGATAGATTTGATATTGTAGCCTTTGTACCGTTTTTTGCTAGAACGACAGAAAATGATGTATTCTCTGGTACTACAGGAGAACTGCTAGAAGGCCAACAAGGCGAGGGTGTAAATAGCATTGGAGATATCGATTTAAGCTTGAGATATGGCCTTGTACAAAATGATATTATTGCATGGTCTGTTAGCTTATTATTAGGCTTGCCTACAGGAGAAAGTGCTGGAGGAAGCGACAATAGTTTCCAGAATGGAGATGGCGAATTTAATCAGTTGTTGCGTTCTGATGTTGGAAAATCATTTAGAATTGGTAGACTACCAAGTTATGGAAAGCTGTACGTTGGTTATAATAACCGAACAGAAAACTTCTCTGACGAATTTCGGTTTGGTGCAGAGTTGGGTACTAAGATCATAAAAAAATTATGGCTTATAGGCCGATTAGATGGTGTACAATCACTACAAAATGGTTCCTTAAATCCTGCTACATCTCAAGGAAGTATTTTTGCAAATAATATCGAGTTTACTAGTCTAGGTTTAGAAGCTGCCTATTATATCACTAAAAAAATTGGGGTTTCTGCAAATTTTGCAAGCGCAGTTGGTGGAAGATTAGTATATGCTGATCCTTCGTTCTCTGTAGGCGTATTTCTAGATGTAAAATAGAAATGTTCTATTAATTCGCATTTTAAAAATCCATTTTTATAAATTAGCGCTCAACACAATACTATTGTTATGAGCGCTTTATTTTTTTGGGCAACTATCTCCATTTTTTTCTCGTTTTTATGTTCTATACTAGAAGCTGTATTGCTTAGTGTAACACCAACTTTTGTTAATATAAAAAAGCAAGAAGGAAAAGACTATGCACTTACTCTAGAAAAACTTAAAAAAGACGTTGACAAACCGTTAATAGCCATATTAACTTTAAACACCATTGCACATACCTTAGGTGCAATAATGGTAGGTATAGAAGCAGAAAATCTACCCTTTAAAAATGAGTTATGGGGTATTAATACTGTAGGTGTAGTTTCTGCTATCATGACATTTTTAATTCTAGTAGCTTCAGAAATTATCCCAAAAACTATTGGTGCTACCTACTGGAAAGGCTTGGCCAATTTTTCTGCTAAAACACTAACTATAATGATCTTTCCTTTAAAATGGACTGGTGTTTTATGGTTCTTGCAGTTAACAACCAAACTCATTGGGGGCAAAGGTCATGGAAGTGTATTAACCAGAGAAGGGTTTATGGCCATGACTGATGTTGCTCACGAAGAGGGCGTTTTTCAAGAAAACGAAAGTAAAATTATTAAGAATCTACTTAACTTCAAGCTCATTCTAGCCAAAGATATCATGACGCCAAGAACGGTAATGAAAATTGAAAATGAGACAACTACAGTTAAAGACTTTTTTAACGCCAATTTAAATCTGCGCTTTTCTAGAATTCCTGTATTTGCCGACAATTCTGATGCAATAACTGGTCTAGTTCTAAAAGATGAAATTTTCAAAGAAATGGCTCTTAAAAATGAAACCAAAACACTTTTGGAACTTAAACGAAACGTTATACTGGTAAATAGAAATCTCCCCATACCAACACTTTTCGAAAAACTTATTGAAAGCAAAAACCATATGGCCATAGTTGTAGACGAATACGGTTCTGTAAGCGGTCTGGTAACTATGGAAGACGTGATAGAGACACTATTAGGCTTAGAAATTATGGATGAGAGTGATAATGTTTCCGACCTGCAATTATTAGCTAGAAAAAGCTGGGAAACACGTGCTAAAAAATTGGGAATTATAGAACAGAATAAAGAAGACACCTCTGCAGAATAATGGAGCAGTGTACCATTAAAACACCCATAGGATTTGCAAAGATTATTGGTAGTATTAATGGTGTCTCTAAAGTTACCCTCTCCAAAGAAGGTACTATAACCCCAATACCCAGCACTCTAAAACAAGCAGCAACACAATTACAAGACTACTTTTCGGGGTCTAGAACTGCATTTAGCTTAAAGCTCAACCCTAAAGGTACAGTATTTCAAAAAAAAGTATGGACAAAACTGCAAAGTATACCCTATGGTAAAACACTATCTTATCTAGAACTGTCCAAACAATTGGGAGATGCAAAAGCCATTCGTGCCGTTGCAAATGCCAACGCTAAAAACCCCTTGTGGATTGTTGTGCCCTGCCACCGTATTATTGGTAGCGATGGTAGTTTAACAGGTTATGCAGGAGGCCTACATCGTAAACAATGGCTGTTAAATCATGAAAGCCCTAACCCACAACAATCTCTTTTTTAACAAACACGTATTAATTTATTTCATACATTTAATAAAAACTAAACGGATAAAATGAGATTCCTAAAGAAAAGCTTAAAATGGCTTGTTATTCTATTTGGCCTATTAATTATAGTACTTTACGCTACAGACACAGACTACCTAATAAAAGCAGTTAGAACCATATATCTTACTGGGCATACCACCGCCTATTTAGAAGACTACAAAAAATTCGATAACCAAGTGGTAGAGAACGGCACACCAGAACCATGGCCCAACCACAAAAACTATAATTCTGTAGAAGAAACAGCGATTTTAAACGACATCAATAAAGCAAACGGCACTATTGCCTATGTTATTATTAAAAATGATAGTCTTTGGTTTGAAAATTATTACGATGGTTTTAATGAAAACTCGCAAACTAACTCTTTTTCTATGGCCAAAAGCTACGTCTCTGGCCTTATGGGAAAAGCTATAGCACAAGGGTATATTAAAAGTTTAGACCAGCCCGTTAGCGACTTTTTACCAGAGTTTAGCGAAGGCCTCGCTGCTAAAATGACGGTAGGACACCTCTCTAGTATGGCTTCTGGAACCACATGGGACGAGCAGTATTATTCACCTTTATCTATTGTAACTCGCGCTTATTTTGATGACGATTTAGAAAAAGTAATGCTAGGCCTGCAAGTACAAACAGAACCCGGACAACATTTTAAATATTCTAGTGGAGACACACAAATGTTAGCTATGGTTATAGAAAAAGCAACAGGTAAAAAACTATACGATTACCTCGCCGAAAGCTTTTGGAAACCTCTTGGTTGCGAAAACCCTACGCTTTGGCAAGTAGATAGTAAATCGCACGACCTTGTAAAAGCCTACTGTTGTATAGCAAGTAATGCTAAAGATTTTGCTCGTTTTGGTAAACTTTACAAAGACCACGGTAAGTGGCATGGAAAACAACTATTAGATTCTGCTTTTGTGGCAAAATCAATAAAACCAGTATATCCAGATGGAGCAGTGTACGGCTACGGTTGGTGGCTAAGATCTATTGGTAATAAAAACTTTTTTATGATGAGGGGACACTTAGGGCAGTACGTTATTGTAGAACCCAACGATAATGTTATAATTGTAAGATTAGGCCATTCTAAAGGTACAAACAACCAAGTGGGTAAATTTACTACAGACATCGACACCTATATTGAAGAGGCTTATAAAATGTTAGACGAATGATTTCCAAACTAAATCTCGAAAACATATTGTTTTTAGATATAGAAACTGTACCCGAAACACGTGGCTTTTCTGATTTAGACGCTACTAAAAAGCAGCTTTGGGAGCAAAAATCGAAATACCAACGCAAAGAAGAATATACTGCCGAAGAATTTTATGATCGTGCTGGAATTTGGGCAGAATTTGGTAAAATTATCTGTATATCGGTAGGCTATTTTAAATGCCATGGTAACGAACGTCAATTTAGAGTAACGACATTCTACGGAGATGAAATTAAAATTTTAAACGATTTTAAAAACCTTCTCGAAACACATTTTAACCAATCCAAACACTTATTATGCGCTCATAATGGCAAAGAATTCGACTTTCCTTACATTGCACGGCGAATGATTATTCTAAATATAGAATTGCCTAATAAACTCAATCTATTTGGTAAAAAACCTTGGGAAGTACCACATCTAGATACTTTAGAACTCTGGAAATTTGGCGACTACAAAACTTACACTTCACTAAAATTATTAACCAATGTATTAGGCATTCCTTCTCCCAAAGATGATATTGATGGTAGCGAAGTATGCAGCGTTTATTACGAACAAAATGATATAGACCGCATAATTGTATACTGCGAAAAAGACACTATTGCTGTGGCACAAATTTTTCTAAGACTTCGTGGGGATGCTTTATTAAATGATGACGAAATATTGCATGTTTAAATCGTAGAGTACTAAATTTAATTCTAAAGTAAAATCTTAAACTACACCATCTGTATAAAAGCATAGTAAATCGGCATGCCCAACGTAATATTAAAAGGGAACGTAATGCCCAAGGCCATAGGAATATAAATACCAGCATCTGCTCTAGGCTCTGCTAATTTCATAGTAGCAGGTACTGCAATATAAGACGCTCCTGCGCCAAGAATAGCAAATAATAACCTATTACCAGAACTATCTGTAATAAACCCACTTAAATAAGCGGCTAACAGACCATTTATTAAAGGCACGACTATACCGAATACAAATAAGAACACCCCATAAGTTTTAAACCCTTTAATTCGTTTTGCAGTAACCATGCCCATCTCTAACAAAAATAGCGACAAAAATCCTTTAAAAATATCTGTTGTAAAAGGCTCTATACCCCTAGCTTGATTAGCGTCTGCAATAAGTCCAATTACTAAACTCCCTATAAGCATTAGCACACTGCCTCCTGTTAAAGAATGCTTTACCAGCGCCCCTATAGATTTCTTTTTCTTTTTACCCGCATCGTAAAGCATAATTAAAATTACACCAACAATAATGGCTGGAGATTCCATTATGGCCATAATAGCCACCATATGCCCTCCAAAACTAATGTCTTGTTGCTCTAAAAAAGACACTGCTGTAACAAAAGTTACCGCACTTACAGAGCCATAAGCCGCTGCTATAGCTCCAGCGTTTGGAACACCAACTTTTTTCTTTAATGCAAAAAACGTATAAAGAGGCACCAAACTAGACAATAAAACGGCGAAAATTATAGAATGTAGAATTTCTGTATTGAACGTGCTATGCGATAATTCTTGTCCACCCTTAAAACCTATAGCAAATAGTAGATACAGTGAAATAAATTTCGAAGAGTTTTCAGGGATCTTTAAATCACTCTTTAAGCATGTTGCTATAATACCGAGAATAAAAAAAAGTAAAACAGGATTGGTAAGGTTGCTAATAAGTACATCTATATTCATGGGTGGTAGCTTTAAATTCAAGACAAAAGTATTTTAAGTTAGTCATATATTTTTATTTAAATTTGTTATTCAACCCATAAAAAGTATTTATGAATTTTACACTACATCAATTAAAAGTATTTACTGTTATCGTTGAGAAAAAGAGTATTACTAAAGCTGCCGAAGAACTAAATATGACACAACCTGCTGCTTCAATTCAACTTAAAAACTTTCAAGATCAATTTGATATTCCACTAACAGAAGTTATTGGCAGGCGCTTGCACGTTACCAATTTTGGAACAGAAATTTACGATATTGCAGAATCTATACTTAACAAAGTAGGTACAATAGAATACAAAACACAAGCTTTTAAAGGCTTACTATCAGGAAAATTGAGAATTTCTGTAGTGTCTACAGGTAACTACGTAATGCCTTATTTTTTAAATGGTTTTTTAAAGCAACATCCGCATATAGACCTCGTACTCGATGTTTCTAACAAAACAAACGTTATTAAAGATTTAGAACAAAATGAAGTTGATTTTTCCTTGGTAACCGTTAGTCCCAAGCACTTGGATTTGTTTGAAGAGCCTCTAATGACCAATAAACTATACCTGGTAGCAGCATCTGGTAATAGCTTAAACAATGCCAATGTAGAAGGGAAATCTATATTTAAAAGAGTGCCATTAATTTATAGAGAAGAAGGCTCGGGTACGCGCTTTACCATGCAACAATTCTTTGCCAAAGAAGCTATTAAGCCAGAAGTAAAGTTAGAACTTACTACAAACGAAGCGATAAAACAAGCTGTAGTTGCAGATATTGGAATGTCTATAGTATCCCTATTGAGCATAAAGAACGAATTGTCTCAAAACGAACTTAAAATAATACCTGTTAAAGGTTTGCCTTTAGAATCTCAATGGAAACTTATTTGGCTAAAAAAGAAGAATCTTTCTCCTGTGGCATTAGCTTTTTTAGATTATGTTAAGCAAGAAAAAGAAAAAGTATATAACGATTTTTTTAAATGGATGGAGCAATATTGATCTCATCTTGACTTTTTGTTTTTAACCGAAAATAAGTTGAAATTTGACCAGATGAGGCAATTTTTGGAGCTCTAGCAGCGCTACGGACAAAACAAGTAACGAAATATGGGTAAATTTCAGCCGTTTTTTAAGAAATAGAAAAAGTCAAGATAAGTTCATTAATAACCATACACCCCTAAAAACAAAAAGACTGGTTCTAACAACCAGCCTTTTTAAAATAGAAACAAATTATTTACTACTAAATACGGTAAAGTAGACCAATACTAACGTCTTGCAACGCTGTGTTAAAATTAAATGCATTAACATTCGAATCTTCTCTACCATTTTCCGATTCTGAAGTGCTGTCGCCAGTCGTGTAAGAAAGCACACCTATCGTACCACGCAATGCAAAATGAGAGGAAATAAAATAATTAAACCCTCCAGACAAATTAAAAATAAAACTTTCTTGATTTAGCTCGCTTCTTCCAGTGGTATTCAAAGTGTTAAATCTCGAAATAAAAGTACTGTCTTGAAAACTAGCACCGAAAGACGTTAAAAAAGAGAATTTGCGTTTAGGTGTAAAATAATAATTTCCTATTGCACCAACGCCCCAAACTCTATTGCTGTTTTCGAAATTATTTTCACGTTCGTTCTTGAAATATCCTGCTCTTCCCTGCAAACCGATTGCTAAATGATCTGTTAAAAAATAAGTGACTTCAGGATTGAAATTATAATTTATAGATTTAAAATCGTCTCTAAAACCTTCGGGATTTCGAGAAGATTCATCTACTCTAGAGGTTAAAAAGTTAACATTTCCAGAAATTGCGAAATCGCCTTTGCTAAATCCTGTTGTTGCTGTGTTTTGGGCAAAACATGCCGTTGTTAAAAGGCATGCACATGCCAGTTGAAATACTTTAAACATAATTGTTCGTTTTTTGATGTGATGATTGAAGTCAATATCAAATCAAACATTATGCCTACTAGTAAAACAAAGTAACAATTAACATTTTTATAACAGTCCCTATGCCTTTTTTAAAAGAACGTGTTTAAACTTACTTTAAAACTAACGTAGTTTTATCTTCCTGTTTTAAGATTTTAGGAAAAATTAGTGGTGCTAAAGACTTTACTGGCTCGTACAAAACAGCATCTTCTAAATCCTCTTCGCTTACAAAAGGAATGGTATTATTAAGGCTGTTAAAAAACATAAGTATCACACTTAAAATAACTCCAATTTTTACCCCTCCAAAAACAGCACCCGCTATTTTATTTAAAATACCAAGAGCTGCAAAATCAGCCAATTTAGTAAGTGCTTTACCTGCCAAGGCAATTGCAAAAATTATGAGTATAAAAGTAATGGCAAACGCAACAATATTAATGTACTTTTCGTCCCAAGACACTTTCTCCATTAAAAAAGCAGCCGCAAAATTACTAAAATGGATTGCCCCATAAACACCTGCAATTAAAGCCGCTAAAGAAGCTATTTCAACAAAAAGTCCTTTCATAAAACCACGTACAACTCCAAATAAAATAAGAGCTGCTAAAATAATATCTATAACTGCCATACTAAAAAATTTATACAAATATAGAATAATACTCATGGTTAGCTTTACTAACTTTGCTACTTTAAATTAAACAATGTCTAGAGACGAACAATTAAAAGCACGGTGGCAAGAGGTGGTAAAAAAACTATCTCATCAATTTGCAGATGGAGACACTTTAGATCTTGATGCTATTATTTACCTCATTGGCGTTCAAGAATTAGGACAGTTAGACAGAGCGTTTAAAAAAGACCAAAAAGTAGATTTAATGCATATTGCCATATGCAAACTATTAACACCATATGGGTATTACGAATTAGATTTTGTAGATGCAGATGGATGGCCGCATTATAAAACCTTAGAAACATTACCCCATCTAAAAGCAGGCGAACAGTCGGTTTTAATGAAAGAAGCCATTGTAAATTATTTTTTAGAAACAGCCTACATCAATTAAAATACAACGCTTTACTCCTAAAACGCTACGACTCCAACATTATACTAAAACATTCCTACTTCTGTTACAGTAATAATTAAAAGTACTTTTTCTTTTAACTTGGAGCAAACATACCCAAGTGAATCCTGCAATACATAACGCAAATCTCGATAAATTGATTAAATTTGCCATCATTTTTGAATATGTGTTATGATAGATAAAATAAAAGAACTTATTGCAGAAGCCGAAGCTTTTAAAACCCAATCTAAGGAAGAGGTAGAAGCGTTTCGTATTAAGTATTTAGGATCTAAAGGACTTCTTAGAGAATTTTATGGTGAACTGAAAAATGTTGCTAACGAACAAAAGAAAGAATTTGGTCAAATTATCAATCAACTAAAAAACACTGCCGAAACCAAAGTAAAAGCGCTTAAAGAAGAGCTTGAAGGTAATGAAGACGTTCAAGGACAAAATGGAGATTTATCTCGACCTGGCCAACCAATAGAAATTGGAGCGCGTCATCCTATTTCTATCGTAAAAAATCAAATTATAGATATTTTTGCAAGAATAGGTTTTAATGTTAGTGAAGGACCAGAAATAGAAGACGATTGGCATAATTTTACAGCACTTAATCTGCCAGAGTACCACCCTGCCAGAGACATGCAAGACACTTTTTTCGTGCAAACCAATCCAGACATATTGTTACGCACGCATACCAGCTCTGTACAAGTACGTTACATGGAGCAACACCAGCCGCCAATACGTACCATTTCGCCAGGTCGTGTGTATAGAAACGAGGCCATTTCTGCACGTTCGCATTGTTTTTTCCACCAAGTAGAAGGCTTGTATATCGATAAAGATGTAAGCTTTGCAGATTTAAAACAAACCCTACAGCACTTTACCACCGAAATGTTTGGTAAAGCGAAAATACGCTTACGCCCGTCCTACTTTCCATTTACAGAACCAAGTGCAGAAGTAGATGTGTATTGGGGTTTAGAAACCGAATCGGACTATAAAATTACCAAGGGTACAGGCTGGCTAGAAATAGGTGGTTGTGGTATGGTAGATCCTAACGTTTTGCAAAATTGCAATATCGATCCTAACATATATTCTGGGTTTGCCTTTGGTGTAGGTATAGATCGTATCGCCATGTTGTTACATCAAATAAACGATATACGCTTGCTAAGCGAAAACGATGTACGCTTTTTAGAACAGTTTAAATCTGCCCTTTAAAAACCATAAGCTTTTTTAGCGCTTGCAATCTGCGCAGCTTCTGTGGTATCTGGATATAAGACGTATTTAGGTGCTACAATAGGCTTGCTTTGATGTACCTCTATTCTTATAATTTCAGAAAAAGGAAATTTACCTCCTGTAAGCTTTAGTAAGCAAGAAGCCATATCTGCGAAACCATCTTCGTTTTTAGATACTATAGAAGCATTACCTTTTAGTTGATATCCTTTTTGAATCAAAATATCAATAACACTAAGGCACACCTTAGGGTTTGTGCGTATATTTTTTACAGATTGCGGCGATGCAATATTAGCTATTATAATACTACAGTTTTCATAGACCGCAAATACCTCTTTAGGAGATACATTTGGGTAATTCTCTTTGGATGCTGTTGCCAACCAACACAATACACTCTGTTCTAAACAGGATATAACCGCTTTAGTCATAATGTAACATTGTAAATAGATCCGCATTAAAATTTTGAAACACCCGAACGTTTGTAGGCCCAAATTTACTACGATTAAAAGATAGCAAAACACCATCTATAAGCTGGTAATTATCCCAAGGCAATTTAAATTTAGGATCTAAATCTGTAGCAGTCTTAAAAAACACCCACTGTTCTATCAAATGGTCCCTCTGGTTAATGTAAATATGATATTTATTTGATGGTGTAACACCAACATTAGCAAAGGTAACTTCCAACACATCACATTTATTTCCAACACCAATAGTTTCTGTTTTAAGATGCTTTAAAGACACCCCTGGATCTTCTAATTTCCAAGGCATAACCAACCAATATGCGTCATTAATCCATATGTTTTTACCACGTTGCAACATACGCTTTCGTCGAGAAGGGGAAACCACCTCTACACCATCTTCAAAAACTTTGCCTTGTAGCGTATTTACATTTACAAGAACAACTTGTTTCTTTTCTGGAATT
Organism: uncultured Flavobacteriaceae bacterium; assembly: GCA_947489085.1. Lineage (GTDB taxonomy): Bacteria > Bacteroidota > Bacteroidia > Flavobacteriales > Flavobacteriaceae > Jejuia. The sequence continues at coordinate 75,733 of CANLCJ010000009.1, forward strand.
TCAATACGCACAGCTCCTGTCCATTTATTCCAATACAACCTACGTGTTTTAAAATCCCATTGTATCACATGAATTTTAGAGTAAGCCTCTACACCTCCCATGGCCTTATAAAGCGCTTTTACAATAGGGGCAGACTTCGCATCCTGTGTTTGGGCATTAACCTTAAAAGTTAAACTAGTTAAACAGAAACAAAAGAAAAGTGCTATTATTTTAATACGTAAATGCGTGCAGTACATACAAAAAATTTAATGTTGCTCTAAATTATAGAAATCATCACTATTCTCAAAGAAAAAACAGCATTGCAATACTTTATTAGCCATCATTAAAAAACAACATTTCAATTTTCTGCGCTTTTCATCAAGCTTATACGCGCCATCTGGCACGAAAACGCTTCGAAATATCTTATTTTTGTAAGCTAAAAATGAGTTTAAAGTGAAAAAACACATCCACATTCCTAAAGTTGAAGGCGTGTATATTGCCGTTGTTAACGAATACAATGCCATATACAAAACCCAAGACTGGAACGCTTACATCATTAACGATAAAGACGTTGCTTTAGATATGGTTATTATTGTATCCGAAGGGTATTCCGAAACCAAAAAAACAGCCGCATTTAGAAAAAAAATAGAGACACTACCTAAAAAAAGCTATGCTAAAATCGAGCTGTTACAAGAAGAACTGTTTGCTTTAAATAATGTTTTTAAAGTATCCTTTTTCGAAGGTAATACGATGTACGACAAAAGCTATGTTTTTAGAAAAAACACAATAAATAGTAAAGCCTTACAAACATTACCTCTTATAAACGCCAAAGGTGTACTTGTAAAATAAACTGTAAAAAATTTAGAAGTGACTTTTTCATAGAAAAGTGTCTTACCTCTAAAAGTAAAAAAGTTAACTTTTTTACTTAAATTAGTAATTTACTAACAACAAAATTTGAAAATATCATGTTAAAAGAATTTAAAGAATTTGCAATGAAGGGTAACCTTGTAGACATTGCAGTTGGTTTCGTAATGGGTGCAGCTTTTAAAGAAGTTGTAACGTCATTTACTGGCGGCATCGTATCGCCGTTAATTGGCTTAATTTTCGATTCTGACTTTAAATCATTAAGATACCAATTAAAAGAAGGTGTTGCCAATGATAAAGGTGAAATCGTTGGGGATGTATTTTTAGAATACGGAACATTTATTACTAACGTAATAGACTTTATTATTGTAGCTTTTGTAATGTTCTTAGTTGTAAAAGGTGTAAATAAAATGAAGAAGAAAGAAGAGCCAGCTCCAGAAGCACCAAAAGGCCCATCTCAAGAAGATTTACTTGCAGAAATTAGAGATTTACTTAAAAAGTAACAAAATGTTAAATATATAACAAGCTGTTATTTCTTGTTAAAAAGCCCTTGTTTTCTGAAAATGAGGGCTTATTTTATATTAAGACATGTAATTAATACTTAGTTTTGTGGACGTATTTTAACAGAATACAAAGGTGCGATACATTAATAAGTAAGGCATTTTTATAATTTAAACACAATAAACATAAACAGATGAAAGTAGCTGTAGTTGGCGCCACTGGTATGGTTGGCGAAGTCATGTTAAAAGTTCTAGAAGAACGCAATTTTCCTGTAACCGAATTAATTCCAGTAGCCTCAGAACGCTCTTTAGGCAAAAAGATAACGTTTAAGGGCAAAGACTATAACGTAGTTGTTTTAGAAACCGCAGTAAGTATGAAGCCAGACATTGCATTATTTTCTGCTGGTGGTGGTACATCTTTAGAATGGGCGCCTAAATTTGCAGAAGTTGGTACTACGGTAGTAGACAACTCTTCAGCTTGGCGTATGGATCCTACTAAAAAATTAGTTGTACCAGAAATTAATGCTGCCGAGTTAACTAAAGACGATAAAATTATAGCAAACCCAAACTGTTCTACAATACAACTGGTAATGGCTTTAAATCCGTTACACAAGAAATATAAAATGAAACGTGTTGTAATTTCTACATACCAATCTGTTTCTGGTACGGGAGTAAAAGCAGTACGCCAGTTAGAGAACGAAATTGCAGGTGTAGAAGGCGAAATGGCATACCCTTACCCTATTGGTCGTAACGCATTGCCACATTGTGATGTGTTTGAAGATAATGGGTATACCAAAGAAGAAATGAAACTGGCCAGAGAACCACAAAAAATCATGAATGATAAAAGTTTCTCAGTATCTGCGACAGCCGTTAGAATACCAACTGCTGGAGGACATTCAGAATCTGTAAATGTAGAGTTTGAAAACGATTTCGATTTAGCAGAAGTTCGTAAATTATTACACGAAACGCCTGGAGTAGTTGTACAAGATAACACCGATACCAACACCTACCCAATGCCTATCTTTGCACACGACAAAGACGAAGTTTTTGTAGGTAGAATTCGTCGCGACGAAACACAACCTAACACCTTAAACATGTGGATTGTTGCAGACAATTTACGTAAAGGTGCTGCAACAAATACAGTACAAATCGCAGAATATCTTGTAGAAAACAATCTTGTTTAATACTTACAAGAATTTAAAGTGCTGCTTAAGCACTATCCTTATAACTATAAACCTTTGTAATAAAAAAATTGCAAAGGTTTTTTTGTACCCAGAAATCTTTATAACAATATTAACAACCGCTAAACTTTGTTAAAATTTTAAATCTGTTATTTTTGAAGAAGCACTTACATTTTTTATGAAAAAACAAATAGCTGTACTATTACTAAACATTGCCATTTTAAGCTGCAACTCAAAACAAACAACACCAATTATACACGTGAAATACCCAGAAACAAAAACCGTAGACACTATAGATACCTATTTCGATGAAACTGTTAAAGATCCATACAGGTGGTTAGAAGACGATAGAAGTGCAGAAACAGAAGCTTGGGTAAAAGCGCAAAATGCAACAACATTTAGCTATTTAAAACAAATTCCTTTTAGAGACGCCCTAAAAAGTCGTTTATCTAAACTTTGGAACTATGAGAAGATCAGTGCCCCTTTTACAGAAGGCGACTATACTTATTTTTTTAAAAACGATGGTTTACAAAATCAATACGTAATCTACCGTTTCGAAAAAAACAAAGCGCAAAGTAGTGCAACTGTATTTTTAGACCCCAATACATTTTCTAAAGATGGCACAGTGGCTTTAGACGATATTAGCTTTTCTAAAAATGGCAAAATTCTAGCCTACTCCATTTCAGAGAGTGGTAGCGATTGGCGTAAAATTCTGGTAATGGATGTAGAACAAAAAACACTATTGGAAGACACTTTGGTAAACGTAAAATTTACTAAAATCTCTTGGTACAAAAACGAAGGCTTTTACTACTCCAGTTACGACAAACCCAAAGGCAGTGCCTTATCTGCAAAAACCGATCAACATAAAGTGTATTACCATAAATTAGGAACACCGCAAGACGGAGACACCCTAATTTACGGTGGTACTCCAGAACAAAAACACCGCTATATTTATGCTACAGTAACCGAAGACAATGCTTATTTAGCGGTAATGCCAAGTGTATCTACCTCTGGAAACAAACTGTTGTTAAAAGACCTATCTCAACCAAACAGTGCATGGATTACTATAATAAATAATACACATAGCGATACTAGAATTATTGATAATAAAGGCTCTAAACTATTTTTGGTTACCAATTTAAATGCCCCAAACAAAAAAGTAGTAGCTGTAAACCTTACCAACCCAAGCCCAGAACATTGGGAAGATGTTATTCCAGAAACCGAGCACGTACTGTCTGTAGCCAAAAGTGGCAATTATTTAATGGCAGTATATATGGTAGACGCCCTCTCTAAAGTTAAACAATACGATTATAACGGCAAACTTATTAGAACGCTTGCATTACCTGGGCTTGGTACTGCCAATGGTTTTGGTGCAAAAAAAGAAGACACTGTAGACTATTTTACATTTACCAACTACAACACACCAAGCTCTATTTTTAAGCTAGATTTAGAAACAGGACAGACAAAATTGCACTGGAAACCTAAAATTGTTTTTAATAGTGCTGATTTTGAGAGCAAGCAGGTGTTTTTCTCTTCTAAAGATGGCACAAAAATACCTATGATGATAACGCACAAAAAAGGCCTGAATTTAAATGGTAAAAACCCAACAATTCTATACGGCTATGGCGGTTTCAACGTTAGTTTAAATCCAAGCTTTGGCATTACTAATGCAGTATGGATGGAACAAGGCGGTATTTTAGCAGTACCTAACCTGCGAGGAGGTGGCGAATATGGCAAAAAATGGCATTTGGCAGGTACAAAACTCCAAAAACAAAACGTGTTCGACGATTTTATAGCAGCAGCAGAATACCTTATTGCAAACAATTACACCTCATCGCAATATCTAGCGCTTAAAGGCGGCTCTAATGGTGGGTTGCTAGTAGGTGCTGTAATGACGCAACGTCCAGAACTGGCAAAAGTTGCTCTTCCCGCAGTTGGTGTTTTAGACATGCTGCGTTACCATACTTTTACCGCTGGAGCTGGTTGGGCTTACGATTATGGTACAGCACAAGACAGTAAAGAAATGTTTAGTTATTTAAAGCAATACTCCCCCCTACACAACGTAAATTCAAATACAAATTACCCTGCCACATTAATTGTTACGGGAGATCATGATGATCGTGTAGTACCTGCGCATAGTTTTAAATTTGCAGCAGAACTGCAAAATAAACAAGCTGGAGATTTGCCTATTTTAATACGTATTGAAACCGATGCTGGTCATGGTGCTGGCACTCCTGTTAGCAAAATTATAGACCAATATGCAGATGTTTTTGGGTTTACCTTGTTTAATATGGGGTTTGAGGCATTACCTGAATTTAAGGACTAAATAAATAGTAGTGGACACTGTTTTTAAGATCGTTTATGATGTTTTAAAGTGGCTAGAAGCACTTACAAGTTTTAGCTATCGAGAAGTAAATATTATACTGTATTTTATCATAATTCCTTGGATTTTTAGTTAGAAGTGATTTATTTTTTTGATTCTAGAGAAAATTCTAGATTTTTTATTCAATTAAAGTATTTTTATAGCGAATTGAATAAAGTTTAAATCACTACTATTATAAAGTTCTCAATAACAAATTGTCTGTGTAACATCAAAAAAGCCTCTATTCAAAATTTAATAAAATAATGACAGAATCCAGAAAAAACTTTACCGAAAATGCGCATCAAAATAAATTGAAGGAATTAAAAGACTACGTACTCAATTCTAAAGACGAGAAGGATGAATTTTACGATCCTAAAGTTCATACTGACTGGAAGGAAACAGTTATTTTCTTTTCGGAAGATAAGCCTGCAAAATGGTGTATTTTTCGAATTTATATGCATAAAGAAAACTATTCTATTTTTACGTTTTCTGATGAAAATGGCAATGTTGTATTACCAAACGAAAATGCTGAAGGGTATGATATCAATATCATTTACACTAACGATGAAACAGAACAACAACCCAAAAAAACAGAATGGAAATACGAAATTGGCGGTGTTATATTGGCTCTATTAATTGGCTACGTTTCGTTTATTCTACCAGGTCAAATACGACAACACAAAAAGCAAAAGGAGCAAGAAATGATTTCTAATGTAGTTTCAAAACCTTATGCTGATTATGAAAACTACAGAAGTCAAATTATCAATAAAGTACAAGTTTTAGAAAAGAAAAATCCATTTATTTACGTGTATACTAACGATACCGAACCGCTAGATTTTCGCATTTTACCAAATGTTCAGGTTTACCAAAACAATGGTAATTACGTCCCTCATTTTAGCATTAAACAAATGCAGGCAGATGATTTGAAATCGTTTATTGATAACGAAGATACTAAGGGGTACGATATTTGGCTAAACACCAACAGGGCAAAAATAGCTATTGGAAAATTAAGCAAAAATGAGACTAAGGAATTAAACGTTTCCATGACGTATTTTTATTCAAAAAAAACAAAAGAGCATCTAAAAAATGGAAAAATTCGAAGTACAAAAGGAAAAAACCTTGACTCTATTCAAACTGCCAGAGTAATTGTTCCAACAGAAACTAAGGAAAAATCTGAAAATAGTTTAAGTAATTTATTGATGAGATTTGACGAAAAAATAATTCGATCAGCAATTAAAAATAAAAATCCAACGCGTAAAATTTATGCTTCGTTTTATTCTAAAAATGGTTCAAAAGAGGAATTGGAACGTAAACTTGAAAAACTTGAAAAACTTTTTTACGATGGTAAAGAACCTAAGGATTATAAAATTAGAAAAGTTTACCTGAAAAGCAGATAATACAATTTATGGATAAGAATTTCGTGTAAATATGTTGAATTATTTATCGCCAGTGTAAAGCAAAAAAAGCTTAGCCGTAGTTAAGGCTTCATTTTTTAACATAGTACAAAAAGAAACCACATATATGTGAAATTTTGTTTATAAATCGTATGGTGTCTAAAAACGGTGTCTTGAGAATACAACCTGAGTTTTATACGTTAAAAAACCCTATTATAGCAAAGCCTTAAAATCAATGTTGCAAAGGAAGTCTTCCTTAAACATAGATAAAACAGTTAAAAAAGCAAAGATAACAACCAAACTATTAAAAGGTTTACACTACCATATATAAAAAGAGCTATATAAACTGGAACAGAAACAGCTCCTAAAGTTACATTGGTAACTTTACTTCCTCCACCTCTAATTTTAGCATTAATGCTACCGCTACTTTGTTCTATTTTTATGTGTTCACTTTGGTCTTCAATAATATTAAATTCAGGTTGTTTATTAATTACCAAAATTTTGAATAATTGGTCGACTAAAAAAACAAAAGGACTTGCCATAAATTTTATCCTTTTTTTAAGTACTTTTTTAAGACTTGGCCTTATAACATAAATTGCTACTCCTCTAAAAATATCTTTAAAAGTAGTAGATATAGGCAAACCAGATTTTCTTTGTTCTAACAACATTTGGGAATCATTATAAATGTATTCTGTAGTATCAATGCAAATTTTAAAAACTTTATTAATATCATCCTTAATCGTATTAAGCAACCTAACTCCAGAGATTAACAATATACTAGGTAGTGTTATTAAAAACGAAAACAAATAAAAAAAGAATCCTAGTATAAAATGATTTGTAACAAGATATGCTAAAACTCCTATAAGTATTAAAAAAAATAGCATCACACTAATTAATACTCGACCAATGTAAATAGGAAATAAAATTGCATCTGCAATCGTTTCTGCTACCTCATCAACTTCATATTTAGAGTAGTCTATCCTAATATTTCTTTTATTATCCATATTACAACTTCTATTGTTTTGTCCAATCTAACTTATTTAATTTCAAAAATAAGAAACTACAACAAATTAATTAGATATTATTTACCAAGTTAACAACCCCAAACCTAATCCTCTTTTTTAAGATAAATCCACTGCTTTACCGTATTTTTATACCCTATGCTTAACGTATCATCACTTACTTTTTCATATCGAAAATCACCTGTGTTAAAAGCACTTAATTTTAAGGTACATCCTGGAGAAAATCTCGCTGTTATAGGCGAAAGCGGATCGGGTAAAAGTACTTTATTGAAAGTGCTTTATGGGGAATACGACCTCGATAAAGGCCATATATTTTGGAAAAACCAAGAAGTTTTGGGGCCTAAACACAATCTGGTGATTGGTTATGACTTTATGAAATACGTATCGCAGGAATTTGATTTAATGCCTTTTATTTCTGTTGAAGAAAATATCGCCAAACACCTCTCCCGATTTTACCCCGAGGAAACACAACAACGGGTTACCGAACTTATAAAAGTAGTTGAACTGGAAGCTTTTGCTAAAACTAAAGTAAAAACCTTAAGTGGTGGACAAAAGCAGCGCGTTGCTCTGGCTAGAGCCTTAGCAAAGGCTCCAGAAATTCTACTGCTCGACGAACCTTTTAGCCACATTGATAACTTTAAAAAACAAAATTTGCGGCGTAATGTTTTCAACTATCTTAAACAAAACAATATTGCCTGCATTGTCGCTACACATGATAAAGAAGACGTCTTAGGTTTTGCTGATAGGATGTTAGTATTAGATAAGAAAAGTATTGTGGCAAACGCCACACCACAAGCGTTATACCATAACCCTAAACTGCCTCTTATTGCTTCTTTTTTTGGAGAGTTTAACGTTATCGATTCTCATATTTATTACGCCCACCAGCTAGAGATTGTTGCGGTCTCGCATTTAGAAGCAGTGGTAAAACACAGTTATTTTAACGGGCATTTTTGGCTGTTGGAATTAACCTATCTCTCGAAATCTATATTTGTACAACACCATAGCAGTATAATGCCTGGAAGTTCTGTTTGCTTCAATATAAAATAATGAAAGCAGATCGCGTACCCACTAAAAAAGAGTTAGACTACTTAAAGTAAGCAATTGCAAACAGTTGTCTTAATTTATTTGTCGAAACGTTTTAGCAACGCTGGCAAATAAATAATATCTGTAATTAGGGCAATACCAACGGTTACAGCGCACAGCATACCAAAATCGCTAACAGATGGCACAGCACTTGAGCTAATTATTAAAAACCCTGCCACAAGAGCTATTGTTGTAGAAAATAACGCATTTCCCGTGTACTGCATTGCAATGTTAATGCGCTGTTCTGGCGTGTTAGCCTCGGTTTTAGCTTGCTTGTATTTATACACCAAATGTATGGTATCGTCCATAGCAATACCCAACATAATGGGCGTAATCATTGCTGTAGAAACATCTAAAGGAATATCGAGTAAACTCATAAAAATAGCAAGAATGGCCAAGGGTAAGATATTGGGAATTAACACTAAAACTGTAGTTCGCAAACTTTTAATAAAAAACCATAAGCATAAAAATGCCACGAAAAATGCCGCAAAAAATGACTTGAATTGTGTTTCTAAAATAAAATTATTGAGTTGCGAGAACACAACAGAAAACCCATTAATATCTAGTTTGTAAGCGTTTGTATCGAAATTTTTTTCGAAGTCTGTTTTTATAGCTTCTAAAACAACCCTAAGCTCTGAGGTTTTTATTTCTTTTACGCCCAGAACAAGGCCAGCAGTTTTAAAATCGTCTGAAAATAATTTAAAAAACGGACTGCTTTTAGCTCCTATTTCTGAAACCAGTGCGGTAATTTTAGCTTCCGAAAGCGTGTTTTGAAATGCCGCAGGGCTACGTTTTTGCAAGAACGACTTTGCATTTACGATACTTACTGGAGATGTTGCCAATTCGTAATGCTCTAATCTATTTTGAAATTGCTCTAATTGTTTTAAAGCCTCAACATTAAGCATAGTGCCATTTTTAGCTGTAATATTGAGTTGTAAGCGCGAACTGCTGCCTAATTTAGACTCCACAAGTTGCAAATCGGTCTTTGCTTTACCTTCTGCCAAGAGGTCTAAAGAATTGGTATCTATTGGCACCCTAAAAATACTATATATACCAAGTGCCAATACAAGTGTAAATACTACTATAATGCTGTTTTTGTAGTTGGATGTAAAGCCATTTATCCACGTGGTAAATTGGGTTTGGCTGTAACGTTTTATACTAAAAATTGGCTTGGCAGCTTTAAAGTTTAAATCCATAAAACTAAAGCCAATTATGGTTACCACGTATACCAAAAAGAAACTTAGTAATAGACCTATACACGTAAATACCCCCATATTTTTAAAGGCTGGCAAAGGTGATAAGTATAAGGCAAAATAACCCACTATAGTGGTTAGAGTTGTATAAAAACAGGGTTTTAAACTTTTGGTTACTGCTAAAGTTAATAGCTCTAACTTATTAGTAGTTTGTTGTTCTAAACCTTCTTTGTGGTAAATGTTTATAATATGTACCGCATCGCTTACACTGTACACCATTAATATGGTGGGAATTAGCATAGATATCATATTCAACGCAAAACCAAATGAGGTAATAATACCAAATAAGATGGCAATGGGCACTGCTACGCAAAGCAAGGCTACAATTAAATACCTTTTGTTGGGCAATAGAAATAATAGCATAAGCGTAATCATAACAACTGTAAGAATGCCAAATACTGAACTCTCTTTATAAATACCTAAGCTATAGGCTTCATTTAATACTGGTGCTCCTGTTAAATGGTAATTGCTAAAATGACCTTCTATAACTGCACGAATGTTCCCTGCGATGGTTGCACGTTTTTCTTCTATAGTATGCGTGGGTTGCAATTGTATGTAAAAAAACAGATTTTTATAGTCTTTAGACACCAATTGGGCGGTAACATTTGGTAATTTGTTGAAGAGCGTTTTTAAACTTTTTTCGCTACGCTCTGGCGCATACAACTCTTTAAAAATAATTCGATTAGAGGCATAAATTGGGTATTCGGCCTTGGCCAAACTAAAAGAGGTTTTTACATAGCTTAAGGCGTCTAAATCGTTATGCAGTTGTTGTAATTTAGAAATATGTTCTGGGGCTAGAGCATTTGCCACAGGTATCATTCCTACAAAAATTTCGTCTGATCCGAAACGTTCTTGGTAATCTATATATGCGCGATAATTGGGATTATCTTCCAAGAACCAAATGGACAAAGAATTATCTACCCTTAAGTTTTGAAGGGTTTGGTAACCAGAAAACGCCATAAGCACAACCAATACACTACTTATAAGTATGCGAAACCTAACAATAAAACCAATGCTGCTTTGTACAAATGCCTTCATAATAAAAAACCTATTTAAGCTATAGCATAGCTGCCATAACGCCCGTGATGACTTATGGACACCCCTAATTTTAGAGGTTTTAATTTGTAATGCAGTTGGGGTATACCCCAACTATTTTTTTGCACATCAAGATGCTCTAAAGGCAATTGCTTTAAATCGGCAACGTGTGCTAATAATTTTTGGCGCACAATTTTAGACTGAGTTTTAGCTGTTGCCACATCTATCTTCAGAAAAAAAGAACTTGTTTCAAAAGGCTCTAATTGGGCTGTAGCCATTACAAATGCATTTGTAATTTCTGTTTTAACATAGCACTTAAAATCGGCATACGAGACCTGCTGTAATTTGGCTTCAAAATTAGTACACGCAAATGCTTTTGGCTTGTAAAAGCAGTCTGGGCGGCATTGTATATATAACTTATAGGATGCTTCTTTTATACTCCACAGCCTCCAAATACTAGTATGCGGATTTACTGAGGCTTTTATATATTCTTGCTCTTTAGTAGTGAACAGTTTATCTAAAAACCGAGGGTCTTGCCAGCGCGATGTTTGCTGTGCTAAATTAAGGTCTACAATATCGTTCCCTATTTTAGCCATTTAACTTTGCGGTTACAATGTCCATCGCAGATTTTACAGTAAGCATTTGCTCCATATCCTGATTGTCTAAACGGATATCGAACTCGTCTTCTATATCTAGAATAACATCTACTAAATTGGCAGAGTTTATCTTTAAATCTTTAATAAAATCGGTGTCTTCAGTCAGGTTTTTAAATGCCACTTCATCTTGCACGTATGGCGTTATAATGGCTTTTAATTTTTCTATTAGTTCGGCTTTTATCATCATTATAATTTCTTGTAAAGTTACACTTTGTAACGTTTAAATAAAACACAAGTATTTACATCTCCAAAACCAAAACTAGATTTTGCGATAATGTTAAACGGTTGCGCTTTTAATTGTGTTGGTATGTTTTTTTTAGCAATTAATTTTGCTATTTCTGGGTGCAAATCGTCGCAATTGCGGTTGGGTGCTATAAATTGTTCTTTTAATTGCAGTACGCTGGCAACACATTCTATGGCACCAGATGCTGCTAAACAATGCCCTATTAGAGATTTTGTAGCGTTTATGTATGGAAAGTCTTCGCCAGACCGCCCTAAGGCTGTTACCCAATTTTGTATTTCTGTAGCATCTTTTACAGTTGCTGTAAGATGGCCGTTTATAACGTCTACCTCTTGCGCTGTTACTCTAGCATTTTGCAACGCATTTTTTATACAGCGCACTACAGCTTTAGAGTTTGGAGCAGTTAACGTACCGCCTTGGCGCTGCCCTCCAGAATTAATCTCGCCACCTAAAACCTCTGCATAAATTGTAGCGTTACGTGCTAAGGCACTTTCTAAGGTTTCTAATACCATGGCACCTGCACCTGCACCTGGCACAAAACCACTTGCTGTAGCACTCATAGGTCTAGAACCATCTTCTGGGGTTTCATTGTGTTTATACGTCATAACACGCATGGCATCGAAGCCGGCCCAAATATAGGGGCCGTGGTTACTACAACTGCCTACAAGCATGCGCTTGGCGCGGCCTGCTTGGAGCCTGTCGTAGCCCATTAAAAGAGCCTCTACGCCTGTGGAACATGCTGCGGAGTTTGTTGTGGTTTGGTTTCCCAACCCTAGCATACCTCCTAAATAGGCACTAATGCCACTTGCCATAGTTTGTAGCACAACGGTACTTCCAAGACGCCTCACTTGCTTTTCATCGACTTTGTATATGGCTTCTCTAAATTTATCTACACTGGAAGCGCCTGTACCAAATATAACACCTGTATCTGGGTCTAAGTCACTATCTGGATGCACCTTAAACCCTGCATCTTTCCAAGCATCTATGCCTGCTATACTCCCATATAAAATCCCCGAGCTGTTAAATCCTCTTAGCTGTAATTTTGTAAAGTATTCTGCTTTTAAAGCTTCTGAAATTTCTGGAATACCACCAATTTGACAAGAAAACTTTAAATCTTCTAACACCTTATGATGGGTAATACCAGATTTGGCTGTTTTTAAGGCTTTACCAAACGCAGAAAGCCCCACTCCATTTGGTGCAACCACTCCCATTCCTGTAATAACTACTCGTGTTTTCATGTGCTTTATAGCTTTAGCATACCTGCTATTTTACCTCTGCATACCAATTCGTTTTTAGCATTGTACAGTTTTACGTTGCATTTTAGTTTATGAAATCGAAACACCTCTTTTTCTGCTACAACTGTTACTTTTTCGTTAGGCAAAACAGGCAAATAAAAATCCATTTGATGCGCTGTTAGTGCTAACTGGGGTTCTAATCCCTCTTTTAAACCGTCTTTTAAAAGATAAATGCCTAGACACACAAGTCCTATTTGTGCCATGCATTCTGTTAAAATTACACCTGGCGTTACGGGTCTATTTTTAAAATGTCCTTTATAAAAATACGAATCTGCATTAAAAGTATAATGTCCCGTAATTCCTGTAGCATCCACAGCGTCTATACCGTCCACAAATAAAAAGGGTGCTGTATAGGGCAAATAGCTTATAATTTCTGTTGTTGTCATTCTATAAAAAATATGCGTTACACCAAATGCTCTCCACCATCTGCAATAAGCACAGTACCCGTAATCCACTTGGCTTCGTCCTTGCACATTAGGTAGGCCACATTGGCCACATCTTCTGGCGTTGTAAGCCGTTTGTTGGGGTTTCGTTTTAAAGTGTGCGTTACAATATTTTCGCTGTTGGGTATTCTACGTAAGGACGCCGTGTCTGTTACTCCTGCTTGTATGCAATTGGCTTTTATACCATAAGGTGCAAATTCTAGAGCAATATTTCGCGTAAGAGCTTCTAAAGTGGCCTTGGCAGCGGATACTGCGGCATAGTGCTGTAAGGGTTTTGTATTGCCTTCGCTTGTAAAGCTCAATATTCTAGCATCTTTATCGAAAAGCTGAGCATTAAAAAGGGCTTTTGTCCAATTGTATATGCTTACACCCATAGCTTGTAAAGTTATGGTAAAATCGTCTTGCGCTAAAGTTGTTCCTTCTTGAGAAACCATTGGTTTTAAATTTCCTTTGGCTATGCTGTGTATTAGTGTTTTTACACGGCCTTTCTCGCCTAATGCTCCCTTTAATTTAACAATAATAGCTTCTTGTTTTTCGGCTTTTAAAGCGTCTACGTTAAAGGCTAAACATTGCACACCTGTTGCTTTAATTTTTTCTATTTCGTTTGCTAAAGCAGTTTCAAATAGTCTTGGGCTACGGTGTACTATGCAAATATGCATCCCGTGTTTTGCTAACACTTTTGCGGTAGCTAAGCCCATACCGCTACTGCCTCCTAATATTAACGCCCAATAATTTTTAGTTTCAAAATCTTTCATTGTTTTACCACTCTAGCAATACACGTTGTGCTGAAAACCCTGGGCCAAAGCTTAGCATAATGCCCTTATCGCCTTCTGGCAGACCTCTATCCATAAAACGCTCTAGTACATAAAGTACAGTGGCACTACTCATGTTACCGTACAAACGGAGTACGTCTTTAGTGTCGTCTATATTTTTGCCTAGTTTTCCAAAAAGGTCTTCTACAGTTTGTACAATTTTTTTACCCCCAGGGTGAAACACAAGGTGGTCTATTTCTGCAATAGAGAGGTTGTTACGTTCTAAAAACGGATGTATAATTTGTGGAAAGTGGTCTGCTATAATTTGTGGTACAGATTGATCTAAAATCATTTGCAACCCTGTATTTCTCAATTTAAAGCCCATCATATGCTCTGCATTAAAAAAGTGATACATGGCTTCGTCTTTTATTTCTGGGCCTTTTTCGTTTTCGTAAGAAGAGAGTACTACGGCCGCACAACCGTCTCCAAAAATAGCAGCACTAACGGCATTTACCATGGTATAGTCTTCTAACTGAAAGGTAGCTGTTGGCGACTCTACGGCGACTACTACTGCACGTTTATTGGGGTTGGCTTTTAAAAAATTCTTGGCATATATAACTCCAGAAACTCCAGCGGCACATCCCATTTCGGTTACGGGTAAACGTACAATGTCCTGTTTCATCTTTAGGCTATTTATTAAATAAGCATCTAAAGAAGGTATCATAATACCTGTACAACTTACAGTTATAATAAAATCGATATCTGTAGGTTTCAAGCTGGCTTTGTCCAATGCTTTTTTTAGACCTTGCTCTGCCAGTTTTATAGATTCTCTAATATAAATATCGTTTTTCTCTTCAAAAGATGTTTTTAAAAATACATCTTCTGGTGCCATGATAGAGTAGCGTTTATCTACTGCTGCATTTTCAAAAATTTTAAGAACTTTACGTCTAAAACGTTCGTCTTGGCCTTCTAGCCATAATTCTGTTAGAGGAAGTATGTCTTTTGTTTCTCTACTGTATTTTGGTAATTGTTTTGCTACAGATGTTATTCTTACTGCCATATATTTTTATAAGTATTCGCTATTGTATTTAACTTTGTGTATTTATAAGCCATTGGTAACGGAACGCCCATTTCCATTTAATTTTGGCTTTGAGTTGTTGTGTTTTAGAAAAATTCTCTAAGTCTTTGCGCTTAAAGGCTCTTAGTATCGAAGTTAAACCGTCTGCTCTAATCATTTTATTAGAGATAAACAGCCCTAACATTTTAAATAAACCATACGCCAGTGCGCTGCGATGCAAATCGTTAACAACAATACCTACTGCGGATTGTTGTTTCATAGTCTGCAACAATTGGTTTATCTCCTCTGTTTTAAAGTGGTGTAAGAACAACGTGGCTAGTGTAATATCGCACGTCATCTCTTTAAAGTCGTTCGAAAACACATCCGCTTTACGATAGCTTATTTCTGGATAGGCTATAGAAAGTTCTTTAGCATAGTTTATAGTATCTTGGTTTGCATCTATGCCTATTAACTCGAAAGCATAGCCTTTTTGCCTGCCCATTTTAGCAACGAGCCTAAGCATGTCGCCGTGGCCGCAGCCTAAATCTAGTATGCGGTAGGTTTGTGTTTTAGGTGCTTTGTTTAACAGTTTTGCTATGCCATTTATGGTAATGGCATTACCGCCCAGCCATTTGTTTATAGCACCCAACTTATCTAAAGTGTCTCGAAGTAACGTGCCTTCCATGTCGAAATCGTCCATGATTTCGGTTTCACTGCTTCTATGTGTCGTATCTACTAAGATGTTCAATTTAAGATGTCATGGATTTACCATGTGTTAGTTTAATAATTAGTGGCATTAAAAAAGGCATGCCTTTTAAGAGCATTAGTAATTTTGGCGCTAACCAATCCTGCCGAAAGAGGTAGGCAATACTATGCCCTGCTTTTAGTCGCAATCGAAATGTTTTCTTCCATTGTTTGGTATATATTTTCTCTAAAGCTTCTCGCGTTTCAATTTCTCCTTCTAGATATTTAATTATTAGTTGAGACGCTATGGATGCGCTACGAATTGCCATGCTCATACCGTTGCCGCATAAAGGATGAATCATCCCCGCTGTATCGCCACACATTAGTATATGCTGCTCCACTGGATTTTTGGTTTCAAATGAAATTTGACTTATGGTTAGTGGTGCAGTAAATTCTGGTTTTGTATGACTAAAAAGGTGTTTTAAGGCTTTATTTTTTAATACTATGGCTTTTTGAAATGCCTCTATATCCTTATATTTTTTAAAGGTACTATAATTTGAAATATAGCAGAGGTTTATAATGTTATTTTCTACTTTAGATACCCCACAATACCCACCTTTAAAATTATGCAATGCTACTTTATCTTTAGGAAATGCACCTGAAACATGCATTTTTACTGCCAAATAGGGGGACTGTTTGCTTATAAATGGACGCTTTAATTTTACATCTAATTGAGAACGTTTACCGTAAGCACCTATAACGAGTTTAGCGTGTAATGTGTTTCCAGATTTTGTGGTAACCTTAAAACAATCTTCGTTGTAGTCTACGTTTGTAACGGTATCCTGTAAATGTGTTGCATTATAACTTAGGGCTTGCTTATACAATGCCTCATCCATGGCATAACGGCTAAGACCAAACCCGCCGAGTGGTAGTTTTGCTGTTATGGTTTTGTTGTTGTGGGTGGTTAGCTCAAAATCGTTTATTCGTGTTGCACCATAATCGAAAGGCGAAAACCCAAGACTTTTTAAATAGGGCAGCACTTCGTTAGAGATGTATTCTCCACATACTTTATGTTTCGGGTAGCTGTTTTTTTCTATAAGTAAAACATTATACTGCGCCTTAGCAAGATGTGTAGCACTGGTTAAGCCTGCTAAACCTCCTCCTATTATTATAATGTCGAATGTGTTTTTTGGCATTTATAGTTTGTGGTAGTACACCACATCTGTTTTTACAGTTTTACTCAATACTAAACCACCCCCGCCAACATCAAAATCGACTCTATTAATTTCGAATGTAGCTTCAAGCTTATAGCCTGTCTCTATTTTTTCTGTGCGTACAGGAATTGTTATGGTTTTGGTTTTACCTTTAATTGTAAGTGCTACAATAACAGTATAACTATCCTGTGCTTCGGGCGTTATTTTGGTACTCTTAAATTTTATCTCTGGGTACTTAGTTGCATGGAAATAGTCGGCTTTTAACAAATGCTCATCCCTTAAATCTATCCCTGTTTTTAGAGTAGCTACAGGTATGCTTCCCGAAAGTGTTTTTAGCGTGTCGTTTTCAAAATAGGGCTGTATGGTAAAGCTTTCAAAATGGCCATCTACACCAACTCCTAAGTTTCGAATTATAAAATTTATACCTGATGTATGTTGTGCAAAACCTAATGCAAAATTAAAACACAAGCACAATAGAACTACACTCTTTTTCATACGCTAAACCTATTTTTTTGTGAAGTTAGTTACTAATTACTCAAAACAAAAGTATTTAACTTTTTTCTAAATTACTTTTAATATTTTAAAAGATTGCGCTGCAAAAGTGATGTGGTCTCCTGCTTTTTTTCCTAGAAGGCATTTGGCAATGGGTGTTGCGGCAGAAACAGCATAAAACTCATCATTCTCTACCTTTAAAACTCCTGCGCTTATTGCTATATAATAGTTTGCTTTA
This sequence comes from uncultured Flavobacteriaceae bacterium, assembly GCA_947489085.1. Taxonomy (GTDB): domain Bacteria; phylum Bacteroidota; class Bacteroidia; order Flavobacteriales; family Flavobacteriaceae; genus Jejuia. The sequence goes on from CANLCJ010000009.1 coordinate 93,478, forward strand.
TTTGTATACACAACACTACCTAGACGTGTTTGTACTGCTGTTGCAGTTACATCTATTTTTGCGAGAATTTGTTTTACATTTTCTACAATTGCCAGTTGTTGCCCTGCTTTTTCACGCTCTAATTGCAGCATGGCTCTGCCTGTTTCGTGCTTATCGCCTGCACTGCTTTTTGTTTCTGTTACTAAAGAGTTTTGTAGGTCTAAAATGGTACGTTGTATAATATCAAACCGTTTGGTTATAAATGTTTCGCATTTTTGGTGTAATGCTTTTTTAAGCGTCATAGCAGTAAACTTTAAAAATCTAAGGTACTGCTTTTTGTTCTTGTTTTTTAATACAGCTTCGAACCATGTGCTTTATTTTTATGCATGAGTTTTAGAGATTGCTGTAACTAAGTTCATTTTTATAAAATCTGTTAAATATAAGATGAGTATTTAAAGTAGAAAATCAAAATTCGTATATTTATGCTAAGCATTAAACCTAAAATTCTAGGTAATTAAAAAGGCAGGCATGGTGCTGGAAAAAAGAATGCTACTGCTTTACATATTAATGAAATTTTAAATTGATGGGTCCAGAAGTACCAATAATAGTTTTAATTCTAGCAATTCCGACTTATTTTATATCCAAATGGCTAATGGCAAGGCTTAACATTGGTAAGGAAAAAAACAGAAAATTTCTTGCAATACTTCCAACAGTTATTTTAAGTCCGATAATATATGTTGGCGTTATTATGATTTGGATATCTTCAATTTCATACCATGCACCTGTTGATTTTAACAAAAACGAATGGAACTCGAATGTTGAGGAAAGGTTTAAAATGTCTGAAGACATTATTGATAGTGAACTACTAACAGGCAAAACACAAGAAGAGGCAATCCAACTGTTAGGTAAGGATTTTATAACTGTTACTAGAAACGAAATAATCTATGGACTGGGGGTGGCTCCTGGGTTATTTAATATTGATCCTGATTATTTAAGTATAAAATTTGAAAATGGAACAGTTGTAAACGTTAACCGTTATAAAGGCTGAAATATAACTCTAATTAATACCGTTGTGGCGCTTTACTAAAAATCACAATCGCTTGTTAATTTTAGCTCTACTCACAGAGTCTAAGCTACTGTAAAACTGTAAACATAAGCATGAACTCCATAAAAATAACCGAACCTAAAAGGTACTTTCAGGGTTTTTAGAAATTTGTAGAAAATGGAATCTATAATTATTTTGTTGGAACTGGAAATCCTAGTGCCTATATTTTGTTTGTAGGTAAAGAACCTGCAATTTCAAAAGAAATTATTTAAGGCCTAAAACTTTATAGTAGAAATGCTGTAAGTTAGAATGCGAATATTAAAAATAAAACTTACGAGATTTTAAACTCCATTATAAAAAGGGTAAAAACAAAACACTCTAAAAAAGTATTTTGAAATACTTTTTTAGAGTGTTTTGTACTAAAGTAGTGTATTTGTAATGTTATTATTTAGCTGTATGCCTCTGCTACTGCTGGTTTGTGTAAACTAACTACTGTAAGCACTGCTATACCGTTAATCCAGTAAAAGTAAGCGTCTAAGCCTTTAAAAGAAAAAATAAAAGGCGCTAAAATAAATACTATCGCTACTGCAAAATCAACAATTAAGTGCATTTTATAAGAAATAACTGGTACCATACCTAGGTGATGGTCTGTTAATAATGTTAAAACAAATGCTGCAATACCTGTTGCCACAGAAAGGTACAAGGCAATTGGATTAGAACTTCCTAAACCTAATGTAAACGGTAATACTATTAAAGCAATTGCTACTGGATAATCTAAGAATGCGTGGATTTTTTTTGTTATAAATTTCATAATGTTCTTTCTTAATGGTTTTTCTTATTAGGTCGTCAGCTATGTCAGAATCTTACGTAATTAAATCAAAATGTTAAAATTTTTTTAACATTACACAAAACTTAAGAGACAATAAGTTATCGAGAATGCCTTTTTTGGAGAGATGCCTCGTTTGTAACGAGTGCTAATTTAAAACTCAAAAAACATAATCCACTTTTACTCACAAAAAAAGCCTTTGCATTCCTGTAAAAGCTTTTTCTCTACTATCTTTTTACATACTTGGTACGGTACTACTAGCTAGCACTGTGCGTGAGTGACAAATTAGCGCTATCTGGGGCGTTTTTTATGCAAATTATAAACCATACGATTTGCAAACAAAAACTTCACATATATGTGCTTTCTTTTTCTACTATTCTTACATTAAAAAATGAAACTTTAATGTTTTGCCTTAGACTAACGAAATATAATTTAACCTATTAAAAAAACAGAATAACTTTTGTTTACTTTTATTGTCTTGACGGCACTCATTAAAACCTTAAATCCAAACTATAAGGAGCTTTTTGGAAGAGAGATATTAAGGCTACTAATATTATGTAACAACTTGTGCACAATAAACTTGATAAAATAGTTCAACTAGAGCAATCTTTAGAATACTATAAATCTCTTTAGCATTTATATCTTCTTTAATACATGTATTACAGCTAGTATACCTAAACCAGCTTATTTGCAAAGTAAATAACATCCCTAATTTAAGAGACACAAAAAACTTTTTTTAGACTTTAACGCAAACACCTCCTTCTTAATAGTTCTAGCACAAGTTTCATAAAAAAGCCCATTCTATAAATTTTAAATTTGACGAAACTTATAGTACTTTAGCACATATTATTTACATACAATACAATGAGCAACGAAAAGGAAGCAAAATTAAAAGCATTAAAATTAACTTTAGACAAGTTAGATAAGGCATACGGAAAGGGAACAGTAATGAAGATGAGCGACGCTGCAGTTGTAGATGTTGAAGCTATTTCGTCTGGGTCTTTAGGTTTAGATATTGCATTAGGTGTTAACGGGTATCCTCGAGGTCGGGTTATAGAGATATACGGTCCAGAATCTTCTGGTAAAACAACCTTAACATTACATGCTATTGCCGAAGCGCAAAAAGCTGGAGGAATAGCCGCATTTATCGATGCAGAGCATGCTTTCGACAGGTTTTATGCTGAAAAACTAGGTGTAGACATTGATAATTTAATTATTTCGCAACCAGATAATGGAGAACAAGCTCTGGAAATTGCAGATAACCTAATACGCTCTGGCGCCATAGACATTGTTGTGGTAGATTCGGTAGCTGCGCTTACTCCTAAAAGTGAGATTGAAGGTGAAATGGGAGACTCTAAAATGGGGCTGCATGCACGCTTAATGTCTCAAGCGTTAAGAAAGCTAACTGCCTCTATAAGCAAAACAAATTGTACCGTAATTTTTATCAACCAATTACGCGAAAAAATTGGTGTAATGTTTGGAAATCCAGAAACAACAACTGGTGGTAACGCTTTAAAATTTTATGCTTCTGTTCGCTTAGACATACGCAGGTCTACACAAATAAAGGATAGTAGTGGCGAAGTATTAGGTAACAAAACAAGAGTTAAGATCGTTAAAAACAAAGTAGCTCCACCTTTTAGAATGGCAGAGTTCGATATAATGTACGGAGAAGGTGTTTCTAAAGTTGGAGAAATATTAGATATCGCTGTAGAACATGATGTTATTAAAAAGAGTGGCTCTTGGTTTAGTTATGGAGAAACCAAGCTAGGGCAAGGTAGAGACGCTGTTAAAGCTATAATAAAAGACAATCCCGAACTCTTTGAAGAACTCGAAGAAAAAATTAAAACTGCTTTAAAACGCGAATAATTTATAGAAAACCTCGAAAATCCGAGGTTTTTTTAGTTTTGTACGCAACCATTTAAAAAAATAAACATCTCTATAGATAGAGAAGCGCCAAACCTCATAAGATACATTTTGTATTTAATTTAAATATTAAGAGATAATTTATTAATTTATAGACTCAAATGGTTTTATAAAAAAAGCACGTATTAGTGTTTGTGTAAATCCACATAATATCTATTAATCAATTACTATTTCTAAATGATGCACAAGTGTATTTAAGTTTTGGTAAATATGAATACTTAAAACTAATGCCTGTGATGCAATAATTCGTTTAAATTAAATTCAGTATACATTGGGGCTAGATCAACTCATAGAAAAGTGCAAAACAAACAATACTAAAGCCCAAGGAGAAATTTACAAACTCTTTGCTAACAAACTTTTCTCTGTATGCTTAAAGTATTCCAGAAATTATACTGAAGCCGAAGATAATCTCCAAGATGCTTTCTTAGTTATTTTCGATAAAATGCATGCATTTAAGCATCAAGGCTCTTTCGAAGGCTGGTTAAAACGTATTGTTATAAATACTGTTTTACAACGTTATAGAAAAGAAAAGGTATTCGATATTATAAGTGAAAATACCATTCAAGATGTAGAAATAGATATTGAAGAGAATTCTATTTCCATAGACTATCTTCTACATATTGTACAGCAACTGCCAGACAGGTATCGTATGGTTTTTAACCTTTACGTTTTAGATGGGTTTTCACATAAAGAAGTAGCAGAAAAATTAAAGATTTCTATAGGCACCTCTAAATCAAATTTGGCAAGAGCCAGACAAGTTTTAAAACGTACCATAGAAAATTACACTGAAAAACAAACCTTAAACCCTTATAATGGGAAACCTAAAACATATTGATAGATTGTTTCAAGAACAATTTAAAGATTTTGAAGAAGCGCCAAACCCCAAATTATGGGAACAACTTAAAACAAAACTTAAAGACAATTTTGAAAGCCGACAAAAGCTAAGTTTAGCAACACTACCCGATAAGCATTAGTTTGATACACTTTTTAAAGTTTTATGCATTAAAGTCTTTCAGCTGATTTAAAATAATTGTTCTCGACTCTTCATTAAGTGCTTTGGTGTCTTCTGTGCTAAGCTGGCTCGTCTCAATAAAATTATGGATTTTTGCACGCATTTTTCCTGGCATACCACTAAAAAACGTATAAGAAAATCGTTCCTTATTATCTGCAAATGTTAAAGGGACAATAGGTATTTTATGGTTAATAGCTAACCTAAAAGCACCATCTTTAAATGCATCTAATACTATAGACTCGTCTGGCACCCCCCCTTCAGGAAAAATACATATACTCAAACCTTGAGCAAGACGTCTTTGCGCGCTTAAAAACACAGCTTTCCTACTTTTAGCAGAACTTCTATCGACCAAGATACAAGTGCGTTTATAAAAAAAGCCAAATAAAGGAATCTTAGCCAATTCTTTTTTCCCCACAAACACAAACGGATTTTTAACCGCTATAAGCATTAACATAATATCTGTCATAGAAGTGTGGTTGGCAATAAACATGTAACTTTTATCTAATTGAGGAGTTTGGTCTCGTTCTATTTTGTAACAAAACCCCATACCTATTAGTATGATTTTAGCCCATACGCGGGCAATCTTAAAGAAAAAAGGATACCAAGACTCTTTAGCTATAGAAATTAATAATACAGGAAATAGAATTAAGATAGGTACCGCCACAAGAATGTAAAACCATACGCGGTACAACAACCAAAAAATGTATTTAAAAATTTTCATCACTGCCAAAAATAAGCAATTGTGTTGAGGTTTTTAGCAAATCAATTACCTTTGGCTTTTTATTAATTAATATAAAATATGCCTGCTTTGGCAGGTAATAGTTATGGCACGCATACTTACAGGCATACAGAGTACAGGCACACCACATTTAGGTAATATATTAGGCGCTATTGTGCCTGCAATTAAAATGGCAGAGCAGCCTGATAACGATTCTTATTTATTTATAGCTAATTTGCACACCTTAACGCAAATTAAGGACGCAGCAACATTACGCGAAAACACTTACGCTACAGCTGCTACTTGGTTAGCTTTTGGTTTAGATGTAGAAAAAACAGTATTCTACAGGCAAAGCGATATTCCTCAAGTTACCGAATTGTCATGGTATTTAAGCTGTTTTTTTCCTTACCAACGCTTAACCTTAGCACATAGTTTTAAAGACAAAGCAGACCGCTTAGAAGATGTTAACTCTGGACTGTTTACATACCCTATGCTCATGGCCGCAGATATTTTACTTTACGATGCCAATATTATACCTGTAGGTAAAGACCAATTACAACATATTGAAATGACACGCGATGTGGCGTCCCGATTCCATGCACAAATGGGAGATACTTTTGTGTTACCAGAAGGTAAAATTCAAGAACACACCATGCTTATTCCCGGAAGAGATGGGCAAAAAATGAGTAAAAGCAGAGATAATACCATCAATATCTTTTTAACAGATAAGAAGCTCCGCAAGCAGATCATGTCTATAAAAACAGACAGCACCCCCCTAGAAGCTCCTAAAAACTGGGCTACATGCAACTGTTTTGCAATCTATAGTTTATTGGCTAACGACACTCAAATTACCGAAATGAAAGCCAATTACGAAAATGGTAATTACGGTTACGGCCACGCCAAACAGGCCTTATTCGAACTCATTGTTAAAACCTTTGCTGTACAACGCGAACGCTATGCCTATTATATGGATAATCTAGAAGAGATCGATAAAGCACTTGCTATTGGCGCTACAAAAGCAAAAGCCGTGGCGCAAACTGTTTTAGAACGGGTTAGAAAAAAGGTAGGATATTAGCATTTACTAATATTAGAGCTTTAAGAAACACTACTCACCTAATAGGGTCTGCGCTGTATTAAATAATATTATATTTCCAGTATTTTAATAGTATATGGAAAATTATGGTGCTGTAACTTTTCGGGGCTACTAATATAATTGAATCTTTGTTACACTATATGCTATTGAAATGCAATATACATGACTTGGCAAAAAGCTGAATGCATGCTACACCTCATATTTCTGGTTTTGTAACAGCTAAGCTTTTACTTTTTCCATTAAAAAGTAGTTGTTTTTTAGATCCATGCGGCTTATTACTAGATAAATTCAAAAAATAAGTTGTAATTTTTATAATGAAATTTACGAGCGCTATTTACACACCTAAAACTTAAAAACGCTTGTACCATATCGAACACTAGAACCATTATAACTTCGTTTAATAGCTATTAAATGCTAAAATGCACTATAACAGCCTTGTAAGACTCCTACACCGCAAATTAAAGGCACTTTCTCCTCTTTAACTTACGCAGATCTCACTAAATACAGGCAAGCAGAGATGTTCTGTTCTCAATTTTAAAATTCCACCCATTTTACGTTATCATTTTGTTTGTCTATTTATTACTTCTATAAAGGTTGTATTTTCTTAAATGTTAATTAATGTTATAAATTTTGTTTTATCATTTATTCAAAATTTTAAATAAATTATTATGTACTTTTTAAAAAAACACATAAAAAAATGAATAAAACAGGATACTACAGGATAATTAGCGCTTACTGTGGAGATATATTTGCCCCATAACCACTTAACTAAATTAAATTATGAAAAATTTTAACATTAAATTAAAGGTACTGTCCTTAGCGGTGTCTTTATGTGCTTTTACATCATGCGATCAAGAAAATGACGAATTAGCAATTGAAAATGAAGTTGCCGTAATAGACGAAAGCGATCTTTCATCTAAGGGCACATGTAATCCTGATACATTTAAACTTATAGACGCCATAAGTGGGACAGACTATAATTCTAGTATCAGCACTCAAATTGACGACAGAAGCTGTTCTTACGATTATGTGCAAACAAAACTTGGAACTAGTCACAATTGGGGCAGATATAGATTAAGATCCTCCGACAACACAGGGCGTTTACAGGTTAGAATGGAGCGTTCGAGCAAAAGACTAAATTTCTCTAACAATAAAACACTTAAACTTACAAGTAACGTAAGAATTTTAAATGCTGGTTTTGTAAACAACACCGGAAACTCCTCTTCTCTTGGTAATAAAGATGGTACTTACATTGCACAAGTAAAAGGTAAGCATGATAGAATTGTTGGCAATGAATCTGCAGATCCAGCTATTATATTATTTATAGCAAAACCTAGGAGACACAATAACGGTAACGGATCTGTTATGAGAGACGGTAATGGAAAGATAAAAGAATTTGAAATCTATGCAGAACGAGTTAAACAACGTGGCGGATCTAGTTCTGGCGGAAGAGAACTAAAGTTTGTAACAAGAGTTGGAAGAAATAAAGACTTCAAGATTTCTATTACAAGTGAATTTTTTACCAAAAACAACATTAAACAACAAAAAATAATATACACTATAAATGGTTCTACTACCACGTTTAATGTTCCTACAAAAAACACGTCTGGTCAAACTACTGTTCCATTAGAAACCAGAATACGTATTGGAGCTTACAGATGTAGAGGGGGAGAAGCAGACATTCTTTACAGAGACAACTTGAGATTACAATAATAAGAGTTATACCATATAATCTATAAAGAACCCCAAGGTAAGAATTTACCTTGGGGTTCTTTTTTGGTACCACACTCTATCATAACCCTTTAAACGAATGAATTGATTTTTTAACAGCTGCAAAACAATTAACAAACTAAAAATCAAGCAACAATTCCTCCGCCGTTACAATTAAAAACCAAGGCTTTTACCTCAACTCTGCCAGCAACTTCACAATTCTACACCATAACAGTTTAACCATTAAGCACATTTAGAAAGCCATTTCCTTATTTTTTTTAATTACCCAGAATAACGCTTTACATAGCCTAACAGCATCTTTTTTTGTACTTATTATAAAACTTCTTAAATCCTTCCCTACTCAATTTAGCAGTGTTTTAGCACTACCATGGGTTTTTTATGTTTATTAAAAATTAAATAATATCAAAAATTTTGTTTTATTAATTTTTCAAAATACTGAATATAATTTTATTAATTTTTCAATAAAATAGATAAAATATTACATAATACAGGATACAACAGGATGACGCTGACTTTTTGTAGGAATATATTTGCTTTATAACCAATTAACTAAATTAAATTATGAGAAAAGTTAACATTAATTTAAAGGTATTAGCAATGGCTGTATCTTTATGTGCTTTAACATCCTGCGACCAGGACAATGACGAATTAGCAGTAGAAAACGAAGTTGCTGTTATAGACGAAAGCGACCTTGCTGCCAAAGGCACCTGCGACACTGATTTTTTTGAACTTATAGACGCCATATCAGGCACTGACTATAATTCTGGTATTAGCACTAAAATCGATGACAGAAGTTGCTCCTACGATTATGTTCAAACAACTCTCGGGTCCAAATACAATTGGGGCAGGTATAGATTAAAATCTTCCGACAATTCAGGGCGCTTACAGGTTAGAATGGAACGCACTAGTAAGAGGCTAAATTTTGCTAATAATGCAACACTAGAATTCAATGGCTACGCAAGAATTTTAAATGTTGGAACGGTAGAAGATAATGCAGGACCTTCAGCTAACAATGATGGAGACGGCACATACATAGCACAGGTAAAAGGCAGACATGATAAAATTGTTGATAAAGAATCTAAAGATCCTGCAATTATTTTGTTTATAGCAAAACCTAAAAGAGACAGCGATGGTGATGTAATATTTGAAAACAACCAAGTAAAAGAATTTGACATTTGGGCAGAACAAGTTAAAAGTCGAGGAGGTGCTGGCTCTGGCCCGAATGGAAGAGAACTAAAGCGTATAACAACCGTTAAACGAAATAAAGACTTCAAGATTTCTATTAAAAGTACATTTTCCACTTCAAACGGTGTTAAAAAACAAACGATAGCATACACAATAAATGGAGCTTCTAAAACATACGATGTTCCTACAACAAATACCAGAGGAGAAACTACTGCTCCAATCGAAACCAGAGTTCGCATTGGGGCCTACAGATGTAGAGGCGGCAGTGCAGACATTTTATTTAGAGACAAATTATCTGTAAAGTAATAAGAATTCGTGTTTTAAAATTTAAAGTGATTTAAACTTTTTGGTTTCTAGCGAAAATTCTAGATTTTTATAGCAAATTGAAAAAAGTTTAAATCACTTCTTCATTAAAATCCCAAGGTACAATTTCGCCTTGGGATTTTTTAATGATTATTTTCTTAGTAAAATAACCGCTTGATGTCTCGAAAATACTTAATAGTGAATTTCTATTTATTCATTCTAATAAAATGACTCTAGTTCACCAAAAAACGACTTGGCAGTAATTAACTCATAATTTCATAATGCAACAACCTCAACATTCACACGGCTTCTAACAACTTACTTAACATTGGCCTGAAAACACCTTTCAACACCCTATTTAGTAATGTACTCGATACTCTAAATACGGGTATTTGCAAGTCCAACAAGATGCTCCACTCCAAGAGAACAAATATTACTTTTTCAATTGTTGGTATTCATTTTTCTTAACCTATTCAAGATTTTTTTGTTTCTTCAATTTGAAAATCTAGAGGTCTATTATCTTTAATGAAATAATGTAAATTTAGAGGTAAGCTTGTTGCTTTTGGGAATTATATTATTAAATTGATTCAAAAACGTATATACATATATTTACTTGATTTACTAATTAAATACTCACCTTTATTTGGACTTTATGATGAGTAACTTTTTAAATTTTTCTCATATGGAGCTTTGTGATTAAAAATCCTATATTAGATTAATATTAAATTTAGCTATGAAATCTCAGTTTTATGTACAAGATTAAGATTATAATACTGAAATATTTGATTCTTGTTTTTTTTCCTATTGAAATCATCTCTCAAAATATAAATGGTAAGGTTTATGACGACTCATCAGCTATAAATGGAGTTAAGGTTTACAATGTCTCCAATCATATAAGCGTTTACAGTGATATCGAAGGTGATTTTATCATTGAAGCTAAGGTAAACGATACTTTACTTTTTGAATCACTATTTTACGAATCTAAAGAGATTGTATTAAAACCTTTTCATTTCGAAGATACAGCTATATTTGAATTAAATCTAGCTGTTAATCAACTTAATGAAGTAATTTTAACTAATGAAAAAGAAAACAGATTCAGTGTTAACAAGCATAATAATCAGACTACATATCAAATTTCGCAGGATATAAAGAATAACCCTCATCTATATAAACCAAAAGAATCCTATTCAGGAGGTAACCTGTTAGGGGTACTAGGGGTGTTTTATAAATTGTTAAAGAAAAAACATAAAGCTAAACCAAAAAAGATTGTTTTTATCGATCGTAAGGATTTAGAGAAAATCATTTCTAATGACGATTTTTTGAATTATGAGCTATTAAACGAACAATTAAAGATTAGAAAAGAGCATACGTACTTGTTTTTGGATTATTGTGAAGGAAAGAAATTACATGAGTCTTTACTAGAAAAAAGTAACAGAATAATTCTCTTAGATTCTTTAGTGAAGTTTAGTAAGGATTTCTATTAATAATGAATAAAGGGGATATTATATTTACCCAATGTAGAGTGTCTCAGTATTTGGATTTTCTGTAGTGCTATACATGGTTTTAGGGTTATTTATTTGTTTTTCGCAAGGCGCAAGCCAGCTAGGCGCTTTTACCTTTAGTAGCCCCGTTCTTATATGTGTGCTATTTGACCCGATTCCCTCTTCCCCAAAGAAATAGCAAGCCGTTTTTCAGGTTTTAAGTCATAAAGATCTTTTATAAATTCTTTTATAAAAACGTCGTTTTGTGATGTAATTATATTAGAAGCAACTAAACAAAATAAGAGGATTAATTTAGCGTTCATTGTTTTTAGTTTTTAACATTTAAAGCGTGCAGCATTCCCGTAAATTAGCTTATTTCAAATACGTCTGTTTTTACAAAAAACCATTTTCCGTTTTGCTTTTTAGCTGATGAAAACACACTAAAACCACTTAGTTTTCCTCGCGAAACACTAATAATTAATTGGCATTCACTGCCTTTTTTGTTAAAAACAATTTTAGACATATAAATTTTAACATCAGTACCTTCCCAACTTTTAGAAGAAGAACTAATACCAATTTAAATATTAAATGTCGTATTAAAACTATTCAAATAGTGTTTATTACTCACAATAGATTTTACAGTTTCTTTATCCATGGTGTTAACCATCTGATAGAGCCATTTTTTAAGTTTATCTAAATTTTCAAAGCATTGATTTTTAAATCTTTGTTTGATGTATGCCCAAACTTGTTCGCAAGGGTTTAATTCTGGAGTATATGGAGGAATGTTTATTAAGAAAAT
>CANLCJ010000010.1 GCA_947489085.1 uncultured Flavobacteriaceae bacterium
ACCGTAACGGTAACTTATATAGATGATTTAACCGCAACCGGAGCAACAGCCACCCTAACGGCAGATGATCTAGTAGGCGGAGGCGTAGACGGTACAGTAAGCATAACCCCTAACAGTGTACCCGGAGACGATTTAGCCATCAGCGTAAGCGATGCAGATCTAAACACCGATGCCTTAGTAGCCGAGACCATAACCGTAGAAGTCGTTAATGCAGACACAGGCGAGAATGAAACAATCACCCTTACAGAGACCGGCGTTGACACAGGCGTTTTTGCAGGCACAGTAGCAACTACCTTTGGCGCAGCCGCAGGCACAGACGACGATGGGACATTCAACACCCAATCCGGCGATACCGTAACGGTAACTTATATAGATGATTTAACCGCAACCGGAGCAACAGCCACCCTAACGGCAGATGATCTAGTAGGTGCTGGTGTTACAGGCACAGTAGATATTACGGAAACTGCTGGTACAGATGATATTTTAGAAGTGACAGTAACAGACGGTGATTTGAATACAAATCCATCTGAAGTAGAAACTGTAGATGTAGAACTTGTAAACGATAATACAGGAGAAATAGAAATCGTAACCTTAACTGAGACAGGTCCAAACACTGGTACTTTTACAGGTTCGGTAACTACAACCTCGGCATCAGGCCCAGGTACGAATAACAATGGAACTTTTAATGCAGAACCAGAAGCTACAATAACAGTAACATATATTGATGACTTTACTGAGACAGGAGGAACAAATAGCCCAACCGCCAGTAGCACTATAGTAGGATGTCCTGGCTTATTAGACACCGACGGAGATGGTTTAACAGACTGTGAAGAAACAACAGGTATCGATGATCCTAGAACACCATTAGACCCAACCACTTTTGCGGGAGGTCCTACAAGCGATCCGAACAGTCCATGTAGTCCAATTGGAATTAACAGTGTAGATTCAGATGGAGATGGTTTAACAGACTGTGAAGAAACAACAGGTATCGATGATCCTAGAACACCATTAGACCCAACCACTTTTGCGGGAGGTCCTACAAGCGATCCGAACAGTCCATGTAGTCCAATTGGAATTAACAGTGTAGATTCAGATGGAGATGGTTTAACAGACTGTGAAGAAACAACAGGTATCGATGATCCTAGTACACCATTAGACCCAACCACTTTTGCAGGAGGACCTACAAGCGATCCGAACAGTCCATGTAGTCCAATTGGAATTAATAGTGTAGATTCAGATGGAGATGGTTTAACAGATTGTGAAGAAACAACAGGTATCGATGATCCTAGAACACCATTAGACCCAACCACTTTTGCGGGAGGTCCTACAAGCGATCCGAACAGTCCATGTAGTCCAATTGGAATTAACAGTGTAGATTCAGATGGAGATGGTTTAACAGACTGTGAAGAAACAACAGGTATCGATGATCCTAGTACACCATTAGACCCAACCACTTTTGCAGGAGGACCTACAAGCGATCCGAACAGTCCATGTAGTCCAATTGGAATTAATAGTGTAGATTCAGATGGAGATGGTTTAACAGATTGTGAAGAAACAACAGGTATCGATGATCCTAGTACACCATTAGACCCAACCACTTTTGCAGGAGGACCTACAAGCGATCCGAACAGTCCATGTAGTCCAATTGGAATTAATAGTGTAGATTCAGACGGAGATGGTTTAACAGACTGTGAAGAAACAACAGGTATCGATGATCCTAGTACACCATTAGACCCAACCACTTTTGCAGGAGGTCCTATAAGCGACCCTAGTAATCCATGTAGTCCTGTGAGACCAGATTGTGAAGCCTCTCTTAACGTAACAAAAACAGCAAATGTAATTCGAAGAGGTACAGGAGATGTTGCAGGTCTAGGAGATACTATAGAATACACTATAGAAGTAGAGAACACTGGAGATTTTGATTTAATAGAGGTAGAAGTAGAAGATATTTTTGCCGATGCTAATGGAGAACCTTTAGAGCTCACAAGCCCACTTGTATTTGTTGAATCTAGCAATGGAAGTCCAGAAGGTACTTTGTCTATAGGCGAGATTGCTACATATACAGCAAGTTTTGATATTACTCAGGAAGCGATAAATGCAGGAGGAGTAAGTAATGCGGCTATAGCTGTAGCAGACAGTTCAACTTTAGGAATTACCGTTTCAGATACTAGTGATGATGGTGATGATTTAGATGGCAATACAGAAGACGATGCCACAGAAACAGTTTTAATGGGAGGTGGAGACTTAGAAGTATTCAATCTTTTCTCACCTAACGGAGATGATGAGAATGACACTTTTGTGATAACAAATGCAGACCTTTTCCCTAATAATACCTTAGAGATCTATAACCGATGGGGAAATATTGTGTACCGAAAACGAGGCTATAATAACGACTTTAGAGGCGAGTCTAACGGAAGAGTAACAGTTAATCGTCCAGACCAATTGCCTGAAGGTACCTATTACTATGTATTCGATAGAGGTGACGGATCAGAGCGACAAGCAGGATGGTTATATATAAACAGGTAAGCTATAAACACGAAATAAAGATTAAAAAGATGATGCATAATTTATTATCCAAAACCAGTTTAGTTTTAGTAGTGTTTATAACGCTACTAAAAGTCGATAGTGTTCAAGGACAGCAAGACCCGCAATTTACACATTACACATACAATACTATGAGTGTTAATGCAGCTTACGCTGGACAACGCGATGTATTGAGTGCCACAGCCCTATACCGCAACCAATGGGTCGGTTTAGACGGCGCACCAGAAACCCTTACATTTGGTATCCACTCACCACTTAGAAACGAAAGAATAGGCTTAGGGTTAAATGTTGTGAGCGACCGTTTAGGGCCATCAGAAGAAACCTCTATTGATGGAAACGTATCTTATACAATAACTTTAGATGAAATAAAAAATTTAGAGCTTTCCTTCGGATTAAAAGCGGGCTTACACATTCTAGATACCGATTTTTCTAGAGGAAATGCTCAAATTGTTGAAGATTTATTTACTAATAACATCAATCTCGTATCGCCAACACTTGGCGCAGGGTTGTATTTACATTCAGATCGAGCCTATATAGGTTTCTCTGTTCCTAACATTCTTACAACACAGCATTTTGATGATTTTGAACAATCTATAGCAACAGAACGCTTGCATTATTTCCTTATTGGAGGTTATGTGTTCAATGCAGGTATAAATACGCAATTAAAGCCCTCATTCTTAGTAAGAGGTGTGTCTGGCGCCCCAATTATAGCAGATGTATCACTAAACGCTCTATTTAACGAAAAATTTACGCTAGGAGCAGCTTACAGGTGGGATGATGCCATAAGCGGCTTAGTAGGCTTTCAAGTAAGCCCAAGTATATTTATAGGCTACGGTTACGACGCCACTACTACAAGATTAAGCAACTTTAATAGTGGTACCCACGAGGTATTACTGCGTTTTGAGTTGCAACAAATAGGAAAAGTACTTTCACCTCGATTCTTTTAAATTAATCCATATGAGACTAAATACTATAATATTCAGCATAGCATTAAGTATGTTATCAGCATTAGGCTTCTCGCAAAAGTCTAAAGTGAAAAAAGCGATAAAAGAATATGATAAGTTTGCTTATGTAAAAACAACAGAGATTTTACAGGAAGTGGTAGATAATGGATACATAACAGTTCCCGTACTCCAGAAACTATCTAATTCGTATTATTTCAATCACGAAATGGAAAGTGCAGTGAAATGGTACGGTGCTTTGTTCGAAATGGAACCCAGTCAAGACACCGAATACCACTTTAGATATGCTGTAGCATTAAGATCTGTAGGAGATTACGAAGCGTCTGATAAATGGATGAAAACCTTTCACGAATTGAAACCTAACGATTTAAGAGGAAAAGCATTTAGTACAGAAGTAGATTATAAAACGACTATAGAACGCCGAAGTAGAGATCATATAGAGCCAATAAATTTAGAATTAAATACAGAATATTCAGATTTTGGAGTTGCTGAGTTTGATAATAAAATCGTATTTGCATCTGCGCGAGGCGGAGGCGATAAATACAAATGGAACGAAGAGCCGTTTTTAGATCTATATACTGCAGATAAAGGTAATGCATCTCTATACAAGAATATAACGCCATTGGGAAATGGTGTAAATACAGATTTCCACGAATCTAGCGTAGCTTACAGTCCTAACGGCAAGTTTATGTACTTTACGAGAAATAACTTTTATTATGCAGAAGCTAAGCGTAAAGTAAAAGAAGTAAACCGTTTAGAATTATTTAGAGTTTCAAAAACGCCTGACGGAAAGTGGGGAGAGATACAATCTGTACATTTTAATAGCGATGCTTACAGTGTAGCACACCCAAGCATAAGTGCAGATGGGAAACGAATGTATTTTGCATCAGACATGCCAGGCACCATAGGAGCTTCCGACATATTTGTAACAGAAATAAAGGAAGATGGCACACTAGGCACTCCGAGAAATTTAGGACCATCGATAAATACAGAAGCCCAAGAAACGTTTCCTTTTGTAAATGCATCAGGCGATTTGTATTTTGCTTCGAACGGTTTGCCAGGTTTAGGAGGTTTAGATGTATTTGTGTCTGAAGGTTACGATAAAGAAGCAGATACTGGTGTAAAAGCAAAAGAAGTACACAACGTTGGGAAACCCGTAAACAGTAGAGCAGACGACTTTGCCTATTACGAAAATCTAGTATCAGGTGAAGTATTTTTTAGCTCTAACCGTTCAGGTGGGAAAGGCAGCGACGATATTTACACTTTTAAAGATATAGCCTGTAATCAAATTGTAGAAATTAAAGCCAAAGACGCAGAAGATAAAGCGCTATTAGAAGGCGCAGAACTGGTATTGTTTGATAAAGATGGTAATGAGATAGAACGTCAAGTTTTAAATGGCTCAGGTGCTTATAGCTTCGAACTGCCCTGTAATACAGAATATTTAGTAAGAGGCAGTAAGACCAATTACATTTCTGATGAGAAGCGTTTTGTAACGCCAACAGTAGCTCAAAACTTGAATATAGATCTTTTCTTAGAACAAGACCGTAAAAACATACTACCCTGTGACGATCTAGCTAAAATACTAGACATACCAATAGTGTATTTCGATTACGATAAATACGATATTCGTTATGATGCTGAAGTAGAATTGCAGAAAGTGCTATCGGTATTAAAACAATACCCATCCATGCATATCGCCATAAAATCTCATACAGATTGCAGAGGAACTAAAGCATACAATGAAACCTTATCTGAAAATAGAGCTCAAGCTACCAGAACCTATTTAATAAGTAAGGGCGTTAGTGCAGAGCGTATTACAGCTAAAGGTTATGGCGAATCACGCTTAGTTAATGCTTGCGGTTGCGAACCTACAAACACATCAAATTGTAGTGAAGCAGAACACCAGAAGAACAGAAGAAGTGAATTTATTGTAACCAAGATAGATGGAAAAACCTGTAATGAAGCTCCTTAGAAAATAGGATAGAACTAGCTTTAATCAGTTAGACAAGCCACACAGAAACGCTACAAACTTAGGTTAGTAGCGTTTTTTGTTCATTTACACAGGCTAGTATTACCTTAAAATGACGTTAGACGTGCATATGTGCTAAGAGCGTAAGTGTTCTCAAGAAAAAAATAGAGCATGTTAAGGGTGTGATAATGGCTGTAGTTCAATAAGATTAATCAAATAAAATCGAGTATATAATAAAAATCATCATCTTTTTTAGGATGTTTTTAAGAATTCTACAAGTAAAACCAGAAAACTACAGGACACTTTACGATTTTGTATCATTTAAATTGCACTAAAAATTAATATGTTATGAAATGAGCCATAACAACAAGACGATGCAATCTATCGAAACGTTTGTGGTGCATGATATCAGACAATTGAAAAGCAATAAAATTTAAACAGATGAAGAAATCTATAAAATTAGTTTTAATAGTAGTGCTATCTAGCTATTGTAGTTTGCAATTAATGTCCTGTTCAAGCGATGATGGAGGATCGACTGCCTCTATCGCAGCAGAAGAAACACCCGAAGAGATAACACCAACGGAAGAGCCTCCAACAGAAGAAGAAGAAGCACCAACAGCAGAAGAAACACCAGTAGAGGAGGAAACGCCAACAGAAGAAGTCCCACAAGAAGAACCTCCAATGGAAGAACCATCTATGGAAACAGCATGTGAAACTACACAAGTATTTATGGAAAGAGAGGGAATTGTAAGAGTAGATATAGAGAACCCAAGTACAACGCCTAACGATTGGGAGACTGCAACTGCAATTTT
The DNA here is from genome assembly GCA_947489085.1 of uncultured Flavobacteriaceae bacterium. Lineage (GTDB taxonomy): Bacteria > Bacteroidota > Bacteroidia > Flavobacteriales > Flavobacteriaceae > Jejuia. Next base: position 6,288 of record CANLCJ010000010.1, read on the forward strand.
AGGATTTCTAGGCGAAGGCTATTTGTTATGGACAGGCTCGGATAACTTTAGTGTTCCAGGACGTGGCGTAATTACATTTCCAGTTCAAATAAATACACCAGGAACATATCAATTTGTGTGGCGCTCTAGAATTACTATAGGAGACAGTAATACAGAACATAACGATTCTTGGCTGCGAATAGAAGGGGATGATTTTTTTGGAGAAAAAGCAACAACTGGAGAGCGTGTCTTTCCTAGAGGAACGGGTAAAACACCAAACCCAGAAGGCGCTAGTAGAGATGGTTGGTTCAAATCGTATATGAATACATTAAACAGATGGTTTTGGAGATCTTCAACCAACGATAACGACCCATTTGATATTTTTGTAACCTTCAATACAGCTGGAACGTATAATGTAGAAATTTCAGGAAGATCTAACGGTCATGCCATAGATCAATTTGTGTTGTTTAGAACAAATAGAAGTTTAGGCGAGGCGCAAACAGCAGATTTTAGCGAAACAACATGTCTATAAACCAACGTTTTATTGTAACTATTTTAAACTTAGGCTAACCTTGATATTTGCAGTTCGATAATGGGATGAGTCGCTTTAATACGTAGGTTTAACTTAAGATAGAAACGTTAACCATACAGTACAGGACAGCTTGTAGGCTTTGTTGTTATATATTTAACCTCTAGGAGGTTGAACAAAAAAGCGATAATAGCTAGAGCCAAGACATGCAAAAAGAAAGTAGGGTTAAATATCTTATAGTCATAATTCTAGGTGGTTTTTTATGTTTAAATGCTCAAAACCCAATAGTAGCAAATAAAGGCTTAAACGATCCCCATATACACATCTTTAACGATACAGCTTATGTGTATGCCTCCCACGATAAATCTATACAAAACGATAAGTTTATCATGAACGATTGGTGGATATGGTCTTCGCCAGACTTGGTAAACTGGAAAAAACGAAGCGTATTAAAACCAGAAGACACCTATATAGGAAAACCATTTTCTAGGTGTTGGGCTACAGATGCAGCATACAGAAACAATAAGTATTATTGGTATTTTTCTGAAGGAAATGCGCAAACAGGAGTTGTTGTTGGAGATACGCCCACAGGCCCTTGGAAAGACGTATTAAAAAAACCATTATTACCCTCTGGCCTTACAGATACTCACGAATACGATATGGCTGTGTTTGAAGACAACGGGGAACATTACATTATTTTTGGTGTATGGGAGTATTATATTGCTAGGTTAAATAGAGATATGGTAAGTTTGGCAGAAACACCACAAAAAATAGAAATAAAAAACCCTAGAGGCCCTTATAATCTGGACGGAACTAATAAACTAAAGCCAACAGACGATAAACCATTTGTGCACAAATACAACGGTAATTACTATTTATCTTGGGGCTGTTTTTATGCAATGTCCAACAATTTGTACGGCCCCTATACCTACAAGGACAGCGTAATTAAAACCAATAGCTTTGCTGAAGGTTACGATGAGCCTACTTGGCCAACAGGATTTAAACAAGGAAGGCACGGCTCTTTTTTCGAATGGTATAACCAATGGTATTTTATATACTGCGACATTAGCCAAACAGGGAATAGATACTTTAGAGACAGTTTTATAAGTTATGTGCATTATAAAGCAAATGGAGAAATAGAAACAATTAGAGTAGACGGGCAAGGTGTAGCCAATTACAATGCCAAACAGCCTAAAATAGAAGCAGAAGATTTTTTTAAAGCAGAAGGGTTTAAGAAAATAGAGTTTGGTACTAATTTTGCAGTGAAAACCACCGCAAACAAAAGCTATTTTAACTACCCCAATGTAAAAAACCTGAAAAACAAAAAAAGAATTTCTTTAAATGTAATGGCAACAACAGGTTCTACTTTTAAAATAGAAATACGTAAAGACCATTTAAACGGCACCATACTAGGAGAAAATCATTTTACGTTAAAACCACAACGCACTTCCAAAAATATAACGATTAAATTGTCGAAATTAAGCAATAAAGAGAATATATTTGTTCTTATAGAACAATTAGATCAGAAAAATCTAGCTATTGATAATTTTTCGTTTTTAAATTAATAATATATAAAAATCTCTAATGAAAAAATTACTTTTTTTATCCTTATTTTCCGCAGGAATATTAATGCAATCTTGCGATAAAAAGGACGTTACCACATCAAAAGATTACAAAGATGCTACATTATCTATAGAAGAGCGTGTAGAAGCATTATTGCCAAAATTATCTATAGAAGAAAAAGTAGCGCAAATGCGTGTTTTTCATGCTAATATTGGAGCGAAACCAGATGAAAACGGAAAACTAAAACTTTCCAAAAAAGTAATAAAAAAGTTAGAATTAGGCATTGCAGGGATTAAAAACCCAGGAGAACATATCGATGCTGTTGCAGCAGCAAAATTAAATAACGAATTGCAGAAATACATTATAGAGCACAACCGTTGGGGCATACCTGCATTATTCGTTACAGAATCTTACAATGGTGTAGATGCAGAGGGTTGTACTAAATTTGGACGTCCAATAGCATCAGCAGCATCGTTCAATCCAGACTTAGTAAGAAGACAATGGGATGTAGTTGGTAGAGAAGCAAGACTAAGAGGTATGCACATGTGTCACTCTCCAGAAGCAGATATCGTTAGAGATCCTCGTTTTGGACGTATGAGTGAAGCCTTTGGAGAAGATACTTATTTAACAACACAAATGGTAACAAGTGCCATAAAAGGAGTGCAAGGTAATTACGAAGGTTTAGGTAAGGGCACACATATTGGCGCCGTAGCAAAACACTTTGCGGGTTATGGCCAAGTACTAGGTGGGTCTAACTTTGCAGCTATAGAAATTTCAGAACGTACATTAATAGACGAAGTATACCCACCCTTTGAAGCAGCAGTTAAAGAAGCCAAAACATTAGGAATAATGGCATCTCATGGCGATTTAAACGGTGTGGCAAGTCATGGTAACCCAGAACTTTTAACGGGCGTATTAAGAGATCAGTGGGGATTTGAAGGTTATGTTGTTTCAGATTCTAACGACATTGCACGCTTATTTTATTTTATGAATGTAGCAGAGTCTCCAGAGGCAGCAGCGCAAATGGGCTTAGAAGCAGGAATCGATATCGACTTATATGCCGAAGACTCTTACGCCTACTTACCAGAAATGGTTAAGAAAAATCCAGAATTAGAAAAATTGATAGACAGATCGGTAAGACGTGTGTTAAGAACCAAATTTATCTTAGGTTTATTCGACAATCCTTACATCAATATAGAAGATGTAAAAGCAGGTGTTAGAGCAGCTTCATCTTTTGAATTGGCAAAAGAATCAGATCTAGAATCTATTATTTTACTTAAAAATGAAGAAAACACATTACCGTTAAGCAAGGAGAAAGCTATAAAAGTAGCACTTCTAGGGCCTCTATTAAAAGAAAACACTCAGGCTATGTTCGAATCTATAGCAGGAAACAACGTTAAGTTTTTAGCAGAAAAAGGATTCAATTTAACAAACGAGAGAGGCGGAGCTCCAGAATTATTACCAAGAGATCCAAAAGCAATAAATAAACTCGTAAAAACAGCCAGAAGCGCAGATGCTGTCGTATTGTTTTTAGGAGGCGATAAGTTTACGTCTAAAGAAGCTTACTTTAATAATAGTACACTAGGAGATAGAGCAACTATAGACCCAGTAGGCCCACAAGATGAATTAGTAGAAAAAATTAAAGCCTTAGGTAAGCCCGTTATTGTAGTATTAAAACACCGCAGAACATTATCCATTAATACAATTGCAGAACAAGCAGATGCTATTTTAGATACATGGGATTTAAGTGAATTTGGAGACGAATCTACTGCAAAAATTATTTTCGGAGAAGTATCACCATCAGGAAAGCTACCAGTAACAGTGCCAAGAACAATAGGGCAACTGCCATACCACTACAGTATGAAAGAGATAAACTATAAAAAAGAATATTTATTCTTAGGTAAAGGCCCTTTATTCCCTTTCGGACACGGTTTAAGTTATGGAAATTTTGAATATTCAAATTTAAAAGTATCGAATGCAGAAATAACACCAGATACAGAATTAAAAGTAACAGTTACTGTAACCAACAAAGGCAACGTTAAGGCTAAAGAAGTGGTGCAAATGTACATTAAAGATGAAATAGGTTCGGTAACACGACCAGATAAAGAACTTAAAGGATTCGAGAAGATAGAATTAGCCGCAGGAGAAAGTAAAACAGTAACATTTACAATAACACCTAAAATGTTAGAATTTACAGGTATAGCTATGAAAAAAGTACTAGAAGCAGGAGACTATACTGTTAAAGTGGGAACATCTTCTAAAGAATACATAGAAACAACCTTTAAACTAAAAAAGTAAAAAATGAACAAATCGGTATTAAAATTAGTAATGCTTCTAACACTATTTAGTTGTTCAGTAGCTCAAAAAACCGTAGCTCAAGATGTGTTAGATAAAACACAAATAGAAGCTTCTATGATTAAAGCCTTAGAATGGCAAGAAGCGCATCCAATTATAGCAATTGCACCTACAGATTGGACTAATGGCGCTTATTACATGGGGGTTTCTAGAGCACATAAAACTACTAGAAATATGATGTATATGGCAGCCTTGAAAAACCAAGCGTATTGGAACGATTGGCAGACGTATACACGTTTACACCACGCCGATGATGTAGCCATATCTTATAGCTATATTTATATAGGGATGAACGACAAAAGAAAGAATTTTGTAGACCTAGAGCCTACAAAGAAATTTTTAGATGCACACTTGTATGAAGACGATGTTTGGAAACAAGGAAAAGATAAAAGTGCTTTTGGAAGAACTATTTTATGGTGGTGGTGTGATGCTTTATTTATGGCACCTCCAATTATTAATCTGTACGCCAAGCATACCAATCAGCCCAAATATTTAGATGATATGCACACGTTTTACAAGCAAACTTACGATCAACTTTACGATGAGGAAGAACAGTTGTTTGCAAGAGACATGCGCTATGTATGGAAAGGTACTAAAAAGGACATAAAAGAAAAGAATGGTAAAAAAGTATTTTGGGCCAGAGGAAATGGCTGGGTTATTGGCGGATTAGCATTGATACTAGACGATATGCCTAAAGATTACAAACACCGTCCTTTTTACGAGAAGTTATACAAAGAAATGGCTTCTAAGATTCTTAAAATTCAGCCAGAAGATGGTCTATGGAGAACAAGTTTACTACACCCAGAAGCCTATAATCATGGCGAAGTAAGTGGCAGTGGCTTTTATACTTTTGCTTTAACTTGGGGTATTAATAATGGCTTGTTAGATGCCAAGCATACACCAGCAGTAAAAAAGGCATGGCGTGCATTGGCTAAATGTCAGCATGATGATGGCCGTGTGGGTTGGGTACAAAATATAGGAGCTTCTCCAGAACCAGCATCTTACGACAGCTGGCAAAATTACGGCACAGGAGCTTTCTTATTAGCAGGAAGTGAGATTTTAAAATTAAAATAATTTAGAACATACCAACAAAAAAGGATATTAATTTAATTACTATCCTTTTTTTTATGAATATTATGAGAATAACAATAGTATACGCCATAGCACTTGCAAGCTTATTAAGCACTAGTTGCCAATCTAAAAAGGCAGTAGATGCGCCTGTAAAAACAACACTTAATTTACAAGACCGCCCCAATATTTTATGGTTGGTTACAGAAGATATGGGGGCTTACATCCCACCTTTTGGAGATTCTACAGTGGTAACACCCCATCTAAGCAAGTTGGCCGCAGAAGGAGTGCGCTACCCCAATTTATACTCAACCTCAGGCGTTTGTGCACCAAGTAGAGCAGCGATCGCAACAGGTATGTACCCCTCAAGTATTGGAGCTAACCATATGCGGGTTAATTCTTATACCGAAGTAACAGGTTTACCAAAGTATGAAGCTGTACCACCTGCACAAGTAAAGATGGTTAGTGAGTTATTACGAGAAGCAGGATACTATTGTACTAATAATTATAAAACAGACTATCAATTTAAAGCACCAGTTACTGCTTGGGATGAGAGCAGTCCTTATGCACATTGGAGAAATAAGAAAGACGACCAACCCTTTTTTGCAGTTTTTAATTTTACAGAAACTCACGAATCTGGTTTATTTGAACCTTATGGATACAGAGAAATAGAAACCAGACATTACCACGCAGGAGATAGGAATTTCGAATGGAAAAATAAAGGCGCTTCTCATGCTAAAAATAGAATGACTGAAGAAGAGACACCAAAACACCTTCCAAAAGATACTAAATTCAATATACCTCCTTATTTACCAAATACGCCAGTTGTACAGCGCGACATGTGGAAACTGTACAATAATATAGCAGAAATGGACCGTCAAGTAGGTGCCGTATTAAAACAATTAGAAGAAGATGGCTTGCTAGAAAACACAATAATATTTTTTTACGGAGATCATGGTGGCCCGTTGCCAAGAGAGAAACGTTTAATTTACGATTCTGGTTTAAACACACCAATGATTATAAGGTTTCCAGAGCAATTACAAGCAGGCACATTAGACGAGCAAATGATAAGTTTTATAGATTTTGCGCCTACCTTACTATCCTTAATAGGCGAAAAACCAAAAGCCTATAGTCAAGGCAAAGCGTTTTTAGGAAAGTATAAAGCTAAGGAACGAGAATTTATACATGCCGCAGCAGATAGATTTGATGCCGAACGCGATGTTATTAGAGCAGTTAGAGATAAACGTTTTAAGTATATTAGAAATTATAAACCTGAAAAGGGATACTACCTGCCTATAGCGTATAGAGAACGCATTCCTACCATGCAAGAATTGTTAAAGTTAAAAACAGAAGGGAAACTTACCGATGCACAAATGCAATGGTTTAGAACCCACAAACCAAAAGAAGAATTGTTTGATTGTAAGGCAGATCCTTACGAATTAAATAATTTGGCAGCAGACGCTAAATATAAAGATACACTGGAAAGGTTACGTGCAGAAATGGACAATTGGCTTACGGCTATTAATGATAATCCTAACTTAAGCGAGAAAGATTTAGTTGCAAAATTATGGTCTGGAAGCGAAGTGCAACCTGTAACCACAGCACCCAAAATCTCTAATATAGAAGGTTTAATAAGTTTGAAAAGCGAGACAACAGGCGCGTCTATAGGGTATAGAATACTACCAAAAGAAGGTAAGCCATCTAACGTATGGCAAGTATACACAGAAGCTTTCCGTTTGCCAGAAGACACTAAAATAGAAGTAAAGGCACACCGTATAGGTTACCTTCCAAGCAAGTCAGTTCGTTATAAAGTTGGTAAAATTTAAAGACACCTGATACAATTGAAAACCAAATAAGCATAATAAACTGCAATGAAACAATTAACGACTCTATTTCTACTTTTGGGTATAACTTTAAGTTTTAATGCCCAACACGTTAGACATGTTGAAACTCTAAACGATTCATGGTTATTTCATAAAGGAAGCATAGCAGCGCCTTTTACAGCACCTAAAACCAAAACATGGCATCAGGTAACGTTACCTCACTCGTGGAATACAGAAGATATTTTAGATGATGAAGATGGCTATTACAGAGGCGATGGCTGGTACAAAAAAACAATAGTTGTACCTCAGGTATTCGAAAATCAAAACGTGTTTTTGCATTTTGAAGGCGCAAACCAAGTAACGTCACTTTACGTAAATGGCAAAGCGGTAGGGGAGGCACATATAGGAGGATATACATCTTTTTCACGTAATATTACCACCGCTCTAAAATCTGGTAAAAATGAAATAACAATTAATGTGAATAATGCCCATAACGATGAAATTGTACCGCAAGCTGCAGATTTTTCATTTTATGGAGGTATTTACAGAGATGTTCAACTCATTATTACAAAACCTGTACATTTTGAGGTCGCAAATTTAGGTACAAATGCCATTTTCATTTCAACACCAGAAGTATCTAAAACTTCAGCAAAAGTTTCGGTAAGCTCTAAATTGGTAAGACCTGAAAAAGGAACATATTACGTTAAGCAATCTTTATACGATGCCAAGCATAATCTGGTTAAAAACGTTAAAACAAAAACCACTTTCAATAAAGATGTCGTTAGTGCTTTAACCATTGCGAATCCTAAATTATGGTCTCCAGAAACACCTTACTTGTACCATTTAATTTCAGAAATTACCGATAAATCTGGAACCGTTCTAGATCGGGTTGAAAATCCAGTAGGGTTTAGGTGGTTTCGTTTCGACCCTAAGGAAGGGTTTTTTATAAACGGCAAACAAACCAAGCTTATAGGTACAAATCGCCATCAAGATTTCTTTAAAAAAGCCAATGCGGTTAGTGATGAAATTCATAGAAACGATATGCGTCTGTTAAAAGAAATGGGTATCAATTTTTTGCGAATAGCACATTACCCACAGGATCCTGCAATACTAGAAATGTGTAATAAATACGGGTTTGTTACAACATTAGAAATTCCTTTTGTAAATAAAGCAGCAGCTAACGAGGCTGGTAAACAAAACACTGTGAATATGCTAAAAGAAGCCATTCGCTTTAATTACAACCATCCTTCTATTATTGCATGGAATTTAGGTAATGAAACCACTATGAAAGCGCCAGATAAACTAGGAGAGGCTTATACCAAGCACTTTGTAAGCACACATGAGGTTTTGGCACGTACAATAAAAGAAGAGGACACTACCAGATATTCATACTCTGTGTTTTTTAGAGAGCCAGCCTATCAAGATAAATTAGGCATTCGCAATACCCAACTAGTAGGATATAATAAGTATTACGGTTGGTACATTCAGGAATTAGAAGACATAGATAAAAACTTAAGAAGCGTTGTAGAGCGGTCTCTAGCCTTAGACCCAGATAAGCCGTTTATATTGAGCGAATATGGTGGTGGTGCAGATCCCAGAATTAGATCGTACGCACCTTCTAGATTCGATTTTAGTGTAGAATATCAGTTTTTGTTACATAAAGCTTACCTAAAAACAATTTTAGACATGCCAGAGATTGTAGGTGCTAATGTTTGGAATTATGCCGACTTTCAAGTGGAACACAGAAAAGATGCGGTACCACATATTAACAATAAAGGTTTAGTTTCTGCCGATAGAAAGAAAAAAGATGCCTATTACCTGTATCGAGCGTTGCTTAACAACACTCCGTTTGTTGGCATTACCTCTAAGACATGGACAAAAAGATCTGGAGTTGCAGACGTGGAAGGTGGTAATGTAGCAACACAACCAATTACAGTTGTTGGTAATTTTAGAGATGTAGAGTTATTTGTAAACGGTGTATCTCTTGGTAAAAAAACATTTGAGTTTTCTACAACCACTTTTAACGTGCCACTAAAGCAAGGCGATAATTTAATAGAAGTTATTTCTGTACAGGATGGTAAAGTGGTAAAAGATTTTGCAACAATAGCGTTTACATTGCAGCCTAAAAACTTTAAAAGTGAGCGCAATCCTTTTAAAGAAATAGCGGTAAATGTGGGGTCCACTTGTTATTTTATAGAAAGCCATAATATAGACTATTTATGGATGCCAGATCAAGCTTATAGAGAAGGTGGCTTTGGGCATGTAGGTGGAAAAATATTAAGACACCCAAGACGCAAAACAGTAGGATCTGAGGTTAGTGTTAAAGGGACAGAAAACGACCCAGTGTACCAAACGCAATTGGTGGGTATAGAACAATTTAAATTTGATGTTCCAAAAGGTAGCTATGAACTTTCCCTTTTAATGGCAGAATTAAAAACTAAAGGCGAAAATGTTATGGACATTGAAGTAAATGGAAAGAAGGTGTGGCAAAATTTAAATTTAAAAAAGGTTTATGGCAACAATAGAGGCGTAGACAAACGTTATCTTATTACGGTTGCAGACCACAAAGGCATAACTGTAGATTTTAAAGCCTCTAAAGGCGAAACAAGATTAAGCGGCATTAAATTAAGACGCATAAACTAGCAGCTTGATTGTAAAGCGGCATTAAAATAAGAATGCATAGTGTTAAAAGGGGGCTATAATGCCAATTATTTTGGTTTATAAAAAGATGTTTGCGCATATGTTTTAGCTTAGTTGCAATCAAACGATTTATGTTAGCAAACATTTGCAACGTTTTTTTTAAGATGTTAACCCTATGGCATTATGTGTACCGAACACTATTGCAACATAAAAGCACTTTAAGCCACTTAATTTTGTGGCTTTTTGTTTGATAAACGCCATATACAACTCAAATAACACCGTTAAAGGTGCTTTTTAGAAACAGTTGTTTAAGATGAAAAAAACTCTTGATTAAAGCGCTCTGTTTAGTGCTTGTGCATGCTGTAAACCTGAAACACAATTAGCATAAATTCAATAAAAATTTAAGTTGGAATATATTACTTGACGCGCTTTTGAAGTTTAGCCGTGTCTGTCATATATTCAATTTCGATCTTAGGGTTTTGATAGAGGTAGACAGCACTGCTTCCAGAAATGCTAAGATTAATGTGTTTTATAACTTCTAAAGCAACCTTACTAGAAAAATCACATTTAAGTTTACATGTATTTACAGTAAAGTTTTTACCATTAAATTCGGTACTGTTATCTAAGGCTATTTCGGCATAATCGCAATTGCCTTCTAGTTCGGCATTAGCTCTTTCATCTACAAAAAAGGCAAATTTAGGAGAGTTGATAAGGGCTTCGAGTTTACTTGTGCCTCTCATACTAACAGTTGTAGTATCTGAAGTTAAGTTTAATCTTGCTTTAGATTTATCTACACATTCTAGATTAAATTTTTTGGCGCTTATTGTTAGTGCCACATTGGCATCTTCTTTAAGACTGAGTTTGCAAGTTTTAAAATTTAATGGTGTTACGCTCGTAATTTTAGAATCATTGCTCGCCTTAATGTGCTGTAATGCATCTGTATAACCTACTTTTATGTGTAATTTCTTTTTTGAGGTAATACGTTTTAAGTTGTTGAATAAAAGTATGCTGTCTTGTATCTTAAATTCTATAACTTCATGTAAATTTTCGTCGGTTTCTATAGATACAAAAGGTGTATTGCTATACATTAATTCAACTTCGAAATCTTCATCTAAATCTAAAGCTAAAAACGAAGGCACTTCTGTATGAACAGTAGTTACTACTTTATTGCCCTTTATTTTCTCTTGTTTTTGTGCATAGCAGAGATGTAATGCAGTTAAAAAAAATACAATAAAGTGAAGACATAAATTTTTTTTACGCATGAGAAATAAGTATTGGTTTTTTATAAGACACACTAAACATTTGGACGTCACAACAATCAATTACAGTTGTAAAACGTATTGTAATACATTCTATAACACATAATATGCTATTTATATAGCATTTTGCTGCGTGTTATACGGCGCAAATATAAGTAAAACCATACATGAAATAAGACTTAAGAGTAACGAAGTATGGACACTTCTTAAGATCTTTTTTGTGCGCAGCATTGTGTCTAATTTACATTTCGTTAAATGCCAAGCTGTACCTAAAAAATACTGCCACACATTAAAAATAGTTGTAAAATACTACTGACGATGATTTTAATAAGGATAAGCATAATTGTTTGTTTTTGTTAATAGCTATTTGTGTTAATTTGAATTTTTATTAAGCATCAATTTTAATGCCACTTGAGCTTATAGTAAGGTTAATATTTGTAGCTTTTTTTTAGCTTAGTATGGTTTATAATTACTTTGCATAACAGTCTAAACATCTTACTTTGTCATTTAAAATTTTCAAGTAATGATTTGATTTTTTTACATTAACAATATTACCGCGGTGCGCTCTTTTATACAGATGGTGTCTTGTGTCTCGTCCAAAATGAACTATACGTTGTTCTGGTAGGTATAAAATAACTTTTATTTCCTGCTTATTTCTTCCGTGATTCGGACGGGTTTTAGAGTAACCATCTAGGGTTAGAGTGTTGCCGTTTAACTGGTAATTATAGATAAGATTTTTTGCGTTTTCTAAGGCAGTTTTGTGGTAGCGCCCTCTGGCATTTTTTCTAATTGAAATGCTTGGTACGGTATCTGTTGTAGATTTTACAACAATACCCACATCTTTGGAGTGTAACATTAATGTTTCATCTTCGCCATAAGCTAGTTTATACGGCTGGCCGACTTTGTGGTATTTGGATGGGAAAAGTGTGTTTTTAGCCATTCTAACATAAATGGTATCGTTTTTTGGTATTGAAAGTATTTTGGTGTCTTCGAAATAACTTTCTTTAAAAAGGTGAGCACTTGCTTTTAACAAGCCTATAACTACACAGCCAAAGATGGCAAGACACCATAGACTAGCAAGACTAATTTTAGGAATATTACCGATAGTTTTTAGATTTGGAACTACCAATTTTAGACCTAAATAAAATATAAAAAAGAAGGGTATGCTAACGAGTAAAACCAGAACAGACGCCGTAAGCCAAAATGGGATATCTCCAGAATCGAAGAAATTTAAAACAGTACTGGCTGTACCACTGTAGCCTCTAAAAACATTATGCTTATATAAGCTAATTAAAGAAATAAAAATAGCAGAAATACCAACCGTGATTAAGATAGCACCAATAAATTTGGAAAATAGCTTAAAGCAAAAGCATACAATTTCTGTTAGCGTAAGAAAAAAGGATCTTAGGATTTTTTGAAGTGATGAGGTTTTTTCATTAATATCGTTGGATGCTGTATTTATAGTATCAGATACGTTTTTAAATTCGTCTTTAATTTTCTTTTCAATATTGCTAATATTTACCGGTGCTCCCGTCATCGAAATCTTTTCAGCGGTAGTTTTAGCTTCAGGTACCAGTATCCACAATAGAATGTAAACAAACAAACCACCTCCTGCTACAGAAAATAGGATTAACCAAGCCAGGCGAATCCAAAGTGCATCTATACCTATATAATGGCTTAAACCAGAGGACACTCCTGCAACATAGGCATTGCTAGTATCTCGATATAACTTTTTATGGTTGTACGTGTAGGTATGTTGCTTAGTATTTGTGTTTTTGGTGTTTTCAAATGGTTCAAATTCAAAGGCAGTATCTTCTTCTGTATCAGTAGCGTCTAATATATAATCTTCAGGTTGGCCCATTATACCAATAATACGGTCTACTTCTGCAATGCGTATAACTTGTTTAGTTTGCTTTAAATGTTCATCAAACAGTTCTGCAATGCGCATTTCTATATCCGAAATAATTTCCGCTCCCCCTTCAGAAGTAGTGAAAGCTTCTTTAATAGCATCCAAATAATGTTGGAGTTTTAAATAAGCATCTTCATCTATGTGAAAAAAAATACCTGCTAAATTTATATTAACCGTTTTATTCATTTTTTGCTGTATTTTGGTGGGTTACAATAGACACTGCTGTATGCAGTTCGTTCCAGGTTTTATCGAGTTCTGTTAAAAAAACAGCTCCCTTTTCTGTTAAACTATAGTATTTTCTAGGCGGACCAGAAGTGGACTCTTCCCACCTGTAATTTAAAAGTTCTGCATTTTTAAGCCGTGTTAAAAGGGGGTATATGGTACCCTCTACAACTAATAACTTGGCGGCTTTTAGAGTTTTTAAAATTTCGGCAACGTAAGCATCATTATCCTTTAAAACAGATAGAATGCAAAATTCTAATACCCCCTTGCGCATTTGTGCTTTCGTGTTTTCTACCTTCATTTTTTTTATTTAAGGTTGTAACCTTTATCGGTGCTAGTACTACTCAAATTGTATATATAATACTTTCTTATACAAATATATGTCTAAAAAATAGTATTATGTTACACATAGTACTATATTTTTTTATTTTCAAGCTGTTTTGACTTATATTTCATTATATTGGGAAGAAATACATAACATTTATGGAGTTAACAGCTAGTAAATTAAACATGTTTAGTCTTTTAAAATTACCCTCTGCTTATATATGTGGAGTTAGGGTAAAATATATAGACGATAACACGTGTAAAGTGGTTGTAAAGCATAGGTGGATTAACCAAAACCCTTTTAAATCTATGTTCTGGGCTGTACAAGGTATGGCGGCAGAACTCTCAACAGGTGCTTTAATGATAGGCAAGATAAAAGCGTCAAGAAGACGTATTTCTATGTTAGTAGTTTCCAATAGTGCGCATTTTTATAAAAAAGCTACAGGACGTATTATTTTTACATGTAACGAGGGGGCTGCTATAGATCGTGTTTTAGAAACGGCCATACAGACAGGAGAAGGACAAACGGTAATGCTTACCGCTACGGGAGTAAATGAAGAAGGTATTGAGGTTTCAAAGTTTCAGTTTGAGTGGAGCATAAAATTGAAAACTTAAAGGGGTTAAGTTTTAAAATTCCGTAAGTAATTATTTGTTAAAAATTAATTATAAAGAACATTTAATTGAAAAAGCACTAAATATTTAAGATAATTTGCTATTTTGTTTCACGGTTTAAGAATAAAAAACACAATGTTTGAAAAACAACACGATTTAAAAGTCGGATTTGTTTTTTGGAATTTTAAATATTTGATTTTTAGAATGTTATTTTAGTAGCAGATTTTGCGAAAAAATGAATAATATGGAATTATTTTGAGCTTTAGGTGTTAAATTTTATTAAAAAAAATAGGACTTTGTAATTTTTGATTAAATTTATCGACAAAAGGTGAAACAAATTTTTAAATAGTTTTTTAAAGAACAAACACTAATAAAAATAAATTATAAAATGGCAAGAGCAATGTTAGAGTACACCAAAATTGTACTTGATAAAGTAAGTTTTGATGCATCATTGTTTTGTAAAGAAGTACAAAAGGCGGTAAATAGATTATTGCCCTACGAGGTAGAAGAACTTAAACAATACATCTCTTCTATTGTACAGCAAAACCCAGAGTTGGACCAATGTATGGTTCACTTACAAGCATAAAAAAAAGCGACTTTTAAAGTCGCTTTTTTTTATGCTTTAATCTATTTAGCTAAAGGGCTAATAATTTGTACATCTTGAAATTTTATAGCACCTCTAATTATACCCGAAATTACAGATTGCATTGCTTCTATAATTTGCATTTTTAGTTCACTTTTATGATAAATTAGGCTCACTTCTCTTGCAGGACTTGGCGCTTCGAAATAATGTAAATTTTCTTTGTCTTGAGCATTTAAATCTTGAGTGTGAAGGTGGGGCAACAACGTCATTCCTAAGCCTTCGTTAGATAATTTAATAAGCGTTTCAATACTGCCGCTCTGCAATTGAAATTTATCGTTTAAATGTGCATTGGTTTTACATAAATTAATTATACCATCTCTTAGGCAGTGCCCGTCCTCCAACAATAACATATCGTCTAAAACCAAATCTTCGGTCTTAATTTTTTGTTTGGTGTGTAATTTATGTCCCTTGGGTATGTAAGCAACAAAGGGTTCGAAAAATAATACACGCTCTTTAATTGTTTCGTTTTGGAGTGGTGTTGCAGCAATAGCAGCATCCAAATGCCCTTTACTAATACGTTGTATAATTTCTTGGGTGGTAAGTTCCTCTATTTTTAATTTTATTTTAGGGTATTTTTTAACAAAGGTTTTTAAAAACATAGGAAGTAGGGTTGGCATTACAGTGGGTATTATTCCCAATTTAAATTCGCCGCCAATGTACCCCTTTTGTTGGTCTACAATATCTTGTATTCTGTACGACTCGTTTACTATATTTTTGGCTTGATTTACTATTTTACTGCCAACATCTGTAAGTTCGATAGGTTTTTTACTCCTGTCGAAAATGAGTATATCTAATTCATCTTCCAGCTTTTGTATTTGCATGCTAAGCGTGGGCTGCGTAACAAAACATTTCTCTGCCGCTTTGGTAAAATTCTGGTGCTCTGCCACAGCCAAAACGTAATATAATTGGGTGATCGTCATTAAAACAAGATTAGGCTATAAAAGTATAAAAACTATCTATATTTACTGGTACTATCGATAGGATAATTCTGTGGTAAGAGGTAAATTGAGCCTATAGCAGCCCTCTAGACTTAATTTCTAGATATTTGTTTATTGTGTCTACAGTTAAGCGCTCTGGTGTTGTAAGTATGGAATGAATGCCAAACTTTTTTAGTTCGTTTATTATTAAACGTTTTTCAAAGTCGAACTTTTCGGCAATTACTTTATCATAAATTTGCTGTACGGTTTCGGCTTTAGCTTTTATAAGTTTATCAATTTCTGTGTTTTTAAAAAAGATAACGACTAACATGTGGTTTTTAGCTATGGCTTTAAGGTAAGGGAGTTGCCTGTTTAAGCCATCTAATGTTTCAAAATTAGTGTACATTAGCAGTAAACTTCTATGCGTTACATGGCGTTTAATATTAGCATAAAGCCTACCAAAATCACTTTCAAAATAATCGGTATCAACATTGTATAGCGCTTCTAAAATAAGTTGCATTTGTCCACTACGGCGCTGTGCTACCACCATATTATCTATACGTTTTGAAAATGAAAACAAACCTGCTTTGTCTTGTTTCTTTAAAATGATGTTGCTTAGTACCAAACTTGCGTTTATAGCATAATCTAATAAACTAAGACCGTTAAATGGCATTTTCATAATACGACCTTTATCTATAATGGAATAGACAGGTTGAGATTTTTCGTCTTGAAATTGATTTACCATCAATTGGTTGCGCTTTGCAGTTGCTTTCCAGTTAATGGTGCGTAAATCGTCTCCTAACACGTAATCTTTAATTTGCTCAAATTCCATGGTATGGCCTAAACGGCGTACTTTTTTAAGCCCATAGTCCATTGCATTTTTATTAATATTGAGCAATTCGAATTTTTTAAGTTGCTTGAAGCTAGGGTAGGTGGGTACCATTGCATTTTTGTCTAGCATGTAACGCCTAGCTACAAGTTGTATTGGAGATTGTACATATATATTTAAAACACCAAAATGATATTCTCCTCTAGATTTTGGGGTTAAATTGTAAGTTACATTTTGCTGTTTTCTCGGGTGTATTTTACGTGTAAGCTTAAAATCTCTTACTTGGAATTGTTCTGGAATTTCGTCTATAATTTCTAAATGCGCGACAAATTTATGGTTGTTTTTAATTGAAATTTCGACCTTATTGGCATCGCCATTAGAGAACTTATCTGGAAGTATACGTTTTGCTTCTATGTTTTGCTTGCCTATAAATACAATAAGTACATCTAAAATAAACAACAACACTAAAACCAAAATGGATAGTTGCGCAATGTTAAATAGCAGAGGTATAAAATAGCTCAAAGCAAAAAGAAGAACTATGCCTATGCCTGTATAAAAGAAAAGCGGTTGTATGTAAAATGATTTAAGAAATTTCAAAAAAAAAGGATATTGGTGTTTATAGAGGTTTGGTATTTAGGCTATCGTCTTACCGATTAATTTATTTTAGTTGAATTACCGAGGTATTTCGACGGTTTCTATAATTTGATCTATTATTTGCTTGCTTGTAACACCTTCCATTTCGCGTTCTGGAGTTACTATAACTCTGTGGTGTAGCACTGGAGTTACGGCGCGTTTAATGTCTTCTGGCGTTACAAAATCACGTCCTTCCATAGCAGCAAAGGCTTTGCTGGCTTTTAATACAGCGATAGATGCTCTTGGCGAAGCGCCAAGATATAAAAAGCGATTGCTTCTGGTGGCTACAATAAGTTCTGCTATATATTTTAATAATGGTTTTTCTACAATAACCTGATTGACTAAATTTTGGTATTTAGCTATTTGTTGCGCGGTTAAAAAGGATTCTATTTGTCCAGTTTTTGTTTTGGCTTTTAGGTCGTGTTCTCTAGAAAGAATTTCTATTTCTTCGTCTAGGTTAGGGTAGCTTACATCTATTTTAAATAGAAAACGGTCTAATTGTGCTTCTGGCAAACGGTAGGTGCCCTCTTGTTCTACAGGGTTTTGCGTTGCTAAAACCATAAATGGTGTTTCTAAGCTGTATCTGTGCCCGTCTATTGTAATTTGTTGCTCTTCCATTACTTCGAATAAGGCTGCTTGGGTTTTGGCAGGAGCCCTGTTTATTTCGTCTATTAACACCATATTAGAGAAAATAGGCCCTTTTTTAAATTCAAATTCGGATATTTTAAGATTAAAAACCGATGTTCCTAAAATATCACTTGGCATTAAATCTGGTGTAAATTGAATACGGCTAAAGTCTACACTTAGTGCCTTAGATAATAATTTAGCAGTTACTGTTTTAGCAACTCCAGGCACGCCTTCTATTAATGTATGCCCTTTGGCTAAAAGCGCGGCAATTAATAAATTTACCATGTCCTTTTGGCCAACGATAACTTTACCTACTTCGGCTCTAATTTGCGAGACACTTTTTTGAAGTTCAGACAAATCTAACCGGTTTTTAAATTCCAAATCACCAGAAGAAGAGACTTCTTGGGGTGTAGTGGCTTCTATTGGCGGTGTAGTATTGCCTTCGTTGTTAGGTAAATAGGCATCGTGGTTTTGTTCTGCTTCGTGTGCGCTCATAGTTATTTGGAATAAAAGGCTTCTATATATCTGTTTAATTCGACAAGATTATCTTCGAAAAACTCATCTTTAGCACGCATCCTGTTTATGCATGCTACTAATTTGGTAACATCGTCTGTTTTTTTACCAGCTTTGGCAGCTAGCTTTTTTATAAATTCTTCATCTAAAGTAGAAGTGTCTAAATTATAATCTGTTCTTATTTTTTCTAAGAAGTAGGTAATTTTTTTATCTGTTAAATTTCTATAATCTTTTGCTTCAATATATAAATTCGATATGGTTTTTACAAAAGCTAAAGAGGTATTACGCAGAGGAGTTATTATTTTAATAATACGTTGCCTACGTTTGGCATTAAATATCATAAATAGAATGAGAAACACCAGTGCGGTGTACCATGCCCAGCGAAATGCCAACTGCTCTAAAAACCAGCTTAGGTTAGATTCTTCTTCTACGTTTGTGTTATAAGGGGTTTGGTATTTTAAAAATGAATCGAAATAAATGCTTTCTCCATCTGGTATGTAAGACAGCACGTGCTCTACATAGGTATACCTATCATCTTTTAAAATGTTATAATTGCTAAAAATTTTGGGTTCTGTGTGCAATAGTATGCGACCATCCCCGAAAGGGACTCTTATAAAATTAGGTCGTTTTTCATCAGTTTCGGCATATCCTAAAACTTCGTAACCAGTTTGGTTTAAGTTTGAAAAATAGTAATCGCCTGCATTTTTATCAATATCTACAGGAGCGAAGTCTTTATTTTTAAAACTAAGTTTAGAAATACTGTCTTTTTTAGGGTTGAAATCGAAATCGATATCTATGTTTAGGGTATCATGAAGGGCTTGTGTGTAATAATAACTAGAGATAAAAAGCGTATTTCCTTCCTCAACAAATTTTAGAAGCGCATCTACAGAATATGTGGTAAGGTAATTTGAATTCCCGATTATAATATAGTTGCCTGCGGCCTCATGGTCGCCATATCCAGATTTAGAGTTTTCTTTAAGATAGCTAGAGGGTTGGTGGTAAACCGTTCTAATTTTATGGTCTGGAAATAAGCTCGACAGCTCGTTGTAAAGTATTTTTAGGCCATAAGGTTTAACGCTTTGCTCGTTAAACGACTCTTTCCAGTCTACAGTTTTGGTGCGTTTTACGCTAGAGGCAATAGCACCTATTATAATAAGTGCAGCAATAACTATTACAACAGGTAGTGTTTTTTTCATTAATTAACCTGTTTTAAAAGTGTTGTAAAATTTGTTTTTGCTTTAGCGTACTGCGTAACGTCTAAATTAAATTTACCATACCAAATATAGTTGTATAAGTATGATATATACGAGAAATCTTTTTCAAAAGGTTTGCTTTCAAGCTCGGCTAAATACTCTGCATTGGTTTTATCGTCTTCGAATTTTATATGATTTTTAAGGCTGAGCGTTTTTAAAACCAACAGGTAGTAATAGCGTATGGCCAATCTAAAGTCGTTTTGATCCTCTGCCTGCTTTATAAGTGCGTGTATATCCGCATGCTCTATATTTTCTGCGGTAATGTCCCGATAAGCGTCTATAGGTTTGTTTTTATTAGATTTAAAAATGCCACCTGAGGCTCCATTATTTAAAAGCACATAAGCTAAATATAAAACGGCCAATGCCAAGGCGCCATAAAATATCCAATCTATAAAGCTTAGATTAACACTGTAAGCTTCCTTATCTTTCTCTTCCTTTTCTTTAGGTTTTTTATTCTGGTAATCTTCGTATTGTCCAGAGCCTTCTCGGGTACGACTTATAATTTTTCGTCCTTCGTAATTGTATTTTTCTAAGGTATAACGCGTTTTAAAACTAGGATCGAAAACCCTGTTGGCTTCTGGCGTTTGCGCTATTCCAAAACAGCATTGTTGCCACAATAGTAGAACAATAAAAGAAAAGAAAATGTAGCCTGTTTTTTTTATCATTTAACTGCTGTAGTGCTAGGTATTTGGGTGATTTGTTTTTGTACTTTATAAGGTAAAATTAAATAGTAGTAGCTTATTAATGCTAGTGTAGATAAAATGATACCTACAGATAACCAATTGGGCATAATGTTAGAATACCTGGTAACAAAGCCTTCTAAAAATCCAGCTGAAAATGTAAAAGGAAAGGTACTTATTAAAATTTTAAATCCTGTTTTAGCACCTATTTTAAAAGAGGTGTAGCGCGAGTGCGTTTGTGGAAATAAAATACTTGCACCTAAAATTAAGCCAGCGGCACATTCTATAACAATGGCAAATATTTCCATAGAACCATGAATCCATATGCCACGAACACTTTCCCAAAAAACATTTTTCTCGTAGAAAAAGTATTGAAAAGAGCCCAGCATGATACAGTTTTTAAACATAATGTATAAGGTGCCTATACCTATAAATACACCAAAAACAAAAGCCATAATGCCTACTTTTAAATTGTTTATGGTTATGCCTATAAAGCTGCCCCAGTTGCTTCCATTTTTATAAACGGCCACTGGGTCTCCTGCTTCTATGTTTTCTAAGGTCATGTTTACATAGCGATCTCCTAATATGGAACGTACAAACTCACCATCGTTTGCTGCAGAGATACTCCCAATAAAGGTAAATGTAAAAAATATAGCGAAAGCTATATAGATAAACTTACGGTATTGGTAGCAAATTAAAGGCACTTCGGTTTTCCAGAAACTAATAATTCTACTGGTGTTTTGCCGTTTGGTTTTATATATTTTTTGAAATGCTTTAGCGGCAAGCTGATTTAAATAGGTAATAACCTTACTTTTAGGGTAGTAAGTTTGGGCATACGCCAGATCGTTAATCAGATTTACATAATGGGAAGCAAGCTCGTCGGCGTCCTTAAAATCATTATTGAAAATAGCATTCTCGAAATTCAGCCATTTTTCCTTATTTTGCTTAATAAATGCAACTTCTCTCATAGATGAGATAAAATAAAATATAAAATGTCAGAGTTACAAATTAACACGACCCAAAATGTAAAAATAAAATTCACAGCGGCAGGAGTTGGTGAGCGTTTAGTGGCTTATTTTATAGATTCTGCAATAAAAGTGGGGTATTTAATGCTTGTGGCCAAATTATTTGGCGCCTTCGATGGTATGGACAGTTGGTCTAACATAGCTATTAATACAGTACTTAGTTTTCCTGTTATGTTTTACACCTTGGCTTTAGAAACTATTTTAGATGGACAAACCGTTGGCAAAAAAGCATTGAAAATACGTGTGGCTAAAATAGATGGTTTTCAAGCCGCGTTTTCCGATTATGTGGTGCGTTGGTTTTTTAGAATTGTAGATATTTATTGTTTAGGCATAGGTTTCTTTGTTATAATATTTAATAAAAAGCAACAACGTATAGGAGACATGGCTTCGGGTACTGGTGTCATTACGCTAAGGGATAAAGTAAATATAAATCATACTATTTTAGAAAAACTACAAGACGATTATAAACCGACGTACCCTAATGTTATAAAACTTTCTGATAACGATGCCCGCATTATAAAAGATACTTTTACAACGGCTAGAGCAGCTAAAGATTATGCTACCTTAATAAAGCTTAGAGAAAAATTGGTGGAAGTTGTTGGCATTAAAACGATTGTACAGCGCACCGATATGGAATTTATAGATGTTATTTTAAAGGATTATAACTACTATACCCAAGACATGTAAAATCTTCTTATTTTAAATTAGAGCGCCTCTTTTGTTTATTTGTATTTGAATTTATCTTGACTTTTTCTATTTCCTAAAAAATGACTGAAATTCACCCCTATTTCGTTACTTTTTTGTCAGTAGCGCTGCTATGAGCTTCAAAAAGTGTCTCATCTGGTTAAATTTCAACTCATTTTCGGTTAAAAACAAAAAGTAAAGATGAGTTCTTTAAATGCTAGATACATCATGGGGACAGTCTAAGTGTTTTAAAAGTCCAATACCCTAAATTTAGGAAGATTCCAAATACTAGAGTAAACAACCAACAATCTGCATTTGTTATAGGGTGTACAACACTATCGATAATACTGTTTAATAGAGGTGTTGGGTTTTGTATCACTTCCCACGAATTGTAGCGTAAAAAACGTCCAAGATACACTCCAAAGGCAGATAGGAAACATAGCAGTAACGAAAAACATTTTGTATACTTTAATGTTGTAAAATTAGTTGCTAGCTTTAACATGTCTTCCATCGAAAAATAGAAAAATAAAAGCCCACTTAAAGCAAAGCTATTAACCATTACAACATCCAACCAAATCAATTTTGGGCTGCTATGCTTTAAATGCACTAAATCTGTAACAATGTAAGGGGCGTTAGGTAAAAATACCAACCAAATACAAAAATAAACAGCAAATGTAAAGTACCGTATTTTATGGAAACTGTTTAGAATTGTAGTTAAAGTAAATGGAATTACTGCCAAAAATAAATTCCATATTAAAAACGAATAGAAAAAAGAATGTGCGATTTTTATCCGTAAGATAAGCAGGCAAAAGCTAAAACTTGTACATAAAACTAATGTTAAAAAAGTTCTAGATTGAGAATTGGTAAAAAGTTTAGTATTACTCATAATTAAGTCGTGTTATATCGATAATTAAAAAAGTGGACATGCCAAGTGTATAGGCTAACAAATCTGAAACACTAAAATGGCTGCCTAAAATAACTACAGCCCAATAATTATGGTGCAAGCCAAAAGTTTCTAAGATATTGTAGTACTGCCCAAATTCTATAGCGTAAGCAAAGCATAAAACAGCTATGGCAAGCGCAATAGGGTTTACCTTTAAAAAGCTTTTAAAAAAGCAGTAGATTAAAATAACAACAAGGTAATCTCCTAATGTGTAGCGCACAAAGCCAGAGTTGAAGTAGGTGGCAATACCTATTTCTAAAATTAGAATAATTAAAAAGAAAAGTGCGTATGTTTTATTAAAAGTAAGTTTCATAGTAACTATAAATTGATGGAATGAATTTTTTAAGTTAAAATTAGAAATACGAAAACGCTAAAGTTTATATATCAGTTTCTATTATATCATACAATAGATATGGGTTTACCCAAGAATTTTGGTTTTACATTCAAAATAATATCTAAAGAGGCTTTTGTGCGTGCCAAAAACTCTCTTAGTTCTGTTTTATAGCCATAGCTACCATTAACAGCTCTAGCATTATAAGCAACAGCCTTAATGCCAAAATGGTTTGCTAAAAACAACGCCCTTTGGTTGTGAAATTTTTGAGATATAATAGTAACAGATTCTAGCTGAAAAACCTGCTTGGCTCGAACCATACTGTCTAATGTTCTAAACCCTGCGAAGTCTAAAACAATTTTGTCTTCGGGAATGCCATGGTGTATCAAATCCTTTTTAAAAGCCATGGGTTCGTTGTAACCCACACTGCTATTATCGCCACTAACTAAAATGTATTCAATTTTTCCAGCCTTAAACAATGCTATGGCTCCATTTAATCTGTGTTTGTAATATAAATTTACTTGGCCATTGGCAGTGTACTTTCCAGTACCGAGTATAAGACCTACTTTGTTTGCTGGTGTGTTACAAACATTATTAAATACTAATCCTTTAGCTTTAAGGTTTACATAGCTATTAATAAGCAATATGTAAGTAAAAGCTGCCCATGCCAACCTTTTAACTGTTTTTAAATATTTCATACTATACATGTGGTGTTACCAATACTTCTTGTAAGTATTTCTTATTAAAAAAAGATGCTCTAAGTGTGCTTAAAGGTACTTTTAAGAGTTTTTCGTAATTGTAATGGTGGAAAGCGTGAGCAGCCTTTCCTGCGCGGTACGATTTTATATAATATCCTAAATATTCTGGTAAAATAAGAGCGCCTATTATAACAACCCCAAATAGGTAAGGGCTGCGCTTGCCGTTACCATAGCACAAGTATTGTAAGGCAATTTCATCTTCGGCATTAGTGCCATAGCCTGTTAGCACATGGTAGGCATCATGCCGTTCTACTTTTGAAATAAGCTCGAAATTGTTGAGGTTTAGAAAAAGCCCTAATGCTTTTCCAAACGAGGCTTCAGGGTAGTTTAATAAATCGGCTGTTTTTACCTTCCAAGGAGCTTGTTTTTTAAATACGGAAACATATATGTTTTGAGATACACTAAATAAGTATGCTATAAATTTCTTTCTTAAGCTCATAGGTCGACGTGATAAAGTATGATATATAGGTATGAAAACGCAATGGGAATATTTAGCAATACCATTCCTAAGGTTTTTAAAGCCTCAAATCGGTGTTTAAAATTTACAAACAACGAAATGAGAAGTATAACGCAACAAATACAATTTATTACTGTGGCAAAAAGAATGAATACTAAACCAGTGCTGACAAGCAAATCGTTATCGAGGTAAAGCTGAAAAGCAAACAAAATTGTACCTATACCAAAGCTCAGTACGGCTATAGATTTACTAATGGTTATTATATCTTTCATAAATTAAGTGTTTAAACCGTTAAAAAATGTTTCGCTGATCGTTTATCCGTTTTGCCAATCTATTTTTCTTGAGATAAACATTACAATAGCAAGAATTAAGAACAATCCAATACTGCCCACTAGTAAGGCGTAATTTTCTAATTGAATAATAACATAGATAAAAGTATATAGAGCACTTAATGCGCCGCCAATAAATAATGGGAACTTTAAGGTTTTTAAAATGGACTTTGAATAAAGTGTGATGAGTACAATAACAGAACTTCCTGCAATAACATAAGCTTTTAGAAAGTTACTGTGTTCTGAAATTGAAACCAGTAATGTGTAAAATAAGATTAGCGCAACACCAACCATTAAATATTGGAAGGGGTGGATGTGTATTTTACTAAGCGTTTGAATTAAAAAGAAGACCAGAAAAGTTAAACCTATAACTAGAAAACCGTATTTGGCAGAGCGCTCACTTTTTTGATACTCGTCTACCAAAACCATAAATTTAGTGCCAAATGCAAAGGGCTTTAGATTCGGAATTTTTTCCAAATGTTGTTGAGAAAATGCTCTGTTAATATGCAGTACTTTCCAATCTACCTTGAAACCTTCTTTAGAAATATGTTTTGTTTCATCGTTAGGCAAATAGTTTCCTATAAAGCTAGGGTCTGCCCAATTGGAGCTCATCTTCATTGATGTTATTTTTCCAACTGGAACTAGCTCTATTTGCTTGCTTCCATTAAAAGTTATAGAAAATTTGAAATCTGTAATGCCCTTTTTTGAAAATGCGTCTGCATTTAAAAAGCTTGATTCTAAAACATCAAGTTGATGTGTTGCATTCTGATTAAAATTAGTTTCTAAATTGTAAGAGGCGTCATTAAATTTTACAGCAACTTCACTTTTAATACCTTTAAGATTGGAGGTTTTTATAACTATTGAAGCTTTATCCCATAGAATATCCTCCTTCTTTATGTCTTTTACAGAAAGATCTACAGGAATATAATGGCCTTTAAAATGCATTTGGGTAGTAAACACTGCCGATTCGAAATTGCCTCGGTTTAATGTTTTTGAATTTACATCTACATCTGCGTGTAATTGTTCTGGAAAAATATAAGCGTGCTTTATATGGGTTTTAACCGCTTTGTAGTAAGTTTTTGTTTTCTCGTTATAAGTTTTGGTTTCAGTATAGGTTTTATAGGGCAATTTTAAAATAGGGCCATATACCAAAACATTATTCCCCCATTTTTGGTTGATCTCGTTTACAACATCTTGTTGCCTGTAAGCCCGATCTCTAATGAGTTGGTTTATAAACGATAGGGGGATTAGTAATACAATTATAAGAAAGCCAACAATAAGCATTCTTGCAGTAATAGATGTTTTTAACCATTGGCTAAACTTATTGGACGTTACTTTCGGTTCTGTATTCATGATTTGATGTTTTAAAAGTACTTTGAAATTCAAAGTATTTGATTAAAAAAAAATTTACGATTTATTAATTAGTTTTTCTAGAGCATTTATATGCTTTTTAAATTCTGCTTTGCCTAATGCGGTTACATAGTAGCGCGTATTGGGTTTTTTTCCAATAAATTGTTTTTCAATTTTAATATATTCTACTTTTTCTAATGCTTTGGTGTGGCTCGCTAAATTGCCATCTGTAGCTCCTAAAAGTTCTTTAAGCATCTTAAAATCGGCATATTCGTTTACCATCAAGACAGACATAATGCCTAATCTAATGCGATGATCGAATGCTTTATTTATATTAGTTATAATGCTCATAATACTATTTAAAACTTAGGGGTTTGGAGCTGTTTTAGTTGAGATTTTATGCAAATTTAAGCGCTATCGTATTTAAAATGCATCCAAGCCCCATAAATTATATGCAAAATGCCAAAGCCTATAATCCAAAGCCAAAAGCTATACCCGGGTTTCCAGCTCCCTATAAGACCTAGTATTAGCTCTGCGTAGCCCAGATACTTAATATCTCCAATACTGTACTTAGAAGCGTTAACCAGCGCTAAACCATAAAAGATAAGCATAAGCCCACCAGATTGGCCGTACTTGCCTTGACTTAAAATAATAATAATATATAAGCCGCCAACGAGTAGGGGTATTATAAAATTAACAACTAATCGTTTTGATGTGGCATCCCATACATTAGCATTCTGCTTTTTTGCCTTTTTTGTAGTTAGGATTATACCTGTAACTATAGAGGCCAAGGCAACAGTAAATAAGGTTAGTAAACAATAACGAAATACCCAACCGTCTAAAATTAAAACGCCGTTGCTGTAGGTAACTACCAAATAGTAAGCAATGTAAGCGCCAATAAGTGCATAAATACCAGCCAGTATACCAGATAAACCACTTAAAGAGATAAACCGAGAAGATTTATTCATCATGTTTTTAATTTCTGATATGTCTTTTAAATAATCTTTTGAATCCATTTTAAAGTACTTTGAAATACAAAGTAAATAATAAATTTTCAATTAGCGCTACATTTTTTTATTAATTTTGAATATAATACTTGAAATCGAAACTAAAATGAATCCAGCAGAGGCCTATATACTAAAGCAACAATACCCTTATAAATCTATACTTTTGCAGCTACAATCTATAGTTGAAGCTGTTTTGCCTCAAGCAGATTTATTATACAAATGGCGTATCCCATTTTATTATAACAATGGGTTGCCAATATGTTTTTTCAATCAATCTAAAGATTACGTAGATGTTGGCTTCTGGCACTATGAAAGTATGGAGAAATATCACGATCATTTTATAGCTACAGGAAGAAAACACGTTCGTTCTTTGCGCTATAAAACTGTAACTGCTATTAACGATGCCGTTCTTGTGTACGTAATACAACAACAAGTAGAGATTAATATTAATCCCTTTACACTGGTTTCACGACCTAAAAAGTGTTAACGAGTGTCCTTACAGCGACTAGACGTGTTAACAAGCCTTCCAAATTATCGAGATGTAGCATATTAGCACCATCACTTTTAGCATTAGCAGGGTCGAAATGGGTTTCTATAAATAAACCATCCACATGGTTAACAATACCAGCTCTTGCAATAGTTTCAATCATATCTGGTCTACCGCCTGTAACGCCTGCAGTTTGGTTGGGTTGTTGTAACGAGTGTGTTACGTCTAAAACAGTTGGAGCCAATTGCCTCATAGTAGGTATACCTCTAAAATCAACAATCATATCTTGGTAGCCAAACATGGTACCTCTATCAGTAATCCAAGCTTTATTGCTACCAGCATCCTTAACTTTTTGTACGGCATGTTTCATAGCTTCCGGGCTCATAAATTGTCCTTTTTTCAAGTTTACAACCTTTCCTGTTTTAGCAGCAGCAACAACCAAATCTGTTTGGCGTACTAAAAAAGCAGGGATTTGTAAAACATCAACAAATTGTGCCGCTTTTTCAGCATCTTCAGTTTGGTGTATATCCGTAACTGTAGGGACATCAAAAGTATCAGATACTTTTTTTAGAATTTTTAAAGCTTTTTCGTCTCCAATTCCAGTAAAACTGTCAATTCTACTTCTATTTGCCTTTTTAAAACTGCCTTTAAATATATAAGGAATGTTTAATTTGTCGGTAATAGTAATTACTTTTTCAGCAATACGTAGTGCCATGTCTTCTCCTTCTATAGCACAAGGTCCACATAGTAAAAAAAAGTTATTAGAAGCTGTATGCTTTAATTTTGGAATGTCGTTAAGAGTCATTTTGCTTAAAATTTTAGCCCAAAGGTAATTAAAATTAAAAGCTTATTTTTAAACTGTTTCTAATAATCCAAAGCGCCATTAAAAAATGAGAAGCTATACCAATACCACCAAAAAATAAGGCATTTTTAGAAATAAGAGCCACAGTAGTAATATTTGAGACTTCAAAAAGGTAGCCCAAAATAAGGTAAGACGATAAACATACTGAGACAATACCCAACGTAAAATTTAAAGCAGTATTAGGTTTAAGCATTTGCCATACAAAAGGTAATGCCATAACTAGAATAGGGTAGGCTATAATGCCTTGATCTTTATTAATTGTTGTAAACCAATAAGCAGCTACGGCTGTAAAGTACAAATAGGGAACGTACTTAAAGTAATTGTTTGTGTTTAAGGACATAAGCGTATGTTTTTATGTAATAGGTCTTTTTATCTATAAAAAGAAACGAAAATGTTAAATACACATTATTTAGCCCTTTATATTATAACATATTTTTAACTAAATTATAAAATAAGCACTACATTTGCACGCTCAAACAAGCCTTTCAGTATGAAAAAGATAAAAAATATTGCGATTATAGCTCACGTAGACCACGGTAAAACAACCTTGGTAGATAAGATAATGTACCATTGTCAACTATTCCGTGAGAACGAAAACACAGGAGATTTAATTTTAGATAATAATGATCTTGAACGCGAGAGAGGTATTACAATTACATCTAAAAACGTATCGGTTATATATAAAGATACAAAAATTAACATAATAGACACCCCTGGTCACGCCGATTTTGGAGGAGAGGTAGAGCGTGTTTTAAACATGGCAGATGGTGTGTTGTTACTTGTAGATGCTTTTGAAGGCCCAATGCCACAAACGCGATTTGTATTACAGAAAGCAATCGATTTAGGCTTAAAACCTTGTGTAGTTGTAAATAAAGTTGATAAAGAAAACTGTACTCCAGATGAGGTACATGAGAAAGTATTCGATCTTATGTTCGAACTTGGTGCAGAAGAGTGGCAGTTAGACTTTCCTACCGTTTATGGTTCTGCCAAGAATAACTGGATGAGTGATGACTGGCAAAATGAAACTGAGAATATAGAGCCATTGTTAGACATGGTTATAGAGCATATTCCTGTGCCAAAAATAGAAGAAGGCACTACGCAAATGTTAATCACCTCATTAGATTTTTCATCGTTTACGGGACGAATTGCTATTGGGCGATTAACAAGAGGAGAACTAAAAGTAGGACAAAATATTTCTTTAGTAAAAAGAGATGGCGCTATTGTAAAATCTAAAATTAAAGAATTACACGTTTTTGAAGGTTTAGGAAGAAAAAAGGTTGAAGAAGTGCAGGCAGGAGATATTTGTGCCATTGTAGGTCTTGAAGGTTTTGAAATTGGAGACACTGTAGCCGATTGGGAAAATCCAGAAGGTTTGAAAACTATTGCTATAGACGAGCCAACAATGAGCATGTTGTTTACTATTAACGATTCGCCATTTTTTGGAAAAGACGGTAAATTTGTAACATCAAGACATATAAAAGAACGCTTAACTAAGGAATTAGAGAAAAACTTAGCACTGCGTGTAAACGAAACTGATAGTGCAGATAAGTTTATGGTTTTTGGTAGAGGTGTATTGCACTTATCTGTTCTTATAGAAACCATGCGTCGAGAAGGCTACGAATTACAAATAGGACAACCTCAAGTAATTATTAAAGAAGTAGATGGTGTAAAGTGCGAACCTGTCGAAGAAATGACAATAGATTTGCCAGAGACAGTATCGGGTAAAGCTATAGAAATGGTTACAATGCGTAAAGGTGAAATGCTTAGCATGGAGGCAAAAGGCGATCGTATGGTTTGCGAATTTGTGGTGCCATCTAGAGGTATTATAGGTTTACGTAACCAGTTGTTAACGGCAACAGCAGGAGAAGCTATTATGGCACACCGTTTTAAAGAATACCAACCGCTTAAGGGAGGTATACCAGAACGACAAAACGGAAGTTTAGTATCTATGGAAAATGGACAAGCTATACCTTACTCTATAGATAAGTTACAAGAGCGCGGTAAGTTTTTTATAGATCCAGGAGAAGATATTTATGAAGGTCAGGTTATTGGAGAGAATTCTCGTGGAGACGATATGACTGTTAACGTTACCAAAACTAAAAAATTAAGTAACGTACGTTCTTCTGGAGCAGATGATAAAGCTAAGATAGTACCCGCTATAAAATTTTCGTTAGAAGAAGCCTTGGAATACATACAAAAAGATGAATATGTAGAGGTAACACCTAATCACCTTAGAATTCGAAAAATTTACTTAACAGAGGTAGAACGTAAGCGCAATAAGTCTATCTAAAGATAAACGCTTCATTTTAATAAGATTTTTTTAACAAACTGGTGGTAGTATACTTTAGTATAAGCCATCAGTTTTCCTTTTATCTAATAATTAACAAGTTACCTGCTTTCTCTTAGCACTAAACTATTGCTTGATGGCTCTCATTTTGTATATTTGGCGCACAATTTTTATAATAAACTCTGTATTTCTTAGTTTTAAGTTACCAAAGCATTCGTTTTTTTGAAGCAACTACTACACTATATAAACACTAAAGTTTTGGTTAAAATAATGTCCTTAAAAACGGCAGCTGTTTTAACTAGAATAGTAGCTGGGCTTTTAACATCTAAGGCCATAGCGGTTTTTATCGGGCCTAATGGTTTAGCGCTTATAGGAAATCTACAAAATTTTGTAACCTCTGCGCAAACCGTGGCTACTTTGGGGTTTTACAAAGGCATGGTACGGCAAGTAAGTTTGTACAAAGAAGATTTGGTGTCGTTAAGTAAGAGCCTTTCTACTGTGTATTACGTAGGGTTTATAACCACAGTTTTAGTCGCTTTCTTTTCCTATTTTCAAGCAGATTATATCAATACCTTAATATTCCCTACTTATAATAATTATGTATACGCCATAAAAGTATTTGCTATAGCTCTACCATTTTTCGCACTCAATATGTATTCTTTTGCGATTATGAATGGATTTTCTAAGTACAAGATATTAATTATAATTAACATTATAGGTCAAGTCTTAGGGTTAGGCATTACGTTATTACTCATCTTTCAGAATAAATTAGACGGCGCCTTAATAGCCGTATCCATATCAGAATCTCTAATTTTTCTTATCACTTTGGTAGGTATTATTAATAGAAAAAGTTTTATTCCTTTAATAAGTGTGCGGAATATAAGTTTTACGTTTTTAAAGCAACTAAGTTCGTATACAGGGATGGCACTTTTTTCAGCTATTATTTTACCCTTGGTTATTTTGGCTATTCGCTCTCACATCATAGAAACTATAGGTTATAAAGAAGCAGGGTTTTGGGAAGCCATGCTAAGAATATCGAAATACTATTTAATGTTGGTTAGTGCTTTATTGGGGTTGTATATAATCCCCAAATTTTCTGAGATCCACGACATTAAAACATTTAAAAGAGAGGTATTTGCCTTATATAAAACCATAGTACCTGTTTTTGCTGTTGGCCTAATGCTTGTATTTTTACTAAAACCTTATATTATTAAAATAGTATTTACAAACGAATTTGCTCCTGTTGAAGGACTGTTTTTTTGGCAACTGCTAGGGGATTTTGTAAAAGTACTTTCCATGATTATTTCCTATCAATTTTTAGCAAAAAAAATGTTTTGGCATTACGCTATAACAGAAGCCTTTCTTGTAGTTATTTTATACACCACAAGCATCTATTTTATAAAAACATATGGTGTTGAAGGCGCCGTTATAGGACATTTTGTTAGTTATTTAATGTATTATGGTGTAATTTTACTCATATTTGGAAGTTCTTTATTTGGTGTAGACAGTTCACCAAAAAATTAATAAGAGGCAAACTTTAACCCTATACCATTATAAGATACTATTATGAGTGTGAACTATAACGTTGTAAAGTATAATAATACGCATTACAACTTATGGAATAATTTTGTAGAAACATCTAAAAATGGCACTTTCTTATGCCATAGGGACTTTATGGAGTACCATGCAGATAAGTTCAACGATTTTTCACTTTTAGTTTTTAAAAACGATAAATTGGTAGCAATTTGTCCTGCTAACTTTTTCGAGCAGGCTTTATATTCGCACCAAGGTTTAACTTATGGTGGGCTTTTAATAGGAGAAAAGGAAAAGTTACACGTGGTTTTAGAAGCTTTTAGGCATATATTACGTTACGCTGTAGAACAAGGTTTTAAGACCTTTTATATAAAACAATTACCCTCTATTTATAATATATTGCCAGCAGACGAGTTGGGGTATTTAATGTATATTTTAAAAGCAACCTTATACAGAAAAGATACCTTGTCTGTGATACGTACAGCACATAAAGTAAAAATATCCAGCAATAGAATGGAAGGCGTAAGAAGGGCTAAAAAGTACAATTTGGAACTGCGTGAAAACGATGCATACGAAGTGTTCTGGGAACAAATTCTAATTAAAAATTTAAAAGAACGTTTTGGAGTAGAGCCCGTACATTCTATTGACGAGATATTGAGTTTAAAATCGAAATTTCCAGATAAAATAAGGCTGTTTACGGTATATAAAGAAGATGAAATGGTTGCGGGAACGGTTATTTTCGAAACGAAACACGTTGCACATTCTCAATACATATCGGCAACAGGTGATAGGAATAAAATAGGAAGTTTAGATTTTCTGTACCACCATTTAATAGAAGAAGTGTACAAAGATAAACCTTATTTTGATTTTGGGAGTTCTAATACCGACTCGGGAAAGCACATAAATTTTGGATTGCAATCTTGGAAAGAAGGTTTTGGCGCAAGAACCGTAATTCAAGACTTTTACAAAGTAGATGTAACTAACCATGAACTTTTGGAAAACGTATTTGTATGATAAAGTTTTTAGATTTAAAATCTACCAATAATCGATATGAGGCTGATTTAAAAAACACGTTTCAATACTTTTTAAATAAAGGACATTACGTGCTAGGAGAAGAAGTTTCCAAATTTGAAACAGCATTTGCAGAATATTGTGGTACAAAACATTGCGTTGGTGTAAGTAATGGCTTAGATGGTCTTGTCTTGATTTTGAAGGCCTGTATGTTATCAGGTAAATTAAGCGAAGGGGATGAGGTTATAGTAGCGGCAAACACCTATATAGCTTCTATATTGGCAATACTTAATGCAGGCTTAAAACCTGTTTTGGTAGAACCAGAGGCAGCCACGTTTAACATAAACCCGTTAGAGATAAGCAAGTCTATCTCTAATAAAACTAAGGCTATAATGGTAGTGCATTTGTACGGGCAACTCTGTAACATGGATGCGATATCTAAAATATCGAAAGCGCATAACCTTCTTATTATCGAAGATGCTGCTCAAGCCCATGGCGCATACGATACTGTTTTGAAAAAAAAATGTGGAAATTTGGGTTATGCCGCCGCATTTAGTTTTTACCCAACAAAAAACTTAGGTGCTTTTGGAGACGCTGGAGCTGTTACCACTAACGATAAAGAATTAGCCAGTAAGATAGCCAAGCTTAGAAATTATGGTAAAGAAAGCAAGTACGTTAATGCTATTTTGGGAGTTAATAATAGGTTAGATGAAATACAAGCTGCATTTTTAAACGTAAAATTACCTTATTTAGACGAAGAAAATACAATACGCAGAGCAATAGCCAAACGGTATTTAAGCGAAATAAAAAATGATAAAATTACATTGCCCTACTGGAACAATACAGAAAATCATGTATTTCATGTAATTGTTTTAAAAGTAGAGCACAGAAAAAAATTCGAGACGTACTTAAAAGAAAATGGTATAGAAACACTTATATTTTATCCTATTCCGCCGCACAAACAAGCTGCTCTAAAAGCATTTGAACACTTATCTTTTCCAATTACAGAGGCCATACACAACAAAGTAATTAGCATCCCCTTAAATACAGCTATACAAGATAAAGATGTAACATATATAATTAATGTTTTAAACGCCTATTAATGAAGTTGCGCTCCAAAATAAAACACATACTATTTGTAACGCTAAGAAAGCTAAAATACAGCATTTTATCTGATGTTAGGCTTGAAGGTGTAAAGCCAAAGTGTGATGGTCCCGTTTTATTTTCAG
Source organism: uncultured Flavobacteriaceae bacterium (assembly GCA_947489085.1). Taxonomy (GTDB): domain Bacteria; phylum Bacteroidota; class Bacteroidia; order Flavobacteriales; family Flavobacteriaceae; genus Jejuia. The sequence continues at coordinate 40,959 of CANLCJ010000010.1, forward strand.
GGCAAGGCAAGATAATTATAGGTAAAAATGTACAATTTGGGTATAAACAATCGCCTTTATTTTACAGCCATTACAGTTATGTAGAAGCAAGAACAGCACACTCTACAATAACCATAGGAAAAGACGTTATAATAAATAACAATTGTAATATGGTTGCAATGGTAAGCATCCAAATAAAAGACAATTGTACTATCGGTATTAATTTTTCTGCAATAGATAGCGATTTCCACCATTTAAATCCTAAAGAACGAAATAATGTTGATCCTCCTTCTCAACCCGTTGTAGTAGGTAAAAACGTGTTTATTGGCAATAATGTAACGTTATTAAAAGGTGTTACCATAGGAGACAATTCGGTTATAGGTAATGGCAGCATAGTAACAAAACCTGTACCAGCAAATGTGGTAGTGGCAGGTATACCAGCCAAAATAATTAAAACGCTATAATGGATATACTTATCAAGTCATTTAATCGCGTATATTATCTAGATAGATGCTTGCATAGTATTGCTTTAAACTTAGAAAATTTTGATGGTAATATATTTGTTTTAGACGACGGTACACCAAAAGCTTATTTAAAAGCAATTAAAGAAAAGTATCCTGAAATTACGATTTTAAAATCGGATAACTACAATATTAAAGCCTCTCTTATCGAGGCCAATAATTACAACTTACCGCAAATAATACCTTCTAAATTATGGTACGAAAGTGCCGTAAATATATCCGATTATTTTATGGTGTTAGAAGACGATATGTGGTTCACGAAATCTATAGATGCTAAAGACATTGAAGCGAGTTGCACAACGCAACAAATGGCTTTATTAAAATTGTTTTGGGTGTCAAATCAATCAGTCGTTGGAAAACCAGAGCAAAAAGTAGGTAGAGCTATTTATACCTATGTTCCTAAAATTCAGTTTAAATCGTTAAAATTATTTAAATATGTCTATATGAAACACCATAAGGCATGGAGAAAATTAATGACTATTTTAGGGTTGTATTCGTTTAAAAACGAATTGGAATATTATAGAATATATTCTGTAGCAGGAGCAGTTTTTAAAAAGGATTATTACCGTACTATTTGGAAGCATGCACACGCGTTTGTAGATGAAAAACAGCAACTTTTCGAAGCTATAAAATACTATAAACATAAAAAAGTTGCATTTGGTAGAACAGCGGAAGAGGTTTTGAAGACGGGGTTTATATCATCTGCATTTCCAAAATACAAATATTCCGATTTTTCAATTCACGATTTTAATGCGACTCTAAATGCGTATTGGATGAAAGATTCAACACTATTCTTAAAAGGATTGGAAGCAGACATAGATAGTATTGAAATTGAGCGTGTTTTAAAGCATTATAAAAAGTCTGAGACATACATTGCGCAATGGAAAGAATGGTCTCAAACCTTTAAGAAAAAGTTTATAAATATGGGATGTCATATCTAATGAAGCAGACCAGTTTCCATAAAACGATATTTAAAAACACGGGACTATTTGGTGTCTCTCAATTCGTAAAACTGTTTGTAAGCGTATTTACAAATAAAGCTGCAGCTCTATTTCTAGGGCCTGCAGGTATAGGTGTTATCGGGTTGTTGCAAAACGTATTAAATTTAATATTGGCAATTACAAATTTTGGCATATCAGAAAGCAGTGTTAGGGAGGTTGCTTTGATAGATAAAAATGCACAAAAATCTCAAAGACTCATAAAAATAATTTATAAATGGGCTTTTGCTACAGGAGTTTTAGGAGCATTTGTTTTTATAGTGTTCTCAAAACAAATAAATACTGTAGTATTTAATGGAGAAGTAAGTTTATATTGGATACAAATCTTGGGCTTATATTTTATCTTTACATCTTTAACAAGCATAAAATTAGCGGTTTTAAAAGCCAAAAAACAGGTAGGTGTAATCGTAAAGTTTAATATATGTTTAGCTGTTGTATCTGCAATTACTGCTTGTCTATTTTATTACTTTTTAGGTTTAAAAGGCATAATTCCTACTGTAATAGCAATAGCTTTTAGTGGTTTCTTAATCAGTAAATATTTATCAAGAACGATAAGAGTTACCGAGCAGGACATATCTTTTAAGCATGCCATTAAAGAAGGCATGCCAATGGCAAAAATAGGCGTAATGCTATCTTTAAGCGTAGTTTTTGGGCAGTTATGTTTTTATGGAATTAGATGGTATTTAAAAAGTTACCATTCAACAGAGATTGTAGGTATTTATCAAGTTAGCAGCAACGTATTAGTAGGTTATATTGGTTTAGTTTTTGTAGCGATGACTAACGATTACTATCCCAGGCTGTGTAATTACGAGAACGATACCAATAAGTTTAACACTTTGGTAAACGACCAAACAGAACTCGCGTTATTACTAGTAGTGCCAGCAGTAATGGTATTGTATCTTATAGCTCCCTTTTTAATAACAGCACTTTATACGGAAGAATTTATAGAAGTATTGGATGTCTTAAAAATAGGTCTGTTTGGGGTGGTACTTAAAGCTATTGTTTGGCCAATAGGTTTTATACCATTAATAAAAGGCAATAAACGATTATTTTTAAAGCAAAATTTACTTGGAGATGGTCTTAATATCTTTTTTTCTATACTCTTTTTTAAATACTTTGGTTTGTTGGGTTTAGGCTTGGCAATGGTGGGAATGTTTACTATTGCAGGTTGTTATAATTACTATGTGGCGTATAAACTTTATAATTTTAGATTTAGAGGCGATACAATAAAACTCATGGTAATAGCATTAATTGTTTGTAGTATACCAGTTGTTGTATTATTTATGCAAGAATTTAATAATTTTAATACTTATATATGTGCTGTTGCAGTAATTACTATTGCGTATTGCCTTTTCCAGTTAAAATTAAAGCTAAAACTATAGTACGGGCTTTTTTACATCAATAAAACTAAATATGGATAATTTTAAAATAATAGAAATACCTAAAATAGAAGACCACAGAGGCAACTTATCTGTAATAGAGGGTAATCTTCTTCCTTTTGCGTTAAAGCGGGTGTATTACCTATACGATGTGCCGAGTGGAGCCTACAGAGGAGGGCATGCCCATATAGATCAATTGGAGTTTTTAATAGCAATTAGTGGAAGTTTCGATGTGGTGTTAACAGGTCCTAATGGAGAAAAAAAGAGAATAACCTTAAATAGGCCAGATAAGGGTTTGTTAATTCCTAATATGGTATGGCGAGAGTTGGAAGGTTTTTCTTCGGGAGCAGTATGCCTAGTTGCCGCATCTGATATTTATAAGGAAGCAGATTATATTCGAGATTTTAAGCAATTTATAAATTACAATAGTATTTAGAGATTATATAATAGAAGCTAATTTTCTTGCAATTTTATTTTGACTTATTAAAAAATGGACATAGTCTCTCCAAGACTTATCTTCGAGTTTGGAGAAGAATTCTTTTCCTAAAGATTTCTCTTCATAAAAAGCAGTAAAATATAAGCCACGTTTTAAATAAGCCTTATTGTAATTTTCGATAAGTGTAGTTTCGAATTTATATTTTTCTGAAAAAAAATCAAATAACCGTTTCATTTGATTCAATAAGAAATACTGGTCTTTAAAAGATTTTTGATGTGAAAACGATGAATCGTGAACTCTATAGATGTGTAGCGACTCATCAATCCTTGCAAAGGCAGTATTTTGCGTTAAATCTACAAGAATAGGGTAATCCTCTATAGTAATGTTCATTTTAGAATAAGTATCGAAATCGACATACTTATACAACAGTTCTCTATTAAAACAAATGCCAATCGGGGCAACTCTTCCTGAAAAAATAGATTCCCTGTATTTATCGACAGTGCAAGTTATGTTAGCTTTATTACTAAAGTAGGCAGTCTTATTTTTATCTTCGAAAAAACTATCGAATCCAGAATCTACAAATCCGAGTCTTTTATCAGATCTTAGAACATCAACCATTTTTTGCAAAGCAAATTTACTTTTTAATATATCATCTCCAGCAATATCAAAAACGTAATTGCCCTTGCATCTATCAAGAGTACTTTTAAAGTTTTTTAAAATCCCAAGTTGCACATCATTCTTCTTAATATGGAATATATTGGGATACCGAGAGGCATATTGGTTGATTATAGATAAGGTATTGTCTGATGAATTATCGTCACCAACTACAATCTCGTATTTAAAATTAACGTCTTGCTTTAAAATAGAGTCTAAGGTCTCTTTGATATAAGCACTACTGTTATATGTAATGAGGTGAACAGAGAGTTCAATCATAGTTATAGGTTGAAAAACTAATCAAAAATTGTAATATAGATAAAATATATGAAATAAAGATTACATTTGAAGACCAACAATAAATTTTGAATGCAAAAAAAAAAAATTGTTTTAATAGGTTTTCGATTAAATAAAGGTGGGGCAGAAAGAGTGATGGCTAGTATTTCTAATTATCTGGCATCTCAAAATTTTGATGTACATATTATTATAATATTAGATGATATAGCCTATTCGCATTCGGGAAAAGTGTTCAACCTTGGCAAACTTAAAAATAAATCTAATGGCTTATCGAATAAGCTAAAAAGATTGATAGCTTTAAATAATTATTTTAAAAAAAATGAGTTTGATGTTCTTATAGATTTTAGATTTAGAATAAATTTTTTTCAAGAATTTATTTTATCGCGATTTGTATTTAAACTAAAAACCATTTACACGGTACATAGCTCGCAATTAAATGTGTACATACCAAAGCATGTGTTTCTAGCAAGTTTGATTTATAAGAAGGCCGACAAAATCGTTGCAATAACACACGCAATGCAAAGTCTAATTGAGGATAAGTATAACTTTAAAAATGTTACTACAATTTATAACCCAGTTAACTTGGATGCTATTGAGAAATTCAAAGAAGCCTCTGTAGGTTTAAAAGAAGAGTATGTTATTAGTGCAGGACAATTTGATACTAATGAAAAACAATTTGATAAATTAATTACGACTTACGCAAAGTCTGTTCTGCCAAAGCAGAATGTTGTACTGGTTTTATTAGGCCAAGGATCTAATATGCAAAAATTAAAGAATCATGCAAAATCTTGCGGTGTAGAAGATAAGGTCTTGTTTTTAGGGTTTAAGAAAAACCCCTATAAATATTTTAAAAACGCAAAATTTTACATCATGTCTAGTATGTACGAAGGCATGCCAATGGTTCTCATAGAAGCATTAGCATCAGGTATTCCCGTAATTTCCTTTGATTGTCCTACAGGACCAAGTGAAATTATAAGACATGAAGAGAATGGGTTGTTGGTTAAAAATCAAGATTTTAATGCTTTGGTTGCTAGTGTAAATCGTTTTGCGAACGATAAAAAATTATATAATTATTGTAAAAATAATGCCATTGCCAGTTCTCGTCAATTTTCAATAGATAAAATAGGAATACAATGGTTAGACTTAATAAACAGATGTCTTAATTTATTTTGAAGAAGCTTTTTTACTTAGTACCCGATATAAACCATTCAGGAGGTGTTAACAGAGTATTGTCTACACGATTAAATTTCTTAGTTAATAAATATGCCTATACGGTTCTTATTTTAAGTTTTAAATCTACAAGTAAACAACCTGTATTTTATGACTTCGACACCAAAATTAAAATAACCTACTTAGAAGAAGTACATCATCAATTAAAAAAGCAAAGCAAGTTTGGCTTGTGTTTAAAAATAGTAAGAGATTTTAATCCAAATTGTGTTACAATTTGCGACAATGGTTTAAACGCGACACTCTTAGCGATTATACTTGGTAGTAAGTACAATGTGCTATATGAAAGGCATAATAGCAGAACAATTAGAGAAAAAACGCTTTTTAATAATATCAAATTAAAAATATCGATTTTACTTTTAGATGTATTTGTTAAAAGAATTTATGCTTTTATAGTCTTAAACGAAGAAGAAGCGAAATCTTGGCGGTATAAAAATACAATAATAAGATACAATCCATTGTGGAACGATTTGCCGTTAAACACTAAGGTAGAAAAATCTAAAGTAGTTTTAGCAGTTGGAAGACAAGCCATAGAAAAAGGATACGATTCCCTTTTATCAATCTGGAAAGATGTTGTAAAAGACTATCCAAATTGGCAATTGCATATTTATGGAGCCAAAGACAGTACTCTTGGATTGCCAAACATGGCGAAAGACTTTGGCATTACTAATTCCGTAAAGTTTTTCAACCCGATAAAGGATATTGAGGCCATTTATACTTCAGGAAGGATATTGTTAAACACTTCTGTTACAGAGGCTTTTGGCTTAACCATTATAGAAGCGATGTCTTACGGATTACCAGTGGTGGCTTTTAATAACAACGGAGCTAAAAGTTTAATAAAGCACAATTACAACGGTTTTCTAGTAGATTTTAAAAAAACAGACAAATTTGCAATACAACTTAAGTACCTTATAGCGAATGAAAAAGAATTTGAAAGGTTATCTGTAAATGCTATAAAAAGTATAGATCGCTTCAACCTACATGCAATAATGGAAGATTGGCATAAACTTTATAAATCCTTATGATTTATATTAAGAGAACATAAAAAGCCAACTTTATAAAAATTAAATAAGAATAGAGAAGGTGAGGGCGACGTTAACTGTTTCCGCAGCATACTATGAGTGAGTTTAAACAAGTATTTAGTAAGAGTTCTCAATTTTAGTTTTTTTAATCGCATTAAAAAAGATAATATGGTAACAAACTCTGAAGAGATTTTATTTTTTTGATAGAGCTTAAAAATGTTAATCAAACCTGCTTCTGTTTTATTAATAAATACAGTGTTTAAATCAATATCGTCATGCTCTACGGGATTGTTTATATGGCTTACATTTAAATTTAGTGTAAAAGCTTGGTAAGCAAAGAGGGTGTCTTCATGGCCATAACTTTTAATACTAGGATCAAATAATATTTTATAAAACGATGTTCTTTTAATCAAGGTATTATTAAACATGAGTGTTTTATAAACATTTTGCTGCCGAGTTGGCACTGTTTTATCTTCAATCCGTTTACCATATTTCCACCTTAACACTTTCTCCTCTTGTTTTACATGGCAGGGATGTACTCTACCACCATAGATAATTTCTGAAGTTTCATCTATTTGATTAATGTAGTTTTTTATGAAATTTTCATCGATTATTTTAGAATCACCATCAATAAATAACAAGTAATCGTATTTAGAAGCTTCAACCAGATTATTTCTATTTGTACTAAGGCCTACGTTTTGCTGCGCCGCTATAAATCTAGAATTTTCGAGTGTATTTATCTTTTCATTTTCACTATTACACGAAGCTAAGGAGCCATCATCAATACATATAATCTCGAAATCTATATGAGCTCTCTTGGCTTGGTTATTTAATGCTAAGGCTAGAGGAAAAACGTTATAGTTGTATGTAGGGATAAGTATAGAAAGCAAAATGAAGAAAACGTATTATATAATTTAGTATAGTTGGTTGTAGCAATTATTCAACTAAGGCAAAACTTAAAAATATAAAAAATATTGTGTCTAGCAGTTACTAATTTGCTTGACTTTAAAATATACTTCGATAAACAACTGCATCGTAAAAGTAGCATTCTTAAATTGTAAAAATACCAGATAGCATTAAATAGTTTCTATAATTGCTTAAAGTGTACATGTTACCGATAGTATAGCGACTGTAAATTAATACATGGTAAATGTGAAAATGAAATTTATACGTTATTGAATTACAGTAAAGTATAAAATACGTACATACTTAGTTTCAAAATTAATGGTTAAGCTAATTTTAATATCGGTTTAAAATACTGGATTTTAAGCTTTACGTTGCACTACCTCATAAACTTGACTGTCATCACATTTCAGGGTTTTACTAGGGTATTTTAAGAGCAATGCGTAGTCGTGAGTTGCCATAAGTATAGTGTTTCCATTTTTATTTATATCCTGTAACACTTGCATTACCTCTATACTAGTTTGCGGATCTAGGTTTCCAGTAGGTTCATCTGCTAAAATAAGTTCTGGATTATTTAATAGAGCCCTAGCAATAGCTACGCGCTGCTGTTCGCCACCTGAGAGCTCATGCGGAAATTTGAAACCCTTAGTTTTCATGCCCACTTTGGTAAGTACCTCCTCAACACGCGCATTCATCTTATCTTTTTCTTTCCAACCAGTAGCTTTCAATACAAAAAGCAAGTTATCATTAATGGTTCTATCTATCAGCAATTTAAAGTCTTGAAATACGACACCTAGTTTTCGTCTTAAAAAAGGAATATCTTTTTCTTTTAGAGTTTTAAGATTGTAATCTACAATAGAACCATCGCCCTCTTTAAGCGGCAAATCTCCATATAGTGTTTTCATGAAACTACTTTTTCCAGTGCCAGTTTTACCAATAAGGTAGACAAATTCACCTTTAAGAATTTCAATATTAACTTTAGAGAGTACTAAACTTTCACCTTGATAAATAGAGGCTTCTTTAAGTTGTAATATAGTTTCAGACATAGAAGATTAACTTTCAGCATACAAGTTTAAACTTTAAACTTTAACGGCGCAAACCAATACCATTATTTTATTGGTATAATTACATAAACGATACTATTTTTATAAAGTGTACAATAAGTTTATTACTGCCTTATAAAGCGATTTTTTGTTGAAAACATATAATTACAATTAAATTTTAGCGTTAAACAAAGAGAGCAATAAAAAAGGCGCTATTTAATTTTTAAATAGAATGCGTATTAGGATTTTTAATAATACTAAAATCTTATATTTATCTCTAAAATGTATCTAACAAACCAAACACTAAATGAACTTTAAAAAAAGTATTTCATTTATATTAGCTTTAGGCTTTTGTCTGCAAGTTACAGGGCAACAATCTATAATCTACACAAACGATTTAGTCGACTTCCAAAAGGCACTAAACTTGTATCATAATGAACAGTATCAAGCAGCAACATCACTTTTTAAACAGGTAAAGCAAACCGCAAACGAAACGCAGTTAAAAGGCGACTGTGCTTATTATATAGCCAATTGTGCGGTGCGTTTAAATCAACAAAACGCAGACAAACTTGTTAGTGATTTTGTGCAAGAATACCCTACCAGTACAAAGCGCAACACAGCATATTTAGATGTAGCAGACTTTTACTTTAAAAACGCGAAGTATGCCCGATCTCAAAAGTGGTATGGCAAAGTAGACGAAAGTGCTTTATCTTTAAACGATAGAGAACAGTTTTATTTCAATAATGGATATACCGCATTTATTACAAAGCAATATAAAACAGCCAAAACATATCTAACCAAAGTAGAAAATTCTAAGTTACATGGCGCTCAAGCCAAATATTACATTGGTTATATGGCATACCAGGCCGATAATTATGATAAAGCTTCCAATTATTTTAAACAAATTAATGATGAAGGTGATTACCGAGAAAAATTGTCCTATTATCAAGCCGACTTAAACTTTAAATTAGGCAAGTTTGAAGAGGCAATAAAATTAGCAAAAGCACAATTAAATTCTAGTACAAGAGAAGAAGTTTCCGAATTGTCTAAAATTATAGGAGAAAGTTATTTTAACCTAGAAGATTATGAAAAAGCGATTCCTTACCTCAAAGATTATAAAGGCAAAAAAGGAAAATGGAAAAATACAGATTTTTATCAATTAGGTTATGCCTATTATAAAATTGAAGATTACCAAAATGCCATATCAGAATTTAATAAAATTATAGATGGCCAAGATGCTATAGCACAAAATGCATACTACCATTTGGGAGAAAGTTATGTGAAATTGGATAAAAAGCAAGAAGCCTTAAACGCGTTTCGAGATGCATCTCAAATGGTTTTTAATGTTAAAATTCAAGAAGACGCTTGGTTAAATTATGCAAAACTAAGTTACGATATAGGAAACCCTTACCAATCGGCACCAGAAGTGCTGTCTAGTTATTTAGAAAAATATCCAAAAACGGCTTATAAAGTTGAGGTAGAAGGCTTGTTAATAGATTCTTATATAACATCAAAGAATTACCAAAAGGCATTAGAGCTTTTGGAAAACAAAAATAGTTTCGAACAAAAAATAGCATATCAAAAAGTAGCATTTTATAGAGGGTTAGAACTTTATAGAGACAATAAATATGACGAAGCAGAACAGCTTTTCGATAAGTCCTTAAAAGTATCTCGAGATGATGTGTTTACGGCAAGAGCTATATTTTGGAAAGCAGAAACAGACTATAATTTAACCAACTACGAGGATGCGTTGGTTGGGTTTAAGCAATTTTTGCAAATTAGCTCTCAAGGTATCACCGAAACAAAAACAGTCGATTACAATCTAGGATACACCTATTTTAAGTTGAAAAACTATTTACAAGCAGCAAGTCATTTCAATGCATATCTTTCGGAGGCCAAAAACGACGAAGCACGCGTAAACGATGCTTACCTAAGATTGGGAGATGTTTATTTTGTGTCTAGCAAATATAACGATGCGATAGAGGCTTACGATAAAGCCATTAAAAGTAACAAAAATGAAAACGATTATCCCTTTTTTCAAAAAGCAATTAGTATAGGGTATGCGGGAAGTGCATCTAAAAAAATTAAAGCTCTTGAAGATTTTGTAGCAACATACAAAACATCCAAATTAAGAGATGATGCTTATTTTGAGTTAGGCAATTCTTACGCCAAAGCAGGTAACACCGATAAAGCAATGGCTGCTTACGATGCCTTGAGAACGTCTTATAAAATGAGTTCTTTTGTGCCAAAAGCATTACTGAGACAGGGGTTAATGCATTATAATGCCAACAAGAATAGTGCTGCTTTAGAAAAATTTAAAGATGTAGCATCAAATTACCCTGGTACTCCAGAGGCATTGCAAGCGGTGGCTACAGCAAGATTAATCTATATAGATTTAGGGCAAGTTAATGCATATGCAGCCTGGGTAAATACTTTGGATTATGTAGAGGTAACAGATGTAGATTTAGATAACACAACTTACGAAGCTGCCGAAAAGCAGTATTTGGAAGGTGATACAGATAAAGCAATAGAACAGTTTAATAACTACCTAAACCGTTTTCCTAAAGGCATACACAATTTACAGTCTCACTTTTATATTGCGCAATTGTATTTTAAAAAGAGTTTGTTGGAAAATGCAGCGCCACACTATAAAGCAGTTATAGAAGCCCCAGAAAGTGAATTTACAGAAGAAGCTTTATTGCGTTTGTCGCAGTACCATTTGGAAACCAAATCTTGGGATACAGCAGCGCCGTTGTTACAACGTTTAGAAACAGTAGCAAATTTTTCTCAAAACGTAGTTTTTGCACAGTCTAATTTAATGAAAGCTTATTACCAACTAACGCAATACAAGGCAGCAGTAACATATGCTAATAAAGTACTGCAAAACATAAATATTGATGATAAAATAAAAAGTGATGCTCAAATTATTATTGCACGTTCGGCGATAAAAACAGGAGATGAAGACAAAGCGAAGACAGCTTATAAAGAAGTTGCTAAAATAGCTAAAGGAGCTACAGCTGCAGAAGCCTTGTATTACGATGCTTATTTTAAACACAAAGAAGGCGCTTTCGAAGCTTCGAACACTGCGGCTCAACAACTTGCTAAAGATTATTCTGGCTACAAGAATTACAGTGCAAAAGGCTTAGTTGTTATGGCTAAGAATTTTTATGCGTTGGGAGAAGCTTATCAAGCCACTTATATTCTAGAAAGTGTTATCGAAAACTTTACACAATATCCAGGCATAGTAGCAGAAGCAGAAAAGGAATTAAGTGCGATTAAGCAAAAGGAAGCTAAAACCAACGCATCCGTACTTCCAGAATAGGATAGAACGCTAAGTAACAATCTTAATAAGAAATCTAAACTACAAACACACAAAAAAACACATGCGAAAGCAAATTTATTATACACTAATTTCATTGCTCTTTACTGTTACAGCAACACTTGCTCAAGAACGAGAAAGCGATACTTTGAGGACAGGAGTTATTGATGTTGTAAAACCTTATACGCCATCAATTTCAGATGCTTTTAAAGTTAAGGAAACACCAAATCTTGAAGATGATGAAGCACTTAAAAAGAAAACTATAGATTATACTATTCTTTCGTTTCCAGTAGCCTCTACATTTACACCTTCTAAGGGAGTAGCAGCCACCTTAGAGAAACCGAAACCAATACGTCTTTACGACAACTATGCAAAGCTAGGGGCGGGGTCTTTTACAACACTGGTTGGAGATGTTTATTTGAATCACGCCCTAAGCAGGACAGAACGTATTGGAGGGTATGTAAACCATAATTCTTCTTTTGGAGATATTGATGATATCCTTTTAAATAGTGGCTTTTCTAATACCAAATTAAATGCCAACTACTCATCAGAGTTAAGAGATTTATCATGGAATGCAGAGGCAGGTTTGCAATTTGCAACTTATAATTGGTATGGCTTACCAGAGCCTTTATCTAACGCAGAAGACTTTACGAATAGTTTAGATGTTGGTCACTCTTTTTTCGGTGCGCATTTAGGAGGAGATCTTAATTTCGAAGACACCTATATAAATTCTGGAGCAGCGCAGCTTAGGTATTTTGGAGACAACCAAGAATCGGCAGAACTTCATTTTTTAGCTACTGCAAAAGTAGATTTCCCCATTAATAGAGAAGAAATAGCAACACAATTTCGATTGGACTATTTAGGAGGAGAGTTCGATAGAGGCTATTTTACAGATACAGGAATAAATTATAACAATATTATTGTTGGAGGAGCACCATCTTACACAATAGAACGAGATGATTTAACGGTAAATCTTGGAGTGTCTATTTATTACCTTAACGTTATAGAAGGCGATAGTGGAAGCAAGTTTTTGTTTTACCCCAATTTAAAAGCATCCTACACTATAGTTAATGATGTTTTGGTGGCTTACGGTAGAATTACCGGAGATGTTATACAAAACACATATCGTAATTTTGCCACAGAAAACCCTTTTGTATCTCCAACACTATCAATAGCACCAACAAATCAAGAATATAAGGTAGATCTTGGTTTAAGGGGCAAAGTATCTAAGACGATGAGTTATACTTTAAGTGCAGGTTATACTTCAGAAAACAATAAGGCACTATTTATAAATAATATTGCACTCCCAGAGCAATCTGCTACAGAAGATTATCAGTTTGGAAACTCATTTGGCTTAGCTTACGATAATTTAAAAACAGCAACGGTAGCTGGAGCACTAAATGTGGACGTAAATAGAAATTTTACAATGGCGCTTAAAGCGACATACTTTAATTACAATACCGATAGACAAGAAGAAGCTTGGAATTTACCAAATATAGAAGGCGCTCTAGTGTTAGATTATCAAATTAATACGCATTGGTATGCAGGAGCTAATTTGTTTTTTGTTGGAGAACGCCAAGACAGATTGGCTTCTATAAGTCAATTAGGGGTTTTAACATCCAATACAATAACACTAGATAGTTTTTTCGATGCAAATGCAAACGTCGGTTATCATATAAACGACAAAATCTCATTATTTGCCAAAGTAAACAACATAACAAATAACGATTACCAACGGTGGCAAAATTTTCAAGTACAATCCCTGCAGCTTTTAGCAGGTGCTACATTTAAGTTTGATTTTTAAAGAGGGGAAAGTTTACTAACTTATCATATAAAAAATAAACAGAACCGAATAGAATAAATGAGAGGTTACAGTTGTATTATACTAGTGTTTTTGTGTTTAAAGGCATCTTTTGCTCAAAATGTGGTACAAAATACCTCGCTTGAAAGTGCTGCGCTTTCACTTACAGCAGAAAAAGTGATTTACGACCCCAGCTATTTTTCTATACCTTACCCTAATGGAGATATCCCAAAAGGCAAAGGCGTTTGTACAGATGTTGTAATAAGAGCATATAGAAAGATAGGCATAGACTTGCAGAAAAACGTGCATGAAGATATGAAAGCTCATTTTAACGCCTACCCTAATATATGGGGTTTAAAGGCTACAGATACAAATATAGACCACAGACGGGTACCAAATTTAATGACCTATTTTAAACGTCAAGGCGCAGAACAACCCATTACGCAAAATGCTAAAGATTACATACCTGGAGATGTTGTGTGCTGGAACTTAGGAGGAGCAGTAACTCATATAGGTATAGTGGCTAACAAAACATCTAGCGATGCGAAACGCTATTTAATTGTACATAATATAGGTAATGGCCAAGTATTAGAAGATTGTTTGTTTAACTTTAAGATTATAGGACATTATAGAATGTAAAACACATGCTAACACTAATGCAAGTAGAAAAGCTGTTTTAGTCCAATTGAGCTAAGTAATCAAAATGATCGCCTTCTAGAACCAATTTACAGTCAAGACCTGCCGCTTGGCAGGCTATGTAAAGCGTGTCAAAATCCATATACAGCCATTTCATGGGTAATTCTTTTTCGCCTTTATAACTTAAAAAATAGTCTAATTCCCCGTAATAGTTCGCATTAGTATTCATCCAATAGCCACCATCTTCATCTTCGTACATGTATTTTATGTCAGACGAATCAATTAGAATTTTGCCATTGGGGTTAAGTAAAGCCTTTAAGTGTTTTAAATAGGTAGCAACATGTTGTAAAGATTGAAAAATGCCAGTACCATTCATTAAAAGCAATATGGTATCGAATGTTCTTGTTTCTTTTAATAGCGCTTTATGTTCAATGGATTTAACCCCACGACGTTTTGCCACATTTGCAGCACCTTTGGACATGTCTATAGCACTAACCGCAATGTTTTTTTCTTGTAAATATAAACTATGGTTGCCAGCGCCACAGCCTACATCTAAAACATGGCCTTTGCACATTTGCAATGCTTTTTGCTCCAGTGCAGGCATAGCATTATAATCTCTAAATAAATAAGGCAGAGGTAAAATATCTTCTTCAGAAATACTTGTAGAAGTTATAATATCTTCAGTATAATTACCATTATAATAATCGATTAAAGCATTGCCAAAAAGATCTTTCATTGTTGCAAGTGTAAGTTTTTAGATCAACTAAAAATAGTATTTTTGCGGCATGCAAGACATTTTAAAACATCTTCCAAAACGTGCCAAAGATACGCATAACGCTAACAAAAAATTCTTTTCCAAACTCAAAAAGAAAGCACCAAAGCAATTAGATTATATAATGCAAGAATTGCATGAGGCAGAGTTTAATAAAACAGATTGCCTTACCTGCGCTAATTGTTGTAAAACAACAGGCCCTTTATTTACAGATAAAGATGTAGACCGTATTTCTAAATATTTTAAAATGAAACCACAGCAATTCATATCTCAATATTTAAGAGTAGATGAGGAAAACGATTATGTCTTGCAAGAAGTGCCATGTACATTTTTAGGCGCAGATAATTATTGTTCGATATACGAAGTACGCCCAAAAGCCTGTAGAGAATTTCCGCATACCGATAGAAAAAAGTTTCAGCAAATCTCTAATTTAACGCTAAAAAACGTCGCTATTTGCCCAGCAGCATTTAATATTGTAGAAGCTATGAAACAACGTATTAAGTTATAAAACCACTATTTATAAATTAAGTATTTTTGTCTTGTAATTTTAAAAGCATCTAAGCCTTCTTGCCACGACGCTTTAATCGTAGCGGCAGACATGCCATTCTCTATATTTTCTTGTAAAGTTTTTGTGCCAGCCAGTTTGGTAAAAAACGAATTAAAGAATTTGTTTTTTTGGGACGTATTTTTATAAGCTTCAATTAACCATTCTAAATTTAAAGCAGATAATTTGGAACTGTTAGATAGGTTCTTACCATAACAAAGTACATTTTTATGCTTTGGGTGTTTGGCGCCGGCATTAGATACGGGGGTGTAATTAAAAGCATAGTGGTCTGGATTTAAATAAGGGCTTCCAAAAACTTGAAATTGTAAAGACGTACCTCGACCAGCATTAACCGTAGTACCCTCGAAAAAACAAAGACTAGGATAAAGCGAAATAGCGGTAGCATTTGGCAAATTAGGACTTGGTTTTATAGGTAAAACATAAGGAGTAGTGTGCGTGTAATGCAGCATAGGGATTACAGTGAGTTGGCATGTATTACTACCACTTAGCCATTTTTCACCATTAATCATTTTGGCGTATTCGCCTATAGTCATGCCATGTACAACAGGAATTGGGTGCATGCCAACAAAACTTTTGTGTTGTATTTCTAAAGTGGGGCCGTCTATATAATGCCCATTGGGGTTGGGCCTGTCCAACACTAAAAGGGGCTTGTTGGCCTCAGCACAGGCTTCCATTATAAAATGAAGTGTAGAAATATAAGTATAAAAGCGCGCTCCAACATCTTGTATGTCGAAAATGAGAATATCTAAATCTTTTAGTTGCGCTAAAGAAGGCTTTTTATTTTTTCCATAAAGCGAAATTATAGGAAGCTGCGTTTTGGTGTCAATACCGTTTTTAACATGTTCTCCCGCATCTGCCTTGCCTCTAAAACCGTGCTCTGGAGCAAAAACTTTTGTTACTTTAATATTAAGTTTTACAAGAGAATCTACTAAATGTGTATAAGGCTGCTTTCCATACGCATTTAAGTTATTTGTAGATTTTAAAATTACGGAGGTTTGGTTTGCTATAACACCAACACGCTTATTTTTTAAAAGTGTTAAATAATTTTCTGTTCTATTTGCGCCAAGACGAATAGCTTTAGTATCTTTAACTAATACAGCCGTTGTTTTTTCTTGATTGTCAATAGATATTTTATTTGTTGTTTTCGAACCACAGGAAATCAATATTAAAATCATTCCAATTATTATTGGGAAAACTGTATTTTTGGAAACATTAAAACGCATATAGTAATTTGAATTACGAGTATTTTATAGCAAAACGCATTATTGGCACTAAAGCGTATAAAAGTAGCATATCGGCACCAATAATAAAAATTGGAATAGCCGCTATAGCTGTAGGTATGGTGGTAATGATGATAGCTATAGCAACAGGAATAGGCTTACAAGAAAAAATTAGAGATAAAGTGGTGGCTTTTAATGGCCATATATCTGTAACTAATTATGATAGCAATGCTTCCCAAGAAAGTATTTTCCCTATAACTTTAGATGATAAAACAGCCTCGTTTTATCCAGATTTTAAAACCGTAGATGGTATTTCGCATATACAGGCCGTAGCTACAATTTTTGGGGTTATTATGACAGATAGTGTTTTTGAAGGCGCTGTTTTTAAAGGTGTTGGAAAAGAATACGATTGGAAATATTTTGAAGAATTTATAGTACAAGGCCGTATACCGAGTTTCGATACCAAATGGAGCGAAGAGGTTCTAGTCTCGAAATATCTGGCAGATCGTTTAAATTTTAAGCTAAACGATAGGTTTCAAATGCACTTTTTAAAAGAAGATTCTAAAAAACCGATTAGTAGTGTAGGTTTAAAGATAGTAGGGATATACAACTCTGGATTTCAAGACTTCGACGCCACGTATTTAGTAGGTAATTTAAGGCATGTACAGCGTATAAACAAATGGGATGAGAACCAAATAGGTAATTTTGAAGTGTTTATAAAAGACTATGATGATATAGACCGCTTAGGTGTAGAAGTGTTTCAAAACACCCCATCTACATTAAATACAGTAACCATTAACGATAAATTTTATTCTATTATAGAATGGGTTAAAATATTTGATAAGAATATTTACGGCATTATAGGAATTATGATTTTAGTAGCGGGAATAAATATGATAACAGCACTGTTAGTATTAATTCTTGAACGCACACAAATGATAGGGATTTTAAAAGCGCTAGGCAGCTCTAATTGGAGCGTAAGAAAATTATTTTTATATAACGCTTCTCATCTTATCGTTTTAGGGTTGTTTTGGGGTAACGTATTAGGATTAGGCATTTTATTTGCGCAAAAATATTTTAAAATATTTCCACTAGACCCGAGTGTATACTACGTAACAGAAGCACCTGTATATATTAGTGTGGGTTATGTTGTAGCATTAAATGTAGGTACGTTGGTGTTGTGCTTACTAATGCTTTTAATTCCCTCTTTTATTATAACAAAAATCTCTCCTGTAAAGGCCATTCGATTCGATTAAAGCTAAAATTAATTCTGTTAGAACAGATTAAGTTTAATTTTATATAGGTTGCTACAGACGATATAATAGCTACTTAGGGCAAAAAAAGAGGACACTTACCAAGTGTCCCCAAGCTATCAACTAGTTAATCAAAGAAAGTATCCTATAAGGTAAGATTGCAATACCAACTCCAACTAAAGGTAAATTTCCCCTAAATATTATAAGTAGTGAAGAAAAAATATAAGGAGAAATTAGCCATTAAAAAAAGTGCTTTTATGTTTTGAGTATTTGTAACCACATTATTTTTTATTTGGCCCCGATTGCACGTTAAAACGTCGTTAAGGGCTTTTAAGATGCAATAGTATTTCTAAAGCATAATTTAGATTTTAAAAGATTGCCCTCCCACTAGTCTTTGTTGTTAATCCTTTAACAAATCGTAGCAGGAGAAGCGAATCTCAACCAAACACATAGCAATAATTTTTCTTTTTCATTTCGTGTAAACCAATACAATACTGCTATACTAAATTTCTGATGCAAATAAACGAATGCTTGATTGGTATTGCCCTAAGAAGTCTCGTAGAACTGAAAAATGAGCCTTAAAAGGGAAGCAATAGTGTGTATAGAATACAATGCAGTCTATCTTTAATAAGTAATAAACAAAAGTTTTATATTTTCTATATTCTAATTTCATTAATTTTGGTTCGTTGCAATTTTATTTCGAGACATTATAGTGTACACCACACGTAAAATTCGGGTTGTAGCATTTTAAATATAGAAGCAATGAGTAAACACATAATAATAACAGGTACCAGTAGAGGTATAGGATTCGAATTGGTGAAATTATTTGCAGAAGCTGGGCACAAAGTACTTGCGCTTTCCAGAAATGAGAAACCTATCCAGGCTTTGAAAATAAGTGGCGTCTCCTGTTTTTCGTTTAATTTAAACGATAATTTGGCTTATAAGAAGGTTTCAGATTTTATAAAAGCAGAATGGGGACACGTAGATGTGTTGATTAATAATGCTGGTGCGCTTTTAAATAAACCTTTTTTAGACACTACACTCTCAGACTTCGAATACGTGTATAAAACGAACGTGTATGGCGTATCAGAACTAATTAAAACCGTATTACCTTATTTAAGTAAAGGGAGTCATGTTGTTAATATAAGTTCCATGGGAGGTGTACAAGGTAGTATGAAATTTGCAGGATTATCTGCTTACAGTTCCAGTAAAGCGGCGGTTATTACACTAACCGAATTACTGGCAGAAGAATATAAAGACAATAATATAGCCTTCAATGTACTAGCATTAGGCGCTGTACAAACCGAAATGTTAGAAGAAGCATTTCCAGGATATAAAGCCCCAACCACGGCATTAGAAATGGCGAGCTATATTTTAAATTTTGCCTTAAGAGGACACAAGTTTTACAATGGTAAATTGCTACAAGTTTCCAATTCAACACCTTAAAATGTCTAAATACAAATGTATTATTTTCGATTGCGATGGTGTTTTAGTGGATAGCGAATCTATAGCCATTGGAACTTTGGTGGAAATGGCTAATACTTTAGGAGCAGAAATAAAATTCGAGAGGGCTTTTTTAGAGCTCAAAGGAAAATCTATGACATTCTGTATGCAATATATAGCAGAACGTATTGGCAAGGCACTTCCAGAAAATTTTGAGTTAGAATACCGCTCTAAAACTTTTAAAGCATTTAAAGCGCAACTAAAACCAATTAAAGGCGTAAAAACACTTTTAAAAACATTAAATATACCGTTTTGTGTAGCTTCCAGCGGCCCAGAAAATAAAATACGTTTAAATTTAGAAACAACAGGACTACTCCCTTTTTTTGAAAAGCATATTTTTAGCTGTTACACAATAGGTAAGTGGAAACCAGAACCAGATGTGTTTTTATGGGCAGCAAAAGCTATGGGATTTCAACCAGAGGAGTGTTTGGTTATAGAAGATAGCTTGCCAGGAATAAAAGCAGCAAAAGCAGGAGGGTTTGATGTTTTTGGCTATACAGAACACGATTACAATAACAACCTAAGCGCACTAGCCACAAAAACATTTAGTAAAATGGATGAACTTTTAAAGCTCATTTAAACAAATTAACGCGAAAGAAGTTTATTTCTTACAAAACAAATTCTCTCTTATAAAGAAATACGTTATTTTAGCAATAATGCAAATAGAACTTCAAAACTATATTCCTAAGCATGCAATATCTAGAGTAAACACACTTCTAGAGCACGATAATCTTTCGGTAAAAATTAAAAAAGAACGTAAAACCAGGCATGGGGATTACCGACAGTTACCAAATGGCAAGCACCAAATAACAATCAACGCTAACTTAAATCCGTATAGATTTTTAATAACTTTAATTCACGAAATATCCCATTTCGAAGCATTTAAAACTCATGGAAGGCACATAAAGCCGCACGGCATAGAATGGAAACGCACGTTTCAATATTTAATGTTGCCATTTATTAATCCAGATATTTTTCCAGAAATTGTGCTGCCTGTATTGGCAAATCATTTTAAAAACCCAAAAGCAAGTAGCGATACAGACGTTAAACTTGCTTTAGCACTAAAGCAATTCGATACGCCAAACGACAAAACTTATGTTTTTGAGGTGCCCATGGGGCATGATTTTAAATTGTATAATGGAAAAGTATTTAAAATGGGACGCAAACGTGTAAAACGTTTTGAGTGTGTCGAATTACAAACAGGCAGAATTTATTTATTTAACCCCAATGCAGAAGTCGAACTTATAAAACTAGATTAATGAATAAAAATTATTACGCAATATTAATGGCAGGAGGTGTAGGATCTCGATTTTGGCCAGTAAGTACCCAAGACTATCCTAAACAGTTTCACGACATGTTGGGTACAGGAGATACGTTAATACAAAAAACGTTTCAACGATTAACACACCTAATACCCAAAGAAAATATTCTAATTTTAACTAACGAGCGTTATAACGACTTGGTTTTAGAACAACTTCCAGAGGTAGAACAACGCCAAGTTGTATTGGAGCCAGCCATGAGAAATACGGCACCATGTATTTTATATGCGTCTTTAAAAATTCAGAAAGAAAACCCAGATGCGGTAATGATAGTGGCACCAAGCGACCACTGGATAGAAGACGAACAAACGTTTTCTAAAAACGTGAAAGATGCATTTAATTTTTGCGAAGAAAATGACGCGTTAATGACGCTAGGTATACAACCTACTTTTCCTAACACAGGTTATGGTTACATAGAATTTGATAAAAACACCAATTCAACTCTAAAAGCAGTACATCAATTTAGAGAAAAACCAGACTATGAAACGGCCAAAACGTTTATCAGTCAAGGTAATTTTTTGTGGAATGCAGGTATATTTATGTGGAGCGTAAGAAGTGCTGTAGCCGCATTTAAAGCCAGCCAACCAGGGTTATTCGAGCTTTTTGAAAAAGGTATAGCAACGTACAACACACCTGACGAAGCAGAATTTATAAAAGAAAATTACCCTAACGCAGAGAACATATCGGTAGATTATGCCATAATGGAAAAATCTAAAAACGTTTATGTTATTGCTGCAGAATTCGACTGGAACGATTTGGGAACGTGGGGGAGTTTGTATGATAAACTTGATAAAAATGAAGCCAATAACGCTGTTGTAAATGCAAGAACCTTAACCGAAGATGCATCGGGCAACATGATACGCACAGAAAAAGACAAAATAGTTGTAGTAG
Organism: uncultured Flavobacteriaceae bacterium; assembly: GCA_947489085.1. Lineage (GTDB taxonomy): Bacteria > Bacteroidota > Bacteroidia > Flavobacteriales > Flavobacteriaceae > Jejuia. Next base: position 62,697 of record CANLCJ010000010.1, read on the forward strand.
ACAGCTTAAACGATTTTATTATCGTAGATAAAGAAGAAGTATTGCTTATATATCCAAAAACAAAAGAGCAGGATATTAAAAAGACATTACAAAAGGTAAAAGATAAATTTGGCGAACATTACGGATAAAATGTTTTATTTAAACGAGAAAGATCGTTGCAGTTAATTTTGTGTTCTGCAGATGGTATAGCCGATAAGAGAAAATGTATAATTTACGCATAAATTTTGATGAAACTGGTAATTGTTTTATATAAAGTATTTGTTATAGCGGTATTGGAGGTGGTCTAGAAGAAAATATTTATAATTACCTTTAGAAAGCTTGTATAGCCATATTTTACTTATTTAAAATTAATTTAGAGGTTAAAAGAGTGTTGTTTGTTAGTAAAATGCTGAAAGAGAGTTTGAAAGTATTCAAATTATATCTATTTCACCTAAAATACAACAAACTGAAATATAATGAGTTTTAGAAGTTTTTTTAACATTAATTATATGATAATTAATACGTTTTTGTCTAACCAAATTAGATTTGTTTTTATGTAAATTATTGATTATAAGTTTTTTAATGTTTTTTTTGAGATGTGTTATTGATGCTTATATTATATAATTGGCATGCATTTAATAAAAATCGTCTACCTAAGATTACTCTTAGCTTACCTAAAAGGCATCATTCCAAGAAAAGTCATCTATATCTTTGCAAAAAAAAGTAATGGGTACTAAAAAAAATCTTGGTTGTTTTTTTGATTTTGAATTTCTGAAAACAGAGCAATTAAATGCTTTAAAATCAGAGTTTATTCTGTATTTTATAGCATTTGATGCGATAACAGATGCTGTACAAGATTTAAGTTTAGATGCAATACTAATGGATCGCACGGCTTTTAGTTCATACAAGAGAGTAGCTGATAAAAATATCGAAATTCCACTATTATTACTAATAGATGATAAAGATACAATGTTACCTGTAAGTTTGTTAAACGATCCTTTAGTAACACGTGTACTAACAGTTCCTACACGCTTAGTCTGTAAGATACATCAAGTTATAGAACAGGAAAAACTTGTTATACCTAGAAGAGCTGCATTAAATAATATACAAACAAAAAAAGAACATTTTCTAGATGCAGTAAATGCGATTATTATTGAAAAGTGTAAAAAAGAAGATTGTATTACGGTAGAAGCAGTATGTAAAAACCTCAATTTAACTCAAATAATGTTTCGAGACAAAATAAAAGGATTAACAGATATGACGGGGGTTCAATACATACTTTATTTCCGTCTAAAATTGGCACGACAGCTTCTACAAGAAAGAGAATATAACATACAAGAAATAGCCTTGCAAACAGGTTTTTTAAGCCTATCGTATTTTTCTAAAAGTTTTAAAATTGTATTTGGAGTTTCTCCAAAACAATATTTATTAACGCATATTAATCTAGTAAGTTAATAAATACACCAATTTCTAATAAGCATCGACCATTTTTAGTTACTTCTACAAGAAAAAAGTGAGTTTTAAAAAAAACTCATTCATTTACGAATTAAAATGTCTTTTTGTGTTTTCTAATTTTATTAATAAGGTTTGTGGTTCAAATTATCTTTCTAATTTCTAAAGCAAACGTAAAGAAAATGGTCCATTCGTCCCAATTCTCTTCAGTTTTTAATAATGTGATACTGTTTGTAAGTAAAAATCTGATATATATAGTTTCTTTTCTATTTTTTTTGCATTAAAAAGGAAACCCTAACGACTGTCATACTTTAATTTTTTACCTTAGACTATCGAAACATAACTCAGCATATTTACACGAAATTATTACCCGTAAATGTGTGAGAATAGTTATCCTCTCGTTTGATTGTAAAACCATCCAAAAGCGGTCTTGGTCGTATTTTAAATAGACGGATTATACATGTTTTTCTATGTTCTATACGAGCTTTTTTATACTTCTATGCAACACGCCCACAAGTATTTCTAATTTTATGAATTACATATATTCGTGTCTTATACTTAGGAGAAACGTTCTTAATAACATTTGTAGCCGCGATTAGCAAATCTTGAACGCCTACGGCTTTATATAGATTAACAAACTCATTTAAAATGCAGCTAATTCGTTCTTGCCAATCGAACCAAAGACTTCTTTTTTTTGTCTTTCTGAGCTGTCCTACGGGAATACTCATATAGTTTTATTGATACTTTGGAGTTCTCATAAACTTAAAAAGTGAATCTATCTATCCAGATAATTGTATTTGCGAACCTATTGTCATACCAGTATTTTTAGGAACTAAATCGTTAGATTAAAACTGTTTTGTTTATCTGAAGTCGCCTTAATATTTATTTCTTCAAAAACTGTTTTACCTTCTTATAAATAGCGCTATAACGAGCATTGCTATTGTTGGGTTATTGCAGCTTGTTATAACTTATAATTTGTCATCAAATTCTCCTTCAAGCTTTTTAAAAGTTTCCTTTATAAAGTAAATAAACTTAAAATGAAACAAAAAAGTATCGAGAGTTTTACCCACGATACTTTCAACGTTACCCGCTTAATGTGATATAGCAAAACGCTGTCTAAAATATTTTTTAGACAGCGTTTTTTGTGTAATTAGATAGATGCGATTTAGAGGACTATTTTAGTTTTACCTTAACATTAAAAATAGCTTGTTTTTTTGAGGCATTAAAAAAAACTGAATTACCTGTTTTGGTAAATCTAAAATTTAAATAGGTTTTTCTAGAAAAACCATTAAGATTTTGACCTAGGTTTGTTTTGGAATTTTCATTCCAAACAGATACTGAAAAGCCGCTTTTTTTTGTGCCAACGGGATCGCTATAAACCGATACTCTAGTAATATGGTCTTGGAATGTTTTCTCTATGAAACCATGTCCCACGGCAAAAGGATAGGAAACTTGTCTATTATTAGGATCTTTACTGCTTTTTTGAAAAATGGCTATGGCAGGCTTGGATTTAAAAGATTTTAAATTTGAACTTACTATATCAACTCCTATGGTAAGTGCTTGTACGCCTTGATCTTGTTTTTTTCCTTTTTTCTTCTTTTTCTTTTTTTTCCCTTTCTTCTTTTTCTTCTTCTTTTTCTTTCCTTTTCCGCTTACTAAGTTATCGTCTTCAGATAGCTCTAGAACTTCATCGTCATATATCTCTAACATTTCTGCCTTAAGTTTTTCAACTATTGCTTTTGTAAGCTCCAGATGTTCGTCTTCTGTTAGGTCTAAATACAATTCGCCTTCGAAACCTTCAGAGTATGACATGGTTTTTTTGTATGTATTTATAAGTGCTTCCGCTTCCGCACTAGTATATGTTGCATTTAAAGAATAGCTAACACCATCTTTAATTAGCGTTTCTATATTTTCTAGACCGTAATCTTCAATAAATTTTTTAATTAATTGAGAACCTTGAGTTTTCTCCGCTTCTTGTAATTCCACATCGTTAGATATTTCTTCTTGCTCATTTGCACAAGATGTAGCAAGTAGCGCACACAAGAAAAGCAGTACTGTTGATTTTAATAATTTCATGTTTATATAATGTTTGTGTAATGTAGATGTATTTGTTGATTATAACTCGTCACGTCTGGGAAAAAAAGCTTCTCGTCTTTTGTTTGACTTATCTGATGGGAAAGCTGTTTGTAAAAAACATTTCCCTTGGTTGCCAACTGTAGCAATATTTAAGTTAAGATGTTTTACATTTGTCATAGCTTTTCCTTTACCATTATTGCCATCATATCCTCCGCCAAGTTGCATTTTGTTGTTATGAACTTGATTTGGAATAAAGGACCATTGTCTCATATTTTTACTTTTCATGTGGTCGTAACCCCATTTAATAGCACTTAATATGGTTGGTCTCGATAAACTTGTTTTACCAAAAAACCAAAATGAAGTTGCAACATTAGTGGTTGGGTCGTTGATAACTCTACTTTGAAGTGAAGGGTATTGTATATCAAAATGCATTCTTTCCGTATGGCCTCCACAATCATCTTGTTCTGCAAGCCAACGTTCTAGGCCTAAACCACTTTGTTTAGCGGTTTTAGAACTTAAACCTAGTTCCTCAATTATTTCTAAATCTTGTTCTCTAATGTATTTTTCAGAACCAACGTAAGAGGGTGCTATTATAATGAGTTCTCCGTTTTCGTCGTATTGTATTTTAGCGCCTTCGGCTTCTAATTCATCAAGAAAGGCTTCAAATTTTACGTCAGGATTGTTTGCAAGTACAGATTGCGGGCCATTTCCTTGTAATTGATCTTCATCTGTTTGACATGATGAAGCTAAAAACATTATGAAACATAATGTAAAAATTTGTTTTGTTGTTATTATTTTCATGTTATAAAGTTTAAAAATTTGTTTTGTTGTGATCACGGTGCAAACCTACCCTATATCTCATCGAAGCTTTTGCTCATTTTTTTAATTTTCCTGCTCATTTTTTAATTTCCTGCTCATTTTTCATTTTTTATGTTCATTTTTTAATTTCATCTAAAAAATCATGCAATTAGAAGGTTGAAAATGGGAGGTAGGGATGGTGTTTTTAACCTGTTAATCCAAAGAGCCTCGTAATTAATTTCATGTTTTAGCCCTGTTTGAGAAGAGACTTTCCTTTCTTAACTTGAGTATTGATTGAATTGCAGTTATAACCTAGCTAAAGCATAAAAAAGTGCTTATGTTCCATTAAGAAGTCTGAGAATAGATTTTTTTTAGCGCTATACTCCTTATTATAAGGTTGTACTTATAAGTAATCTATTTAATATTTAACCTATTTTAGTTTTATGGTGTTCTACAAGTATATCAAGGAATACTTTGATTTTAGAACAATTCAAATTGTTATTAGTCTGGTGTAGAGTGTTTAACATAATATTTTTAATGCAATTCTAATGTATAAAATTGTCAGGCTACTTTTTTATAACTAAAAAGGGATAGTTGTGACATAAAATGTAAAATAGCTATATTCGTGCAATAAGCTAATGCAATACTTATGGAAGAAAGTAAATTTAATTTCTCAGAAGAAAAAGAAAAGAGAGAAAGTCTAGAAAAAGATAAAAACGTTGAGCAAACTAAAGCGGAAGTTAGAAAAGGAGCTCGAGGTTTATTCTCTAGCATTACCAAATTTTTAACCGAATTATTAGACTTTAGGGAAGATACAGATAGAGACGCCACGATACATGCCATAAAATCAGACATACCCTTTAAAGGTGCTACCGCATGGATATTGGTGTGTTCTATATTTGTGGCTTCTATAGGGCTTAATGCAAACTCTACAGCTGTTGTAATAGGTGCCATGTTAATTTCTCCTCTAATGGGACCAATTTTAGGAGTAGGTTTATCTATAGCGATTAACGATGTAGATACATTAAAACGCTCATTAATAAACCTCGCAACCATGATTGTGTTGAGTTTGTTAACTGCATTTTTATTTTTTAGATTTTTCCCTTTAAGTGAAGATACTAGCGAGCTTCTAGGTCGTGTTAAACCAGATATTAGAGATGTGCTAATAGCCTTTTTTGGAGGGCTGGCACTTATAATTGCGCGGACAAAAAAAGGAACAATAGCCTCTGTAATATTTGGTGTGGCTATTGCCACGGCTTTAATGCCACCTTTATGTACAGCAGGTTATGGACTTGCTAAGGCTAATTTCGTGTATTTTGGACAGGCCATGTACCTCTTTACCATAAACACTATTTTTATAGCATTAGCTACGTTTTTGGTACTTAAATTGTTAAGATTTCCAATGCTAAAATATGCCAATTCTAAAAGACGACGATTTATCTCTAGAATAGCAACCTTATTAGCAATAGTAGTAATGATTCCTGCAAGTTTTACGTTTGTAGACGTCTATAAAGAAAGTAATTTTAAAAGAGATGCAGATCTATTTATAAAAAACGAACTTAGTGCATTGCCACACTCAGATTATATTAAAAATAACTCGTCTTATAAATATGGTGGCGATAACGATAATATGATTCTTTTAAACTCTTTTGGTTTAGATGAAATACCAGAAACTACAATAGCCATATTACGCAAAAACCTATCCGACTATCCAGCTTTAGCAGGATGCACAGAGCTTATTTTTAACCAAAGTAGGAGTAAAGGTATAGACAACTTTAGGTATATGAGAGAGTTAAGAACAAGAGATTCTTTAGATATATTATCTCAAACCGAAAAAATAGCATATTTAGAGCGTAAAGTACAGCAGTTGTCTAAATATGAGAAAAATACTTTTGCTTTCGATGCGCTTAGCAAAGAGCTAAAAATAAACTACGATGCAATAGCAGAAATCTCTTTTGCAAACGTAATACATTCAAATTTTTCTAAAACAGATACACTTCCAGTTTTTCAAGTTAAATGGGTAGATTCTATTTCAAACGAAAACTCTCGAGCTAAAGATAAAACCAAGTTAGAAAAATGGTTAAAGTATAAATTGAAGTTAGATACCTTGGTCGTTAAGCGTATTAACTAAAAATAAAAATAGCGTAGAAGAGAATTTTATTCGTTCTCTTCTATGTACATTTTGCGTACTTTTTTAAATAAATTAGAGGAATATACAAAATCAGTAACCGCTTCGTTTTCAGTTTTAAAAATAGTTTCATTAGAGCCTTCCCAAGCTTTTAAACCATTTTTTAGGAAAATAATCTTTTCTCCTATTTCCATAACAGAATTCATATCATGAGAATTAATTACGGTGGTAATTTGGTATTCATCTGTAATTTCCTGAATCAAATTATCAATAACAATAGAGGTTTTAGGGTCTAATCCAGAATTAGGCTCATCACAAAATAAATATTTAGGATTGTTAACAATAGCACGAGCTATGGCAACACGCTTTTGCATACCACCAGAAGCCTCGCTAGGCATTTTATTGTGAGCGTTTGGTAAATTTACGCGATTAAGTACCACATCCACACGATCTCGCATTTCACTCTTACTTTGTTTTGTAAACATTCTAAGCGGAAACATAACATTTTCCTCAATAGTCATAGAATCGAAAAGGGCACTTCCTTGAAATACCATCCCAATTTCGGCTCTAATATCGCGTTTTTCACTTTCAGATAGCTTAGCCAAAACCTTTCCATCGTAAGCAATAGAACCTTCTTGGTAATTAAACAAGCCAAGTAAACATTTTAAAAACACAGTTTTACCAGATCCACTCTGCCCAATAATTAAATTGGTTTTGCCTTTTTCAAAATTTGTACTAATGCCTTTAAGAACCTTAGTGTCTCCAAAAGATTTATGTAAATTATCAACAACTATCATTAGCTTAGTAACATTTGAGTTAAGAAATAATTTATTACAATAATAACAACACTAGTCCAAACAAAAGAAGTGGTACTTGCCTTTCCTACCTCTAGCGCTCCACCTTTCATATAATACCCATGAAAAGAAGGTATCGTAGCTAATATAAAGGCAAATACAAGTGTTTTAATAAAAGCATATACTACATGGAAAACAATAAAATCGTCCTGTAAACCATACACGTAAGATTCAAAAGTAGTAAAGCCACCATAAACGCAGGCGGCCAGACCGCCAAGAATACCTAAAAACATGGCAATAGAAATAACAAAAGGGTATAAAAGCAGAGCTGCAAACTTTGGAAATATCAAATAATTTAGAGAATTAATGCCCATTACCTCGAGCGCATCGATTTGCTCTGTAACCCGCATTGTCCCAATACTGGAGGTAATAAAAGAACCTACCTTTCCAGCCATAATAATCGACATAAAAGTTGGTGCAAATTCCAAAATAATAGATTGTCTCGTAGCATAGCCAACAAGATAATCTGGAATTAAAGGATTATCTATATTAAGTGCTGTTTGTATGGTAATTACGCCACCAACAAAAAATGATATAAAAGCAGCAATTCCTAAGGAGCCAATGATTAAATCGTCTATATCTTTTAATATGAGTTGTTTCATAACAGACCACTTAGTGGGTTTGCGAAACATTTCAATCGTCATTAAAAAATACGAGCCTATATTGTGTAGGTAAGTCATATGTATATTTATCTCTGCTAAATTAAAAAAAACTGAGACACCACTTTCAAAATATAGTATTAGAATTAAAATTATAACATTTAAAGTAAAATTTATTCGAAATAAAAGTAAAAACCAAGTCGTAAACAGCTCGCAGACCAAGCCATTTAATCTAAATTTAAAATGAGATATAGATTAATACCTGTATTTTTGAATTTTAATAATACTAGCTTTTAGGTTAAAGCTTAAAACAACACTTTAGTTTACCATAAAATAGTCTGGCCATGTATCTTAATTTTTTCAGTAAAACTAAATTAATAACGCATATACTGTGCGCAATGTTTGTAACATTGTACAGTTTTGGTCAAAACACAAGACCTAAATTAGTAGTAGGTATAGTTGTAGACCAAATGCGATACGATTACCTCACGCGCTTTTTCGATACCTATGGAGAGGGCGGATTTAAACGTTTAATAAACGAAGGGTACAACTGCAAAAACAATCACTTTAATTATTTGCCAACGTATACAGGGCCTGGACATGCATCTATATATACAGGCACAACGCCTAAATATCATGGCATAATTAGCAATAACTGGTACGATAAAATTTCAAAAACTACAGTCTACTGTGCAAGTGACACAACTGTTACAGCGGTAGGAACAACAGCTTTAGCAGAGCGTATGTCTCCTAGACGTATGCTTACCACTACGTTTGCAGATCAAAATAGATTATTTACACAATTTAGGGGGAAAAGCATAGGAATTTCTATAAAGGATAGGGGTGCGATTTTACCCGCAGGGCATTCAGCAAATGCCGCATATTGGTTTATAGGAAAACAAGAAGGTAATTTTGTAACTAGTTCTTACTACATGAAAACCTTACCAAAGTGGGTAAGCGCATTCAATACTTCTAGAAAAGTAGACGACTACCTTAAAACATGGAACACATTATACGATATTGATACTTATACTGAAAGTGGAGCAGACAACACAAACTTTGAGCATGGTTACATAGGAAAGGCTAAAGCAATATTTCCTTATAATTTAAAGCGTTTAGCTAAAGACAATGGAGGTTACGATATTCTTAAAGTAAGTCCTTTTGGTAATAGCATAGTTACAGATTTTACCATTAGAGCAATTGAAGAAGAAGCCTTGGGTAAAGACGACATTACAGATGTGCTAACGGTTAGTTTTTCGAGTACAGATTATGTTGGACATAATTTTGGGGTAAATTCCAAAGAAATACAAGACACCTACTTACGTTTGGATAAAGATTTGGAACGCCTTTTAAAGGCTTTAGATGCTAAAGTAGGGAAAAATGAATATACAGTGTTTTTAACTGCCGATCATGGCGCAATACACGTCCCCGCTTATTTGAAAAGGCATAAATTACCAGCAGGGTATTTAGATACAGAAAAGCGAGCAGAAGCCTTCAATACTTTTTTAGCAGACACTTATGGTACAACGGATCTTGTAGAAAACGTAAGTAATAATCAAATTTTTTTAAATAAGAAAGTAGTAAAAACACTGGGTTTGAATTTAGAGGATGTACAGAAAGAAATTTTAAATGAGCAGCTAGAATACGAACACGTTTCTAAGGTGTACACAGCTACAACTTTGGCATCGGCAAGCTTTACCCAAGGTATAGAAGCGCTTTTGCAAAACGGTTACAACCAAAAACGCTCTGGAGATGTTATTGTTGTTAATACACCAGCTTATATTAGCTATCCTGAAAAAGGATCTACGCATGGTAGCGGTCTAAATTACGACACTCATGTGCCTCTATTATTTTACGGGAAAGGTATAGCAAAAGGCAGTACGTTTAAAAAAACTGAGGTAACAGATATAGCACCTACAGTATCTGCGTTATTAGGTATAAGTTTTCCTAATTTTACTATTGGTGAACCTTTAGAATTTATGTTTAAAAATGACTAAGCAACGCATATTATCGGTAATTGCAGTTATAATACTACTGGGCGTTTATGCTGTAGATTACTTTTTAACTGAAGATGCCCAAAAGGAAATAATAGATAAGGGTGTAGAGGAAAAGGCGGCAACAAATACGTTTTTTTTGCCCACAAGCACAACAGGACAAGTTGTACACCATAATGGTTACTCTTTATCGTATAACGAAACCTACGAACAAGCAGAATGGGTTGCTTACGAGTTAAAGAAAACGCATTTATCTAAAACACATTACAAACGGCCTTATTTCGAAATTGACAGAGCTGTAAAAACAGGGGCTGCAAATTGGCGTAATTATAAAAATTCTGGATACGATAGAGGGCACTTATGCCCAGCAGCAGACAGACGTTACAGTAAAGCAGCACATGATGAAACTTTTTTAACAAGCAACATCTCTCCTCAAGAACATCAATTTAATTCTGGTATTTGGAATGTTTTAGAACAAAAAGTTAGATACTGGGCTCGCAAATATAACGGCGTATTTGTTGTTACTGGAGGTGTTTTAAAAGGCGAAATGAAAGTTATAGGTACAGAGCATGTTGCTGTACCAAAACAGTTTTATAAGGTTTTAATAGACATGAATTCTGGTAGGCCAAAAATGATAGGTTTTTTGGTTCCTCATAAAAACTTTAGAGTGCCTTTAAAGCGTTTGGTTGTTTCTGTAGACACTATAGAGCAGTTAACAGGAATAGATTTTTTTCCAAAATTGGAAGACAAACTTGAGCGAAGGTTAGAAGCATCTTCTAATTACAAGGATTGGGGCCTTTAGGGTGTATGGGTTTAGTCTGCTATTTTTATAACATCCCAATCTTGCTTTTCAAAAAATAGAATCATACCAATAAAACCACCACTACCATTAAGTAGCATTTGTATAGCTTGTTTTGCCATTAGAACTAAGGTGTCTTCGGCAGAATTGCTTTGCAGTATAGCTCTAGCCAATCTGTAATCGAAAAACGTTTTGTAGCGCATAACTTTTAGTTCTTTTCGATTAAGGCCATATACGTTATGGGCTTCGTCTACATATTTTTTTAGGCTTCGTTTTTTTGGCACAATCTCCACCTCTCTGGAGATATCGTCGAATTTATATGAAAAATATAAGGCAGGATCTTCGTAATAAGGATTGATACAATAAGGGCGTTCTTTAAAGTAATCTTTGTAGAATAAATCGTAAGAATAACCAGAATCTATGTCGATAGGGTTGGGTGTAATTTTACCAGCTAAAGTTTTAAGCTTAGCACTGGTATAATTTTTCGAAATTTTAGGAGGTGTAAGCGCTTTATATTTTACAGGAAATTTATCTTTTTTAAATTTCTGATTGCAAAGCTGGCAGGATGGCAAATAATTATCATAACTGTAAGCCAACCACCAGTAAATTTTTTTAGGGCGGTAATGTTCCACATCTCCATAAGCAACAGCGTTAAACCGTACCTCACAGTACGCGCACCTTCCATTGGTTTCTCTAATTAATTGGGGTTTCGCTTCTTTCCATCTATGAGATGCAAAACTGTGTTTTTCTAATTGCTTTTTTTGCCTTAAAATTTCGTTTTTTAAAAGCTCTAACTCCCATTCTAATCTTTTACCATCATGAAAGTTTAAAGGGAATGTATGGTCTGTAATGCGTTCGAGTTTTACCATAATAGTTTGCTCTATAGCATGTTTTTAATTTTCGACATCAAATTTTGGTAGTCTTCAGAAAACAATTGTTGTTTCTTATTTTCAGTCAAATTTGTAGGAAGCTCGCTTAATTTCTTAACTACAGTTTCGTACTCTTCGCTTTGAGTTTTATTGTCTTGCTTTAGAGATTCATACTTTGTTTTTAGATTTTCTACATAAACAGATTCATCGGTTTTTAATCCAAAAATATCGGACATAACTATTTGATTGATGAGCAATTTGCCAGGATTGCCTTCAAAATTATATAAATTTAAGTTTTCTGTCTTTTTATTTTCTGTATTCTGCATTATTGTATAAAGCTCTCCTTCGTCGCATTGTTGCGCTACAAATGGGGAATGGGTTGTGGATACAATTTGGGCGTTTTTAAATAAGTTAGATAAAGTAACCATTATTTTTCTTTGCCAGCTTGGGTGTAAATGCAAGCCAACTTCATCAATTAAAAGTAAAAAACTAGCATCTAAGGGGTTGTTGTAATCTTTGTAATTTTGAATGATGCGGTATAATAAGTCCCCAAACCAATTGGCTGTAATTTTATAACCGTCGCTTAAGCTTTCATAATCAATTTCACCTTCTGGTGTCGAAAAATATATTTTTCTCTCAGATTTATCAATTCTATTAAATTCGATATTAGGGAGAAGCTTATTAAGAGAATCGGAGATTAAACCGATTGAGCTTTCACCCTCGAAGTAAGCCGTTTCCATTAACCAAGATTCTAAAGGAAACAAATAAGCATCGCTACTAAATAAGGTGGCCACATTTTCGGAGCGGTTTGAGTCGTAATTACTGGATTTCCTTCTAAATAAATTTTCTCCGGTTCTTCTACTCACGCCATAAGCTACAGTAAAATAATTGTTTTTCGAATCTTTTAATAATTTATCTACGCTAAGTAAGCTTTTTTCATTTCTGGTTATAATGTTTGTTAAAGAGTCTGTGTTCGATATTTTTATCTCCACATCCTTTTTCTTATTGTCGATTGTTCGAAGTGTGGCAGATATTGAGCCGCTTTTTCTGCCTTTTTTAACCCACTGTTTTGGGTTGCCAATCAATTCTCCTAAAGAAGAACCTCCAGAGGTAATTAGAGCTATAGCCCTTAGTACAGTGCTTTTTCCTGTGCCATTAATACCCAATAATACACTTTTGTGTCTTATCTCTCCATCCTCATCTTTAAAATCGATTTCTAAAGATTCAAAACACTTGATATTTTTAAGAGTGATTCTTTCTAAAAACATAATTAGCTGTGTATTAGTTTTTGCAATTTACGAAAAACATAAAACATCTGCTAAAAGCTGTTAATTCATTTTTAATCAATTAGTTGCAGAAGTTAGATTTAACGTGTTTATGTAAAGTTAGCCCGAAAACTTGTTTAAGATACCCTTCCAACGTAATTTTCTTATAAAAAGACCTTCCTTTTTAGAAACAAGGTGTGCTTTTTTTGCTTTTAGAGCTTTAAAATAGCCTAACATGTAATCCCTAAATAAGCGAAAACTACTCTTTTTATAGGCAAGTTTGGCGGCAGAGATTAAAGTAATAAAAAAGCCGTAGCGCATTTTATACATGGCCTCTCCTTGTAAGTATTTGGAAGCTTTATTATAGCTTATACCCGTGGGTTTAAGGTGTTTTACCTGTAGATTTGTATCGGTTAAAAGCGTCCAATTATAGTATTTCGCTAAAAGCTCGTCCACTGTGTCCCAGCCCATGGAACGCTTAAGTTTGCCAATCTCTAAAAAGCAAGCTTTTCTGTAGGCTTTTAAAGCACCTCTAATGTGGTCTTGTCTGGTTAAGTTTTCTAATACCCAATCGTTATTTTTTTTGATATAGCAAAATCCGGCAGCCATGCCAAGTTTTGGTTCGGCATTGAAATGCTTAGAAAGTGTTTCCAGATAATTATTTGGGAAAATTAAATCGGCATCGAATTTGCAAATTACATCATAATTTTCGTCTAGCGTGCTGTAGCCTTTGTAAAAGGCATTGATGATCTTAGAGCCTGGTAAATGGGCATTAGAGGATACATTGGTAACGAGTTTTATAAAAGGATATCTTGCACTATAACCGTTAACAAGTGTCTCTGTGTTATCTATAGAATTATCGTTAACTACAACAATTTTTTTAGGTAATAAGGTTTGTTGGGTTAAAGACTCTAAAGTAAGACCAATAGAATCTGCTTCGTTGTGGGCTGGTATAACTATGTAAAAATCCAAAAGTTAAATTCTTTCAGCGTAAATAATATAATATCTCGGTGTAAACCATCTTAAAATGGGACGAATGCCTATTTTTTTGGTAGGATTTGTCCATTTTGCTCTGGTTTTTATTTCCCATCCTGCTTTTTCCAACAGCCAGTCGAACTGCCAATCTTCAAATTCGTGATAATGTCTGTCTAGCATATCTGTACTGCTTCTATAAGCTGGGGAAAACCATAATTTTAAAGGCACACTTGCTACCAATTTATCAGCTTTAATTGCTTTTAAAACTGTAAAAGGCGATAACAGGTGCTCAAAAATTTCGAAAGCAGTAACAACCTCCGCGTTAGATTGTTCTATAGTACTGGTGTCGGCATCGAGGTCTTCACCTTTCGTGTTTGAAACGGTATAGCCTTGTTGTTGCATAATTTTAGAAAACAGATTTACAACACCTAAATCTAAAATAGTTTGTGTTTTAGAAACATGGTCTTGTAAAAAGCTTAAAGTATGCTTAAAGCGTTTGTTGGGAAATGTGTTCTCGTACATGTTAATACTTGTAAACAATGGCGTTAATGTGCATGCCCGCACCAACACTTGCAAAAATAAGGACATCTCCTGTATGTATTTCGTGGTTGTCCAGTTTATTGTTTTTTACCAAATCGAATAAAGTAGGTACTGTTGCTACAGAACTGTTACCAAGCGTTTGTATGCTCATGGGCATAACGTGTTGAGGTATATCTGTGCGGTACTGGCGGTAAAAACGTTTTAGTATGGCTTCGTCCATTTTCTCGTTAGCCTGATGGATAAATATTTTTTTTACGTCTTTTATATCCACGCCGCTTTTATCTAGACAGGATTTCATAGCCTTTGGTACATGCGATAATGCAAATTCGTAAATTTTACGACCTTCCATTTTCATGTATCTGGTATCGTCTGATAGGTCTTGATTGTTAGACCTGCCGAAATTAAGGTAATAGGCTTCGTCGTAAGTGTAACTTGCAGATTCATGAGATAAGATGCCGCCATCTTCTTCTGTAGCTTCTATAAGCGTAGCGCCTGCGCCATCAGAAAAAATCATAGCATCTCTATCGTGTTTGTCTATAACTCTAGATAGAGTTTCTGTACCAATAATAAGGCAACGTTTAGCTATTCCAGCATCTATAAAAGCTTTGGCTTGTATGACGCCTTCTACCCAACCAGGGCAACCAAATAGCAGATCGTAGGCAATACACTTTGGGTTTTTAATGCGTAAACTGTGTTTTATTCTAGCAGCTAAAGATGGTAGCATATCACTTTGTATGGTGTTGTGCTTTACATCTCCAAAATTATGAGCTACTATAATATAATCTATTGTTTCGGGATCTATGTTGGCATCTTCGATGGCTTTTTCGGCAGCAAAGAAACCTAAATCGGAAGAATTAAGATGGTCTTTAGCATAACGACGTTCTGAAATACCTGTTATAGACTTAAATTTCTCTACAATTACTTCATTTGGAGCAGTAATAGCAGAGCCATCTGCATTTAAAAATTTATGATTATGAAAGTTTTCGTTTTTCTCAACTTTTTTTGGAATGTAACTTCCTGTACCAATAATTTTAATATTCATAATAAACAAAAGACTTTAATTGGGGATTATCTCTAACAACGCAATATAAATTGTTTAAAACAGTAACTTATTAGTAGTAGATTTAAATTTACGATGTCCAAACCTTATTTTTAAGCGTCAACATAGGCTTCTATAGGTGTACATGTACACATTAAATTTCTATCACCATAAGCGTCGTCTACACGTCTTACACTTGGCCAAAATTTGTTAGCGCGTACATAATCTAGTGGAAATGCAGCTTTTTCTCTAGAATAGGGGAGGTTCCATTTATCACTTGTTAGCATTTCTAAAGTATGAGGCGCATTTTTTAAAACATTATTAGGTGCATCTCTAGATACAGTGTCTATTTCTTCTTTTATAGAGATCATTGCATCGCAGAAACGATCTATTTCGGCTTTGCTTTCACTTTCAGTAGGTTCAATCATCATTGTTCCGGCAACAGGGAAAGATACTGTAGGTGCATGAAATCCATAATCCATTAAACGTTTCGCAATGTCTGAAACTTCAATACCGTTGGCTTTAAATGGGCGACAATCTATAATCATTTCGTGAGCAGCACGACCTCTTTCTCCAGAATACAGAGTTTCGTAATGGCCTTCTAATCTGTATTTAATATAGTTGGCATTTAAAATGGCAACTTTAGTAGAAGCTGTAACACCTTCTGCACCAAGCATCTTTATGTATCCATAAGATATAAGGCAGGCTAGCGCAGACCCATACGGCGCGGCAGATATTGCAGAAATCGCTTTTTCTCCACCTGTTTTAATAACAGGATTGCCAGGTAAAAAAGGGACGAGTTGTTTCGCCACACAAATAGGACCAACACCTGGACCTCCGCCTCCGTGAGGAATTGCAAATGTTTTGTGTAAATTTAGATGACACACATCTGCTCCAATATTCCCTGGATTGGTTAAACCTACTTGGGCGTTCATATTTGCACCGTCCATGTAAACTTGACCACCATTGTCGTGAATAATTTTAGTAACTTCTTTTATGCCAGATTCGTAAACCCCATGCGTAGAAGGGTAAGTTACCATTAGAGCAGAAAGGTTGTCTTTATGCTGTTCGGCTTTTTCCCTTAAATCATCAATATCAATATTGCCCTCAGCGGTGGCCTTGGTAACTATTACTTTCATGCCTGCCATTACGGCACTCGCAGGATTGGTGCCATGGGCAGAAGATGGAATTAAACAAATATTTCTATGATGATCGCCACGAGATTCGTGATAGGCCTTTATAACCATGAGGCCAGCAAACTCTCCTTGAGCTCCAGAATTAGGTTGTAAAGATGTGGCTGCAAAACCTGTAATTTCGGTCAATTGGTCTTCTAATGTCTTTAAAACAGTAAGGTAACCTCTTGCTTGATTTTTAGGTACAAAAGGGTGGATATTAGCCCATTTGTAGATGCTTAAAGGTAACATTTCAGATGCAGCATTAAGTTTCATCGTGCAAGATCCTAAAGAAATCATAGAATGATTTAAAGCCAGATCTTTACGTTCAAGGTATTTTATGTAGCGCATCAATTCTGTTTCAGAATGATAACTATTAAAAGTAGTTTGTTGTAGGCAATTTGATTTTCTAACCAAACTAGAATCGATATTATTAGCAGGAGTAGCCTCTGAAATAACAATAGTATCTTTATTTGCTGCTTCTGCAAAAATGGATATGAGATAGTTAATATCTCGAATAGAAGTGGTTTCGTTAATTGCTACAGTTACAGTGTTTTTATCGGGATACCAAAGGTTTACTTTTTTGGCTTTAGCTACAGCTTTTACTTTTTTCGACTTCGTTTTTATTTGCAACGTATCAAAAAAAGACGTGTTAATCTGGTTGTACCCTAATGTCTCTAAGGCTTCTGCTAAACTAGAAGCTTTATTATGAATTTTGTTAGCTATAAATTTTAAACCTTTTGGCCCATGGTAAACAGCATACATACCAGCCATTACTGCTAGTAAAACTTGTGCAGTACAAATGTTGGATGTTGCCCTGTCTCGCTTTATATGTTGTTCTCTGGTCTGTAAGGCCATGCGTAAAGCCCTATTGCCATTCGCATCTTTAGAAACACCAATTATTCGCCCAGGGATATCACGCTTATAGGCAATTTTAGTAGCAAAGTAAGCAGCATGAGGGCCGCCATATCCCATTGGAATACCAAAACGCTGTGTGGTACCAACAACAACATCTGCACCAAACTTACCAGGTGCTTCCAATTTTATTAAGCTAAGAATGTCTGCGGCAACAGCAACTTTAATTTCTGCCGCATTGGCTTTTTTAATAAAGGATTTTATATCTGTAATTTGTCCATTCTTGCCAGGGTATTGTAGAATAGCCCCGAAGTAGTCGGACGAAAAATTAAATTCATCGTCGTTGCCTACACTAAGTTCTATGCCTATTGGTGTGGCTCGTGTTTCTAATAAAGCTAGAGTTTGAGGTAAAATATGTTCGGAAACAAAAAACTTGTTTACACCCGCTTTTTTCTGCGTTCTGCTCCTTACAGCAAACAGCAAATTCATGGCTTCTGCCGCTGCTGTACTCTCGTCTAATAGAGAAGCATTAGCCATTTCCATACCAGTAAGGTCTGTAACCATGGTTTGAAAATTTAAAAGCGCTTCTAGCCTGCCTTGAGCTATTTCGGCTTGATAAGGGGTATAAGCAGTGTACCAACCTGGGCTTTCTAGTATGTTCCGTTGTATTACAGCAGGCGTAATGGCAGGATGATACCCTAAACCAATGTAAGTTTTACGTGCCTTATTTGCTTTAGATAATTCATGAATGTGCAGTAAATATTCATGCTCGGTCATTGGAGCGTCCAATTTTAAATCTTCTTTAAGCCGAATACCATCAGGAATGGTTTCGTAAATTAAATCATCTAAATGATTTAAACCTAAGGCATTGAGCATTAGATTTTGGTCGTCTTCGCGTGGCCCTATGTGTCTGAGCGCAAAAGCATTTGTATTCATCAAGCTGCAATTTGAAATATTTTGCAAAAATAAGTAATAATTGAGATGGCTTTGCTATGCTTTTAGAAAGTTTTTAACTGTTTAAAGCTCTTATCAACAGTTTTGTATTTTTACATCATGAAAGTGTTACAGCAACTCTTAAATTTTTATATCAACAGCAGTATTCACGTTGCTTTAGCAGTGTACGCCTTGGCGTACATTACAGTGTTGGAATTTGAGTTAGAGTACGACGAAAGTACACTCTACTTCTTATTTTATGGCACAATAACAGGCTATAACTTTGTTAAATATTTTGGATTGGCCAAGTTTCACCATCGCAGTTTAGCAAAATGGCTCAAAGCCATTCAAGTTTTCTCTTTGCTAAGCTTTTTGCTTATGGGGTACTATGCCATACAACTATCACATTGTGCTATTTTGATATTAGTTGTACTGGGCGCAACTACATTTTTCTATGCCATTCCATTTTTGCCAAGACATCTATTTGTCGATAAACAACAAAATCTAAGAAGTATAGGAGGATTGAAAATTTACATTATAGCCTTTGTATGGACTGGAGCTACTGTAGCTCTACCTTTAGCCAACACCACAGACATAAAATATGAATGGAGTGTAACAGCTATACTGTTGTATGCTGTACAACGTTTTGTTTTTATAATAGCTTTAATGCTACCCTTTGAAATAAGAGACTTAAAATTTGATAGTCTAAAACTATCAACGATACCTCAAAAAATAGGCATAAAAAAAACAAAGCTAATAGGAATGTTGTTAAGCATTGTTTGTGTGTTAGTTACGCCTTTTATACATAATACAGACGTTAGTGAAAAGCTATTAACGGTAGTAATAATAATGTTAATTTATACATTATTATTACTAAATGCTAAAAGCAACCAAAGTAGGTATTACAGTGCTTTTTGGGTAGAAGGTATACCTGCAATTTGGTTATTTACATTAGTATACCTATCCTAAACTCTATTTCTGATTTTTAAGGGCTTTCTCAAACGAACTTTTAAAGTCATCATCTAAATTAAAAGATTTATCTTTTTCAGAAGTTGTTTTGGATTTATTAATCATTTGTGTTAGCCTGTTATTATTAGCAGAATAACTCCTGCAGGCTTTACATGATAATAAATGTAAATTTAACTTTATCATTTCAAGGAGAGAGGCTTCCTTGTATTGTGACTTATCGCAAGTATGGTTTGCTTCGTCACAGCTAAAAAATATTTTGTTCTTCGTACTCATAATTAAAACCAATTTTCTTTAAGGCAATCGGCCATAGCAGATCTTGCTCTATGGATAATAACCCATAGGTTAGACGCAGTAATTCCAAGTTCATTACAGATTACTTCCGTTTCGTAATCTAAAATTGTTTTCATTCTAAAGACTTCTGCCTGTTTTTTTGGTAATTTACTCAAACAATTTTGAATTGTACTCCCCAATTCATCGTTTTGTAGGCTGTCTTCTGCAGTTTTATCAAAAGGATCGGAAACACGTTCTTCTAACCAGTCCCCATCGCTTTCGCCATCACTATAATTTATTCTAACTTCTGCCTTTCCTTTATTAGAGTTTATTTTGCGGTAATGGTCTATTATTTTGCGTTTAAGGATGGATATTAGCCAAGTGCGCTCACTAGCCTCACCCTTAAAATTTTTCATAGACTTAAGACCAGCGAGAAATGTCTCTTGCACGAGGTCTTGCGCTATTTCACGATCACTAACGCGAGTTATCGTGTAATTAAATAGATAGTCTGAATACAATTCTATCCATTTATTAGGGTTTATTTGATGATTAGGCATTAGGGATCATATTTTCTTTAACGTCAAAAGTAATGAAAAAAATGTTTTGTTTAACTTTTTTTGTTTATCGTTTTTCTGAAAAACTTATTCAAAAAGAAGCAAATTCCATTTTTATTGTTGATTTTTAGTACCAAAACCTTGAGTCTTAAGTTGCTTTATATTAGTTATTTGTAGTGGCTCAGTTGGGTTTTATTTAAAATTTTTAATTGTTTTTAAAGCTTCTTATACTACAAATAACAATAAACAAAATTTAAATGTTAAAAACAATTTTGACAAGTAAGTTATGTGTTTTTTGGTTTTTTAACAAAAAAAAGGTGTTTAAATATTAATTATTTAATAATGATTGTATTATTTGCGTTATTGCTTAGGTTGTTAAATTGTAAGTTGTAAGCTCTATTTAAGGTTAAACAAAATATGAGATTTTAAAATATCTTGGTATTCCTTAAGTATTTTTTTTTGTTTGTTTATCATGCAAAAAGGGAGTTCATAGCAAGAAACAAGGCTAAATGCTAATAGATAGATTTTTAACACTATTTTGTGTTTATAAAAAAGCAAAGGTTAAACAAAATCTGTTTTTCAGAGAATTTATCTGTAATTCAGTAAGGGGGGTAGAGAAATTTCTTTCCATAAAAAATATTGAAAGATGCTATTTTGCGTTTTTTCTACGGTTTATTTAAAATTATTTGAAGATGAAATGATTTAAACTTTTTTCAATTCGCTATAAAGATGTAGAGCGGAGTGTTTTTTTAGAAAACTTATAAACTGTAGCGTTTGTTGGGCTAATACATTGCAACATAAAAATCTGATTAAAAACGCAAAAGGCACTTTACTTAACAGGTAGATAAGTTAAAGTGCCTTTTGCGTTTTAAAAGTAAATACGATATTATTGATTAAGCAATCAATCCTGCTCGCTTTAAAAGTGCCTCTGGTTTTGGCGCTTCACCTCTAAAACGCTTGTACAATAGCATGGGGTTTTCTGTGCCGCCTTTGCTCAAAATATGGGTTTTAAATTTGTTAGCAATATCTTTATTAAATATGCCTTCTGTTTTAAAATACTCGAAAGCATCGGCATCTAAAACCTCGGCCCATTTGTAACTGTAGTATCCGGAAGAGTAGCCTCCTTGGAAAATATGAGAGAATGCTGTACTCATACAATTCTCCGCTACGTCAGGATAAAGTGTTGTGCCGTTAAAGGCATCGGTTTCAAAAGCTTTTACATTTTCTATAGTTTTAGGCGATGAATGGCTGTGCCAACTCATATCGAGTAGTCCAAAACTTATCTGGCGTAGTGTTTGCATACCTTGATGAAACGTAGCAGAAGCTTTAATTTTTTCTATAAGATCCATTGGAATTAGAGCTCCTGTTTCGTAATGTTTTGCAAACAGTTCCAGAGCTTCTTTTTCGTAACACCAGTTCTCTAAAATCTGGCTAGGAAGCTCTACAAAATCCCAATAGACATTGGTACCAGACAGGCTAGGATAAGTGGTATTGGCTAATATGCCATGCAGAGCATGTCCAAATTCATGAAAAAGTGTAGTAACCTCGTTAAACGTAAGTAAAGAAGGTTTTGTTTTAGTGGGTTTTGTAAAATTACATACAATGGAAATATGAGGGCGACTGTTTTCTCCAGCTTTTATATATTGTGGCTTGTAACTTGTCATCCAAGCACCATTTCGTTTGCCTTCTCTGGGAAAAAAATCAGCATAAAATACAGCTATAAAATCACCATTAGCATTTGTAACTTCATACGTTAAAACTTCTTCGTGGTATGTGTCGATGGTATCAACTTCCTTAAACTTTAAGTCGAATAATTTTTCGGCAATTGTAAATGCACCGCTAATAACATTTTCGAGTTTAAAATAGGGTTTTAAAATTTCATCGTCTAAATTGAAGCGTTTTTGCTTTAGTTTTTCAGAATAGTAAGAAGCATCCCATTTTTGGAGTTGCGAAATGCCATCTAAGTCGTTGGCAAAACGCTGTAAATCTTCAAACTCACCAACAGCAGCTGGTTTTGCCTTTTCCAGTAATTCGTTTAAGAAGCCAAGCACTTTATCTGGAGTTTCCGCCATACGCTCTTCTAATACAAAATTGGCATGAGTATCGTATCCTAATAGTTGTGCGCGTTCGTGCCTTAGCTTTACTATTTCCAGAACAATCTCTGTATTATCAAAACCGTTACCTTTAAAAGCCTTTGCTCCAGCAGCCAGAGTTATTTTTTTTCGCAATTCACGATTATCTGCATAAGTTACAAATGGAATATAACTCGGGTAGTGTAACGTAAATAACCAGCCTTCTTTACCTTTGGATTCTGCAAGTTGTTTTGCAGCTTCAACAGTACCTTCTGGAAGACCAGACAAATCGCTCTCGTCTGTTAGTAACATCTCAAAGCTGTTAGTTTCTGCTAGTACATTTTCTCCAAACTTAAGTTGTAGTTGGCTTAAGGATTTGTCTATAACTCTAAGTCGTTCCTTTTTGTCTCCAGGTAAATTAGCGCCATTTCTAGAAAATCCTTTGTATTTTTTATCTAAGAGCGTTTGCTGCTCAACAGTCAAATTTAAATCGTCTTTAGTATCATAAACCGCTTTTACGCGCTTAAACAACGCTTCATTTAATGTAACGTCGTTACTAAATTCAGAGAGCATAGGGGACACCTCTTGAGCTATTTTTTGAATGGTCTCGTTTGTTTCAGCAGAATTTAGATTGAAAAAAATACTCGAAATTCTACTCAATTGCGTACCAGAGTAATCTAAAGCCTCGATAGTATTTTCGAAAGTAGGTGTGTCTGGGTGCTGTGTTATCGTATCGATTTCTTCTTTAGCAGCTTTAATAGCTATTTTAAACGCTGGTAAATAGTCTTCATCTTTAATTTTTGAAAAAGGCGCTACGTTAAAAGGTGTATTAAAATCGTTAATCAGAATGTTATCGCTCATTTTGTCCTTTTTATGTTAAATATTTACTATTGTAGTATGTATATCCTAAATTAATTTGTAGTTTCGTATGGATTTTTCAAATGAGTTTGTTTGACTCGTAAGAATTATTGTTAATAGCTAATGAAACCTCAACCACCGGTTGGGGTTTCTCTATTTTAGCCCTTTTGCAGATGCGTATACTTTCTCTTTTAAGCTTTCTTTATAAGCAATTACCGTATTTAAAACGTCGGCATTTTGGGCGCCTATTATTTGAGCAGCTAAAATACCCGCATTTTTAGCGCCGTTTAAAGCTACAGTAGCTACAGGAACGCCTCCAGGCATTTGTAATATAGATAAAACAGAATCCCAACCATCGATAGAATTACTGCTTTTAACGGGTACACCAATTACTGGCAATGGCGATAAGGACGCCACCATACCGGGTAAGTGTGCAGCACCCCCAGCTCCAGCTATTATAACTGTAATACCTCTTTTGTGCGCATTTGTGCTATAATCGAATAATTTCTCTGGTGTACGGTGGGCAGAAACAATATCTACTTCTACCTCAATATTAAATTCTTTTAAGATGTCTATAGCATCTTGCATAACAGGAAGGTCACTTTTACTTCCCATAATTACACCTATTTTACTCATAATATTATTTTGTTTTACCTGTATTAATTAAAAGACCAATTAGCAATGGCGCTTAAATTTTAAGTCCCGCTAATTACCTTTATCGATTTTTTTACATCCTCAGCAATACGACGTGCTTCATTTAAATCTTCGTTAACTATGGTAACGTGTCCCATTTTTCTAAAGGGACGCGTCTCACGTTTGCCATAAATGTGTGGGGTAACGCCATCCATAGTCATAATATGTTCTATGTTTTCGTAAATTACATTTCCAGCATATCCTTCGGCACCAACTAGATTTACCATAACCCCACCAACTTTACTATCGGTACGGCCTAAAGGCAAATCTAAAACAGCTCTTAGGTGCTGTTCGAATTGGCAAGTGTAACTTGCCTCGATGGTTTGGTGTCCAGAATTATGAGGTCTGGGAGCAACTTCGTTTATAAGTATAGTATCGTCTTCGGTTTGAAACATTTCTACGGCAAGAATGCCAACATTACCAAATGCTTTCGATGCATTTAAGGCCACTTCTCTGGCTGTATTAGCAACACGATCTGGTATTCTGGCAGGGCAAATTACGTATTCTACTTGATTTGCCTCCGGGTGAAACTCCATTTCTACAACAGGAAACGTTTTGGTTTCTCCAGAAGCGTTTCGCGTTACAATAACTGCAAGCTCGTTTTTAAAAGGCACTAAAGTTTCAGCAATACACTCGCCATTAGGTAAATGTTTTAAATCCTCAAGCTGTTTTACAATTTTTACACCGTTACCGTCGTAGCCAAATTGGGCGGCTTTCCAAACAAAAGGCAACTGTACAGTTTTGGTTGTAATAGCATCTTGTAATGCCGTTAAAGTTTCAAAACGAGAAAAAGGAGCTGTAGGCAATCCATTATCGATATAAAACTGTTTCTGTCTGGCTTTATTTTGTATGGTGCGCAATGTTTTAGCCTTAGGATATACTTTTAAACCTTCCTGTTCTAAAGTTTCGAGCGCATCAACATTAACATTTTCAATTTCAATAGTAAGCACATCGACCTGTTTTCCAAAGTTGTAAACCGTATCATAATCCATCAAATCTCCTAAATGAAATTCGTTACAAGCCATTTTAGAAGGTGCTTCGTTGCTAGGGTCTAGAATGCAAGTATAAATATCGAATTTTCGCGTATTGTAAAGCAGCATTTTTCCTAATTGTCCACCACCTAAAATCCCTAATTTAAAATCTGAAGAAAAATAATTCATTGGTAACTTTTAAAACTTATACGTTTAAGAAGCACAAAAATACACTTAAATATGAAATTTTGATTCTAAAACCTAAATCAAAAATAGCCGTAATACTTAATCTATTGATTATCTTTGTGCCTTTCAAACTAAATTAAAGGTGATTAAACTTCACGACAAATACTTCAAACCCTATATAACTGCTAAGCAAATAGAGAAAGCTATAGACGCTATGGTAGCTAAAATGGCAAACGATTTTGCAACAGAAGTACCTGTTTTTGTTGGAGTATTGAATGGCTCGTTTATGTTTGTAAGCGATTTTGTTAAAAAGTACCCTTACCCCTGTGAAGTAACATTTATAAAGTTAGCCTCTTACGAGGGGGTAAAATCTACGGAAGACATACAACGTTTAGTAGGTTTAACCCAAGACGTTTCTGGCCGAACAGTAATTGTACTCGAAGACATTATAGACACAGGCAATACATTAGTAGAGATACACCGCATTTTCGAAAATGCACATGTAAAAACACTAAAAATAGCAACGCTTTTTTATAAGCCACAAGCCTATAAAAAAGATTATAAAATACATTATACGGGCGTAGATATTGCAGATAAATTTATTGTAGGCTATGGGCTAGATTACAATAATTTAGGACGAAATTTACCCGAAATATATCAAATAAAAGAAACACAACACATGACAAATTTAGTATTATTTGGCCCTCCAGGAGCAGGTAAAGGCACACAAGCCAACTTTTTAAAGGAAAAATATAATCTGGTACATATCTCTACAGGAGATGTTTTTAGATATAATATTAAAAACGAAACTGCTTTAGGAGTATTAGCCAAATCTTACATAGATAAAGGTGCTTTGGTACCAGATCAGGTTACCATAGACATGCTAAATGCCGAGGTAGAAAAAAATGCCGATGCAAACGGTTTTATATTCGATGGCTTTCCAAGAACAAATGCACAAGCAAAAGCTTTAGATGCCTTAATGGACGAGAAAGATTCGCAAATAAATGCTATGATAGCTTTAGAAGTAGAAGACGAAATACTAGTAGGACGCCTACTAGAGCGTGGTAAAACCAGTGGAAGAGCAGATGATGCAGACGAAACGGTTATACGAAACCGCATAAAAGTGTATTACGACGAAACCGCTATTTTAAAAGACTACTACACTGCACAAAACAAATACCATGGTGTAGACGGTGTAGGTAGTATAGAAGCTATTACAGAGCGTTTAAGCACAGTAATAGATAAACTTTAATAAACGTTTATGCGTTTAGTTGTTTATAAACTAAGCTTCAATAAACAACTGTACAAAACAAATAAACAAAACCAATGACCGAAGGAAATTTTGTCGATTACGTAAAAATGTATGTCGCTTCAGGAAAAGGAGGGCAAGGCTCTGCGCACCTGCATCGCGAAAAATACATAACAAAAGGTGGACCAGATGGAGGAGATGGTGGCCGTGGTGGCCATATAATAGTAAGAGGCAACGCCAATCTCTGGACGTTATTTCACTTGAAATTTAAAAAGCATTTTCGAGCAGGTCATGGTTCGCATGGCAGTAAAAGCCGAAGTACAGGAGCAGATGGAGAAGATGCTTATATAGATGTGCCTTTAGGTACTGTAATAAGAGATACCGAAACCAATGCTGTACTTTTCGAGATAACAGACCACGGCGAAGAGCGTATTGTGGTACAAGGCGGTAAAGGCGGTTTAGGGAATTGGCATTTTAAATCGTCTACAAACCAAACTCCTCGCTACGCGCAGCCTGGAATGCCCATGGAAGAAATGTACATAACCATGGAGCTTAAAGTACTGGCAGATGTAGGTTTAGTAGGGTTTCCAAACGCTGGAAAATCAACACTGTTATCTGTAATTACGTCTGCAAAACCAAAAATTGCAGATTACGAATTTACCACCCTAAAACCCAACTTAGGTATTGTAGAATATCGCGATTACCAAACATTTGTAATGGCAGATATCCCTGGGATTATAGAAGGTGCAGCAGAAGGAAAAGGTTTAGGGCATTATTTTTTACGCCATATAGAAAGAAATTCTGTGCTGCTCTTTTTAATACCAGCCGATGCCGAAGATATTAAAAAACAGTACGACATTTTACTCGACGAGTTAAGACGCTATAACCCAGAAATGCTAGACAAAGAACGCATTATAGCCATATCTAAAAGCGATATGTTAGACGATGAGTTAAAAGCAGAATTGAAAACAGAACTAGATAACGAACTCCCCATACCTTATCTGTTTATATCCTCTGTAGCACAACAAGGCATTACCCAGCTAAAAGATAAACTCTGGAGTATATTAAATAATTAGAGCGTTACCTCGCCTTAGAGCGAGGTCGGGCTTTACACTATAGTTTTGTCTCGATGCACGCCTCGACAAAAGCTGCCGTTGCAATCCCTAACGCGGACGTAAAAC
Organism: uncultured Flavobacteriaceae bacterium; assembly: GCA_947489085.1. Taxonomy (GTDB): domain Bacteria; phylum Bacteroidota; class Bacteroidia; order Flavobacteriales; family Flavobacteriaceae; genus Jejuia. The sequence goes on from CANLCJ010000010.1 coordinate 90,027, forward strand.
AGTATATTCAGTAGGTTTTTAAGTAATTTCAATAAATAAAGGTTTTATAAGATCACTTTTAATAGTTCTACTATTGGCATTAGTCTTATCAATATACCCTTTACCTCGTAATTTGATTTTACAATGATTGGGCATCCAAGATTCTTCGAAAATTAGATCGTTGTGATACACCATTAAATGAGAATTTTCAACCTTCTTTTCCTTTAGAAATTCAAGAGTACGTTCCTTTTGAGTTTCAGACAATGAACTAAACTCTTTTGATTTATGAGGCGTAACTACAATCATATTCTTAGCAATAACACTAGCATTGCCAGTATGATCATGGATAGAGAAATCAATCATTTTATTGTCGTCTAAAATTGGAGGTTTTTCCCAATTGGTTGTTTTAATAATCAATTTAAACCAGATACATTCTTCTCCTAATAAAGGTGTCATTAAGGTAGTGCTAGATGAGGCTTCAGCCAAAACTTGAATGGTTGTGTTATCTTTAATGTCTAAAATTCTTGAGTTGCTTCTACTTTTTAGTTTTCTTTTAATAGCGCTGTCGCTAGAAAGTAGGCTGTGGGCTATTTTCCCCAAAATTGAAAATACAACAGCTACCACAGCAATAATAATTTTTATCATGAGTGTCTAAGGTTTATTTAATTCTATACAAATGTATTGATAACGTATCAAGAAGTGCATGCTATTTTAAAGCTATACGTATGTTACAATTCCAGACCTAAAATGTTTTAAAACTAAAATTTGTTTACATTTACTAAAAATAGCATTATGAAACATTTTTTATTGGCACTAATGTTTTTATTAACTGTGTCTTGCGCATCCATATACGTAAATTACGATTACGATAAAACAGCCGATTTCTCCAAATATAAAACCTATCAATATTTCGGAGATCTAAAGACAGGGTTAAGTGAGCTTGATACTAAAAGACTTTTAAATGCTCTAGACTCTACTTTAGCTAATAAAGGATTTGCCATATCTAATACGCCAGACCTTTTAATAGACATAAAAAGCAGCGATTATAAAAGTAATAGAGAAACTGTAGGGTTAGGCGTAGGTGGTACAGGAGGGAATTTAGGAGGAGGTATTACCATTGGTTTGCCTTTAGGACAAGCAAAAACCACCAGAGTAATTAATTTTGAGTTTGTAGACGCCAAAACCAAACAATTGTTCTGGCAGGCAAAAAGCGAATCGGGTTTTAATACAAACGCAAGCCCAGAACAACGCGAAAACCGTTTAAAGGCTATAGTAAACAAGGTGTTTAAAAAATACCCACAACCAGTAGTGCAGTAACAAAAATACGTTTCGACTTAAAAAAACAAAGTAAGTGCAACAACGTTACCATCCAAATAACATAAAACGTTGAAGTTAGCAGTTAGTTTTTCACAAACTTTCTGCTGGCTAAACGCACATTGCCATCATAAAAATTAACGATATACACGCCAGAAGTATAACCACTGGTATTTAACGTAGTGTTTTCAAATTTAGAAATTTCTAATTCTTGTATGCGTTTACCATCTATAGACGTAACAACAACTTTTAAGGCGTTAACAGTATTACTTTCAAACTTTAAATTAAGCACGCTATTTGCTGGGTTAGGTGTTAAAGAAATACTGTAGTTTTTTGCAGCGGCTTCTGTAATACTAGTGCTTAAGGTAGCCCTGTTTACAAGCCATGTAACCGTACTTACGTGTATTGTTTCATGATTTTCAATTCGCAGTAACGAAGAGTTGTCTGTTACCAACACGCTAAGTGTGTTTTCATCTTCTTGCATGTCTGCATCTTCTAAAGTTACAGTGTTAGAGTTATTAGCATAAACAACATCGTTTAACAGCCAAACGGTTTCTAATGTATTTGGGGTTGGTAATATTAAAGAAACCTCAAAATCTAATGGAAATTCAGGGTTTTCAACAGTAGTCTCGTTGGGAGAAAAGTTTTCTATGGGAGATACCAAATCATGAATTTTCTCTATCATACCTTCTTTACAAACAGCGCAAAAAGGACGGTCTAAATATCGCATTTTACAGTTTTGATGCGGCCTATACCAAGTCGCAGCTTCACCTGCTGTGCCATAGGGATAAATACCAACGTTATCTGTATTCAGCCAATTTTTCCATTTAATAGTAGTAGCGTTTAATGTTTGTGTAGCATTAGTTGTTTCTAATAACCTACCGTCTCCCGGGTAATATTCGTCTACCAAATCGAATAAAGAATGTCCAAGTTCATGTATGGCAATTTCATTAGCACTAGGTGCCAAAGATGAAATCGCAAATTCGCCACCACTGCCGCCATATATGTTGGAGTTAACCAAAATTAAGGCCTGATCGTATGTTGGGAAGTTTTCAGCTAAAACCGCTTCTATCTTTAACTTATTTGCGCCGGCTGCGCTGCCATTAATACCATAAAACAGTAACCTATGGAAACCAAAACCATCGAACGTAGAATTAAAATAAGTATCCACAAACTCTACAGGAGATGCGGGTTCAGAAACATCAAAAGCCGAGCCTGGATGGTCTGCACCACTCTCATTAGAAGGTGTTTTTATGGCATAAACATTAAAATAATTATTGTATTCTAAAAATGGAGATTGGCTAAACATTTCTGTGGTAAAATTGGAGGCATCTGTAATAAATTTATCCATTTCGCTAGCTTGATAGCCATCGCCAAGTATTACCAAATTAATGCGTTTGTCAGGGGTTCCGCTTAACTTAATAGTTTCTACCTCGAAAGTTTGTGCATTAGAAACGATGCTATAAAGGCATAACACTAATAGGTATATGTTTTTCATAAACGACTACGTTTTGTGGTTACTAAAGGGGTATTAGTTGCATTAACAATATTAATAAATGCTGTGTTCTCATATAACTGCAATCGTACTGAAAACTTGGTGGCATCTAGGCTTATAGTCTTTACATTAAAATGTTTATTCTCGTCAACGTATTCTATGGTCTTTTTTAAGGGGTCTGTAATTCGCTTTTGAGAGAGTATTTTAGAAGATGCATCAAGTTGATTACATATTAAATCTTGGGAACTATTATTAAGGATTACTTCTTGCGTTTTTTCTTTTAGTACACCTTCTGCTAATTTAGAATTTATAAACTTTACAGCAATGTTGCCATTATTGTCTTTGCTTATATCATAATTCATAAATACAATTTTATTGGTTTTTTTAGGAACACTAACAGGAGCAACAGATTTAGATATGGAAGCACATCTAAAAAGTATGAGGCTAAAAAGGCCATATAAAATTAAGCTTGAAAGTGTAAATTTTACTTTTGGGGCGAAACACATGGTTGTAGCTTAAAAACGTTTGATAAATATATAGAAAAAGATACTAAAAGCTTCTTTTTCAAGTGTGTTTAACTCAAAAGAGCGCTGTATTTAGCTTTATATCCATAAATTACAAGGCTGTTAAGTGTAAATAAAACTAAAGCGCCAGGAATACTCGAGGGTTCTAACACGACATGAAACAATACAGCATTTACAGATACACTCATTAGAATTAATGCCATTAAAGCACCATATTTATTGAAAATAAAAGCTAAACCCGCAGTAATTTCAACGATACCAACAAGTGTTAATGTTTTTGCAGTAATTAAAGCGTTGAAGTAGGTCGCACCATCAGGAGATAAATCAAAAGCGGGCATAAAATTTAAAAACTTATTCAACCCGAAAACACTAATAAAAACACCCAATAGGAGTCTTAAACCTAAGAAAACTTTAGAATTCATAACTATAACGGTTTTATGTACTGCAAAATGTATGCATTATACTTTACCTTAAATTTGTCGTAATAGGTCATGTTTACTAACAATAGGCTTTATTGCACGTGTATTTTACTCCCTTTGCTATGGCTGCTAAACTCTGGTGCGTACATACTTTGTATTGTTGTAATACCATTACTCATAACGCCAGCATTATTAACGCGTAAATCGTATTCGAAAACATAAACACCTTTAGGTAATCTATCAAAAAAGAAATTTGTGGCAGTATCTTTTGTGCTTTCATAGTAGCCTAAACCATCTTGCCATTTGTACTTAGATAATACGTTTACAGGCTCTAAGCCAGCAGCACGCATATCTTTCATGTGTACAAATTCCATAGGTCTATCGGTTTTTAATTCAATACGAACCCGCACTAAATCTCCTACCTTCAGAATACTATTATCGGTAATTTCGGAGATGTGTTCGCCAGTAGCGGTATTGGTTTTTAAGAACAGCTTTTTTCTAAGTTGTAAAGGTGTTTTAGCAGCACTAATCTTATCTAAATCTTCAAAATATTGCCAATATAAGCTGCTCCACGCAATGCCTTTACCTGTTTTAGATATGTTTACTGTGGCTAGCTCTGGTTGAATTTCTTTACCTTCCCATGTTGTTTTATAATAACCTGTGCCAGCTTCAACTTTAACGTTTTCCATTAAAGCAGGATCTATTTTATGTTTGCCTAAGCTTATAGCCACTTTATCTGTAACCGACAACCAATCGTTACCTTGTAGCAATAGCGCATAGATAGCATCTGTTGTGGCTTTAGTAGTTTTCCATCTGTTGGTTTGTTTGTGTTTTAGCAACCATATTTTTAAATTATCTATAGTTTCAATAGTTTTTTCGGCGCTTTGTATAAGAGTTCCAGCTTCAGAAAACATTTCTATTAGTAGGGCTTGTGTTTCTATGGGGGCTTGGTGCCAATAGTAGGAATTGGTGTTAGATTTCCAATACATGCCCAATTCGTTAGAGGTAATACTGCTTTCTTTTAAGGCATTTAAAAACATTGCAGCGCCCTTAACATCGCCATTACGGTAGTTAATTAAAGCCATCATACCTTTTGCATATAATGAGCGATTTAAACCATAGGTTTTAATTTGCGATTGGTAATACGCTATAATGTCTTGCACTTGGCGTGTAGTTTTTACTTCAGGAAAAAAACTTCGCACGTATAGATAATGTAGTTGTATGGGGTTTAAATGGTCTTTACTTAGATCTGCTTTAGGATTGTAACGTGTAATTGCTTTATAAGTTTTTACAAATTCTGCGTCGAGATAAAGCAATGCTTTAGAAATCATTTTATCCTGAGTCTTATCTACAGGTACGTTAAGTTGTTTTAAATGTCCAAAACCTGCAATAATATGCTGCGTAATATAACGGTTGGCGTAACCACCTTTAAACCAAGGCCAGGCTCCGGAAGACAATTGGTTAGTACTTAGTTTGTTGGTTGCAGATTGCAGTTCGTAAGCCATTTTATTAGTGTCGAAAAGTAATGCAATACGCTTTTTTTGTTCGGTTTCTGTTTGTGCATCCCGTAACCATGGTGTTTCTTGAATTAATATGGATTTCAAATCTTGATTTTTCTCCAAATTAGAAACCAAGGCATCTGTGCTGCGCCAGTGCTCAAATACATGTTTTATTTTAGGATTGCTGTTTACTATGTGGCGGGCTAATGCATTGGCATAGTATTTTGAAAACGTTTGTTCGTTACACTCGTAAGGGTATTCCATAACGTAAGGAAGGGCTTGTACAGCGTACCAAGCTGGATTTGAGGTAACTTCTAGAGTAAGTTTATGGTGCTTTAAACTTTTAGAACGGTTCGTTTTTAGCTGCTCTAAAGTAAACGTCTTATTAGAATTGCTTTTAACCCACATTGGTAGCGTTTCGGTAACTAAAATACGATTGGATAACACAGGCAGCACATTTTGTTCCCCATCGCTAAAGTTTCCAGACTTAGCACTAATTTTATATTGTAGTGCTTGTATGGTATCAGGAACGGTAATATGCCACGAAGCTTTTGTATTGCTCTTAGCTTTAACCGAAAAATCAATTTGTGCGGGGGTAGAAGCACGACTTAAAAATAGAGCTGTTAGGTCTTTGCCCGAAATAGCATCTGTAAGTTCAAGTTGTGCATACCCACTTAGCGGTTTACTAACAAGGCTTGCAATTTTGGTGCTTATAGTAATTTGGTCTCCTGTTCTTAGAAAGCGCGGTGCGTTAGGAATAACCATTAACTCTTTTTGAGTAACCGTTGTTAATTGCGAAACATTATGCTGCAAGCTTTTGGTGTGTGCTAGTAATTGCAGTTTCCATTGTGTTAGTGCTTCTGGCGTGGTAAAACTAAAGCTAACATTGCCTTTGGTATCTGTATGTAAATGCGGAAAGAAGAAAGCTGTCTCTTGGAAGTTTTTACGAATTTTAACGGCGCTGAGGTCTTTTTTCTGCGTTTTTTTAGTGTCGCTTACGACTGCTGCTGCTGCTGCGGTTGAAATACCTTCTTCTACATCGCGTTGTTCTAATGGAGCTGCAAGTGCTTTAGCTTTTCTTAGCTTTAAGGGTTCTGCATCTAAGTCGGATTTTTCTCTTCGTTCTTTTAAAACGCTGAAGTACTCAGTTTCGTTAGATATGCGTCTTCTAGACAGTTCAACACTTCCTATATATTGTCTATTAGTTCCAAAATTAAAACCAAACCAGTTCCACGTATCGTAGTTGCGCCTTGGGTAATTAAAATAGGAATTGTTGTTACCGTATACCCTAAAATTTTTAGAGCCAAAATTAGAATGTGCATGGCTATGGGTGTAGGCATTATAAGTAGAACGAAATAGAGGGTTGAAATTCCACTTGTGCGTTTTAAACTCATCTAAAGAAGCATCGTACATACTGGCAAGCAACTCCGCATTTACCTTATCGCCTTTAGGCCCTTTAATTTTAAATTGCCATGTTTCGTCTGCGCCAGGTTTTAATTTATCCCTAAACGTTAAGGTTTCAATCTCCAAGTCGGTTTTAGGGTAGGGTATTGCTATAACTTCTGTTCCAGACTTAAAGCTATTAAAAGCGGCAAAACTGTAATGTACTGCAAAACCACCAACATCGTTAGCTGTAACTGGAATAGAAATTGTTTTTTTATTGTTATTTAGCCTTATAACTTCTGTTTTTACAATAGTTTTGGCTTTTTCTATGGCTAATGTAACGTTTAAGTTTTTAGCAGCAGACGCAACGGTAATAATAGCGGTTTCGCCTATAGCATAGGTGGTTTTGTCTGTAGAAATACTAAATAATTGTTGGTCTGCTAAGGTTGCGTCTTTAGGACTAAATAAAAAAGTATTTACTTCGTCTTTAACCAATTGCCCGAACTTATCTTTGGTTTCTAGTACAATACGGTAAAACCCAGATTCCCATTTTTTTAGTTTGCCAAGTGCAATAGTTTTGTTTGTTTTAGTATTGAACTCTCGTTTAAAAACTACAGCACCTTTTTCTCTGCTGTTTGGGTTGTGCTCTGTATTGTAACTTTCGTGAGGGAATCGTTTTTTAAAATCTTCTTTAGAAAGTTGTTGGTAATCTGGCGCAGGCCAAGGCCTTGGTCGTAAAACAGATGTAGGTGCTATAAGTTTGTGTACAGTTAGTGTGCCTTTACTTGGTGTAAACTCGCCATTTAAATTTTTTGTATCTATAGCTATAAGATGGTCTTTCTTTGTTTTATCGAGAGCAGTTGCCACTTCAATATTGGCAATTAGAGCGTGGTAACCTATATTAACAGTGGTTGTAGTACTTCGGGTTTCACCGTTAATATCTGTAACATCAATATCAATTTCGTAATGAAATACAGGCAAACCCGCTTTAGAAATACTCGCATCAGGAAGCGCTTTAAAGGCAATTTGGTAATTCCCTAAAGCATCTGTTGTTGTTTCTCCAAAAGTTATGTTTTGGCTATCTCTGCCATACAGGTAAGGGCGACGCCACGAATACCACCTTGGATAGTTTACTTTTCTGGTTACATTATATACTACTTTAGCACCAGTAATGGCATTCCCAGAGAATGCCAAAGCATTACCTTTTATGGTTACAGTGTCGTTAACTTTAAAAGTTTCTGTTACGGGTAAAGTATTAGTTTCAAATTTAGGACGTTTATAGTCTTCAACAGAAAAAGAGTAAGATGTTTTTAAGGCGTAAGTTTTAGATGTAATTTCAATGCGGTGTATCCCATTTAAACCCGTAGCAGGTAAAATAAATGTTCCAGATACTGCACCAAAAGGGTTTGAGCGCAGACTTAGCGTCTTTACAGACTCTCCATTTGTATTGTAAAGAGTAGCCTGTAGCCCTTCGTTTTCTAGAACCTTAGAGGTGTTGTTAGAATCGGTTACAAGTGCTATAGCCTTAAAGTATAAAGTTTGCCCAGGTCTATATATACTTCGATCTGTAAATATGAAGGCTTTATATCTGGTGCGTTTTTTTGCATTCTTGTACCTTCTATTTAAATAGTAGTTTCCAAAATGAGCTTGATCGTTTACATAAGATACGTCTAGTTTTAAATTATTGCGCCGATCAATATCCGATTTTGGTAATTTAATAGTACCAAGTGTACTAGTGGCGTAAGTTTCATGGTGTATCTGCTTTTTGCCAGGACTGTTGTAAGATATTTTAACTTTTGCATTTTCAATTGGAGTCCCATTAATTCTATCAATTATTTGAAAAGTTTTGTGAGTTTGCGTATCGCCCTCTACCAAAGCTAAATTGGTAACTTGTAGTGTTGCAAAAGCAATGTTAGAATGTGCGTCTTGTGCTGTGCTTGCTGTTATAACATAATGCCCATTGTTATGTTTAGGGACTACAACTTCTGTAGAATGTTGTTGGTAATCGTTTTCATTTTTTAAAGGATATTCCCAAGAGTGTACTGTCTTTAATTTTTTTAAGAATGCTTCTTTATCCTCTTGGTTGTATGCTTTATTAAATTTAAGAAGTTGAGCGGTACTTAATTTATAGGATTTAAGGTGTAATTGTTTGGCATTTTTATAGCGAATAAGGAGCCTTGACTCTTGTTGTATAGGAATTACAGTTTCGGTTGTTATTTCTAAATAAGTCTGTGTAATTTTAGATTGTAATAGTTTGCATTTAGTAGCAGCATAACTTTTAGGGTAATTCTCGATGACCGTTTTACAAAGCTCTAATGCTTTTTGGGCTTTCCAGCGGTGCGTGTCGTCGCGTTCCGCAACATAGGCTTTACTTTGTTTAAAATAAATTTTTGCAATTTCAAAATCGTACAATGCTGCTGTAGCATTAGATGTGTTTTTGCGTTCTTTATCTAGGGCTTCGAGTAACAAGGTTTGTTTATTGGTTAATGTAGTATTGGAATGGACAAATTTTAAACGGTTTAAGTTAGCATCTGTTAAAGCGGTATTATTGCGATTTCTTAAATGAAAGCGAATAAGGTTTTTGTAGATTTTTAAAGCATGAAACTGCAAAGCAGTACTGTCTTTAGTTTGTAATTGTATTTTAGAGAAACTTTCGGCGTCGTTAAAAAAGTCCGGTTGATTTATTTCGAATCGATAGGCTGGTTTTGTAATATGGGTTTCGCTTGTTTTGTAAAATTGCAAAGCATTGTAACTTAAAAAGTCATAAAGTGTGGGGCGGTAAATTTTGGAGTCCTTCTGTTCTTTCAATAAAACGCTGTAATTTGCAAGAGGTTCCATTTGTAATAATAGTCCGTTTTTTAGTGCATTTTGATAATGCGTGTGCACTTCGAGAAATAAGGTTTCTAAATCCCAAGTTCTAAAGTCTTCTGCATTTACCTTTTCAGAGGTTTTAGTACGTTTATAAAATTTCCGTCTATTTGTTTTAAAATACTGCCAGTACAAATTTGCCAACATGTTTTCTAGAATGTTTTTTACTGGGAAATTACTTTTGGAAATTTTAGTTTTAAAATCGTTTATAATCTTGAGTTGCGCCTCTTCTTCTAAAACTAAAGCATATTTACTTTTAAAAAGCAGTGTTTTTACAAGCTGCGTGTCGTTTTTGTCTAAAGTAGCTTTGCTTTCTATAGCTTGCACTTGTTTTAAGGCAGATTTTGGCAAGCCTTTTGCGTTTAAGTCGTTAACCTCTTTCCAAAGCGTATCGTAGTTTGGTGTTTGCGCTTTAGAATGTAAGGCGAAAAATAGTAACATAATTGAGAATAGAAACTGTCTTAATTGCGCTAAATCCATTTTAAAAAGTCGTTAAAGTTTGCTTAAAACTATATCCAAAAGCTATTCCAAAAAACAATAAATTAGTGTGCTTTTGTGTTTTATTGAGTGAAGTTACCATTTTTGTGAGTAATAGCATTGTAAAAATCTTAAGATTATCTTAAGGAAAAAAACAGACATCAACTAAAATCTTATTTTTGTTTTTTAGAGTTCATTATTATGAAATACCTACTTTTCTTTTTGTTGCAGCCACTACTTAGCTTATCCCAGAGCAATACGGCACAAGTAACTCTATTATTTCAACAAAAAGCATTCGAAAAAGCTGAGTTTGTTTTAAAAGATGTTCTAGAAAAAACTCCTGAAGATATTGAAGCCTTGGAGCTTATGGGTGATGCATTAGGCCACCAGAAGCGTTGGGATGAAGCACTGGTGTATTATAAAAAATTAGTAGACAGAAAACCTGAAGAGGCAAATTACCACTACAAATACGGCGGTGTACTAGGCATGAAGGCTTTAGAAAATAAATTTAAAGCCATAGGCCTAATTGGCGATATTAAAACTGCGTTTACAACTGCTGCAACTTTAGATAAGACCCACATACCAGCACGTTGGGCTCTGGTAGAGTTTTACATGCAACTGCCAGGGATTTTTGGAGGTAGTCAATCAAAATCTGAGTTTTATGCTGAAGAATTAGAGCAATTGTCTAAAGTAGATGGTTATTTAGCAAAAGGCTATATTTATGAATATGATAACGAACCCGAATTAGCTGAGAAGTACTATAAAAAAGCTATTGAAGAGGGAGGCTCTTTAACTTGTTTTGGTAAATTAACAACGCTATACGAAAAACAAGGTACGCCAGCTAAAGCCATAGAGAATATAGAAGCCGCCCAACAAAAACACCAACGAAACGCATTACATTACCAAATAGGTAAAGTTGCAGCAGAGTATAACATACAATTAGTCAAAGGCGAAAAATGCTTACTCACTTATTTAGATAATTATTCTGCTGAAGACGGTGTGCCAAAAGCATGGGCTTACTACCGTTTAGCACAAATTAATGTGCATAAAAAAGAGAAAACAGATGCGTTAAGGTATATCGATATGGCTTTGAACGAATTGCCCAAGCGCAAGCCATTTAACGATTTAAAAGCACAGATTTTAAAGCTTTAAGTGTATATGTCTTTTACATTTTAAAAATTTAGCACTACCACTTTGATGTTTAAGTTTAGAAGTTGATATTTGTTGTATGAACGTACATTTTATAGCTATAGGTGGTGCAGCAATGCATAATTTAGCACTCGCATTACATCAAAAAGGATATCAAATAACAGGAAGTGACGATACTATTTTCGATCCTTCGAAATCCAGACTAGAGGCTAAAGGTTTGCTGCCAGAGGCTTTTGGGTGGTATCCAGAGAAAATAACAGAAAAATTAGATGCTATTGTGTTGGGTATGCACGCTAAAGCAGACAATCCAGAGTTGTTAAAAGCACAAGAATTACAGCTTAAAATATACAGTTACCCAGAGTTTCTATACGAACAATCTAAACACAAAACACGAGTAGTTATAGGTGGAAGTCATGGTAAAACAACCATTACCTCGATGATTTTACATGTAATGCATTACCATGATAGAGACGTAGATTACATGGTCGGAGCACAATTAGAAGGTTTTGATGTTATGGTAAAACTAACCGAGGATAACGATTTTATTGTTTTAGAGGGCGATGAGTATTTAAGTTCTCCAATAGACCGTAGACCTAAATTCCATCTGTATAAGCCTAATATAGCTTTGCTTAGTGGTATAGCTTGGGACCATATTAATGTATTTCCAACCTATGAGAATTATGTAGAGCAGTTTAGCATTTTTGTAGATTCGATAGTGTCTGGCGGGAGTATTAATTATAATGAAGAAGATCCAGAAGTAAAGCGTGTCGTGGAAGCAAGTACCAACACTATTAGAAAATTGCCTTATAAAACACCAGTCTATACCGTAGAAAATGGGCAAACACTTTTGGAAACTCCTGAAGGCGATCTGCCTGTCGAAATTTTTGGAAAGCATAACCTAAATAATTTATCTGGAGCAAAATGGATATGCCAACACATGGGTATAGATGAGGACGATTTCTACGAAGCCATCTCGACGTTTAAAGGTGCGAGTAAGCGTTTAGAAAAGATAGCAGAAACAGCTAATAGCGTTGCATACAAAGACTTTGCACATTCTCCAAGTAAAGTGCAAGCAACCACAAGAGCAGTTAAAGAACAATATAATACTAAAGCTTTACTGGCATGCTTAGAGTTGCACACTTATAGTAGCCTTAACGAAGAATTTCTACAAGAATATAAAGGCACCTTAAGTGCCGCAGATACTGCTGTAGTGTTTTATTCGCCTCATGCCGTAGAAATTAAAAAATTAAGTGCCATAACACATCAACAAATAGCAAAGGCTTTTGGACGCGAAGATTTAATTATTTACACAAATCCAGACGATTTTAAAACGTTTTTGTTTTCTCAAAATTTAGATAATACAGCACTTCTTTTAATGAGCTCTGGAAACTATGGCGGTTTAGATTTCGATGCCGTTAAAGGTTTAATGCAATAAACTTTAAAATAAGGTTGCTACTTGAGTTAAATATTTACAAAGCGATATTGAATTTTAATTCAGTAGAGTTAAATAAGCTTAGCGTAATTATATTACTTAGAGTTTTAAGGTAAATAATTCTACATTGGTTTTTTACAACTTTAAATGCGATCTATACGGCTAATAACTTCGTCTTAATACGTTGAATTATTTTTTACTAGTCTAAGGCAAAACATTAAAGCTTAGTCATAGCTGAGGTTTTATTTTTTAATGTGAGCATAGAAGGGAAAGAAACCACATATATGCGGAATTTTCGTTTATAAGTCGTATTATTGTATCCCCTCGAGCAACTACACCTTAAAAATTTCCGAGAAATTATCAGGCAATAGTTCATTTAAGTTTTGAATATTCCAATCGGGGACGTTCTCTAATACATATTGTAGCCATTGTCTAGGATTCACGTTGTTAATTTTACAGCTTCCAAAGAAGGAATATAACATAGCTGTATTTTGAGCTGCTTTATGCGATCCAGCAAAGAGATAATTTTTTCTTCCCAAGGCTAGCGGCCTTATAGCATTTTCTATCAAGTTGTTGTCTAATTCGAGTCTAGAGTCTAAGGATATGGTCTCAAACTTATGGTACTGCTTCAAATAGTAAGTCATAGCCTTGCCTATAGCACTTTTAGGAAGTACCTTAAGGCTTTCTTGTTCGATCCAACTTTTAATAGCTTTGATAAGCGGTACTATTTCCTGTAATCGAAGTTTCTGTTTTAAATCTAAATCTTGTTCAGCCTGTTGATTGATTTGCTTTTCTTTGGTATAAATTTTAGAGAATAAGTTTAATGCATGTTTAGCACGTTGGGGATCATTGTTCTGTGCATCAAAGAACTTTCTTCGGGCATGTACCAGACATCCTACTAAGATGATGTTTTCTTGGCTAGCAAACTTATCGTATACTTTATAACCATCGCATTGCAAATAGCCTTGATAATTTTCCAATATTTCTTTAGGGCCTTGCTGTCCACGCCCTTTTCTGTAATTAAAAAGCACGAGTTTATGCAAGGGGCTATGGTAAACCCACTGGTAACCTTGATGTGTACTTCCTGCTTTATCTTTATCCAACACTTTGATTGGAGATTCATCTGCTTGAATATAAGCACTAGAGATTATTTTTTGCTTTAGTGTATTGTAAAGCGGTTCGAGTAGAGAACAACAAGCACTTACCCAATCACAGAAGGTACTTTGTGAGGCCTGCCAACCAAAATCACGTTTAAAGATTTGGATTTGTCTGTATAATGGTAGATGATCTACATACTTACTAACCAATATGTGTGATAAAAGCGAGGCTTCTGCTATAGATTTTTCGATAGGACGCGTGGGGAGTTGCCCTATAATGATGCCTTCGCCTTTAGGTTGGGCATATTTAGGGCGAATCGTACGACGCTTTACCAAACTCGCAGGGGTATACTCTAAAGTCTCTGTTATTTCTTCTCCTATCTTAGTAAGACCTTGCACATCTTGTTCTGGCTCTATAATAACCTCCTTTACTGGTAAATGCTCTGGTAGTTTATTACGACCGTGATGTTGCTTTTTTAAACGTGTGTAATTGATCTGCTCCTCTACGGGTTCCGGTGTAGAAGAGGACTCTACATCAAATAAAGTAGGTTGATCTAATGGTAGAGAGGATACGTGACGCTCGGATTTAAAGCCATTAATCAATTTCAACAATTGGTCGATTTGAATTTTCTGAGCTGCTAACTTAGACTTTAACGCCTGGTTCTCTTGTTGTTGGCGATCACAAACTTTTTGTAATTCCTCTAATCTCACATGTGAAATTTACTCAAAAAAATATTCAAAAACAATAGTTTTATTGTAATTTATAGCGACTTTTTTGTGATAAATTCCCTA
>CANLCJ010000011.1 GCA_947489085.1 uncultured Flavobacteriaceae bacterium
GATTTCACTTTTTCTAAGTGAAATCCCTTTATTTTAAATTTAAATCTCTAAATTTTAACTACTTTTTCAGTAGCCTCGTTAAAAGAGGCTTATTTTTACTATTTATTTTTTCTAAACACTTACAACTCATTGAATATAGAGTGCATAAGTCGTTTTTTATCATTTATACTTTCTTCAAGAGAAATCATTGTTTCTGTTCTATAAACACCTTCAATTTCATCTAGCTTAAAGATAACTTCTTTAGCATGCTCTGTGTTACGACCTCTAATTTTACAAAATATATTAAACTTTCCAGTTGTGATGTGCGCTACAGTTACAAAAGGAATTTCGTTAATGCGTTCTAAAACAAATTGAGTTTGAGAAGTGTTGTTTAAATAAACCCCAACATACGCAATAAAAGAATACCCTAGCTTTTTATAATCTAAAGTTAATGAAGATCCTTTTATAATACCAGATTCTTCCATTTTTTTAACTCTAACGTGTACTGTACCAGCAGATATTAATAATTTTTTAGCTATATCTGTAAATGGTATTCTCGTATTGTCAATCAACATGTCGAGAATTTGATGATCTATTTCGTCTAATTTTATTTTTCCCATAATGAACAATTCTTAATATATAGGCAAAATTAACATAATACTTTTAAAGATTAGCCATTTTTAATGCACTTTATTTTAAAAATAACATCAATTTTTCGTTGCCAACGTTTACGAAAACGTTTTCGCTTTCTAAAATTAATGCATTACCATCTTCTCCTGTAACCAGTGCGCCTTTAGCGTCGTATTCTTTATGGCCATGATTTAACGGTAAGCGCTCTATTTTTTTTACAATAGGCACAAAGTGAACAGCTCCTGCTTCTAATCGTTCTAGGTATTGAATTGCTACATCACTAAGGGCAGTACTCGTTTTAGTAACTCTAGCATTTCTAAGAATAATATCGAAAAATAATTTTCCGTTTTCGGGAATTTCAAAATAACCTTTGCTATTTTCTCCAGTAACCTCTACCCGACTCAAATAATTTAGCGAGGTTAGGTACGATATAAATATAAGTTCGCGTGTTTTTTCTCTAGCATAGTCTTTAGGATAATGGCCTGCTTCAAATAAAATGGTAGGTACATTTTCGGTTTGAAACGTATCTCCAACACAGTTTATATTAAAAGCATCATCATAAACACCTACACTTTCAGGTATTATTTTTTGCAAATACCTATTCATTTCAGCGATAACTTCCATTGCTTTTTTACGCGTTGGGGTAACTGTACAGGCTTTATCCTGAGCTGGAGATAAAAAGGATACTATAGCAGATTTATTTGTCTGATCTACACTAAAAATAGTGCGTTGCCCATGTAAATTATAGCAAAAATCAGGCTTAAAAGATTCGAACACCGCTCTTAGTACCTTGCTTTCTGGCTGACTCAGGTCTTGAGCATCGCGATTTAAATCGACTTTATTAGCATTTATTCGTGTGTAAGCTTTCGCACCATCTGGATTTAATATAGGTATAATGCATAACGTACACTTATTTAAAATACCATTAGTTAGTGCATTGTTAGATATGCATAAATTTAAAAAATCGAAAAGAGCTTTAGTGGTTGTAGACTCGTTACCGTGCATTTGAGACCACATAAGGATGCGTTTTTTACCGTTACCTATAGTTATAGTATGTATATCGTCATTTAGAACAGACTTACCAACAGTTTCAACAACCGCATGCGTTTGCAATGCGTTTAATAAAGGCTTAATATCTGTATTTGTTATATATCGATGTTTAAGTGTTGTTTCGTGATGTGTTTCGAAAAGCAAATTCAAGTAATCTAATTCCATGTGGTTTAATTTGTATACAAAAGTAAACAATTGATATTTTACAATTGTAAACAAGTAAAATACCTCTTTTGGTACACAAAAGTAAACAGCCTGTAGCTGTTAAAAACTTCTATTGAGCTTATAAATCACTGTAGTTAATAGATTATTATTTTAATAAATTAAAATATTTGTAATCAGCACTTTATGTGTATTTAATTAAAGTTTTATTTTAACAATACAGAGCTCAAAACACTGACATATCATACAAATTAAACATATTTGATTACATTTGTAATCAAAACAACCAATCTATTTGTTTACAATGATAAACAGTGACGCATTTACTAAAAGACTACAACAAGTCATTGAATACTATGGAGAATCAGCCTCTTCTTTTGCGGAAAAAATTGGGGTGCAGCGCTCCAGCATATCGCATATTTTATCTGGAAGAAATAAGCCTAGTTTAGAATTTGTACTTAAAATTCTATCGGCGTTCCCGGAAGTTGAGCTTTACTGGCTTTTAAAAGGCAAAGGCATATTCCCTAAAATGAAACAGACCCCACCTATTCAAACAACAAATGAATTGCCTAAGGATTTGTTTTCTACTGAAGAAAGCGACAAAGAAACACCTCCTGACCACGTCGGTACACCTAATAAACAAATAGAGCGTATTGTTGTTTTTTATTCTGATGGAAGTTTTAAAAACTATGAAAACTAACGTTTAGTTTAATAGCTTTGCAAAAAATATTTTGCGATGAAAATTATTGGACTATTGCTTATCTTAATTGCATCTGTATCTTGTTATGATAGCGAACGAAAGTGCGCAGATTATAAGACGGGTAGTTATTACAGTGAAACCGTAATAGACGATATTATGTATACCTCCAAATTTACAAGATCAGACACACTTCAAATTGAAACATATAAAGACCATGTGGATTCTACTAAAGTAAGATGGATTAACGACTGTGAGGTTATTTTTAAAACCATAAACCCCAAAAATATGGCAGAGCGAAAAGATATACATCTAAAAATTTTAACCACCACAGATACGTCTTACACCTTCGAGTATTCTTATGTTGGAAAAGTTATTAAACAAAAAGGGACTGCTTATAGATTAAGCCACTAATCAAAAGGATAAAGAAAAGATTCTACAAGATTAAATTCTATTTTACCATTTTCTAAAATTCTGTACGTTAAGAAAACCTCTCCCCAAAATTCACCATCAGAAAAATCGGCTATAATCCATTTGTGGTTCAGTAATTTTACGGTATTTATTAAAATTTTTCTGCCTTCAGAAGAAGCATAAGGCACAATAGGGTGCTGTCCTTTAGTCTCGTTAGTGCTATAAATAGCATCTTTAACAGTGCTCATAACATCTTTAGCAGAGTAACCATCGCGTTCAAAATAACTTATAGCATCTTCATTGTTTTCAAACTTAAAATGCGAACTATACAATACCTTATCTTCCAATGTTTTTATAGAATCTGTTAAACGTTCAATTTTAGCGTTTGCAGAAGTTAATCTTTTATTTTGATCTCCAAAAATACGTTTAGCATTGGCATATTGAAATATAATTAACAATACAGCAAACACAAACAAGTACATAAAAATACGTTGTTTCATAATTTTTTAAATTGTAATCTTTAAGTTATCATAAGCTAAGTAAACATGCTCTGGTAATTGCGCTTCAACCGTTTCATGAAAGCCTAGTAAGTGACTAATGTGTGTTAAGTAAGCGCGCTTGGGCTTTATTTGTGCTATAAAAGCAAGCGCTTCTTCTAGATTAAAATGAGAATAATGCGGCTCAATACGTAATGCATTTACAACCAAAACATCTACATTTCTTATTTTATCCATTTCTTCTGCGCTCATAGACTTAATGTCTGTAAGATAGCAAAAGGCATCAAATCTAAAACCGAAAACTTTTAGCTTACCATGTAATCCCTTTATTGGAATAATAGTTTTGCCTCCTAAACTAAATGGCTTATTTTTTAAACGGAAAATGTTTACAGAGGGAGCTCCAGGGTAGCGGTTATGCGTTTTAAACACGTAATCAAAACGTTTTTTTAAAGCTTTTAATACCCTTTTATGCGCATAAATAGAAATATCCCCTTGTTTAAAGTAAAACGGTCTAATATCATCTAGTCCAACTACGTGATCGGAGTGTTCGTGCGTATACAAAATACCATCAATGTTTTCGCAACCGCAACGCAGCATTTGCTGCCTAAAATCTGGACCACAATCTATTACAAAGCTAAACGCATCCCACTGCACAAGTGCAGATGTTCTAAGACGCTTGTCTCTAGCATCGATACTTAAGCATACAGGATGTTTGCTCCCTATAACGGGTATACCTTGAGATGTTCCTGTGCCTAAAAATGTAACCTCCAAAACTGCATGTGTTTTGATAACAAAAATAGAATTATTTTTTTTGTAACCTATGCTTATTTGGTATCTTTACATATAAATGACATTAACCCATACTGCTTATGAAAATTACTATAGATGGTGATAAAGAATTTGATGACATTCCTTCATTAAAGTCTAAAGCTCTACGCATAAATCTCAATAAAAACATTTACGGCACATTTGCCGAAATCGGTGCTGGACAAGAAACAGCAAGACAGTTTTTTAGAGCTGGAGGGGCTTCAGGTACTATTGCAAAAGCAATGTCTGCCTACGATAAAGACTTTAGTGATGCCATTTATGGTATTGAAGGCGACAGACGTTACGTTACAGAGTCGCGATTACGTAAAATGCTGTCGCATGAAATGTCTCTTATGGAAGAGCGTATTACAAGAGATAAAAATCCGAATAAAATATTTTTTACGTACGCCAACACTGTAGCTACTATAGATTTTGCAAAGCAATTTAAAGGCCATGGTTGGGTTGGTATAAAATATCAAGTTGAAGCAGGAGCAGATTATAATGAGATTATTTTACATGTGCGTTTTAAAGAAACAGATGCCAGACTGCAACAAGAAACTTTAGGAGTACTTGGTACTAATCTTATATATGGCGCATTTTACAAATATAATGAGCCTAAAAAATTGCTTCGCTACCTTTACGATCATTTAGATAAAGACCAACTAGAAATAGATACCATTAATTTTTCTGGTCCTGTATTTAAGCTGGTAGATAACCGCTTAATGAGCTTGCAATTGGTTAAAAACGGTATGACAGATGCTGTAGTTTTTGGTCCTGATGGTAATAACGTACTCCCTGCCCGTATTTTTTACAAGAAAAATATATTAGCGCTTCGCGGAAGTTTTAGGCCAGTAACTAAAGTAAATGTAGCCATGTATGAGAAATCATACGAAATGTTTGTGCAAGAAAATAAGGTCGACGAAGATAAAACTGTTGTTGTTTTCGAGATTACACTGTCTAATTTACGTGCAGAAGGCAAGATAGACGAGCAAGATTTTATTGATCGTGCAGATTTGCTATGCGCTCTAGGACACTCTGTTATGATATCTAATTTCCAAGAATACTTTAAGGTTGTAGAGTATTTCTCTAACTACACCAAAGCCCGTATGGGACTTGCTATGGGAGTTAGTAATTTGGTAGATATCTTTGACGAGAAATATTACAGACATATTAGTGGCGGTATTTTAGAAGCATTTGGGAAATTATTCTTTAAAGACTTAAAGGTGTACTTATACCCTATGTTCGACCCAGAAACTGGCGAACTTATAAATAGTGAAAATCTTAAAGTATACCCACGTATGAAAGAATTGTACAAATTCTTTAAATACAATGGTAAAGTTATTGATATTGAAGACTACGACGAGAGTATAATGAATATTTTCTCTCGAGAAGCTTTAAGCCTTATAGAAAAAGGAGACAGTGGTTGGGAAGACATGCTTCCTGAAGGTACTGCAGATCTTATAAAAGATTTCAGGCTGTTTGGCTACACTAGGCGCACCTTAAAACCTCTTACTTTAAAACATCGCACGATAACAAAAGATAAATAAAATTAAAAAAGCCCTCAACGGGCTTTTTTTATACAAAAGTGATTCAAACTTTTTTCAATTCGTTATAAAAAACCTAGAATTTTCGCTAGAATCAAAAAAGCTTAAATCACTTCGCGTCTAAAATTTGTGCAGCGTGTGCTTTAGTTTTTACTTTAGTAATTACATTTTCTATAATGCCATCCTCATTAATAATAAAGGTGGTTCTATGTATCCCATCATATTCCTTACCCATAAATTTTTTAGGTCCCCAAACTCCAAAAGCTTCTATAACAGACTTGTCTTCATCTGCTAGTAAAGGATATTTAAAACTGTATTTGGTCTTGAAATTAGACTGGCGTTTTGCACTGTCTGCGCTAACGCCTAATATTTCATAACCTAAAGATTGAAAACGCTCAAAATTAGTATTTAAATCGCAAGCCTCAGCGGTGCAGCCAGGTGTACTCGCTTTAGGATAGAAAAAAACCACTAATTTTTTCCCTTTATAATCACTCAAAGTAACTGTATTACCTTGTTCGTCTAAAGCTTTAAATTCGGGAGCTTTATCCCCTACGCTTAACATGTTCATAAACTAATGTGTTTTTTAACAAAGTTAACTTACAAGCGTAGAACAACCAAAATTATAGTTAAAAACAAACATCATCACAATCAATTTACGATTACACGCCACAAGAAAACGCATTTTCAAAATCTTACGATTATAAAAATTTTGTATACCGACTGATCTTAGTGATAACCATACGCCATCTGGTTTCTAAAAACAATGCACGTAAAATTGTAAATCGTGAAGTTTTCCCTTAAATTCTTATTATTTTTGATAAAAACTAAGCGAATGACAAAAAAAGAAAGTATTGCTTTTGTAATAGAAACTTTAAATAAATTTTACCCTCACATCCCTATTCCTTTAGATCATAAAGATCCTTACACATTGCTTATTGCCGTGCTGCTGTCTGCCCAAAGTACAGATGTTCGCGTAAATAAAATAACGCCGCTTCTCTTCGAGATAGCCGATAATCCATACGATATGGTAAAATTATCTGTAGAAGAAATTAGAGATATTATAAAACCCGTAGGCCTATCCCCTATGAAAAGCAAAGGTATACACGGGCTTTCTAAAATATTAATTGAAAAGCACGATGGTAAAGTACCTCAAAGTTTCGAGGCTTTAGAAGAATTGCCTGCGGTTGGACATAAAACAGCCAGTGTTGTAATGTCTCAGGCATTTGGTGTGCCTGCTTTTCCTGTAGACACGCATATACATCGTTTAATGTACCGCTGGAATTTAACAAATGGTAAAAATGTAGTGCAAACAGAAAAAGACGCAAAACGTTTATTCCCCAGAGAATTGTGGAACGATTTACATTTGCAAATAATTTGGTATGGTCGCGAGTATTCTCCAGCTAGAGGCTGGGATTTAGATAAGGATTTAATTACTAAAACTATTGGTCGAAAATCTGTAATTACAGAATATTACAAAAAGAAAACCTCCTGATAGAGTCAGAAGGTTTTCTTTTTAGTTCGCGTTTTGTTTTTAATTAAGAAAAAACTCGAAGTTTTTCCCACCAGAAACTAAAGCGTTATATGATTTTGAAAAATTTAAAATAAAATCAATAGTTTCTTTAGAAGGTTTTAAATTTTTGGAATTACCAAAATGATTGTTAGTGTAAAGTTTTGCCATAATTAAAGGTTTAAATATTGTTTTAAGTAAAACGACATTAAAAACACTTTATTGTGTAAATAAATACACACTAAAATAATTCTTTACCAAACCTAAGGCATTCACTTTAAGTCACCGAACTAGTCCATAAGTACAATATTATGTTTTTCGATAATCTTTCTTAAATTTATTAAAGCATATCGCATTCTACCAAGAGCCGTATTTATACTTACACCAGTTCTTTCAGATATTTCTTTAAAACTCATATCATTGTAAATTCGCATTACTAACACCTCTTTCTGGTCGTCGGCAAGCTCTTCAACCAAACGCCTTACATCTGTTTGCACCTGCTCTTTAATAATGCTTTTTTCCGCATTTAACGTGCTATCACTTAACACCGAAAAAATGCTAAACTCACCAGTATTATCAAACTTGGGCATTCTGTTGTTTTTTCTAAAAAAATCAATAACCAAGTTGTGCGCAATACGCATTACCCAAGGCAAAAACTTTCCTTCTTCATTATAAGCACCTTTCTTAAGTGTCTTTATAATTTTTATAAATGTATCTTGAAAAATATCTTCTGCAACATCTTTATCATAGACCTTAGAATATATAAAACTATAAATTTTATACTTGTGTCTATTAATTAAAATTTCTAGGGCTTGTTCTTGACCTCTTATATAACTACTCACTAAAGTAGCATCGGATATGTTTTCGTTACGCATAGCAATTACTTTTAATAAACGAAGAGAGACTTCGATTTCTGGGGTTATCTTAAAATTAAAAGTAATATTGTGCTATAGGCTATGGATTTTAAATAGTAATGCTCCAAATATAACAACAAAATACACTAATAAACAAAACATTAACATCTTTTTTTCAAAATAAAAGACGCTGTAGGTGCATTTTCATGGCTAATATAGTTATAGTATCTTTGTAATATTACACGTTTAAAAAGCCTATGAATACAGCAATTTCAGAAGTAAATCCTAAAGAAAATATTATAATAAAAGGAGCCAAACTACACAATCTAAAAAATATTGATGTCGTTATTCCTAGAAACAAATTAGTAGTTATTACAGGGTTGTCTGGTTCAGGAAAATCAAGCTTGGCATTCGACACGTTGTATGCTGAGGGACAGAGACGTTACGTGGAAAGTTTGTCGAGTTATGCTAGGCAATTTTTAGGGCGATTACACAAGCCAAAAGTAGATTATATTAAAGGTATAGCACCTGCTATAGCTATAGAACAAAAGGTAAATTCTACCAACCCAAGATCTACAGTTGGTACAACAACCGAGATCTACGACTACCTCAAGCTGTTATTTGCCAGAATAGGCCGCACCTACTCCCCTGTTTCTGGAGATGAAGTAAAAAAGAACACTGTTAGCGATGTGGTTAACTATATCAAATCATTTGATGAAAGAGAAAAATTACTCTTATTAGCCCCCATTCACTTAGAGAAAGGAAGAAGTATAGAAGACAAGCTTAAAGTATTACAACAGCAAGGGTATGCCAGAATAAAAGTTAACAACGCCGTCTCTAGAATAGATGAGGCTTTAACTATTGGCAAAAAAGACACTGTAGCACTTGTTGTAGATCGTATTATCACTAAGCACGATGAGGATTTTTACAACAGACTGGCAGATGCTGTGCAAACTGCTTATTTTGAAGGAAAAGGCGAATGCTATATTGAGCAACTAAAAGACAGTACCTCTAGACATTTTAGTAATAAATTCGAATTGGATAATATCACGTTTTTAGAGCCTAACGTACATCTGTTTAGTTTTAACAATCCTTACGGTGCTTGCCCGAAATGCGAGGGATACGGAGATATAATTGGTATAGACGAAGATCTTGTAATACCAAATACGGGACTTTCGGTTTATCAAAACGCCATATTTCCTTGGCGTGGTGAAAGTATGAGCTGGTATAAAGAACAACTGGTTAACAATTCGCATAAATTCGATTTTCCTATACACAAACCCTACTTTGAGTTAACTGCTGCGCAACAAAAACTTTTGTGGACAGGGAATAAATATTTCGAGGGCTTAAATTCTTTTTTTGCAGAATTAGAAGCCAAGGCTTATAAAATACAAAATCGCGTAATGTTATCGCGTTACCGCGGAAAAACAACTTGTAAAACTTGCGAAGGTAAACGCCTGCGTCCTGAAACTAATTATGTTAAAATAAACAACACAACGCTATCAGATTTAGTAGAAATGCCTATTGTTAAACTTGTGGCATTTTTTAAGGATTTAAAATTAGAGGCACACGACGAGACTATTGCCAGAAGACTTTTAACTGAAATAAACAGCAGACTATCTTTTCTTACCAACGTAGGTTTAGATTATTTAACGCTTAACAGGAAATCGAACACCCTATCTGGAGGAGAAAGTCAGCGTATTAACCTGGCCACATCTCTAGGCAGTAGTCTTGTTGGGTCTATGTATATTTTAGATGAACCCAGTATAGGCTTACACCCCAAGGATACAGAACGTTTGATATCCGTTTTAAAAGCGCTAAGAGATTTAGGCAATACTGTTATTGTTGTGGAACATGACGAAGATATTATGATGGCCTCTGATAATATTATTGATATAGGTCCTGAAGCGGGCACTTTGGGTGGAAATGTAGTCGCCGTAGGAGATTATGATGAGATATTAAAAAGCACATCGCTTACCGCCCAATATTTAAGCGAGCGGTTAAAAATTGAAGTACCACAAACCAGAAGAACCTCCAAGTATTATATTGATATTCTTGGTGCAAGAGAAAACAATCTAAAAAACATCGATGTGCGTTTCCCTTTAGAAATGCTTACTGTAGTTACAGGCGTTTCTGGTAGCGGGAAAAGTACCTTAGTTAAAAAGATTTTGCATCCCGCCATGCAAAAACACCTAACCGATTTTAGTGATAAAGCAGGGCAATTTTCCGAACTTGATGGTAATTTTAAGATCATAAAACATATTGAGTTTGTAGATCAAAATCCAATAGGTCGTTCATCAAGATCGAACCCTGTAACATACATTAAAGCTTACGATGATATAAGAGCTTTGTTCTCTAAACAAAAGCTAAGCACCATTAGAAATTACCAAGCCAAACACTTTTCGTTTAATGTCGATGGTGGGCGTTGCGAAACTTGCAAAGGCGAAGGCGAAGTTACTATTGAGATGCAATTTATGGCAGATGTGCATTTGGAGTGTGAAACTTGCAAAGGCAAACGTTTTAAGAAAGAAGTCCTGGAAGTTACTTTTGCCAATAAAAGCATAGACGATATTTTAAACCTAACTATAGACGATGCTATCGCTTTTTTTGAATCTAACGATCAATTTAAAATAAAAAACAAGCTGCAACCACTACAAGATGTTGGTTTAGGCTATGTTACATTAGGACAAAGCTCTTCTACCCTTTCTGGCGGCGAAGCTCAACGTATTAAATTAGCTTCCTTTTTGGGTAAAGGCAATACAAAGGATAAAAACTTGTTTATTTTCGACGAGCCTACTACTGGTTTGCATTTTCACGACATACAAAAACTCCTAAAATCGTTTAACGCACTTATAAAAAAGGGACACTCTGTAATTGTAGTAGAACACAATATTGAACTTATAAAATGCGCAGATCATATTATAGACCTAGGGCCTGTTGGAGGAGAAAATGGCGGATATCTTGTAGCCTGTGGCACTCCTGAAGCGATTGTAAAAGTAAAAGATTCTCAAATAGGCTATTATTTAAAAGAAAAAATCTAAACGCGCATGTAAAAAAAACGAGATGCTTTTAAAGGCGTCTCGTTTTTGTTATATAATCTCTTTACTTTTTTTTAGATTTTTTAGTCTTTTTCTTTTTTGGTTTCGACAGCAGTTCCATTGTAACCCCATCAATATAATAAAGACCAGAGTCTAAATACTGAAACGCTACTTCCATATTATTTTCTTTTGCAGAGAATACATATTCATAAGCTTGCCAATCTGATGTAATTGTAAAGTCCTTTGGAGAATATGTTGTTTTTTGAATCTGGGCTTTTAACCGATTTCCTGCTGAACTGGATTTGGCATAAAACTTAAGTTTGTATTTCTTGTATTTAACTGCTGGAAATGGCACTATAGAAGCGATGCTCCACGTGTTTTTACCAGGTAATAACACTAAGGTTGTTAAGGATTTTGTGCCATCTTTAGCATCGCTATCCAAAACGGTAAACTTAGCATTAGCCCCATCGTTAGCCATGGTAACCCAGCCTTGGGTATCTTTTTCGAAACTACCATTAGTTATAAGAGCCTTTACTGGTTTTTCTTTTACAACAACTTGTAAATTATCAAGGTAAAAAACACCTTTTTGAAAAAACTGAAATACCAATTGCAAATTATCTTCTTTTGCTGTTATAGGAAATTTGTATGCTTTCCACGCCTTAGTTAAGCTAATATCTGTAGCAGTGTATGTTGTATTTTGAAATTGAGGCCTTATTTTAACACCCTCAACTTCTGCTTTTGCAAAAAAACTAAGCTCGTAATGCTCGCCTTTTATAGTTTCAAGATCTTGCATTAACATAATATCCCAAGGGTTTGCTCCTAACTCTTTTACATTTGCTTGAAAGCTGTATGCGCCTTCATAGGCGCTTGAGGAAACATCGAAGGTTGCATCTACGGTTGAATTTGTATCCAAATTTCTATTCCAATTTGCCATTTCTGCTTCAAAACCAGGATTGCTAACCAGATTTTGTGCTTCAGAGGTAAAAGCGAGTGCCACACTAAATAAAGCTAAAATTAATTTCTTCTTCATGTTATAAATATCTAAATCTTTAATATTGATTAGATGTAAAACTATTACAAGTTTTTAAGTTTCACTGAAAATTAAGGCTCATAAATTAATACGCATGTCGCATTTCGCATTAAAACAATGGCTATTCGAAGAAAAAGCTTACGGTTTGGTTTTTAATATTTACATCTAAAAACACACAAATAATAAGATGCACATATTTTTTCAGGCATTAATTCTGTCTCTACTTTACAGTTTTACACTCCATCAAGCTATTACTACTATTTCAATTAATGTTTAGTTTTGAGAGCCAACATAGACTTACTATACTGGTTATCATTTTATTGAAACAAATAACAATAAGCTAATCTTATAAACACATTAGGCTTTTTATTGCAATAAAAAATTATGGCACGCTGTTTGCAATTTAGAAAGCAAGAACCTCATACTGATGTATTTCAGTATCTAAATTTTACAATTATGAAGAAGGCGATTTTTTTATTAGCAAGTTTGTTTTTTGCGGGGCTGCATCTAAATGCAAGCAACACATCTATATATAACGGGAGTTACAACAACTCATTTATTTTTGTTGAAAATGGCGTAGAATTTTCTGTGTTTAAAGATGGACAATTTGATTTTAACGTTTTAGGTAACAGAGGAGGTATTAATATCGATTTAAACACTCCAAATGCCAACTTTAGCTTTAACTCTGGGTATAACTATAACAATTTTATTCAGTATGACGAATTTGGTGCCGTAATTCAAATTGAAAATATTCCTATTTATTACGATTATTACGGTCGCATCTCAAGAGCTGGTAATGTAAACATCCATTACAACAACTTTGGTTATGTTAATAGAATCGGAGGCTTATATGTACACTATAACAGATACAATAGATTCTCTCACTACACCGGTTTTATTAATCACTACAACAGAAGTTATGTGCAGAGACCTTGGCACAGATACTACACTGTTCCTGCTCAAAACTACTGTGTAGTTTATAACAGACCGTACAGACGCTATTATACACCTAAAAGATACCGTTACAACACACCGTATTACAACAACCGTAGGCCAGTTACTGCTATTGCAAACAGAAGAGGTACAGTAATTTCGAGAAACAGAGGTTATGCGAATAGATACGGAAGATCTAATAACAGTTATTACAAAAAACAAGTAACTCCTAGAAACAAATATTACAAGCAAAATAATTCTAGACGTGTAATAACAAGAAACAGTGGTAACACACGTACACGTGTACAAACAAACAGAAATTTTAACACTAATAGAGCGAGAGTTAGTAATAACAATTCTAACACTAGATCTAGAGTAACCAGAAGCGTAACACAAACTCCTAGAACTACCAATAGAACTGTTCAAAGAACAACTGTTACTAGAAGACAACCCGCAAACACTAATGCACGTGTGTCAAACAGAAATACAGTAACCAGAAGATCTAATTCTGTTAGCACGAACAGAAGTTCTCAAAACAGAAATTACAAAAGAAACTCCAGAAGCGTTGCTTCTACTTCTATAAGAAGACGATAATATAATATTTGGTTAGTTAGTTTTCACCCCTGCAATGTTTATAAAATGCATCGTAGGGGTGTTTTATTTTAATGGATTCCTCTTTTGCTTTTAAAGAAATGCCTCAATGCACATAATTTCTGCATTAAAACAGTTATATCATCAGAAAGTTTAAACCAATAAATAGCGCAAACAAATACAAGTGTTATTATACAGGACTTGAGTAAAATATTAATTAGAGGAAGGAAACTAAAATCCCAAAAGTACATGCTAAGTGCAACAGCCAATAACAGCACGCCTACCTTAAAGGTGTTAAAACTAAACGGTGTTATTTTAAAAGCTTTATACACAAAAAACAGTTTCACTGTATTGTAGATAAAAACAGCGATAAAAGTAGCTAAAGCTGCTCCATTAAGACCGTAGAGCGGTATTAACAAAGTATTTAATACAATCATTAGAATAGCCAAAAACACCCCAAGTGCAAGCACAATTCTATAATAATCGCTATTAAAGAGTATAGCGTTGTTACTGCCTAATAAGGAGTCGTACAATTTAGATACACTAATAAGTAATACAACATACAGACCAATACTGTAATCTTTGTCTATACAAAGATACAGTTGGTTAATATTAGAGACTATGAGTAAAAAAATTAACCCTCCTACAATAAATAGATTTAAAGAACTTCTCTTGTATAGCGTTTCTAAATCTTTTAGTTTTTTAGAATTTAAATATTCCGCTGTTAACGGCATGAGAATTTGATGCATTGCCCTTTGCGGAACTGCAATTACGGCTGCAATAAAAATAGCTACATTGTAATAAGCGATGTTATCTATTAATAGATACTTTCCCAACATCATTTTATCCACATCCAATAACAGTGTGGCCACGGAACCCGCTATAATAATCAATGTTGAGTATTTTAAAACAGGTATTATAGTTTCTATTTTTTTAAAAACAATAACAGGTAATCTACATCGAAATGCATACACCATCATTGTTAACATACGTAATAGGTAAACCAGAACCAAACCTATCATGAATTGTTCTAAGCTTATGGTTTTTAAACTTAAAAGAAGCAATAAGACCATAGTGCCTACCCTATGAAACACCTCTTTCATGAAATTTCCAAAAACTGTTTGCATTTGCACCTTAACCCAAGCATAAAACACTTCGAAATAAGCCAGAGCTATAGCTGTAAAAACAATGTGCCATAAGTAATTCCCTATTATGTCATTTGCTGTAGAAAAATAAGCTCCTATCGTATTGTAAGCAAAATATGTAACCCCTATTACAGGCACAATTATAAATAAAGGCATAACAAGCATCAATGTTAAAAAACTGTTTTGTGCCTTCTCTGTTTTAAACAAGGAATAGAACTTTATAATAGTATTATATGTACCAAATGCCATTAAAGGCATCATAACATAAGCTGTAGACAGCATAAAACCTACCATTCCATAGTAAGTCTTACTCATAAAGTTTGTGTAGAGAAACAATGTATTTATTGCACCTATTAAAAATCCTGTATACGTAGATATTATGTTTTTAAAGGATTGCAAAGCAACAATGCCCATCATAGGATTTGAGATAAAGTCTTAGTAAGTTCTTTTCTGTGATATTTGTGTAAATTTAAAGCTTCTGTCTCTAAACTCCCATTTTTATATACGTTATAATACTCTAAAATGGTCTTTTTTAAAGCAATTTTAGCCTTATAATTAAAATAACTACCCGTCTGTGTTTCTTTTAAAATCCCCTCCACGTCTGAGCCCTCTGGACCGATAGCCAAAATAGGTCTTTGCGCTATCATGTATTCAAATAATTTTCCAGGAATAATACATCTTGTGTCTTCAGAATCTATCTCAATTAAAAGTAATACCTGAGATTTATTTTGACACGTAATAGCTTCTTTATGTGAAATATAACCTATATCATTTATATAATCACTTAAACCTAAGTGTATCAGATTATTTTTGATGTCCTCACTAACAAAACCTACCAAATTCAATTGAAAATCTGCTTTAAAGGTCTTATTACTAGAAGTTAATTCTAACAACACTTCCCATAAAATTTCAGGATTTCTTTTGGACAGCAAAGAGCCTATATGAGAAATAGTAAATTTTTTGTCTCGCTCAACATTTGCAACACTCTCAGTATCAAAACCATTAGTTATAACGTGAATTGGTGTTTTAGTTAGCTTCTCGAACTCTAGTTTTGTAACGCGAGATGTAACAATAATACCATCTGCTGTTTCAAGTACTTTAGCTTCCAGTCTCTTGTGCTTATTTTGAGCGGCTTGGGTTAGTTTTAATTGTTTATGATACCCTATAGTCGTCCAAGGGTCCCTAAAATCTGCCAACCATCTTAAATTAAAGTTTTGCTTTAAATTTAAGCCTATAAGATGCAAGCTATGAGGAGGTCCCGTGGTTACTATATTTTCAATATTATGTTTCGTTATAAACTCAGATAGAAATAATGTCGATGGTTTAACCCAACCCACTCTAGCATCTGGAATAAAAAAATTACCTCTAACAAAAAGCATTAATCGCTCTAGTAAAGATTGTTTTTTAGACGCTGGTATAATACCCTTACTAATAGTAGCGGTGTTTTTTTTAGAAAATAATTTAGCAAATTTATAAGGCTCTTTAATGGGGAGTCTTAGAATTTTCACGTCTTCAGGCACTTCCTTAACCAAAGAATGATCTGTTATCGGATAGCTAGGGTTGTCTGGAACAAAAACTATAGGCTCTATATCGAAATCTGGTAAGTATTTTACAAATTTTAGCCAGCGTTGCACACCAGGTCCTCCTGCTGGAGGCCAATAGTAAGCTATAATCAGTACCTTTTTACGCACTTTCTTGTCGTTTCTTGTAAGCGTAAAATAGCCCTAACAAAATTAAAACACCCAACACACCAGAACTCGCCAAAGCTATACTACTCCCTAATTTAACGACCTCTGGATCGAATTTAAACTCTATGGTATGTGTGCCTGCTGGCAAAGCCATACCTCTTAAAACATAATTTACTCGAGTAAATTCCGCAGGCTTACCATCTACAAAGGCTTGCCACCCGTGCGGATAATATATTTCAGAGAATACCGCAAAACCATCAAAATTGTTTTGAGATTTGTATTTTATATAATTTGGCTTGTACTCTACTACTTTTATCTGTGCTAAACTATCTGTTTCAAAACGTTTTGCATTTGTATCCGCTTTATTTTCTTGTACAGCAACACGCTTAGTATTTAAATCTTCTAAAGCCTTAATGGTTTCGTTAGCAGACGGCAACGGTTTTAAAGTTTCTATAAACCAAGCATTACCATTAGCCTCTTCGTTTACAAACGGAACTATTTTTCCTTTTTCATCTTTAATAATAATGTACTTTGCATTTAACATACTTAGCACATTAATTTGGTTTTTAGAAACGTACCAATCGAAAACTTCACGATAGCGTTTTAACTCTGCTGCATTGTAGCCATTTAACGAATTGTGAAAATAGGATGGTTTGGATGGGCCAGATAACAAATCGTAAACTCTAAAGTGTGCAGTGTCTTTTAATATTTGCTTGTCTACAGCATTAGCACTAAAAGGCTTATGCATCGCGATAGCTGGTACAAAATCATCTTCGTTTACATACCTTCTATTTACCCCAACCAAGTCGAAAATAATTAATACTGCAAAGACCAAAATTGCACCTACAGGCTTTAACTTTTCCTTTAAATACGCTAAAACAACACCTGCGGTAAGCACCACTAAAATTAAGGTTCTTAAAGCATCTGCTTTAAATAAGCTAACTCTATCTTGCCTAACAGCTCTTATAAAATCGTTACCCAATGCCTCTGCATACCTCCCATCGTTAACACCAACAAAATCAAACAAGCTTGTGCCTGCCAATACAAACACTAATGCCAAGCCACCTGTTATGCTTACAGCATAAATTACTGCTTTTAACTTCTCTGAAGACGTATAGTTTGGATCAAATAATTTTACAAGCCCAAAAATACCTAGCACTGGGATACAAAGTTCTAAAATAACCTGTATTGATGTTACTGCTCTAAATTTATTATACAAAGGGACATAGTCGATAAAGAAATTCGTGATGAATCCTAAATTTTTACCGTAAGAGAGTAATAAGGAAAAAATAACAGCGCTGACCACCCACCATTTTAAGCGCCCTTTAACTAAAAACAAAGCAAAAACAAATAAAAATAGTATAGCAGCACCTACATAAGCAGGAGCCTCCACAATAGGTTGTTTACCCCAATACATGGGGGCATGAGTAGCTCGATCTAGTGCCTGCGTATGTGTTGCCCCTAGTTTTCGTACAGCTTTATAGACTTGAGAATCCTTATCTAATTTCTCGGCATTACCACCCCCCATAAAACGAGGTATGAATAAATTAAACGTTTCTGCAAAACCATAACTAAATTGTGTAATGTAATCTTTATCTAAACCATTGGTTACAGGTTTTGGCGTACCATCTGGATGTATGGTTAAAGCACTTTTACCACGAGTACTTTCCTTTACGTACTCTTTAGTTGCTAAAACATTGGTAGCATTTAAACCTATCGATAGAATTACAGCAACAAGAAGCACACCAACAGACTTAAAAAAATGAGGTAAGTTTTTCTTTTTGTAAGCATCTATAAAATAAACAATCCCTAAAATAACAACAAGCAACATTAAATAATAGGTCATTTGAAAATGATTAGAAACCAATTCCAAGCCCATAGCAATTGCTGTTAAAAGGAAACCGTATATGTAATGTTTGCGAAACGTTAATACAATACCGCTGAGTACCAAAGGCATGTAAGCAATAGCATGTGCTTTACTATTATGGCCTACACCTAATATAATAATAAGGTATGTAGAAAACCCAAATGCGAGAGCGCCTAGCGCAGCCAGTTTAAAGTCTACTTTTAGCACTAAAAGTAATATGTAGAAGCATAAGAAATATAAAAACAAATAATCTGCAGGTCTGGGTAGAAAGCGCAATACACTGTCTAGCTTTTTAATGTAATTATGCGGGTATCTTGCACCTAATTGATAGGTGGGCATGCCTCCAAAGGCACTATTGGTCCAGTACGTCTCCTGCCCTGTTGCCGCCTTAAAGTCTTTTTGCTGTTTAGACATGCCTATGTATTGCACAATATCGCTCTGGTAGATTTGCTTACCTTGCAATACCGGACTAAAATAAGCTAGAGCTACAAATACAAACCCTATTAATATTAAAAAATGAAAAACTATTTTTTGTAATTGAAGTTTCATGAAAGTATGTTAAATGCCTAGTACGTAAAATTAATCAATCTCTTCAAAGTCCACATAATCGCCAACATTATCGTTAGACGATTTACGTTTGGGAATCTTATCTATTGATACCTCTCCTTCTTTTTGTTTTGGTGCTTGTGTTTTTTGATTGAAAGCTTGACCAAATTTTTGCTCCACTTTTTTTGCGAAAAATTTAAGTATTACTGGTGCAAATAATCTTGAAAGAATCTTAATGCCGAAGTATATCAATAAAATGATTAAAATCACTCTTAACGTACCTACTAAAGACGCCTCTTGTAACATAATTAAAAATTTGTGGTAAAAATACAATTCTAAAAATTTAAAAAACGTTGAAAGAACATAAAAAAAAGATAAAATATCTATATTTGGAGTTAGTGAAATAACAAACTTGCGTCCTGTAAAACAAGCTGCCCTAAATCATTAGTATGAAAATTTTAAAATCCGTTTACACCATAATCCTATTAGTTTGCTGTAATTTATCCTACGCCCAATACACCGATGTTATAAATTCCAACAGACCAGGTAAGTCTCAAAGTGCTTTTTCGGTAGGCACAAAAGTATTACAGTTCGAAGCTGGCCCCTCTTTTATTAGAGAAGAACGCACGCCTGCACCTAGAAACGAGACCTCTGGTTTTAGTGTAGATTTTGCTGTACGTTATGGTTTTTTTCTAGAGCAATTGGAATTTATTACCGAAGGCAGTTATAGAAGCGATACAAGAACTACTTTTACAGGATTTACTACAGAAGAAAAACGCTCCAATTTTTCTGCCTTAGCTTTTGGTGCTAAATACTTGGTTTTCGATCCTTACAAAAAAGCAGCAGACGAAAAGCCAAATTTAAGAAGTTGGAAGGCCAACCATTCTTTTAGATGGAAATCGCTTATCCCAGCTGTTTCAGTCTATTTAGGAGCAAATTTCGACACGTCAGACAATCCGTTTACCGATGCTGGTATTGA
Source organism: uncultured Flavobacteriaceae bacterium (assembly GCA_947489085.1). GTDB lineage: Bacteria > Bacteroidota > Bacteroidia > Flavobacteriales > Flavobacteriaceae > Jejuia. The sequence goes on from CANLCJ010000011.1 coordinate 19,956, forward strand.
AGGTATAAGCCCTAGAGTAGCTATTGCAACTCAGCATAATTTTAATGGAGGTTGGGTTTTTGTTACAAACATTATAACAGATAGAATTGGTACAGATCAATCTGGCTTTTCTTATATCCTAACGCTTACCCATTCCTTTAATCCGCAATGGGTTATATTTGGCGAAACACAAGGTGTTAAAAGCGATTTTTATGCCGATAATCTCATTCGGTTTGGAGGCGCTTATCTTTGGGGTAAAAATTTACAGTTAGACACTGCTTTAACTTTTAATACAAAAGACACGCCGTCTGTATTAAATATTACGCTTGGCGCTTCTTACAGATTAGATTTCCATAAAGATAAATTGAAAAAAGAAGCTGATATTGATAACGGACAAAGTGTAGAAAATACTAAAAAGCGAAAAGATAGAGAAGATAACCCAAAACGAAAAAAACGAAAGAATAAGAATGATGATACCGATGAGGAGGACGCCAAACCAAAAAAACAACAACGAGAAAGTGAAGATTTCGACAATTAAAACTTCATGCTAAGCGGAATGATTACAGTAAAAGAAGTTAGTTCTAAAAAAGACTTAAAGGCTTTTGTTAAATTTCCTTTTAAAATTTACAAAGATGCGCCTTACTGGACGCCCCCAATTATAGCAGAAGAGTTAAAAACGTTTAACACCAAAGAGAACCCTGTATTTAATGATGCTGAAGCTAAATTATTTCTAGCTTATAAAAACAATGAAGTTGTAGGGCGAATAGCCGCCATAATTAATTGGTTGGAAGTTAAAAACCAAAAGCAGCTTAAAATGCGTTTTGGTTGGTTCGATTTTATCGATGATACTGAGGTTTCGCAAGCATTATTAGAAAAGGTTTACGCTATTGGCAAGGCTAATAATTTAGAATATGCTGAAGGTCCTGTTGGTTTTTCTAATCTCGATAAGGTAGGTTGCATCTATGAAGGGTTTGAGGATGTAACACCTATGATTACGTGGTACAACTACCCTTACTACGTTAAGCATTATGAGGTTGCAGGTTTTAAAATAGAAAAAAAGTATGTAGAGAACAGATTTCCTTTTGAAAACGTAAAACCCGAATTCTTTTTCAAAGCTCAAGAGCTTATAAAGCGTCGTTATCAGATTAACGCTTTAAAATTTACCAAAACAGAAGAGGTTATGCCTTATGCAGACAAGATGTTCGATCTATTTAATGCATCTTACGCTTCTTTATCTAGTTTTGTTGAGATAACTGATGTTCAAAAAGAGTATTTCAAAAAAAAATTCATCAGTTTTATAAACCCGGAATACATAAAATTTGTTACCGACAAAAACGATGAACTCATTGGATTTGCTATTGTAATGCCTGCTTATGCTAAAGCATTAAAGAAAATAAATGGCAAACTATTTCCTTTTGGTTTCACACAAATTTTAAAAGCCAAAAAGCATAGTAAAGATGTTATATTTTACCTTATAGGCATACATCCCGATTATCAAAACAAAGGTATACATGCCGTAATTTTTAATGAATATTACAATACGTTTACAGAAAAAAACATCGAAACATGCTACCGCACACCAGAGCTTGAAGACAATATTGCCATTCATCAAATTTGGAAGCATTTTAAGCCAGAAATTTACAGGCGAAGATGTACTTATAGAAAGGATTTATAAAAAAATGAGACTCGGAATCGAGTCTCATTTTTTTATAGATTAAGATATCTCTATGGTTCTTGGTGGCTTCTCTTTTGCCTCTTCGCGTTTAGGAAGTTGTACTGTGAGTATTCCTCTTTTATAGGTGGCTTCAATTTTGCTTTCGTCTACAGTATCTGGCAAAGAAAAAGTACGTTTAAATCCTTTAAAATTAAATTCCTTTCGCGTGTAATTTTCTTCTTCTTTAACAGCTTCCTCTGTATGCTCTAAAGCGATTACCAAGCTTTTATTTTCTAAATCTATCTTAAAATCAGATTTATCGAACCCTGGAACAGCAACATATACAAAATAACCGTCTTTAGTTTCTTTGATGTTTACCTTAGGCAAATCTACACTAGCATCTAATCGAGAAGCCAACTGCGGCGCAAAATAGTTAGTTGGAAATAAATCGTCTATCCAATTGGACCATACATTGTGTGTTAAACCTGATTTGTTTTCTAATTTTCCGTTTTTTGGAATATGCATTAATGAACTCATAACTAAATTATTTTTTTATTTGAATTTATAGTTTCTAATAATTGTTTAGCTATAGTCAAATTAAATGCCAAGGACTTATATGTGCTGATTTTGGTAAAAAACCAACTAATACAATAAAAAATGCAGTCATGTTGACATGTTTTACAAAAGAAACAATGACATTTTGTCTTTTAAATAATGAAAATGAGGAATAACACCGTACATTATAATATCAATACACGAGGCACTAAACGGAATTAAGGGGTTAAATAGGGCTATTTTAGCTAAAAGATTAAGTGTTTAGATCTGTTTGGCCGAGCGGCTTTACGGCTCCGCTGTATCTTATAGGTCTTCTGGAAGGACTATCAAGAACAACTTCTGTGGTAAGGTTAGAAAAAATGCGAATAAAGACATCTATTTGTTCAGATTCGTAGTCTGCAGAAAACTCAAATATCTTACTATTATCTTTATGTGTTTTTACCTTTAAATTCTGTATTGTAGTATTTAATTTTATAGCGCCTCTGTCTCCAAACCCCACTTGCAATTGTCTTTGTCCATAATAAGGCAAATGTGTAGTAACACTATCGCCTTTTATTCTTATAAAATTCCCGTTACCAATAAGGCTTATGGCACTTGGGGTATTGCCTGGTTGTAACAATCTGGATGTTAAAGCCTGAGATAAGGCATTGGTTAATTGAGGGTAAGCCCAATCTGAATCTATATAAAATGTTTTAGAATTAGCAATACGTTCCAAAGCTTCTATTTCTGCTGGTGTTGCAGTTTGTCTCGTAGCACTGCAAGAATATAAAGTAATAACAATAAGCGTGTAAAGAAACGTCTTCATAACTAAAAAAAGTTTATATCATAAAGTTAACGAATAAACATCTAATTTAAATTAAAACTCTGTTAAATAGTAGCTTATGCGCTATTGTAATACGTTATTTTAGTCTAAAATAAGTAAATACTTATAGCATTTTAAAATTGCTGAGGATTTTTAACGCGGAGTGCACCAATGCACAAAAAGACTAAAAATGTTGTTGTTAGATAGCTAATATTAGCATAAGACCCTAGAATCGTGTAACAATAACTAAATAAACTAGGTGCTATGGCACTCGCTATTACCAAAAAACTCATTACTTTACCTGTTATGGCACCTAGGTGTTTACGCCCAAAGTATTTTGGCCACGTTACCGCATTTACTACTGCAAATAAGCCGCTAAAAACACCTAAACCAATAATCAACATGTATACAGCTATACCGTTACCTAAGAAATACAAACCAGCCGAAGCTAACAACCCGGCTGCCAGCATAATGTATAAGTAGATTTTATGGTGTACATAGTCGCTTAACACATTACCTAATGTAGATATGGTTATTGCAATTATAGATACTGGTAAAAACACCGCTATAGCCTCTTGTTTTGTGTAATCTTGACTGCTAAATATAGAAACCACGTGAAACGTAAAACCTGTTGAAAAGAAACTGTTAAACGCTAATGCCAAACCAATCATCCAGAATGCTCGCGTGGCTTTCGCTTCTTTAAGTGTAAAATTTTTTTCTGTTTTAAGTTTCGCTTTTTTATCGGTCTTAACATTATGATTTCTTCCATCTGGGCGTAAATTAAAATCTTCTGGCTTATTTCTGTAAAACTGAATGATAATAAAACTAAACCCCAGCAAACACATGGCTAATATAAGCCACGACATTTCCCAACCATGGGTATCTATTAAGTAGTTTATAAAAATTGGTGCACTAGAAAATCCTAGAGAAACTGTAATGCTACTAATAGCATTTACCTTGCCTCTATTTTCATTAAACCACATCATAATCATGTTTCTCGAAGACATTGTTAAAACACCTTGACCAAAAAAACGTATGGCAAAAAATAGCAACGACATGAGTACAAATGGCACAAGCCAAGAGGTAATGCTTAATATATTTTGAATATTATGGCTTAACCAAACCGACTGCGAACATAATAACAATGCTAATGCTAAAAAGAAAGCTGAAAAAAAAGCAATATACCTTGCACCAAATCTATCGAATAACACACCTGCTCTGGCTACAAAAAAAGCGCTGAGCAATGTACCTATCATGTATGCATTACTAAACTCGTTTCTAGACAATCCTAAAGCGTCTTTTACTGGGTCTGTAAATACAGATACGCCTACGGTTTGCCCTGGTATACTCGCTAAAACCCCTATACTACCTACAATTAAAACAATATAGCCGTAGAAAAATGGGAAACGCTTAGGGTTTATAAAGGAAAATCTATTGGGATGCTTCATTTGGGTTTGCTTTGATAGGATTTGTACATTAGGTTTAATAGCAAGCCTAAAATAATGAGAGCTATACCAAACAAACTCCATATGGAATACGCGTCGTTAAAGAAAAACACACCTAGCAATATGGTAAATATAACTTCTACGTATTTCATTGGTGCCACTTGATGTGTTGACGCTATTTGAAAGGCTTTCGTCATAAAAATTTGACCTATATATCCAAAGACACCCAAAAATGAGAGGTACAACCAATCTATCCCTTTTGGTGTAACCCAAGAATATATGCTTAATACACCACCTGTTAATGTGGCTATTACCATAAAGTAATTTACAATAACTAATGGATGTTCTTTTTCTCCTATTTTACTGATAATAACATAAACTAGACCTGTTAACACGGCTGATATTAATACAAGAATTAGCCCATAGCTATGTAATGAAGTTTCTATCCCTTTTAAAACAACCACTCCAAAAAAAGCAATTGCAAAAAACAGCCATTGCAAAGGTTTAACACGCTCTTTTAGAAAAAACACTGCGAAAATTGCTGCAAATACTGGTGCTAAGTATCGTAAAGAAATGGCAGTACCTACAGAGAGGTACTTTACAGCACTAAAAAACAACACCATAGACGTTACACCTACCACACCTCGGGCGACTAAAAGCGTACGTTGCTGCCCAAGTATTGGTATGTTCCGTTTTAAAAGTAAAGGCAACGTAAATACTAAAGACCCTAGTGCTCTAAAAAATACGATTTGATACACCCCTACGCTATCGTGTAAATGTTTAACAGCGGCATTCATACATGCAAATGCAAAAGTGCTTAATAGCATGTATTTAATAGCTTGTTTTGTATCCAAATAGCTTTAGGTTAACAGTGCTTAATGGCAATTAATATGTTTAGAGTTGTAATTAATCTTCTGGCGCGTACCCATGTATTTCTTCAAAAACTTCATCGAAATTAACTCTAATGTAAGAATTGAGTTTTTTGCGGTATTCACCTCTAAGCCATTCTACAAAATTATAAGTACTCTTGCTTATGCATTTTGTGTAACGCTTTATTCTAAAGTCTATATCGTCTCCGAGCTTTTTAGCAAGTGCCAGAGCATCGTAAACGTCTTCACTATTCTCAATACAAATTCTACCATGTTGTGCAATAGAGCGCTCTAAAACCACTTTAGAGGATTCTCCTGCTCTTATAGATTCTACATAAGTACGTTGTATATCAAAATGCACATCTTCAGATTTTCCAAATTCTTCTCTCAAAGCATCTGGCATTTCGTATCTAAAGCTACTTTCTAATTCTTCGTCTGTTAATAAGGAATCTAAATAGTAATTAGGCGATTTAAAAATACGCTGCCAATCTAAATTATCTCCCCATGGCCCAAACCTATGGAAATTGTTTCCTAAATCGATAACAGAAAATTTTTCTTTATTTTGAAGTACACGAGATCCTCTACCTATCATCTGGTAATATAGTGTTAACGATTTTGTAGCTCGGTTAAGGATAATGCTCTCTACAGTTGGCTCATCGAAACCAGTAGTAAGGATACTTACAGAGGTTAATACTGCATCTGGCGTTTCTTTAAACCATTTTAAAATCATGGCACGCTCTTTTTTGGTATTTGTATTATCGAGGTGTGCTACAGGATATCCTGCTCTTCTAAAGGTATCGTACACATGCAAAGACGTATTAATACCGTTATTAAATATTAGTGTTTTTTTACCTTTTGCACGTTCTTCGTAAGCTCTTAAAAGCTTTCCTAACATGTTATCGTCTGTATACAAATCTTCAGACGATTTTACCGTGTAATCGCCATTTGCACCAACAACAAGAGACGTTAAACCTACGTTGTAACTAAACATTTCTGCTCGGGCTAAGAAACCACGTTTTATGAGAGACTCTATCGATTCTCCAACAATAAGCTCATCGTAATTATCCGTCATTGGCAACTCCATACTAGAACTTAATGGCGTTGCTGTTACACCTAAGATAAAAGATTGACTAAAAAATTTAAACAGTTTTGTAAAAGAGTTGTAGTGTGCCTCATCAATAATAACTAACCCAATATCAGATATATCAAGTTTATTATCGTTAAGTCTGTTGTTTAAGGTTTCTACCATAGCAACAAAACAGCTAAAATCTGCTTGATCGCTTAAATCTGCCTTACTATCTACTACTTTATTAACAACACCAAACTCTGTTAGTACATTAGAGGTTTGTTTGCACAATTCTATCCTGTGCGTCATTACAAGTACCTTCTTTTTGTGTATTTTCAGGTATTGTCTTACAATTTCAGAAAATATAACAGTTTTACCACCACCAGTAGGCAACTGGTATAACAAATGGTAATCTACAGGAGATTCTTCAAAGCTTTTAAAAATTTTGTCTATGGCGCCTTTTTGGTAGCTATAGAGATCTTTTCCTGTTTTTCGTTCTTGTAGTTCAGTATTAGTTATCGACATAAATACACTTTAATAAAATGCAAAAGTAATATCTTTCTCTTGTATTTTATAGATTTTCTCTTAAAGTTTCTTAGGTAGGAGGGTTAAAAATATAAAAATAAGATCAGATTATTTTAGCGCCTAAAGAAACTAATTATTTCTTAAAACAGACGCATATCACGACATATTTAACACAAACCGGAATACATTACCAAACACTTTGATGCTGTGCGTCTTTAGAATGAATTTGCCTTTAATTTACCCTAATATCAATAATTAATAATGTGAAATTTTATTTAAATGAAGCTTTAGTCTGTTAATCATCTATGTTTATAACATTATAAAATCTCGGGTTTATTGCTCCTTAAAAAGATAATTTTCTTCACTTTTAGCTATATTTACAAAAAGCGGTATTAGTTGTTAAGTGTTTTTAACACCTTAAAATGAAAAAGCTGTACTAGGGTAAAAAATATTTTTTTCGTACTAAAAATAGCTAAATTTCTTTAATTAGCAATTACAAATACGCTATACTAAACTGAAATTATTATGCAAATTAATGATAAATCCAATAGCACAATTTACATTCCAAATAAAGACAGGTACGATTATATGTCTTACAACAGGTCTGGTAAAAGTGGTGTGCTATTACCTGCAATAGCTTTAGGCTTATGGCATAATTTTGGATTTGTAGACGCTTTGAAAAACGGTCGCTCCATTTTAAGAACAGCTTTCGATTTGGGTATTACTCATTTTGATTTGGCAAATAATTATGGACCTCCGTATGGATCTGCTGAAACTAATTTTGGGACGATTTTTAAACAAGATTTTAAGGCTTATAGAGACGAATTATTTATTGCCACTAAAGCGGGATACGACATGTGGCCAGGTCCTTACGGCAATTGGGGGTCTAGAAAGTATTTAACTGCCAGTTTAAATCAATCTTTAAAACGTATGGAGCTGGATTATGTAGATGTTTTTTACCACCACAGGCCAGACCCTAATACCCCTTTAGAAGAAACTATGGGGGCTTTAACAGACCTTGTACGTCAAGGAAAAGCACTCTATGTAGGTATTTCCAATTACAATGCCGAAGACACTCTTAAGGCTTCTAAAATATTAAAAGCAAGCAACACACCTTTTATAATAAACCAAGTAAACTACTCAATGTTAGACCGCTGGATAGAAGCTAAGCTTTTAAAGGCTTTAAGCACAACTGATTTAGGCTGCATTGTATTTTCGCCATTAGCTCAAGGTATGTTAACCAACCGCTATCTAGATGGCATACCAAAAGACTCTAGAGCGGCTAAGACGGCAACATATTTAGAAGTAGATAAGGTAAAGGCAAACCACGATAAAATATTAAAACTAAACAAAATAGCTAAAAAGCGCGACCAGACCTTGTCGCAAATGGCTATAGCTTGGATTTTAAGATTACCCGAAATAACATCTGTACTTGTAGGTGCTAGCTCTTCTAATCAGCTTATAGAGAACGTTAAAGCCTTAGATAATTTGCATTTTGAGCAAAAAGAGTTGAATGCTATAGAAAAGATTTTAAAAGAAAACAGTTAATTTTTTACTAGTTTCTTGTTGTATACAGAAACACCATTTGTCGTTAATTTAGCAAAATACATTCCACTTGGCAGGTGTTTTACATCAACTTTAGCTTTAAATGCCGTATTAATATCTTTAGTTAGCATTATTTTTCCTGTAGCATCATAAATAGTAAATTTATAACTCTTTCCATTAACTGTACTGATATTCAAAACATTATTTAATGGATTAGGGTAAAGAGAAAATGCACTCTTAGTTTTAAAATCTCCAGTACTCAACACTCTATTAGAAAATACAGCAGTATCACCGTTAGAATTTGTTATCGTTAATACAACTTCCTCTCCATCTTCAACAATCGTGTAAGACAATGGAAAACCACTAATAATATTAAAATAAATTCTTTCTGCTTCCATATCATTTATAGAACCACACAAAGCTAAAGTTGTAGTGCAACCAAATCCTCTTGTTACAATTGAGGTTGCGTCAACTGTAACCTCACAGGAGTTTGTATTACAAGCATTTGCAATCATATTTTCGTCTTGAAAGAAAAGTGATAAGCTAGAACCTCGAACCGTTGGATTAACCAACGTGTTGTCTCCTTCGTTAAGTTCTGTAACATACCATTCATTTTGAAATAACCTTTCATCTTGGCTAAAACATAAAATAGAGCCTAAACTAAACAGGGCTAAAATTGTATTTTTAATGTAAGACATGTTAATTGGATTAGAGATTTATAGTTATACCATAAGCACAGTAAATTGCAAAGCTAGAAATTATAACACCTTAATTTACAGTGTATTTTTTGTTAAAAAATTATATTTGTGCCTCAAACAAAAAGAGTTGAATACTATAGAAAAGGGGTTAAAAGAAAATCATTAATTTTTCACTAGTTTCTTGTTGTATACAGAAACACCATTTGTCGTTAATTTAGAAAAATACATTCCACTTGGCAGGTGTTTTACATCAACTTTAGCTTTAAATGCCGTATTAATTTCTTTGGTTAGCATTATTTTTCCTGTAGCATCATAAATAGCAAATTCATAACTCTTTCCATTAATTGCATTGATATTCAAAACATTACCTAATGGATTAGGGTAAAGAGAAAATGCACTCTTAGTTTTAAAATCTCCAGTACTCAACACTCTATTAGAAAATACAGCTGTATCACCGTTAGAATTTGTTATCGTTAATACAGCTTCCTCCCCATCTTCAACAATCGTGTAAGATAATGGAAAACCACTAATAATATTAAAATAAGTTCTTTCTGCTATCATATCACTTGCAGAACCACAAAAAACTAAGGGTGGAGAGCAACCAAATCCTCTTGCTGCAATTGAGGTCGCATCAATTGTAACTTCACAATTATTAGTTAGACAAGCTGTTGCTAACATATTTTCATTTTGAAACTCAATTGTAAAACTAGAACCTACTTCTAGCGTTGGGTTAATCAGCGTGTTATCTCCTTCGTTAAGTTCTGTAACATACCATTCATTTTGAAATAACCTTTCGTCTTGGCTAAAACATAAAATAGAGCCTAAACTAAACAGGGCTAAAATTGTATTTTTAATGTAAGACATGTTAATTGGATTAGAGATTTATAGTTATACCACAAGCACAGTAAATTGCAAAGCCAGAAACTATAGCTCCGTAATTTATAGCGTATTGTTTAGGTAAGTAAAAACTATAAGTGTTATTAAAGGAGGATGTAAATAGTATTGAAAAGTTGCTAAATATGGAACTAAAAAGCATTCTACTAGTTACAGTTAAGTACTCTGCATGCTTATTGACAAGTTTTATACTCGAAGTAGCATTACATAAAGTAGCCCCTAATTTGGATTGAGCAGAAAAAAATCGCATTAATTTGGTATAGTATTAGTACAACCAAATATAAATTAAATAATTACACTGCGCTAAAAAACAGCGTTTTAATTTAGTCTTTTACAATTGTTATAGACACCTTTACTCCTGCTTCGAGCCCCCAAACACGCCTGGCTATTACCGTATTGTTTTCGTCTACAATTTTGTATTCGGCTGTATTTGGCCCAGAAGCACCAGTATTAACTGCAAAAAAATCTATTTTGTTATTCCCTTTTTTTAAATCTAACTTAAAACCTTTATAAGTAGTTACTAAATACTCTCTGGATCTTAAAATATCTCCATCAACAAAAACACTAAGTAAATCTCCATCTATGGCCGAATGGTCTCTGTATAAAATGCGAATAGAATTAGATTGCGTATGGTAATCTCCCCAATATGCATCTTCTTTAAGGCCTGCATTTAAACCATGACCTTCTGGAAGTAATGTTTTTTCTATTTTATTTAAACGTTTAGAATACAGTTGGCCAGGATTAACAAATTGCTCTTGTGGAAACATAGAGAATGTTTTCTCGGGTACGTCCAGTTCATCTTCAACTTCTGGTGTAGCCGCACTAGGCACATTAGCTTCAGGTTCCTCTGGTGCTATTTTCTTGTTGGCTTCTGGTACTTCTGGCGTAACAATGGCTGGTATAAACCTGCCAGACCTTTTTCTAGAATCTATTTGAGCATTAGCAAACGTAATACAAACAAAACATAATAAACATAGTATTGTGCCTTTCATACTGTGGTTTTTATTGGGCTTAAAAGTGATACTATACATTTCAAAGATATTTTATTATCTGAAATTGACCGTAAGGATTCACATTATTATAACAATTAAACAAGAATCGTACCTAAATAGTCCTTAAAATAGCGCACTCCTATCAAAAAATAAAAAACTATTGCTATGTGGTATCGTTTTTGTATTTCAACAGTCATTAACACAAACAAAAACATCATGAGACGAACAAAATCAAGCCCAGAAGTAAATGCAGGGTCTATGGCAGACATTGCATTTTTATTACTAATCTTTTTTCTTGTTACCGCAGCGATACCTAAAAACAAAGGCATTTACAGAAAATTGCCAGAAAAATGTGTAGATGGTACTTGTAACACCGAGCTTAAGAATCGGAATGTTTTAAAATTAACGATAAACTCAAAAAATGAAATTATGGTTAACGATGAAATTATTAGCCTAAAAGATTTAAAATCTAAAACTAAAGCCTTTATAGATAATAATGGAGACGGCAACTGTATATATTGCAATGGCGCTAAAGACAAAAAGCTTTCTGAAAACCCTAATAAAGCTATTATTTCTATAAAAACAGATAGAAACGCTAATTATAACCAATTTATACAGGTACAAGACGAATTAACAAAAGCGTATTTTGAGTTGAGAAAAGCTTACAGTGAAGATATACTAAAAAAATCTATTGAAAATTTGAATGCTCAAGAACTTAAAGACATTAAAAAAGCATATCCTTTAATTTTGTCTGAAGCTGAAATTGAATAGAAGTGATTTAAATAGTCTTTTACAAAAGGATTATTGTTTAAAAGCGTTACAATATAAAGTGGCGCTTTCTTAATTTGCCTCCTACCCTAGCCTTAAAATATTCCAATTTTTCCTCAAGCTTATTTCAAAACAGAATACAAATAAAATATACGTATATGTTTTTGTACATTTGTTTTTAATAGCATTAACATATCCTTTATGAATAGTATTCCAAGTGTAGATTTAAACGATTTTACATCTAAAGACCCTTTAAAAAAGCAACAATTTGTAAAAGCATTAGGAGAAGCTTACGAAACTATAGGTTTTGTAGCCGTAAGAGGACATTTCTTAGATCGAAATCTAATAGAAAAATTATACACTGAAATAGAAGCTTTTTTTAACTTACCTCTGGAGACCAAACAAAAGTATGAGGTTCCAGAAATAGCAGGACAACGTGGTTATGTTTCCTTTGGTAAGGAAAGTGCTAAAGGAAAAAAAGAGGGCGATTTAAAAGAGTTTTGGCATTTTGGACAATACGTTAATGCTACACAAGCCAAAGACTATGGTTACCCAGACAACTTGTATGTAGAAGAACTACCAGAGTTTAATACCGTAGGTAAACAGGCGTTTAAAATGTTGGAAAAAACAGCAAAATACATATTACAAGCTCTGGCAATACACATAGGGCTCGAAGCAACTTATTTTGATGATTATATACATAATGGCAATTCAATTTTAAGACCCATACACTACCCTCCAATAACTCAAGAACCTAATAACGCTGTTCGTGCTGCCGCTCACGGAGATATTAATTTAATTACATTACTAATGGGAGCGCAAGGTAAAGGCCTGCAAGTACAAAATAACAAAGGCGAATGGTTAGATGCTATAGCTACAGAGGATGAGTTAATGATAAATGTGGGAGATATGCTATCTAGACACACCAATAATAAATTAAAGTCTACAATACATCGGGTTGTTAACCCACCCAAAACAGAATGGGGCACTTCCAGATATTCTATACCATTTTTTATGCACCCTGTAAGCAGTATGAAATTGAATGTACTAAAGACTTGCATTGATAGCGAAAACCCAAAACAATTTGAAGATATTACTGCTGGCGAGTTTTTAACAGAACGTTTAATAGAATTAGGACTTATAAAAGCTTAAGCACTACTTAAACCCGTTCTAATTTTTGTACAATAAAATATGGATTTAAAAGATCAACTTAAAAACCTGTTTCCAGATCATAACGAAGAAACACCAATAGAAGACCATTCTAAAACGCCAGACATTTGGCTCCAAGACGACCCTATTATTTGTAAATATGAAAAACGCAAAGGGAAACCCATCACGATACTGGAAGGCTATACAGGTGCAACAGAAGATTTTAAAACACTGGCAAAACAAATAAAAAAAACACTAAGCGTTGGAGGCAGTTTCAAAGACGATAAAATTATAATACAAGGCGATTACCGTGATAAAATAATGACCATTTTAAAAGATAAGGGCTTTAAAGTAAAACGCGTTGGGGGTTAATTTTCTTAGGCAAACCTATACTTATAGATGGCGATACAAACATCAGAATTAATTATAAATCCAGACGGTAGCATATACCACCTTAACCTAAAGCCCGAACATGTTGCAGATACTGTAATTTTTGTTGGAGATCCCGATCGCGTAGAACGGGTTACTCAGCATTTTGACCGTATTGAGTTTAGCATACAGAAAAGAGAGTTTAAAACCCAAACAGGCTATCTCAATAAAAAACGAATAACAGTTATTTCTACGGGCATCGGAACAGACAATATTGATATTGTAGTTAACGAACTAGATGCTTTGGTAAATATTGATTTTAAGACAAGACAAATTAAACCTAAACTAAAACAATTAGATATTGTTAGGATAGGCACCTCTGGAACAGTACAACCACATATTAATTTAGATTCCTATATCATAAACACCCATGGCTTAGACTTAAGTGGAACACTACAAGCTTACAATACCCAAGAAATTAACAATTCTAATATAGTAAACGCATTTATAGCACAAACAAGCTGGTCTGCCTCTAAAAGCAACCCATTAATTATACAGGGGAATACAGAATTAATTTCTAAATTTGAAAGTTCGTTAACACTTAAAGGACTAACAGCAACAGCTAATGGATTCTATGGCCCGCAAGGCCGTAAACTAAGGCTGGCATTAGAAGACCCTTTACTAAACAAAAAAATGGCTGATTTTAGTTATAAAGGATTACAGATTACAAATATAGAAATGGAAACCTCTGGCATATATGGCTTAGCAAAGCTTTTAGGGCATCGTGCCGTTTCTTTAAATGCTATATTAGCAAACAGAGCCAATGGTACGTTTAGCAAAACACCTAAGCAAACCATAGAAAATTTAATTACCTATACACTAGAACGTATATAAATGAAAAAAGTAAATATTGGCGGTGTACCAGAACATTTTAACCTCGCCTGGTACCTTACCCTAAAAGATGGAGAATACAAAAAAGAAGGCATAAATTTAAGATGGCAGGATTATCCTGGTGGCACTGGTGCTATGTGTAAGGCCTTACGAGACGGAGATATAGATATTGCCGTAATACTAACCGAGGGCATCACTAAAGATATTATTGCTGGTAATCCCAGTAAAATAGTGCAAACTTTTGTAGAGAGTCCTTTAATTTGGGGCGTTCATGTGGCACACCATGCGCCTTACTCCTCTAACAACGATTTAAAAGGCACAAAAGCCGCCATAAGCAGATACGGTTCTGGATCTCACCTAATGGCGTACATCAATGCCCAAAATAGTGGCTGGAATTTAAATACAGATTTGCATTTTGAGGTTATAAAAAACTTAGATGGTGCTATAGAGGGGCTTACCAATAATGTAGCCGATTATTTTATGTGGGAGAAATACACCACAAAACCACTTGTAGACAACAAAACATTTAGGCGCGTTGCAGATTGCCCTTCGCCTTGGCCTTGCTTTGTTATTGCTGTTAGAGAAGAATTTATTACAGAAAATAAAGATACTCTTAAAACAGTTTTAGATATAATAAATAATACAACGTCCGATTTTAAAGACATACCGAGCATAGATAAAACCATAGCTAATAGGTACGAACAAAAAATAGAAGACGTCCAAGATTGGTTGGCCATAACAGAGTGGTCTCAAGAACTTATAGACGAAAACACACTTATGAATGTGCAACAACAATTAAAAGCTCTGGATATTATACCAGAAATTGTAGCTTACGATAAGCTTACGTATAACTTAAAATAAACTTATACCTTTACAATACATGAAATTTTATTTAAACGCCGTTACAAAAAACATATTTAGTGTACTACTCGTACTTTTAGTTTTTACCTGTAAAGATGCACCAAAAGATTATGCAACGTTATCTGGTAAATTAAGTAATAAGGGCGACATAGAAGAACTTATTGTCTTTAATAAAGATAACGAATATCGAAAAAAAATACAGCTTAACGAAGACGGTACATTTAGCGACACATTAAAAATAGTAGGTGGCAAATACACGTTTCAACTTGGAAAAAATTTCGGCTTTATCTATTTGAAAAACGATACTGAAACACAGCTAAATGCAGATCTTTCTAATTTATATGAAACACTACAGTTTTCTGGAGAAGGTGCAGAAAAATCAAATTTTAATACCGAAAACATCAAGATCCATAAACAGCATTTAAAACCAACCTTAATGTCTAAATCTGAAGAAGATTTCACCGCTGCTTTAGATATATTAAGTACTGACTATAATGCGCTTAAAGAAAAATACGAGAATTTAGATTCTGAGTTTTTTAAAACTACCGATGAAGATTTAGAAAAACTAAAAACATCTTTAACCACTTTTTACAATAAAAATAAAGCATCTACAGTTGGATTAACAGCAGGTACAGTATCTCCTGTATTTAGCAATTACGAGAATTACGATGGCTCTAAAACGTCCTTAAGCGATTTTAAAGGCAAATATGTTTATATAGATGTTTGGGCTACTTGGTGTGCGCCATGTACGGCTGAAATTCCAGCATTAAAGCGCTTGGAAAAGGCCTACCACAACAAAAATATAGCATTTGTAAGCTTATCTGTAGACGATGCGCGTTCTAATGGAGGCTCTATGGATAATGCCAGAAAAAAGTGGCGTAACCTTGTTAAAGCTAAAGACTTAAGTGGTGTACAACTTTTAGCACCACAAGGATGGCAATCTCAATTTGTTCAAGATTATGGTATTAGAGGTATTCCTAGATTTATTTTAATCGATCCTCAAGGAAAAATAGTCAATGCTAATGCACCCAGACCTTCAAACCCAGAAATTAAAGCACTTTTCGATGAATTAAAAATATAGAGAACGTAAAATTGCTTTAAAAAGGAGAAGTAACGTTCGGTTACTTCTCCTTTTTTAGTTTTAAACCTATCCCATTCAGATATTGAATATAAGTAGCTTCAAATTAAGCTTCTTCCTTAGTTTCAGAAACTTGCTGAGGCTCTGGTTGCTTAAATAAATCTATAAAAGCTTCGCCTAAATAATCTATAACATGACTTGCCATTAAGCTTTGGTAGCCAAAACTTTCAACAGCTATATCTGCAGATTTACCATGTAAATACACCCCGAAAATTGCTGCAACAGAAGGATGGTACCCTTGAGCTAAAAGCCCCGTAATTATACCTGTTAACACGTCTCCACTTCCAGCAGTAGCCAAGCCGGGATTCCCTGTAGTATTTACAAATAATTTTTCATCGAAAATAGTTATTGTATTAGCCCCTTTAATTACTAAAATTACTTCATATGTTTTAGAGAACAGCTTGGCTTTTTCTAATTTATCGAAATCATTGTCCCACTTCCCTATTAAACGTTCAAGCTCTTTAGCATGAGGAGTTAGTATGCTAAATTTAGGGAGCAAATCCAGAAACGTCTTATTTGTAGCCAGTATATTTAAGGCATCGGCATCGATAACTAATGGGGTCGAATTTTGTTTTAGAAATAATTCGAATGCATTTACTGTAGCCTCATGTGTTCCCATACCAACACCAAACCCAACAACAGTAGGCGTAAAATCTAAATTAATAGCTGTAATATGGGCATCGTTACCATCTGTAAGCACCATAGCTTCAGGTAAGGCTGTTTGTAAAGGGATGTAACCACATTTAGGCACATACGCTGTTACTAAACCAGCACCTACAGCCAATGCTGCCTTACTGCATAAATTTACAGCACCAATTTTCCCATAACTTCCACCAACAATTACAGCATGTCCAAATTCCCCCTTATGAGAAAATTTATCTCTAGCTCTGTAATTAGGCAAAACATCATGCTTTCCAATAAGGTTAGCCTCTGTTGTCGTACTTTGTAAAAATTCAGGATCTAAACCAATATCTATAACTTCCCACTGCGTTGTAAATTTTGCTGTTTCAGGTAAAAAGAATACTAATTTAGGAGACGCAAAACTTAAGGTATACCCCGCCCATACAACGCCATCTTCATCTTTAACAGCACTATCTGTAGGTAAGCCAGATGGTATATCGATAGACAACGTAAAAGCTTTAGAAGCTCTAAATTTTTGAAATAGAGTTTTTACCCAATTGTCAATAGATTTATTTAAACCAATACCAAATACAGCATCTACAATAACATCTTGTTGTTCTATCTCTGGAAATTGAGAAGTCTCGTTAAGTAACGTTGGCCAGTTTTTAGTAATATTTTTTATTTTATCGTAATTAATTAAGAAATCCTTAGAGCGTTTGTCGCTACAATTTACAACATAAGTGTGCACGTTATACCCATGAGTTACCAAGTGTCTGGCTAGAACTAAACCGTTACCACCATTATTACCTATACCGCAAAACACATGTATAGGCACCTGCGCGCCCTGCATACGTAAATGTATCCAATTAAAAATTTGTGTCCCTACACGCTCCATTAATTCTGTAGAAGATATATTTTGGCGTTCTGCCGTAGTTTTATCACCCAAATACACCTGGGCTTTGGTAAATATTTTCATAAATAAAGCAATTATTGATTTTTCAGTTCTAAATAAGAATGTTTATTTTTTTTGAACGATTTTTTTATCGAATATAAGAATATTGTAAAAAAAAAGTTTTTGTTTTTTTATTAGGCTAAAAGTAATACTTTTGAGGTTGTATATATAACGAAAATGAATCATTTAAGCCGAAATAAAATTACGTTAAACGTTTTCTCTCCAGGAAACTCTTCTACTATTTTAGCTACAACTACAAATACAACAACCCTTTGGGGTTACTAGTTATATATTATTCCGGCAACTATTGTAATTTTTACAATTACATTCATTTTTTTTCACATCTAAATTTCAATTCATTATAAAATGAAGGTTTTAAAATTCGGAGGAACTTCTGTAGGTTCTTCAAAAAATATAAATAAAGTTATATCCATTTTAGAGGCTTACTCTAAAAAAAGTTCAGTTGTTTGTGTGGTATCGGCAGTTGGTGGTATAACAGATAAATTACTACTTGCAGGGCGTCAAGCACAAAGTAAAGACTTAGCATTTAAAGACACCTATGCATTTATTAAAGACAAGCACTTAAGCATTATAAAGGAATTAAATCCAGAGCATAACGCTGCAATATCTAAGTATGTTGAAGACAAGCTTTTGCAATTAAAAAGTTTGCTGGAAGGCATTTTTCTTATTAATGAAATCTCTCCAAAAACGTCTGATAAATTAGTGAGTTTTGGGGAATTACTATCATCTTATATCATTGCAGAAACAATGGTTAATAGAACGATTTCTGCAAAGCGTAAAAACACTCAGGAATTAATTGTTACAAATTCTAATTTCACAAAAGCTGAAGTAGATTACAAAATAACTAATGCTAATATTAAATCTTATTTTAATCAAGCCGAAGAACGTATTACTATACTTCCAGGTTTTATATCGAAATCTGCTTTAGGAGAACAAACAACTTTAGGGCGTGGTGGTTCCGATTTTACAGCCGCCATAGTAGCAGCAGCATTAAATGTAGAGCAACTGGAAATTTGGACAGACGTTAGCGGTATGTTTACCACCAACCCAAAATTGGTAAAGCAGGCCTACCCTATTAAAACAATTTCGTACCAAGAGGCTATGGAATTATCGCATTTTGGAGCTAAGGTACTTTACCCACCAACAGTGCAACCTGTATTAGATTTAGAAATTCCTATACATATAAAAAATACTATGGCACCAGAGGAAGTTGGTACCATAATTTCTAATACCCCAGATGCTACCAGTACACCTGTTAGAGGCATTAGCAATATTTCTAATATAGCCTTACTTACATTACAAGGCAGCGGTATGGTAGGTATTCCCGGTTTTTCCAAACGTTTATTTGAAACCCTATCAAACGAGAAAATAAACATAATACTAATTACCCAGGCATCCTCAGAACATTCTATATGCTTAGGTATTGAAGAAAAAGATGTAGAAATAGCAAAAACAGCTATAGATATAACGTTCGAAAACGAAATAGCACTACATAAAATAGATCCTATAATTGTAGAAACAAATCTTTCTATAGTAGCTCTGGTTGGCGATAATATGAAGAACCACCAAGGCATTAGCGGTAAAATGTTTTCCACTTTAGGTCGTAATAACATAAACATTAGAGCAATAGCTCAGGGCGCATCAGAAAAAAATATCTCTATTGTAATTGAAGAAAACCAAGTTAAAAAAGCGCTTAATACATTACATGAAGTGTTTTTTGAAACAATTACTAAACAATTAAACGTATTTATCACAGGAGTAGGTAATGTTGGCGAGCGTTTAGTAGAGCAAATAAACCAACAACACGATTACTTAAAAAAACACCTGAAAATAAATTTACGCGTTGCAGGTTTATCCAATTCTCGCACTATGGTTTTTGCAGAGAACGGTCTTAAATTAGACGCTTGGAAAACGCTTCTGGCAGATGGCGAAAAGGCTTCTTTAGAAGGCTTTTTTACTAACGCTAAAGCTTTAAATTTACGTAATAGTATTTTTGTAGATGTAACTGCAAATAAAGATGTTGCAAACCTTTATGCCAAATACTTAAAAGAAAGTATAGCTGTAGTGGCCTGTAATAAAATTGCATGCTCTAGTGCTTACGAAAATTACAAAGAGTTAAAAGAATTATCTTTAAAGTATAATGCACCACTTCTATTCGAAACTAATGTAGGTGCAGGCTTACCAGTTATAGATACCCTAAGCAATCTTATAGCCTCAGGAGATAAAGTAAACTCTATACAAGCTGTGCTCTCTGGCAGTTTAAACTTTGTATTTAATAACTTTAACGATACTACAAAATTTTACGATGTTGTTAAACAAGCAGGAGAAGAAGGCTATACAGAGCCAGACCCTAGAATAGATTTAAGTGGCGTAGATGTTGCACGTAAAATTTTAATCTTGGCTAGAGAAAGTGGTGTTGAAATGAATTTGGAAGACATAGAAAATATTCCATTTTTATCTCCATCTGGATTACAAAGTGATACTGTAGAAGATTTTTATAAAACTTTAATTGCAGACGAAGCACATTACCAAAGTTTATACGCATCAGCAAAAGCTAATAATTGCCAGTTAAAATACGTTGCTAAATTCGATAACGGTAAAGCCAGCGTAAGTTTACAAGAAATTCCAGAAGGCCATCCTTTTTACAATTTAGAAGGCAGTGATAATATAGTAATGTTTTACACAGAACGTTACGCACAACAACCTATGATTATTAAAGGCGCAGGTGCTGGAGCAGACGTTACAGCCTCTGGTTTATTTGCCGATATTATTAGATTAGGTAATAATTAAAACAGAATCTCCAACCACTAATCTTTATAAAATGCGAGATGAAATAAAATTATTTGCACCAGCAACAGTTGCTAACGTATCCTGTGGTTTCGATGTTATGGGACTTTGTTTAGATACCGTTGGAGACGAAATGGTAGTGCGTAAAATACCCAAAAAAGGGATTTATATAAGCCACATAAGCGGTTTCGATCTGCCTACCGAACCAGAATTAAACGTAGCTGGAGTTTCTGCCCTAGCCATGTATGATACACTAGATGTAGATTTTGGATTTGAAATAGAAATCTATAAAAACATAAAACCAGGCAGCGGTATTGGAAGCAGTGCTGCCAGTGCTGTTGGAAGTGTTTTTGGCATGAACGCCCTATTAGGAAACCCCTACAATGCTACACAACTTACTGCATTTGCTATAAAAGGCGAAGCCTTAGCCAGTAAAACAGAACATGCCGATAATATCGCACCAGCACTCTTTGGTGGATTCACACTTGTTAAAAGCTTAAAACCTTTGCAAATCTTAGAGTTACCAACACCAGAAGATTTGTACGTTACAATAATACATCCACAAATAGAGGTAAAAACATCTGAATCTAGAGGCTTATTGCCAAAAGAAGTGAAATTGAACGACGCGATTGCGCAATGGGCTAACTTAGGTAGCCTTGTGCATGCTTTGCATACCAGCGACTATGGGCTTATGAAAGACGCCTTGCATGATGTTATTGTAGAGCCACACCGCAGTAAACTTATTCCTTTATTTGGAGATGTTAAAAAAGCTGCATTATCTGCAGGCGCTTTAGGTACAGGAATTTCTGGCTCAGGCCCCTCTGTGTTCTCTATTTGTAAGGGTATAGATACAGCTACCAAAGTTAAAAACACCATAGAACATGTTTATATGGATCTTGGTATAGATTTTGATATGCATATTTCTAAAATAAACACTACTGGTGTAAAAATAATTGAATAGTATATTGGTTTCATAAAAACGACATATAGTATATTAAACACAAAATAAATTCTTGCAATAAGAATAAATACACATGAAGTATTACTCTCTAAATAAACAAGCACCAGATTCTACGTTTAAAAATGCCGTTATAAAAGGATTAGCTCCAGATAAAGGCTTGTATTTTCCAGAAAACATAGCGCCATTATCTCAAGAATTTTTCGATAGTTTCGATACCCTGTCCTACTCAGAGATTGCATACGAAGCTATAAAACAATTTGTAACTCCCGAAATACCAGAGGCTACACTTAAAACCATAGTTGAAGACACGCTTTCTTTCGATTTTCCAGTAGTTAAACTTAATGAAAACATTTCTACATTAGAGTTGTTCCATGGGCCTACAATGGCTTTTAAGGATGTTGGTGCCAGATTTATGGCACGTTGTTTAGGATATTTTAATAAAGACAATACCAACGAAGTTACTGTTTTAGTAGCCACTTCTGGAGATACAGGAGGTGCTGTAGCAAATGGGTTTTTGGGCGTAAAGGGGGTAAAAGTCGTTATCTTATACCCTAGCGGTAAAGTAAGCGATATACAAGAAAAGCAACTTACCACCTTAGGACAAAATATAACAGCTCTAGAGGTAGACGGTACTTTCGATGATTGCCAAGCCATGGTTAAAACTGCTTTTTTAGACGAATCGCTTACCCGTGAGATGCAGCTCACGTCTGCTAACTCTATAAACGTAGCACGTTGGTTACCACAGTTGTTTTATTTTATGTTTGCCTATAAGCAATTGCACAAAACTTATAAAAACATTGTGTTCTCCGTACCAAGTGGTAATTTTGGTAATGTATGTGCAGGTATGGTAGCCCAGCAATTAGGCTTGCCTATCAAACATTTTATCGCTTCCAATAATTTAAATAATGTTGTAACACGTTATTTACAATCTGCTTTATACGATCCTAAACCTTCTATACAAACCATAAGTAACGCTATGGATGTAGGTGCGCCAAGTAACTTTATACGCATACAAGAAATTTACAAAAATAATTTTGAGCATTTAAAAGATAATCTTTCGTCGTATTCGTTTACAGATGAAGAAACACGTAATGCTTTGCTAGAGATTTACGATAACTATAACTATGTTGCAGATCCACATGGTGCTGTAGGGTATTTAGGTTGTAAATCTTATTTAGAAAACAATCCAGATGCTCATTGTGTGTTTTTAGAAACAGCACATCCTACAAAATTTTTAGATGTTGTAGAAGATGTTATCAACGAAAAACAAAAATTACCAGAGCAGATACAAGCTGTAATGGGCAAGACCAAAGCAGCAACACGTATTGCGACATACACCGATTTAAAACAATTTTTACTTAAATAAATTAGAAATTTATAAACAACCAACTAAATTTTATAAAATTTAAATAACGTATTTTTACAAAAAATTTAATTATGAAACAAAGTTTTACTCAAATCGCAAAATTAATACTACTAAGCATGTTCGCGATGCCCGTATTTGCGCAAACTACAGTTTGTGAGGGTATTTTTGAAGAACAAAATGGATTATTAGTAATTGAAATGGAATCTGTTGATAGATCATTTGATTCTCGTTGGCAACTCGCTAGCGAACCAGATCCAGATTTAGAAGGATCTACCATCAACTATATCTTCTGGAATGGGCCGCAATCTTTTAATGATTTATCTAATGCTATCCTAAGATATAACATAAGAATTAATACTCCTGGTACTTATAGGTTTTTAGTAAGAGGACGTATAGGCATGGGAGATGAAAGAGATCTTCATAACGATTATTGGCTGAATATTGAAGCTGATGATTTTTTTGCTGAAAGATTTGTAGATGGTCAACTAGTAAGTACTTTAGGGGCTACACCAGAATGTAATGCTAACCCAGATAGAGGGTGTTCTGATAGTGCAAGAGATGAAGATGGTTTTATAAAAACATTTATGAATGTAACACCAACTAATGGTGAAGGCGTACCTAGAGTGTGGCGATTTGTTTCTAATGCGAACAATACTAGAGATGGTAATGATGTCACTAGAGGAGCACATTTACTTATAAGAGCTGTATTTAATGAACCTGGTAATTATGCTGTGAATATAGACGCGAGATCAAGCTATTTTTTCATGGATAAAATGATTTTATTTAGAGATGGTGTAGCCAGATCTACTGCCCAAGACTTGAATAACCCAGAATCTACGTGTAATGAAGATGCTTTATCAACCGAAGATGTTGAATTAAACAGTAATGTTACTATCTACCCAAATCCTGCAAAAAACTCAATTGAATTTAATAATACATCAAATACAACTATCGAAAAATTAGTTTTAAGAAATGTGTTAGGTGCTACAATTCGTGAAATTGAAATAAAAAACTCTAAGCAAACTATAGATGTAAGCGACTTAAAAAGTGGTGTGTACTTTTTGTCTAGTACAGAAGGCGTAAATTTCACAAAACGTTTTATTAAATTATAAAATAAACACGTTTAATTAAATAAAATCCAGTGGTAACTTTAACAGGAAACCACTGGATTCTTTTATGTTATAAAGATGTTATGTTAAACAAATTCTAATTAACACCTTTAATTTTTTAGTACTGTTCTATAATATTATCTTTAATGCCGCTTTGAATCATCTTATGAAGGAAAAACAAAAATCTAAAACAGGTAAATCAAAATTACAATTACTACACCAGTATTACACTTATACTGGGTTTTATACTTTTGTGTGGCAAGCCGTTAAAAAAGCACTGCCTTATATTATTATTGCAGTTATTGCTATATATATTATCAACTATTTCTTTAATATAGAAGCTGCATTAATTAAACTAACAGAAACATTACCTTCTTATGGTGTATTGAGCTTCTTTTTTGTTTCTGAAACCTTACTTGGACTTATACCACCAGAAATTTTTATTGCTTGGTCTGGTAAAATGCATGCGCCTTGGTTTTATTTGAGCCTCTTAGGCATTTTATCTTATCTTGGTGGGCTGGTCTCTTATTGGATGGGACGCACAATTACAAAAATACCTTCTGTACGTACTTATCTTGAAGTAAAAATGGAAAAGCAATTGAGAAACTCAAAAAAATGGGGTGGTTTTCTAATAGTAGTTGGAGCATTGCTACCTCTCCCCTTTTCAATATCTTGTGTTGCGGCAGGTATTATACATTTCCCATTTAAAAATGTAGTGCTTTATGGTTCGCTTCGCTTACTGCGTTTTGCTATTTATGGCCTATTAATATTCAATATCTTATAAAAAGAGTTTAAAACACAAGGTTTACTGCTACTTCTATTTTAAATTTGCAGAAAATTAGTCTTTTATGTTTTCTCTGCTTAATAGTTTTAAAATTGTTGCTTTCTTAGAAGGTTTATCGTATTTACTGTTACTTTTTGTAGCTGTACCCATAAAGTATATTGCTGGAGATCCGCAGTATGTCAAGTTACTAGGCATGCCACACGGTGTTTTGTTTGTGGCTTATATAGCCATTGCGTTTCTAATTAAGAGCGACTTTAAATGGCCTTTAAAAACATTTGTAATAGTACTCTTAGCATCGGTAATTCCTTTTGGTACATTCTATGTAGACAGAACTTATTTAAAGCGTTAGTAGTATGTTATTTTTAAATACGCTAAGCGCAATAGGTCAATTTTACAAATTACGTCCAAACACTATAGTTAAGTACCTAATGCAGTTGGGAGTTTCCAGAGATGTAGCCAATTATTTAAGGATGATACTATTGCTTATTGGTTTGCTCGTCATTATCTTTATTGTAGACTTAATTATTAGAAAATTACTTATTGGTGCGTTCACACAATTTGCAAAGAAATCGAAAACACGTTTTGACGATTTGTTGATATCTAATGGTGTACCTAGAAACGTTGCCCACATTGTACCGCTTTTAATTGCCATAGAGTTTGTTCCCGATGTGTTTTCGGGGTTTACTAATTTCGAGATTATTATCGAGAAATTGCTTAAGGTATTTGCAATTGTATTAACCCTATGGATTGCGAGAAGCCTGCTTAATACATTAAAGGCTTTTTTAAAGACCTTACCACGCTTAAAAGATAAGCCCATAGACAGTTACATACAAGTGTTTATGATTTTTGCCTGGCTAGGAGGCCTAATGTCTGCTATAGCTATAGTAACAGAAATTCCATTTCTAAAATTTTTAACAGGATTAGGCGCAATATCTGCTGTTATCCTTTTAGTATTTAAAGACACTATTTTAGGTTTTGTAGCCAGCATACAGGTTTCTATTAACGATATGGTTCGCATTGGAGATTGGATTACGTTCGATAAATATGGAGCAGATGGCGATGTTACAGAAATTACACTAGCTACAGTTAAAGTGCAAAATTTTGATAAAACAATAACTACTATTCCAACATACGCCCTAATATCAGATTCGTTTAAAAACTGGAGAGGTATGACTAATGCTGGTGGAAGACGTATAAAACGTGCGCTTTTTATTAAACAACATAGCATTAAATGTCTTACCGATACTGAAATTGAGGCCTTAAAGCAGATTGAACGTATTGCCAACTATATAACGACCAAACAAACCGATATAAACAAATACAACACCACGCACAATACCAACAAAGCATTGCCTATTAATGGTAGAAACCTAACTAATATAGGGCTTTTTAGAAAATACATTCAAACGTATATAGAGCAGCACTCTGGTATAAATAAGGATATGACAATAATGGTAAGGCAGTTGGCGCCAACAGTTCAAGGACTGCCTATTGAAGTTTATGCGTTTAGCAATGATAAACGCTGGAGCAATTATGAATATATAATGGCCGACATTTTCGACCACATTCTCTCTGCTGTACCCTATTTTCACTTAGAAATATCTGAATTTAATTTGATACACTAAGCCTAGAGTTACCAAAAGCAGGCAGCTTTTGGCCGTCTGCTTTTAGCATTACACTTTAAGATTGTACTATCTATTTCGTAAATAGTTTCCAATCGAAATCTATATACGATATTTTTGTTTTGTCTATTGATATTTTTTGCCCTCCTAAATGAATATTGATAAAATTAATCATATCGTTAGCACTCGCAAAATCATCCTTATACCAATCGAATATTTTGGACAATCTTGTTTCTTCAGGATCTATTTTGTTTTTTGCTGGATCGTTTAAAAAATCACTTGTAGCCATACCTAACTCCTTTTCTATCGTATCTGCCATATAAGCTTCGCGTTTTAGCATTGGAGAAGATACTGCTGTAGAATATAGTGCGAAATGAACTCTAGGATCGCCCAATTTTCTTAATATTTCATGTTCTATAGTATCTAGAGATATTTTAGTGCCTACGTAATCTACAAGTTTTAAATCGAATGCATCCTTTATATAATTTATACTTTTAATAGGATAGTTTTCTGCTAAAATTCTAATAATATTAGCATTGTAAAAGTTAATCCAATAGGCTTTTTTCTCGCTAGGTGTCCAGCCAGCATTTGGAGATATTTTTGCAAAACTGCTTGTTATTTTTTTTAAATCGTCTATGTTCTTTAAAACTTTATCGTAATTCACAATTCCTTTAGAAGACACATGCTCTTTTAAAAACTTATTATAATCTGTTAAATCTACTGTTTGAGAGTAACCGTAATAGCTAATTAAAAAAATTAGTAAAAATTTGAAATTTTTCATTTTAAAATTATTTGAGTTTTGTTAAATTTTGAGAGTAATAAACCTGAACTAAAGATTTAATTACAACACAAAGGAACATGAGAACCGCAGTTATTACAATAAATACTACTTCAAAGGGAAAAAACAAGCCTGAAAAGGAAAAAACAACTTAAATTAGGACATAACGTTTAATATTACCAATTGATTGGTAAGCTATTAGACAAACCTGTACAGTGTTCTAGAAACACTTCTGGTAAAACATTTGTACTTTTCGCAGCATACAAATAGGATGGTAAAATGAGTAATGCAAAGTTTTACTTGTAAAGTTCAAAATGTTACAAATACAAAAAGCGAAAACAGTATACTGTTTTCGCTTTCATATATTATAAATAATAGAGTATTTTAGCTTTGGGCGTTCTTTGCCTTTCTTTCTTCTCTTATTTCTTGTAATCTTTCAATTAAAGAACCTCCAATCCAATAAGGAATTACAAAAGTTAATAAAAAAATCATTAACCAAAATCCTATAGTTAAAATGGTTAAAAATGCTAAAAATCCTAAATATTGGTCAAATTCGAACATAATTATATGTGTCTTTTTTAATATTTTACAAAGTTAACACAAAGTCTTTTGTTTTACAATACTAATATTAAAAATTATAACTAGTTTTTAATATTAATCCAAATTAGGCTGTGGTGTGATGCGTAAATACGGTTTTACAACTTTATGCCCTTTAGGGAATAATTCTGGAATGTCTTCGGTAGCAATTGCAGGAGACACAACAACGTCTTCTCCATGTTTCCAATTAGCTGGCGTAGCTACTTTATGATAAGCTGTTAATTGTAGTGAATCTATAACACGTAATAATTCATCGAAATTTCGTCCTGTAGATGCAGGGTAAGTAATTATCAATTTTACCTTTTTATCATTTCCAATAACAAATACTGAGCGCACTGTGAGTTTGCTATCTGCATTTGGATGGATCATGTCGTATAATTCAGATACGTTTCTATCTTCATCTGCTATAATAGGAAAATTAACTGTAGTATTTTGTGTTTCATTAATATCTCCTATCCATCCTTTATGAGAATCTACGCCATCTACGCTTAATGCTACAACTTTAACGTTACGCTTGTCAAATTCGTTTTTATATTTGGCTACAGTACCCAATTCTGTTGTGCAAACTGGAGTATAATCTGCTGGATGCGAAAATAAAACACCCCAACTATCGCCTAACCAATCGTGAAAATTAATTTGTCCTTCTGTGGAATTTGCTGTGAAATTTGGAGCTGTGTCTCCTAATCTTAGTGTTGCCATGTTTCTGTTTTTAACTTTTTTTAGCTTACTAAATTAATAGATTTAAAAGTTCAGCATAAAAAAAATTAGTTATATAAATGTTAAAAAAAATACTGCAAAAACTCACAGGTAATTACTTATAAAAATACTTTAAAAAAAGTAACTTTGTTTCTAGTTTATAATATCCAAACAAAATGAGTTTTAGAATAGAAAAAGATACCATGGGCGAGGTAAAAGTACCTGCCGACAAACTTTGGGGTGCGCAAACAGAACGCTCTCGTAATAACTTCAAGATAGGCCCTAGTGGCTCAATGCCATTAGAGATTGTCTATGGCTTTGCGTATTTAAAAAAAGCTGCAGCTTATACAAACTGTGAGTTGGGCGTTTTAGATATAGAGAAAAGAGATCTTATAGCTAAAGTCTGTGATGAAATTTTGGAAGGCAAACACGACGACCAGTTTCCTCTTGTGGTATGGCAAACAGGATCTGGCACACAAAGTAATATGAATGTTAACGAAGTAATTGCAAATAGAGCTCATCAAATTGCAGGATATGTTGTAGGCGAAGGCGAGAAAACAATACAACCTAATGATGATGTTAACAAGTCGCAATCTTCTAATGATACCTTCCCTACTGGGATGCATATTGCTGCTTATAAAAAAATAGTTGAGACAACGCTTCCTGGCATAAAAAAATTAAGAGATACCCTAAATAATAAAGCTATAGCTTTTAAAAATGTGGTAAAAATAGGAAGAACACATTTAATGGACGCTACGCCTTTAACACTTGGGCAAGAGTTGTCTGGTTATGTTGCGCAATTAGACTATGGCATGAAAGCGCTTACAAATACTTTAGCACATTTAAGTGAATTAGCACTTGGTGGTACTGCTGTTGGAACAGGTTTAAATACACCTAAAGGTTACAGCAAGCGTGTTTCTGAGTTTATTGCAGAATTTACAGGTCTACCTTTTGTTACGGCTCCAAATAAGTTTGAAGCTTTAGCAGCTCACGATGCTTTAGTAGAAACGCATGGTGCTTTAAAGCAAGTGGCTGTGTCTCTTAACAAAATTGCTAATGATGTTAGAATGATGGCCTCTGGACCTCGTTCTGGAATAGGCGAAATTATAATACCTGCTAACGAACCTGGTAGCTCTATTATGCCCGGTAAAGTAAACCCAACACAATGTGAGGCTTTAACGATGGTTTGCGCTCAAGTTATTGGCAACGATGTTGCTGTTTCTGTTGGTGGTACGCAGGGACATTACGAATTAAATGTTTTTAAACCAGTAATGGCGAAAAATGTTTTAGAGTCTGCGCAACTTATAGGTGACGCATGCGTAAGTTTTGAAGTAAATTGTGCTTCTGGAATAGAACCAAACCACAAAGTAATTAAAGAGTTGTTAAATAACTCATTAATGCTTGTTACTGCTTTAAATACAAAAATTGGATATTACAAAGCTGCCGAAATAGCTAATACCGCTCATAAAAATGGTACTACCTTAAAAGAAGAAGCTGTAAATCTTGGCTATGTTAGCGCAGAAGATTATGATGCTTGGGTTAAACCAGAAGATATGGTTGGAGCTTTAAAATAAAGTCTTATAAACCACATATACAACAATCAAAAAGCAGGTAAAAATACCTGCTTTTTTTGGTTAGTTGGTTAAAATAAGTCTTCACATAAAACGGTTTAAAGACATGAAAACAAATATATAACTAACAGCCCTTAAAATGGTTAACATTTGTTAATACCTATAATTTCAAAGCTCTTTTTATTCTACTTAATTGTACAGGAGTTATATTTAAATAAGAAGCTATATGGTATTGAGGAATTAACTTGCCTATATCTGGCATGTCTTGAATTAACTTTAAATAGCGTTGAGACGAACTTAGTGTTATCAAATCTAAGTGCCGCTTTTCGTAATCCATAAAGACAAACTCTAAAGCTTTTGCGTAAAAATTACTAATGTAAATATTTGTTTCGCATAAGGTTTTAAAATCTTTAAAATTTACTTCGTAAATTGTACAGTTCGTTAGCGTTTCATAAACAAAACTAGAAGTTTCTTTTTTAACTAACGCAGTAAGTGCCCCTGCAAAATCCATTGGAAAAAAAAAGCGTTTATTATATTCTTTTCCTTTTTCTGAAGTTAAATAACTTCGCATAATACCTGAAACTAATAGGTATAATTTTGTAGGTTTTTTGCCTTGCTTTACTAATTGGGTACGTGCTTTAACCTCTTTGAGCTTTGCTATACTCTTCAATTTTAAAAACACATCTTTAGGGACATTATCTAGAATGTCTTTATTATTCTGCATTGTAGGTGGTTTAGTTGGTGTATGGTTTTTACAAAATTAGGATATATTTTTATTATCTTAAAATAAAGAAGATCAGTTAACTTAAGTTTTAACACTAAAAAACAAAAAAACCCAGAAGTAAGGTTACCTCTGGGTTTAAATTTATAATGTAAAAGTTTACTACTTAAGTGAAAATTCTGATGTTGATATTAGGTTTTTTTTATTGAATACGTTAATAATATAACGTCCACTTTCAAATTTAGAATTTTGATTACTCGCAATAAATTCGCATATATTGAGATTTTTATTTTCATAATTAAATTTACTTACAACGCTGTAATCTAAAGTTTTATCTCCAAAAACAACTTGATCGTTACTTCCTATTATATTATTTTTAGGGTCTATAACTTGTACAAATAACTCCTGGTCTCCTGCTTCTACCAATGTGTTCTTAGCTACTGTAAAACATACTCTAATTTTATCTGCTCTTCGAGCACGTTCGGTTGGTATTAATTTACCAGATGTTCGCTCTATTACTCCAAAACCTTTAAGATCTACGGTATTTAAAATAGAAGCATTTTCTACAACTTCTGCCAATGCTGTGTTTTGGACTAACAAAGAATCTGTAAATATGGTACGCTCTTCTAATTTAATTCTTGTACTATCTAAAGATGTCGCTAAATAAGAATTTTCTATTTTTAGCGAGTCGTTTTGTGCTAATAAAATATCCATCTCTTTTTGAAGGCTCTTGTAACGTGCTTTATACCTCCATAAACTTTTCACATTAGTTTCAGAGATACGTAAAGAATCTATTAGTCCTTGTATACGTTCTCTAGCTTCAATAAGGTCTCTGTTTGTAATTTCATTTTCTCCTATAGCTTCATCATACTGTTTGGCCATAGCATTTAAATCTTTCATTACTAACTCTTTCTCTACAGTTAGTTCTTTTTCTGTGCTTTTACTTTCTCTATACAAATTCATGGCATAGAAACCTGTTGCGAGAAATAAAACTAAGGCTATCCCTAAAGCTACTTTTAAACCCGTATTATTTTTCAAATCTCCCATGTATTCCAATTTTTAATTTAGTGATTTTTTATGAGTGCAATTTACCTATTAATGTATATCAAATACAAATCTATGTTTCGTTAACATATACGAAACATAGATTTAATTGGATCTTTGTTCTAAAAAGCTTTTTAGTAATCGCTTAATAAGCAATAATTTAAAAGCTTAAATTAAACAGGTGTAAACATTACATTAATATTAATCTAAATTATTAATTTAAAATTAAAAAACTGTAACCTTTACGGAAATACTTTAAAATAAAATAGTGCCTAATGCTAAGATAATACAAGGCACTACTCGATATTTTAAAAAAATTCTACAACAGTTGCTTAGTTACTGTTTTCTTTTTGAAACTATTTTTATCTGCCTCGCATAAAGAACAGGTGTATGTATCTGGTAAATCCTGAAAAGCTGTGTTTGGTGCAATGTTTTGGGTTTCGTCTCCGTACTTCTCATTGTAAACAGTTAAACACTCGCTACATTGGTACACCTCTTCTTCGACAGACTCTTTAGGCAATGCTTTGGGCTTCTCCTCTTCTCTTTCACTGCCTAATTGCTCAAAATAGAGTTGACTCAACTCCATTAAAAGCCCTGGTAATTCTACCTTATCTACATCTTGTACGTGCATAACGTAATCTCGCGTATTAGGATCGAAATTTTTGGCGTAGAGTAAATTATAAGTATCTCGTATTTTAAAATTGCCTACAGATTCTGGTTGTCTGTTTTTTTCTACTACTATCGAGGTAAAATTATAGGTATCGCTATCAAAACTTGTAATAC
Organism: uncultured Flavobacteriaceae bacterium; assembly: GCA_947489085.1. Classification (GTDB taxonomy): domain Bacteria; phylum Bacteroidota; class Bacteroidia; order Flavobacteriales; family Flavobacteriaceae; genus Jejuia. The sequence continues at coordinate 52,569 of CANLCJ010000011.1, forward strand.
CAAAGGTTAAACCATAGGTGCTAATATCGTTTTGATCGAAATTTGTTACCAGATACTTTTTTAGATTTAGCGCTTCGTTATCGTTAACTGGTACATGCCAATTCATTTCTAGCATGGAGTGGCGAACGTTTATACCAAACTTACCTAAAAACTTCTCCCATTGTAATTTAAAATGTTGTGGTATACCTTTCACTATAAAAGATTTCCAAGGCGTTATAGAAATTTTACCTATTTTATTTTCTGCGCACAAATCGCACATGGCCTTTAAAAACTCTAAATCGTAGCGGTTATTTCTCCAATACAGCCCTAACCAGTAACGGTCTGGCCCTATCCTATTCATACCCTCGTAGTAAGGAAAAGGGTAAAAAGGAACTTCTAAAGGCTTATCTATTGTTCTATTGTTAGTATCTGTAGCGTCGCTTACCAATTCGAAAACAGTCTCTACAGTTTCGGGTTCTTCTTTAAGAATATTTTCTATGGCTAGTTCTATTTTATCCATATCCCAACTGTATATTAGTGCTGGGTACATTTGTGTTTCTGTCCAGCCAGGAAGCCTTAGATACAAATACCAATAATCGTCGTGATGGGAAGCTATAAAGTTTACGTTTCCTGTAAATAATGGTACCAAACGCTGCTTAGGATCGGTAACATTAATTCTAAGTTTTGGAGCGTGTTTAAATTGCTCTAATACATATAAATACCTATCGCTGGTTAACCAAGAGGTACTGGGTAAAATTTCAGCAGAAACATAAGAAGAAGCTATATTTTCAATACCATCTTGCTTAGGTTTTACGAACTTTATTTTATCAAATTTATCAAATTTACTTTCGTCTATTTCTTTTGGAAATATGATATCTTGTCTTGACCCAAAAGATATAGCATCTAGGCCTAGACCTTCAGCAGCCTCGCAAATGTATTTTAATTCACCTGGAGATAATACGCCTCCGTTAATCATTAATCTGTATGGTTCCATTATGCTAATACTTTAGAATTTTGAAGTATCTCTCTTACCTCTGTTTTACAACTGCCACAACCTAAACCTGCTCCTGTTTTGTTACACAACTCTGTAAAATCTGTACAGCCTTGGGCTATAGTTTCTTCTATATTGCCTGCGCCTACTTGGCTGCACGAACAGACTAACTTGCCTAGTACAGGAGTATCGTTAGAAGCCCCTCTAAGCAATGTTTCGCGCTTATCGGCCATTTCTATTTTGCTTTCTATCATGGTTTTAAATTCGGCAAACTCATTCTTATCGCCCATTAAAACAGCTCCTATAAGCAAATCGTCTTTGACAATGCATTTTTTGTAATAACGTTTTTTAATGTCTGTAAAAATAACTTCTTCATAGCTATTATCATTTTCAGGAACATTAATATCTCCTATACTACAGAGGTTTAAATCGTTAAACTTTAAAATATTCATCAATACAGATCCGTTGTAGGCCTCACTTATGTCTCCTGCTATGTAATTCGCTAATATGGTGGCCTGCTCTTCTGCCGCAGATGTAATTCCGAACAGTTGATTGTTGTATTCTGCTATTTCTCCTATTGCAAAAATATCTGGATGAGAGGATTGCAAATGTTGATTTACAATAACGCCTCTTCGGCATGCAATACCATTAGATCTTGCTATATCTACATTAGGTATCGTTCCTATGGCATATACAATAGCATTGGCTGTAATTAATTTTCCACTCTTAAGTGTTATGTTTAATTCTTTAGTGTCTTCATCGTCAAACACGGTACTAACTTCATTATCAAAGTATATTTGAATGCCGCGTTCTTGAACGTCTAAAGCCAAGAGTTTACTAGAGATTCTATCCAACTGGCGTTCCATTAAACGGGATGCACGTTGCACTATAGTAATTTTAGCATTTTTATGCTTCATAGCAGCAGCAAGCTCTAAACCTAAAAGCCCACCTCCTACAATAACAACATGTTGTTCTTCTGGTGGTAACCCTGTAGCATCTAAATAGGCTTTAAATTTATCGGCATCTATTTTATTACGCATGGTAAAGCGCCCTGGTAAGTCTATTTGAACATCTTTTGGTACAAAAGCACGACTTCCTGTAGCTAGTATCAACTTATCGAAAGTATGGGTTTCGTTATTGCTATCTGTAACTACTTTTTTTGTTTTGTCTATGTTAGAAATTAATGTTTCTGGGTGCAAGTATATGTTTAATTTGCCCAGCTCAACTTTCTTTATTTTTAATAGTTGTTCCCAGGTTAGTTCTTCGGTTACGTATTCCGGTAGCAATACGCGGTTGTAGAATAAATTAGGCTCTTTAGAAAACACGTGAATTTCGTCTACCTGATTGTATTCTCTATAGTTTTGTACAAAACGGAAGGCTGCTGCTCCTGCGCCAACAATAATTATTTTCTCTACAGGTTTTTTGTATTTTGATATGGCAACACGCGTAAATTTAAAATCTGGCTCTTTAGAGGTTGGGTCTACGTGTGTATTTGTTAGATTATTGGTTCGGTTTAAATTGCTCTGCAATTGTTTTCCCCAGTGCATGGGTAAAAACACCACGCCTTTCTTAATGGTTTCGGTAATTTTAGCTCTTACTCTTACTACTCCGTTTTCTCCTTTTATCTCTGTAATGTCGCCATCATTTATTTTATAAAGGTAAGCGTCTACGGGATGAACCTCTAAAACAGGTTTTGGGTAATGTGTTTTTAATCGGGAGACCTTACCTGTTTTGGTCATGGTATGCCACTGGTCTCTTACACGCCCTGTAGTAAGTACTAAAGGAAATTGATCGTTGGTTAATACGGAAGTATTATGTAACTCGTTAGGTATATTAAATATAGCTTTTTTAGATGGTGTGTAAAACTGTTTATCTTCGAAGAGCCTTGGTGTCCCTTTATGTCTGTGTTCTGGTACAGGCCATTGAAAGGTGCCTTCGGTTTTTAAACGGTCGTAATTAAGGAAAGAGACATCTATATTTGTACCCTTGGTCATTTGTGCATATTCATCGTAAATTTCGCTTGCACTATTATAATTAAAGCCTCTAAAACCCATACGTCTTGCAAAATCGCAAAAAATCTCTACGTCTGGTCTTGCCTCACCAGGTGCTTCAATTTCTTTTGGTAAATAAGATACACGACGTTCTGAGTTTGTCATTGTACCTTCTTTTTCCAACCATGCTGCTGCTGGTAGTACTAAATCTGCAAAACCTACTGTATCAGACTTATGGGAAATGTCTTGAACAACCACGAACTTGGCATTTTTCATTGCCTTTTCAATTTGGTTAGAGTTAGGTAAGCTTACTAATGGATTTGTACAGGCTATCCAAACAGCTTTCATTTTTCCGCTTTCTAAAGCATCGAACATTTCTGTTGCTGTTAGGCCTGGCTTGGGGTTAATTTCTTCTACGCCCCAAAATTGAGCCACTTCTCTACGGTGCTCTGGATTCATAAGGTCTTTATGAACCGCTAAAAGGTTTGCCATGCCTCCTACCTCACGTCCTCCCATAGCGTTGGGTTGTCCTGTAAGAGAAAATGGGCCTGCGCCTGGTTTACCTACTTGTCCTGTTATTAAGGATAAGTTTAAAAGCGCAACGTTTTTATCGGTACCTACCATACTCTGGTTAAGCCCCATGGCCCACATGCTAATAAAACCTTTAGAAAGGCCTATGTATTTTGCTGCTTTTTTAATATCGTCTATAGATACCCCACAAACTTTAGAAGCCTCCTTTAGTGAGGTGGCTAATATCATTTCTTTATACGCCGTGTAACCATCTGTGTGCTTTGCTATAAAGTCTTCGTCTATTAGGCCACTTTTATACAAACATCTTCCTATGGCGTTGTATAAAATAACATCTGTACCTGGAAATAATTGCAAATGTAAATCTGCATAATTGGCAGTATCTGTTTTTCTGGGGTCTACAACAATTAATTTTACGTTGGGATTTTCTTCTTTATGCTTTTCTAAGCGTCTAAATAAAATAGGATGACACCATGCGGGATTAGCACCCGTTATAAGAAACGTATCTGCTAACTCAATATCTGCATAAGCTATTGGTACACTATCTTCTCCAAAAGTTTTTTTATAGCCTACAACAGCAGAACTCATACAAAGTCTGGAGTTGGTGTCTATATTATTGGTTCCTAAAAATCCTTTGGTAAGTTTATTGGCTATGTAATACTCTTCTGTTAAACTTTGCCCGGAAACGTAAAAGCCTACGCTGTCTGGCCCATAACGTTTAATTATAGATTTAAAAACGCTTGCTGCTCTATCTAGAGCATCGTCCCAACTTACACGTTCTCTAGGGTGAGAACGGCTCCATCGCATTTCTGGATATAGAATTCTGTCGGATGTATCGTTTGCTACGTAATGCAAATTCATACCTTTAGAACAAAGCATTCCTTTGTTTACAGGGTGGTCTTTGTCGCCTTCTACAAATACTTTATCATTTGCATCTTTTTTTACTATAATGCCACAGCCTACACCACAGTACGAACAGGTTGTTTTTACTTCACTTTTAATCATCCCAACTTACTTTTATACTAAATAATACAATTTAAACTCACTAAACAAATACGCTTTAAATTATTCTGAATCTCATAAAATATAAACTTCAAATCTTAAATATGATAAAAATCGGTATTTAAAACTGGGTTATTTTAGAGGTGCCAATTTTGGGCTTTCAGAATCTATATTTATATCTGCTTTTGCTACAGCTTCATCTTCTGCCGAAAAACGAATTGATAACGACACTAGTGCTGTTATAATAACTACTATACCTATTATAAAATATCCTCCAGACACAGCGGTAGACGATGCTAAAGACTGTGCTGCGTTTATTACCGCTTCACTTTTACCTACATTTTCTGCTATAGCTGCTTTTTCTGCTACGGCCGATTGCGATTTTAATAGCATTGCTGCTAAAAACGCACCTACATTTCCTCCTGCGCCAACAATACCAGATACAGAGCCTATTGCCTTTTTATTTATAAATGGTACTACAGAAAATGTAGCGCCTTCTGCCATTTGCACAGATAAGCTAAACAAGATTAAAAACACAATACCTACTACAATACTGGTTGCCATAGAAAAGGTCATTAGCATGGCACCCTGTAGTGCTAAAATGCCTACTAAAAATAGTACACGCCCTCTAAGCCCTTTTAATTTGCCAAATTTATCGCCAAAGAACCCTCCTAGCGTTCTGGCAAAAATATTCATAAGTGCAAAGGATAACACTATATTACCTGCGGTTACACGCTCTAATTGAAAGGTGTTTTGCAAGTAATCGTCCATTGTACCGTATACTGTAAGCTCTATTCCAAAACAAGAAGCATATACAAGAAATAAAATCCACGTTCTGTAATCTTTAAGTACTGTTGCAAAACCAACTTGGTCTTTTTTCTTTTCAACTGCGATACCAGATGCTTTTAAATCTTTAAAATTTCCTTGTGGTGTATCTTGTGTAAAAAAGAAATATACTATGCCCATTAAAAAACATACAATTCCAGCAATTACCATAGAATAACGCCAAGCTTCTGCTTCTGCAACGCCAAAGCCTATTACAGCTGCTGCTATTAATGGCATACCTAAACGGTTAGCACCTCCACCTAAGTTTCCCCATCCTGCCGATGTTGCGTTTGCCGTACCTACAATATTTGGTGCAAACATTAGTGAGGTGTGTACTTGGGTAATTACAAAAGACGCGCCTATAAAGCCTATAAACAACCTGCATACTAAAAATTGTGTTGGTGTTTGTACTAAACCGCATAACACAACAGGAATAGCGCCTAGCATAAGTAACCAGGTATAACATAATCTTGGACCGTATTTATCGCATAATTTACCAATAAGTAAACGTGCAAAAACAGTTCCCGATACGGCTAAAATTATAGAGTTCCATTTCTGGTCTGGTGTTAAACCTAAATCTTTAACAACGTCTGGCATAAATGGTACAATGCCAAACCATGAAAAGAAACATAAAAAAAAAGAAATTGCAGTGATCCAAAACGTGCGTATGGATATGTTTTTAAAATCGAATAATTTTAAAGTTGTTGATTTGGTCTGTGTTGTAGTGTTCATAATTAAGTATATTAATACGTACAAATCTAAGTATTAATACTTAATTAAAAGTCAAAACATGATGTTACACTAAAAAAAATACGATTTCCGTATTAAAACATTATGTTTATTGAAGAATATAAAAAATGCTGTTAAAAATAAGGTTTTTATTTAAGTATTTTATTTAAAATAATGGGCTAAATCTCTTAGCTACTAGAAAATACTTATGTTGCTTAACCTAATCTATTTTATAATAAGCTATATGCCAAATAATGAGTAGAAAACGTGCTACGTCTTAAATAAGTCCGTATGCTTTAGCCTTATTGCTCAACTCCATAAGATTTTTTACGTCTAGCTTTTTCATTAAGTTGAAACGGTGCACTTCTGCGGTACGCTTGCTTATCTCAAGTTCTTCTGCGATGTCTTTATTGTTTTTTAATTGCAGTACGAGTCCTAAGATTTGTGTCTCTCGTTTGGTAAGCTTAAAGGGAACTTCTTTTAGTTCTGGCTTAGAAGATTTCATGGCACTAGGATTCCCGTTAACAAAATTATTCATAATAATAGAAGAAACGTCTCCTGTAAAATACTTACCCCCAGAGGCTATACTGTTTAATGCTTTTAAAAATTCTTCTTTACTGGCGCCTTTAAGTAAATACCCATCTGCTCCTGCTTCTATGGCTTTTACAACATACTCTTCAGAGTCGTGCATGGATAAAACCAATGTTTTAACATCAATGTTGTTTTTAGTAATTTCACTAACAACATCAATACCATTCATTTCTGGCATTCTAATATCTACTATTAAAACATGAGGTTTATTTTTAGAAATAACTTCTAAGGCTTCTTTTCCGTTAGAGGCTTCATCTATAACTACTATTCCAGATTGGTCTTCTAAAAGTGCTTTAATACCATCTCTCACCAAAACATGGTCGTCTGCTAATACAACATTAATTTTATCCATTCACACGGTGTTATGTTCACAAAAGTACTAATTTAAGTAATTTTACGTATTGCTACAAAATATCAAAATTGAATAATTATGTAATGTTATTGCTTTAAAGCTGTTACTTGTATTTCAATTTTCATTTTATTATCCAAAAGTTTGCCTTCAAACGCCGTAGCTGCAGGTTTAACATTACCTAGGTATTTGCCAAGTACTGGCACACATTTTTCAAAATCGGCCACATCAGCTACAATGTACGTAACGCGTACAATATCTGCCATGCTGGAATTTGCCTTTTCTAAAGTGGTTTTTATATTAAGCAAGCATTGTTCTGTTTGCGCAACAATATCGTCACTAATAGACATATCGCTGTAATCGTAGCCTGTAGTTCCAGATACAAATACCCAATCGCCTTGTACAACGGCTCTAGAATAGCCCATTTTGTCTTCGAACTCAGATCCCGAGCTTATTAACTGTCTTTTCATTATTTATATGTTATTCTGATTAATTTTTACGTTTCTTTTTGGATTGTTCCAAAATTGAAATGGCAAATTTAAAGTTTATTAGTAGTATTATAAAGGAATATTTAATGTTACTCTAGTGCCTTTTCCTTTTTCTGAAGTTAAAAACAGCCTCCCATTAATATAATTAATACGCTCTTTCATAAAGGTCATCCCCATACCGCCATCTCCTGTTTTTACACGTTTTATATTATTTGGATCGAAGCCTTTACCATTATCGTCTATGACGATACTAAGTATATCTTTACTGTGCGACAGGGATACTATTATATGTGTTGACTCTGCATACTTTATCGCATTATTTATAGCTTCTTGTGTGATACGGTATATGTTTATCTCTGCTAAAGAGTCTAAGCGTAGGTTAAAATCTGTTTTGTTAAATAATATAATTTCTTTACCCATAAGCCTAGAGAGCTCTAGAGTAAGTTTTGTTAAGGCTGGCACTATGCCATGATCGCTTAATTCTGGTGGTGTTAAGTTGAAGGTGGCCGTTCTAACACCTTTAATAATATTGGTAGTAAGTGCTTTAAGGTGTGTTATTTTTTCATCGGTTTTTTCAATATTAGTAACATCTATACTTTCTAAATTGTATTTTAAACCTGTAAGCATTTGCCCAATACCGTCATGCACATCTTTAGCTATACGGTTTTGTTCCTTTTCTTGATTCTCTATAATTTTACTAGAAATTACTTTTTGCTGATTCATTTTCTCTTCGAAACGGGCTTTGGTTAAAATATCAATTTCTAACTGAGCCATTTTTCGTTCGGTAATATCTGAAGCTATAATGAGTAATTCTGATTTTTCTTCAGTGGGGTGGTAAGGTATTATGGCCATTTCTAACCAGACTTTTTCGTCGTATTTATTTGTAGCTTTTACTTCGCCTTGCCAACCTGTCTTTTTATATTTTGCTACAATATCTTCTAAAACTTGCTGCTCGCTTTCTACAGGAGATAAAATTTCCCAAAAAAGCGGTTTATCATTAAATTTAGAGAAATAAAATAGTCTGGAAAATCTATTGCCTATGTGTACTAAAGTGCCATTTGGTAAAATTCTGGCAAATAGTAACGTGTCGTCCATAGCGTGGCTTAATGCACGCAGTTCTTTTATGGATTTTTCTTTGGCTTGGCTTAGCTTATCAGCATCGTAAGCCATACGTTTTGCTTTTTTTTCGGCAGATAAGAGTTTAGCTAGTGTAACGCGTACCGATTTTGCTGCTGGCCAAAATATAAACAGCACTTCTCCTAGCAGTATAAATAGTGTTAATAGCGTTAACCACATTTCTAAACTGCGCAACCAGGATACTTTCTTTTCGGCTTCTAAATCGTACTGATTTACAATGGCATCCATCTGCTGTAAAAAATTGGCTTCGTTAACTTTTACTATTTCTATACTACTGCTTAGTTCTTCCTTGGGGAGGTGAGAACTGGTATCTGTATTTTCTGCAATAGACTTAGAGGCTGTGGCTATAGTGTTAAACACAGGGTTTAAAACAGCAAACTGCTCTATAATGGCTTTACTGTTTTTTTTGGGTAAGCCTAAACTATCGTTACCATTTTGCAAAGCATGGTGTGAGAACTCCCAAAGGTGCAGTGTTGCCTTTAAATCGTTTAGTGTGGCTTGCTTGTCCTCTGGCGCATCTATTGTAGATAGGGATATAACATGTTTTGCCAGTTTTTGACTTAACATACGTTGTCTTCCTGCAATATTAATTACTGTAGAGTCACTTTGTTGGTCGCCCAAGTGCTTCCTAATTAGTAACTGACTTACAATTACCGAAAATGCTATGGTACTAAACCCAACAATATACAAACGGCGTAGCTTATCAAAAGTCCTTTGGTCTAATGAGTTACCGTTTTCTGTCATTTATTAAGTTAATAAGTTATGCAATAGCCTGTTTTACAAGCGCTAAAGACGTTTCAGTAAAATCTAGTTTTAGTGCTGCTTCTTGGCCTTCTTTAGACATTTTTACCCAAGTTTTTTGTAGGATATCAATAACTTTTTCGTCAGGATGTTTTGCAGCGAACTCTTCGAAATAATAGTTTAAAAACACAAGACATATGGTGTCTTCCAAGGCTTGAGATTCTTCATTTTTCTTAATTTGCTTTTTAAGAATAATTTTTCGAATCCTGTCTACAAAAATGGTATCGTAACCTACTTGTTCTAAAATTTTACCAGTTTTATCGGCATGCATTTTCTTTAAAGTTTCGCGCCATTTTAAGTAGCCTACCCGATCCATGGGGTATTCGTTTCGCGCTATTTCCCAACGGGAAATGTGGTGTGCTCTTGCCGCTATTTGTAGTGCTTTAGAGGCATCTGGATTAAATTGTAATAATGTACGAGACATACGTTGCGAGTATAATAATTCTTTGGGGTAAGCTATACCCGCAACATTGTATGTGTTTATATCTTTGGAGTTTTCTCTATCTATTAATGCAATTGCGGTTTCAAAACGCGTTGGCTTCATATAATCTGTGTCTGTTTTAATTATAATGCTAAACGGGGCTGTTTATCTTAAACCAAAACTACAAACTACATGTTAAAATTTGTAATTAAGTGTTTAATTGCTAATCCGAAAAGCCAATATACACATTTCCTTCTTCAATTTTAACTGGATATGTGGCAATTTTTAAATCTTCTCCTCCAAGATTAGAACCGTCTTCTAAAGAAAAGTTTTTCTTATGCATAGGGCAAGCTACTTTTGGTATGCCGTCTTTATCTCCTATCATACCTAAACTCAATACCATTTCCATTTTATGGGGACATAAATTTTGAGTGGCATACCACTTGCCTGTTCTTACAAAATTGTATACCGCTATTTGTTTGGTTTTATATTTGATACAAGCGCCACTGTTCTCGGGAAAATCTTCTGTTTTACCTACCTTAAACCATTCTTTAACAGCTTCTTTTGAAACAGATTCGTATTGACTTAATATATCTTGCATAATTTTACTTCTATTTTTTTATTCTTGTTAGAGGGAGTTAGTATTATTTAAAGGTATTTTACTAACTAAAAAAACAAATTTATACTCTAACAACTATACTTTAAAATGTTTTATACTTATTAAATTTAATATTAAGCCCACTGCTTTGGCATTTTTTGTTCTCGCATTGGTACAAATACTAGGTTATCGTCTGTATCCTCAGAGTTTACAAAGTGTTTGAAACGTTTCATCATTTCTGGATTTTCGATGGCTTGTTTCCACTCGCATTCGTACTTATTTACAAGACCTTGCATTTCGTTCTCTAACTCTTCTGCAATGCCTAAAGTATCTTCGATAACGATCTTCTTTAAGTAATCGATACCACCATCTAACTTTTCTAACCAAGGTGCTGTTCTAACCAAAGGCCCTGCGGTACGTATGTAGTACATTAGGAATCTGTCTAAATACTTAATAACCGTTTTGTCATCCAACTGTTCTGCAAGCAATACCGCATGCTTTGGCGTAGCTCCTCCGTTTCCACAAACGTATAGGTTCCAACCGCCTTCTACAGCGATAAGTCCAAAATCTTTTCCTCTGGCTTCTGCACATTCTCTTATGCATCCAGAAACCCCTCCTTTTAATTTATGTGGAGAACGTAATCCTCTATATCTATTTTCTACTTCTATTGCAAATGTTACACTTTCGTGCATACCGTAACGACACCATGTGGATCCTACACAACTTTTAACTGTTCGAAGCGATTTACCATACGCATGTCCACTTTCGAAACCTGCATCGATAAGTTCTTTCCAAATTAGAGGTAACTCGTGTATTTGTGCTCCAAATAAATCAATACGCTGTCCTCCTGTAATTTTAGTGTATAAATCGTATTTTTTTGCAACTTCTCCAATTGTAATTAATTGTTGTGGCGTTATCTCTCCTCCTGCTACTCTTGGTACTACAGAGTAAGTCCCATTACGTTGTATGTTTGCTAAAAATCTATCGTTTGTATCTTGTATTTCTGGTTGGCGGTTTGGCGTTTCCATTGTTATGGTTGCAAAAATAGAGGCTAATAAAGGTTTACAAACCTCACAACCGTTTCCTTCACCAAATAAATTTAAAGCTTCATCGTAATCGGCAACTTTATTTACTTTAACCAAATCGTAAAGTTCCTGTCTGCTAAAATTAAAATGTTCGCAAACTGTTTCTTTAACTTCTTTACCAAGAGATTTAAGTGTTTCGTTAACTAAATCTACAACCATTGGCTTACAACCACCACAACCAGAAGTTGCTTTTGTTTTTGTAACAACATCGCCTAAATTGTTGCAATCGCCTTCTGTTATTGAGCTGCATATATCGCCTTTAGACACACTCTCGCAAGAACATACTTGTGCTGTGTCTGGCAAATCTAACACACTACCAAACGACGATCCGCCTTCGCTTGCTGGTAGGATTAATTGAGAAGGATCCTCAGGAATAGCCATACCGTTAAGGTATACTTGGTGTAGCATATTATAGTCTGCTGCATCGCCTACTAAAATACCTCCTAATAATTCTTTACCATCTAAGCTTACGTTGATGCGCTTGTAAAGGTGTTGTGTTTTATTCTCAAAAATAATTGAATGGCCTTTAGCTGCTGGCATAAAAGGCTCTCCAAAACTTGCTACATCTACGCCTATTAACTTTAATTTGGTAGACATATCTATAGATTCTGGCATAATGTGTTCTTTATGCCCTAAAATTTGCTTTACTGCAATTTCTGCCATTTCGTAACCTGGAGCTACTAAACCATATATCATTTGGTTATACAATGCAATCTCTCCTATGGCATAAATATTTTCATCTGAGGTTAGCATCTTATTGTTTACCACAATACCGCCTCTAACACCTACTTCTAAACCAGATGCTCTTCCTAGCTCGTCTCTTGGACGTATACCTGCAGATATAATTAGCATGTCTACTTCCAGCATATCGTCTTCTCCAAACTCCATACCTGTAATGGCTTTTTCTCCTAGAATTTGGTTTGTAGCTTTACTTAGGTGTATATTTAATCCTATGGATTCTAATTTTAACTTTAAAACTTGAGAACTTCTAGAATCTAATTGTCTGGGCATTAATTTAGGTGCAAACTCAACAATATGAGGTTCTAACCCCATATCCATAACAGCTTTACCTGCTTCTAAACCTAAAAGACCTCCTCCTAAAACCGCGGCTTTAGCATTAGGCTTTTCTGCATTAAGTTTAGCGGCATAGGCTAACATGCCTTCTAAATCTTCTATAGTTCTGTAAACAAACACACCTTCTTTCTCTACACCTTTTATTGGTGGTACAAATGGAGAAGATCCTGTAGCTAATACCAGATAATCGTATTTAAATTCTCTGTCTTTGGCAGTTGTTATGGTCTTAGATGCTCTATTGATATCTGAAACACGTTCTCCTGTAATTAAATCTACATTGTGCTCTGCATACCATGAAGCTGGTGCCATTTCTAAAGCTTTTGCATCTTGATTTTCGAAATATTCGCTTAAATGCACTCTATCGTAAGCAGGTCTTGGTTCCTCACCAAAAACTGTAATTTTAAATTCTTCACTGCCCTGCTCTGCTACAAATTTTTCGCAAAATTTATAACCAACCATTCCATTTCCAACTACAATAATTTGTTTCATCTGTGTATTGTTTTGTTTTAACCTTATTGAAGAGATTTTCAACATGTTTTTGTATCGTAATTTTAAGATTGTGTTGCACACAATTTCAAATTACGTATTACGTAACAAATCTAAGTATTTATACTTAATTTTAACTTGTATTGAATTGATAATTTTGTAGCCTCTTGCTATTATTGTAGATTTCTCAAATAGCATTATTAATTATTGAGTTTTAAAAAAATAATTGGAACGTTTTTAATGATATTTTAAAAACACAACTACAACCTAAAGGATAAAATTACAGCTAGTCTGCTGTTTTGAGGTTCTAAAACTTAGATATTGCTCCAAATACGGTTAAAGAAACAACTTTGCGCACTACTGATAAATAAGCAATACCCTACAATAATGACTATTTTTATGAAATTGGTTCTACTGTTATTTTAACGCTTTTGGATGCTGGTGTTTTTGCTGTATGCGCATAACTGTTTAAAGGCACTAAAACATTGGCTTCTGGAAAGTATGTGGCACAGCAATTTTCGGGAATCTGGTAAGGCACTATTTTAAATTGTTTTGCTTCTCGAATTACACCTTGATATTCTGATTTTAAGTTTACAATTTCTTGTGGTTTTAGGCCTCGTTTTTCCATATCGTTTGTGTTCATAAAAATGATACGTCTTTCGTTAAATACGCCTCGGTAACGATCGTTTAAACCATATATGGTTGTATTAAATTGATCGTGACTTCGAATGGTCATCATAATCAATTCTTCTGGTTTTAGTTTCCATTCTGGAAGCTTGTTGATACTAAAATTGGCTTTTCCCGTTTTTGTATTAAATTCACGTTTTCTAGCGCCATTGGGTAAATAAAATCCTGCTGGTTGTTTGAGTTGCTCATTGTAATTTTCGAATCCGCTTACCACATCTTCTATAGCATCTCTAACTTTAGCATAATTGTCTTTATAGCCTAACCAGTTTATTTTTGTTCTGTGTTTTAAGGTTGCATTTGCTACGCCACAAACTACAGCAACTTCACTTAACAATGTGTTTGCACAGGGTTCTAGAATTCCTTTTGTGGATGATACTATACCCATAGAGTTTTCTACACTTTGAATTTGAATTCCTGTTTTTTGATAATCTTTTTCTGCGCGTCCTAAACATGGTAAAATCAAGGCTTCTTTACCTGTTACCAAATGTGATCTGTTAAGTTTTGTACTTACGTGTACTGTTAAATTACAATTGGCTAATGCCTGTGCGGAATAGGCTGTATCTGGTACTGCAGATATAAAGTTACCACCCATACCAAAAAATACTTTTACGTGGTTATTGTACATGGCTTTTATAGCGTCTATTACACTGTATCCATGTTTTTTAGAGGGTTTAAATCCAAATTTGGCTTCAATTTTATCTAGAAACGCTTGGGGTGCTGCTTCCCATATGCCCACTGTTCTATCGCCTTGCACGTTAGAGTGCCCCCGTACGGGGCAAGTGCCTGCGCCTTCTTTACCTATACTCCCTTTTAATAAAAGCAAATTTACCAGCTCTCGAATATTGTCTACCGCATTTTCATGCTGCGTTAAACCCATTGCCCAGCATATTACTATTTTTTGCTTTTTTAAAATTAAATCTAAAACAGTATTAAATGTCGATTTTGAAACTCCCGAGGCTTTTAAACAGGCTTCGAAATTATATGTTTTCAAGTCTTCTAAAAACTCGTTAAGCCCAGAGGTGTGTTGTTTTATAAATGATTTATCGAATACTTTACCTGTAACTTCTTCTTTTTCTAACAACTTTAGCAGTATGGCTTTAAAAAAAGCGACGTCTCCGTTTATTGTAACTGGTACAAAAACATCTGATAATGCTGTACCTCCAGTTAACATTTTTATTGGGTTTTTAGGATCTGTAAAGCGCATTAACCCTGCTTCTGGTAAGGGGTTTATGGCTATAATCTTGCCGCCATTTGCTTTAGTTTTTTCTAATGCAGAGAGCATTCTTGGGTGGTTTGTTGCAGGATTTTGCCCTACAACAATAACCAGTTCTGCTTTGTGCAAATCTTTTAAAGTTACAGATCCCTTGCCTATACCCAAAGTTTCAGACAGGGCTTTACCGCTGGCTTCGTGACACATATTGGAACAGTCTGGTAAATTAGAGGTGCCAAATTCTCTAACAAAAAGCTGGTATAGAAAAGCGGCTTCGTTGGTTGTGCGTCCAGAGGTGTAAAATG
Source organism: uncultured Flavobacteriaceae bacterium (assembly GCA_947489085.1). Lineage (GTDB taxonomy): Bacteria > Bacteroidota > Bacteroidia > Flavobacteriales > Flavobacteriaceae > Jejuia. The sequence goes on from CANLCJ010000011.1 coordinate 67,846, forward strand.
CGGCTTCGTCTGGAGATTGTAATGCATTTAAATGTGTGGCCACTTTATTAAACGCTGCTTCCCAACTTATAGGCTCATAATGTGTAGCGCCTTCGGGCAGGTACATGGGTTCTGTAAGCCTTCCTGACTTGCCCAATTCGAAATCGGAATAGCCTGCCAAAGCATCCACACTATTATTGGCAAAAAACTCAGCTCCAATTAGCGTTTTTTGTTGTTCTTCTGCCATGGCTTTTATACCATTTTCGCAGTACTCTCCTATTACAGAACGATCGTCGTCTGGATCTGGCCATGCACAACCCGGGCAATCAAATCCTCCTTTTTGATTGATGTTTTGCGTGATTTTTAAAATCTGCCCTGGCTTAATATACTTTAAAGCATGGGTTGTAGTAGCTTTAAGCCCACCTAGTCCTGCCGAATTTGTTGCGGGTGCCTCTATACGAAGCGTTTTGTTTTCTTGAATGGGTGTAAGTGCTTTATTTTGGGCTGATTTTGGCATAACATCTTATTTAAAATCAAACTTAAGCAAAGTATTATAAACAATGCATATAAGTCAACTAATTTGGGCTTACAAATATGCTCTAAATAACAAACGCAACCTTATTTTTGGTTGCGTTTGTATTACGAGAGTTGTTTCTGTTTTTTCAATTAATAGCGCTTAAATTTTAGGAGCTATTAACTGCCTGCTTGTATAAAATTACTTCTAGAGCCTCCTGGTTCTAATGTGGCTCGCATTCTATTGCGTTGCCCTATAGTAAACATTTCTAAAACACTGTCTGCGGAATCGCCCATAAAATTAACAAACATATCTTGGGAGCCACAAGATGTTGTTGTTTCTCCTAAAATTGCCTCATCTTGAAACAAATCATACAATACTGATGTATTGGGTGTATCTCCTACAAAATCGTCTACACGACACCCCGAAGCAACATTCTCTCCTCCTGGCCCTGGCAAGTGGTGTAAATTTAAAAAATGTCCCATTTCATGTACTAAAGTTTCTCCCGCATTTGTAAAAATATCACCTGTTTCGGTACCAAATGCCAAGAAATCTATCACAATATGATCAAATTCGGGGGGTACTAAACCTGGAAGCCCTGCTGCTCCTGCAAAAGGTCCAAATTCAAATTCATCTGATGTAGAGACATAAACGTTTATTGTATTTTCAGGGTTTATAGGGTCCATTCCCCCTGTAGAGTCAAAAAACAAATCAAACTCGTCCGTTAAAGGTTCTGGAATCCTTTTATAGCGTATACGTTGCAAATCAAATTGTATTCTCGTGTCTCCTGCTATAGAACGTCTAAATCGTTCTGGTACTCTAGATCTATTGGTACGACCTCCCTCAAAAGCTCTATTTAATATCCCTATTTGTTGCCTTACTTGTTGTCGTGTTGGAGGGGCATCATCCACATGAATAATATTTACTGCAATGTTTAAAACTCGTAATGGCAAGTTACTTTTCCCAGATTTTGCAGCTTCTGCAATTAGAGTTTCGTAGCGTTTTGTAAACGCTTCGTTCTCTTGAAATTTAGCTGCAAATTCAGGATCGTTTAGTTTTTTCTGTACTTTGTTTTCAAACGCTTTTGCTTCTCTAATTTTTAAATCTCTTCCTGTCGTAGAAATTACAGAAACATTCAAATCTGTTTGAGAAGCTGTAGATTCCTCTTTACTACAGGAAAATAGCGCCATACTAAGTAATACACTTTTTAAAATTAATCTTTTCATAATCGATAGTTGTTTTGAGCTAAAATAAGAAAAAACTCAACTTTTAAAAGTTAAAACTATCAGAGTTGTAATTTTTTTAACTCAATAAATATTGAAAGACAAAACTATGAGAAAGCTATTACATACATTTTAACGTATATATTGAAGTGATTTAAATTTAGCGTTTGGCACAGCACAGTGCTTTTTCAAAACGAGAATTACACAAAAAAACCAGAGACAATTAGTGTCTCTGGTTTGTTATTATTAATTTATAAATGCACATGGCTTATGCCTTAGTGTTTATTTAATCAATGCTTATCTAGCATTAGTTAAGCTCCCTCTCAATCCTCTTGTAGGATCTAATGTAGCTCGCATTCTGTTGCGTTGCCCGTTGGTAAACATAAATTTTTCAGAATCGTCTGTATTGTTCATAAAGTTCCAATACATGTCTTGAGATCCACAAGTTGTTGTACTGCTTCCTGTATTTACATCTCCAAAATAAAGTGTAGAACAGTTTGGGGTGTCGCCCACTGCATCGTCGAAACGGCATGTTTCTGTTCTTCGCCCAGGTAAATGAGACAGGTTAAAATAATGTCCCATTTCATGTACTAACAATTTTCCTTCATTAAGTTCTCCATTACCTGGACGAACATCGAAAGCTAACTGGTCGACAAATATATTATCGAACTCTGGATCTCCTTCTCCAGGAAATGCAGAGTCTCCTATACTTCCTTCAAAATTAGGGGAATCTAACAGATTGGCGACATATATATTTACCCTAGTAGATGGGCTAGTAGGATCTATACCTCCTGTACTTCTCGCATAAAGCTCTGAATTGAGACTAAAATTTCTTTGATTTCTTCTGGTATTGACCTCATCTAGTACAAATCGGATTCTTGTATCCCCAGCAATAAACCGTTCTGCACTGCTTGGTAGGCCTGAAGGTCTTCCAGATAACTCTCCTGCAAAGGCTTCATTAAGCCGTTCTATTTGTCGTTCTATACGTGCCATGGATAATGGTGCTGTTCTGTAAATATTATTTACTACTACTCTTATGGTATAAATGGGCAAATCACTTTTTCCAGATTTCGCTTTTTCTTCTGCTTCTCTTGCGTAGGCTTCTAAATAAGCTTCGTTTTCTGCGTATTTGGCTGCAAATATAGGATCGGTATCGAGTTTTCTATTAATTCTATTATCGAATGCTTGAGCGGTACGTAACATTATGTCTTTCGGGATTACAGTACTAGATGTTTCGTCTATGTTTCTACTTAATTCCTCTTCTCCACTACATGCCGATACTAATATGCAAAGTACAGCACATGATACTAATATTTTTTTCATATTCAATTTGTGTTTATTAATACTACAATAGTAAATTTAAATATTACTTTTTGAATTATTTTTAACACAAAAAAAGATTTAAAGCTATATTTTAACGATAAACTGTAAGATTAATATTTCTTTTATTAGAAAAACGTATGAATTTTATAGAAATAAATTTCAATTTAAGAGGACATTTGTTACTAAATTTTAATACTTCTTATAGTTAAACACTAACACTCTTAATGATATGTACTTGTGAAATGACTTTACTATAAACCCTTTAACTGCATTAGAAACGCCATTAGTGTAGTGATGTCTTTTACACATTTTCATAAACTGTGTTTTTAGATTCACTATAATGACATTATGTTAAGCTAAAAAAAGACTATATGCATTGAACATCTAGTTTTATAACGACCTAGTGACACGTAAAGCGGAATAAATGATTTTTATGAAATGATAATATAAGACAAAAAAACCAGAGACAATTAGTATCTCTGGTTTGTTATTATTAATTTATAAATGCAAATGCTTTTTGCCTTAGCACTTATTTAATCAAGATTTTATCTAGCATTTGTTAAGCCTCTTCTTAAACCTCTTCTAGGGTCTAGTGTAGCTCGCATTCTGTTGCGTTGCCCGTTGGTAAACATAAATATTTCAGAATCGTCTGTATTATTCATAAAGTTCCAATACATATCTTGAGATCCACAAGATGTTGTACTTCTCCCTGTATTTACATCTCCAAAATAAAGTGTAGAGCTGTTTGGTGTATCTCCCACTGCGTCGTCGAAACGGCATGATTCTGTTCGTCTGCCTGGTAAGTGAAATAGGTTTAAATAATGTCCTATTTCGTGAGCTAAAACTTTACCTTCATTAAGTCTTCCGTTACCTGGACGAACTCCAAAAGCTAACGCATCAACAAAAACGTGATCGAATTCAGGGTCTCCTTCGCCTGGGAATGCTCCATCGCCTACAATTCCTATCTCAAAGTCGGAAGCAACTATAAGATCTGCTACATAAACGTTAAGTCTTCTACCCGGTAAAGTAGGGTTTATACCTCCTGTAGATCTGGCGTACAGGTCTGTATTATTTGTAAAACGTCTTTGGTTGCGTCTAAAATTTACTTCATCTAGCTCGAAACGTATTCTGGTATCTCCAGCATTAAAGCGTTCTGCGTTAGATGGTAATCCTGATGGTCCGGATAATCTCCCTCTAAAGGCTTCATTTAAACGCTCTATCTGCCCTTCTATTAATTCCATAGGTAGTGGTCGGGACCTGAAAATATTATTAACAACAACCTTTATTGTAAATATTGGTAAGTTACTTTTGCCTGATTTTGCTTTTTCTTCTTCCGCTTTACTATAAGCTTTAATAAATGCTTCGTTTTCTGCATATTTTAGAGCAAATTCAGGATCGTTTTCTAGTTTAGCATTCAATTTATCATCAAAACGTTGTGCGGTTCTTAATTTTAAATTTTCGAATTCTACTGTACTTGACAAGTCTGTTGGTGTTGCTGTAGCATCTTCTTCATTACTACATGCTAAAAAAATTGCACATAGAGCTGTGCACATCACAATTGTTTTTTTCATAGTTAATTTAATTTTTTTTGCGAAATTAACTTGAAAATGAACTTCAATTTAAGATTACACTGTTAAAATCTATGAAATGTAATTTTTGCAGAAGAAACGGCATATTTTGCCGACAAATTTCACAACTAACATAAAGTCTTAACAACGTGTTTATTAAGATTTATGATAACCTATACGGTTTACCAACAAAAAACCAGCATATACAGGTTTATTTTTCTACTAGTATTGTGTTGAAACTAAAACTTTAACTGCGGTTGCGCTTTAATGTAACCTGTTTTATAGAGAAGTGATTTAAGGATAGTTTAAGTCTATTAATTCTCGAACGGCATCTAATGCTTTTATTAATTTCTCACTAAATGCAAATGTCATGACATCACTTTCAGTTTTTCCAGAACTTAATAACGCGTTAAAATGTTCTGTTTCGTAATTATAGCCAATAGTACTGTAATTAAAATCTAAAACTTCTGGTTTGCCATTTAATGGTTTTAGCGTTACTGTGGCAGGAGCATGAAACATGGTATTAATTTCAATACAACCATTTTCACAATAAAATATAGCTTCTGTAGGAGTGTCTTCTACCAACGCGCTTTTTAAATATGCGTTTATACCATTTTTATAATTAAAAACCATTGTACAGGAAGCATCTGCACCGTTATCGAAATACGTGGCATCTGCTGTAATACCCTGTGGATAGCCTAGTGTAGATAGGGCTGCAAAAATGGGATATATTCCTATATCTAAAAGACTTCCGCCGCCTAGTGTTTTATTAAATAATCTATGGTTGTCATCGAATGTTTTGTAAAAACCAAAATCGGCTTCCAACTTTACCACTTTTCCAAATTTTTCGTTTTTAATGGCTTCAAGTACGTAGCGGTAATGTGGTAAAAAATACGTCCATAGGGCTTCCATAAGCAGTACGTTCTTTTCTTTTGCTTTTGCTATCATTTTTGCAACTTGATTAGCATCCATCGCAAAAGGTTTTTCGCAAAGTACAGCTATACCATTATCTAAACATAACATTGTGTTTTCGTAATGCAAGTTATGGGGTGTGGCTATATACACAGCATCTATATGCTTATCCTGTGCCAATGCTTCGTAAGAGGCATAGGCTTTTGTAGCATTGTATGTTTTTGCAAATCTATTTGCTTTGTCTTGAGTTCTGGAGGCCACTGCATACAGTGTTGCCCCTTTTATACCTAGCAGGTCTTTAGCAAATTTATGTGCTATATTCCCCAAGCCTATAATGCCCCAATTTATTGTTTTTTTAGTTGCTTTTTTTTCCATTGAGTGTTAATTGAAGTAAACATGCTAACAGTATTGCAATAATGCAACCTACAAAATTTAACCATAAGAAGGGTAAATTTATATACTTATATATACTGAGTACGTATAATATTAAAACAACCACTTGTGTTATTAGAGCTGCTGTAAATACGGCATTTGCTTTAACAAATTTAAAAAAGAATGCTAATAGAAATATACCCAATACGTTACCGTAAAATATAGACCCTATAATATTTACCAGTTGTATTAAATTTTCTGCCAGATTTGCAACGCATGCTACTCCTATGGCTATAATGCCCCAAAGCAGGGTAAACCATTTGGAGGCTTTTACCATGTCCTTTTCTGTTTTTGCTGATGTGTTGCGTTTATAAAGGTCTATGGTAGTTGTAGAGCCTAAGGCGTTTAATTCGCTTGCCGTGCTAGACATTGCTGCACTTAGTATTACTGCCAATAGCAACCCTATAAGCCCTCTTGGCAAATTGTTAAGTATAAAATGTATAAACACATAGTCTTTATCGTTACTTTCTATTTTAATGTCCATACTTTCGCCCGCTTTGTCTATAAGCGCTTTAGCTTCTTTTGTTAGGGTATTGTTTACTGTGTTTGTTGCTCTAACTGCTTCTGCTGTAATTGGGCTTTCGTGTTCTAGAAAAGCTGCTATTTTTTCTTGTTTTTCTTTAAAAATTAAGGCTTGTTTTGTCTCTAAAGCTTTATAGGCATTTGCGTATTTAGAGTGGCGTACGGTATTTGCCGCAGTGGGATTAAAGTTAATAGGAGCTTCATTAAATTGATAGAATACAAATACCATTACCCCTACCATTAAAATAAAAAATTGCATGGGTATTTTTAAAAGCCCGTTAAAAATTAAACCCAGTTGCATTTCTCTTAACGATGCGCCTGATAAATAGCGCTGTACTTGACTTTGGTCTGTGCCAAAATAGGCTAACATTAAAAATGTACCTCCAATAATACCACTCCAAAATGTGTATCGGTTATTTAAATTAAATGAAAAATCTAAGACATCCATTTTACCGCTTACTCCTGCTATTTCGATGGCTTTAGAAAAGCTAATGTCTTGCGGGAGCTTGCTAACAATAAGACAAAAAGCGATAAGCATTCCAAGAAAAATAACAATCATTTGGTGTTTTTGGGTAACGTTAACGGCTCTGGTACCTCCTGAAACGGTGTAGATTATAACTAATATGCCTATAACTATATTTAACGTGAGTAGGTGCCAACCCAAGGCTACAGATAGAATTATAGCAGGTGCAAATATGGTTATTCCTGCGGCTAAACCACGTTGTATTAAAAACAAAACTGCTGTTAGTGTACGCGTTTTTAAATCGAACCGTTCTTCTAAAAACTCGTAGGCTGTGTATACTTTTAGTCTGTGAAATAAAGGCATAAAAACCATACAAATTACAATCATTGCTATGGGTACACCAAAGTAGAATTGTACAAAGCCTAAACCGTCGTTAAAGGCTTGTCCTGGCGTAGACAGAAATGTAATGGCACTTGCTTGTGTTGCCATTACAGATAGGCCTATGGTCCACCATTTGGAGGTATTACCACCTCTTAAATAGTCTTTTACACTATTACTCCCTCTTGTTTGCCAAGTACCATAGCCAACAATACTTACTAAGGTTAGTATAAGCACGAGTAAATCTACCCAGTTTAGCATTTGCATGGTTAATAGTTTTTTGTAATTATATAAAAAATAATAAAATAAATGGCGTTAGCTACCAATACTAATGTATACAGGGCGTTCCATTTTTTATTTGGTTGTTGCGAAGACATAAGTGAGGCTTTATTCGGTTTTACCTAAAGATAACAAGTTAGCAAATAACCGATAGGCGCCTGGTACTCCTGCAGGAAATTCTCTAAAAAAGCTTAATCCTGTATAGATATAGTGCCCTTTTCCGTACTTTGCTACGAGTAAGCTGCCTTTTTTTGATGTTTCTCCTTGATCGTTCATGGCTAAAATGGCTGTAAATGCTTTATCCCATTGGTTAGGAAAGTATAAGCCGCGCTCTTGTGTCCAACCTTCAAAATCTTTTTGAGTGATTGTATTTGGTGTGTTTAACACCTCGTGCTTAGGCGCTAAAAAACGAACCTCAGCATTCTCGTTAGTTACTCGATCTCTAGACAATTGTAATTTATAAGGCGCGAGTACTTTTGTTTTCAACCTGTGAGATGTATTGTATTGTACAAGCATATTACCTCCGTTTTTTACGAAATCGAATAGTATGTCTTGTTTAAATTGGAGGGTTTCTAAAACATTATAGGCTCTAATACCAATTACTACTGCATCAAATTTACTCAATGTTTCTGGATTAATTTCATTTGGAGTTATAAGTTGTACATTGTAACCTATTTGGGCTAAACTTTCTGGTACAACGTCTCCTGCTCCTTGAATGTATCCTATGTTTTCACCCTTCTTTTTAATATCTAAGCGTACTATCTTACTTTCGCTAGGTAATACTACGGTTTGTAGTGGAATATGGTCGTAATCGATTGCTGTTAGTGTTTTAGAAAAACGTTTTCCGTTTAGTTCTACTACGGGGCGCAATACACCTTCACTTTGCGTTTTTGGCGGTGTAACTTTAAATGTAAAGTTTTGCGTGTCGCCTTTGCTTTTTATGGCTATGGTTTGGGTTTTTGGGCTTAGCATCCACCCTTCAGGGGATTCTATTTTTAGGACACCTTTAATATTGGCCTTATGCGCACTTACAGTTACTTGTATGTTTCGTGCTGTATCGTCTTTAAAAATAAGTACTTTGTCCTTTAGTTTTACAGAGGCTTCGGGTACAATCTCAAAAGGCCTGTACACTTCGCCTTTGTCTGGTTTTGCCAAACGCTGTATTAAAGGTTTTGTTAGTGTTATTGGTGTTTTATCTATCAATAATTGGAAACTAACATTGTAATATCTCGGGGTTTCTGGTTTCCCTATTAAATTGGCATCATTCACCTTATACATCCCTAAAGTGCTTTTTTCTGTTAACCAATAAGGGGTTGTTGGTAAAGCTTTTTCTGGTATTTTAAAAGTTTCTGCAAATGTGTACTTCGTATTAAATTTTAAATCGATGTTTTTAGTAATGGTAACTGTATCTATTATAATATTTTGTAGCAGAATAGATGTATTACTCCTATTTAAAGCTTCTAAAGAAAGTTCTACCTGTTCGCCTTGTGTAGCCCAATTTTCTGTAGCAGAAGCTTCCAAATATAAGCCTGCACACATTTCTATAATATTTAGTAGTGCTTTAGATTTTAATTGTTTCCAGTGCAAATCTTCTACATTTTGCAGTAAACGATATGCTTTTACCAAATCTGGTATGTGTGCAGATGGGTTTATAAAATTAAAATTTGCTTCTATTTTATTTAAAATAGCGCCTACTGCTGCCCCGCCTTTAATGCGATTCCAACTGGTGTCTATGCCTGAGAATAAATTAGAATCATCTTTTTCTAGAGGAGTCCCTTTTAAAAACTCTACATACTCTTTCTCTGTTCCTCTTTGCGATAAACGCCCGAAACCTTGGCATAAATGCTGGCTGCTGGCCAGTGCAGCGATTTCGTTATTGGATTTTCCTTTTAAAGGGTAGTACTTCCCAATATCGAAGCTTAATAAATTACTTTTATCTACGTCGTTAAATTTAGATTTGCTTCCGTAAAACCACCAACTTGTGTTAAAAAACAAGCGTTTTGGTTGCCATAGTCCTGTTAGTTTTGCACTATTAGAATAACTGTTGGGGTTATTTGCCAAATCGAAGGCTTCTAAACTTAGTAATGCCGATGATGTGTGGTGGCCGTGTGTTGTTCCGGGTGTTCTGTGATCGAAACGGTTTATAATTACATCTGGTTTAAATGTTCTAATGGCGTGTACGACATCGTGTAAAACCGCTTTCTTATCCCATATTTGCAATGTTTCGTCTGGATGCTTAGAATAGCCAAAATCGTTAGCTCTAGAAAACCGTTGTTCGCCACCATCTACCCGCCTTGCGGCCAGTAATTCTTGTGTGCGAATTACACCAAGTAATTCTCTTAATTCTGGGCCTATTAAATTTTGACCACCATCGCCTCTGGTTAACGAAAGGTAGGCTGTTCTTGCTTTAACGTGATTGGACATGTAGGCTATGAGTCGTGTATTTTCGTCGTCTGGATGTGCTGCTATATACAGTACAGATCCTAAAAAATTTAGTTTTTGTAAAGACTCGAAAATCTCTGTTGACGATGGATGTTTGGGGTGTTGTGCTAAGCTTGTTTGTACAGCCATACATAGTAGCATAGCTATAACTGATAATCTTTTTTTCATGAGCAATTTGTGTGTACTCCAAATATAACAAAGAAGAGGACGTCTAAAAAGTAATTTTAAGACATCCTCTTTTATTTAACCTAAATTTAGTTTTTGTTTTATAGCTACTGATACTACTTGATAGTTTATGCTTACCAGATTAAAAGGATATTTTAAAAATCAGATACTTTAATCTTTTGTTCTTGTAAACTTAACACACTTTTTAACAACCTTATTTTTTTAAGTGGTGTTGCTTATTCTATGACAAATTTGGTTGTATAGGGTATATTATTTTTATCTACAACCTTAACCACATAAAGGCCTGATCCAAAATTTACAGTATTAAATTTCAATATGCCGTTCGCTATTGTATTTTGATATACTAGCTTACCTGTAAGGTCTGTAATAAATACATCTGCTACTTCGAAGCCATTGGTATTTAAATTGAATGTACTTTTTACTGGATTTGGATGTATGCTAATACTATTTAAAGTGGCTTCTGTTAGTTCTGCTTTTGTAGTTGTATTTGCTTTACTACTGCGTTCTATAGTAGGGTCGGAATTGCTTGTTGTAATTCCAGAATCGAAACGTAAACGCAATCTTCCTCCAGATACTCTTACATTTTCTGTTCTAAAACGTGCTAGATTGCTTTCGAAAGTATGTGTACCTACATTCCATTTGCCAGCATCGAGCCTACTTCCTCCAAATTCGTCTGAAAAGGATGCTGTACTGGCAAATGTATCGTTAGCTGCATTGTAAGGAAAATATCTTATGTAATCTACAATCATTTCTCCCGGACTCGATAAATCGGTCTCGTCAAATTCTCCTGCAAAACCTACATTGCTAGATGCCCATATATTAAAGCGTAAAGAGTGTGCTTCGTCCATTCGTGAGGCTTCTACTCCTGTCTCTCTTCTTACCAGTCGGCCGCTTTCATACCACCTAATGTCGTTAGGGCGCCATTCTATAGTAAACCTTGTTAATCCTCTTGAAAAGTCTCTTCTATCGCTACCATGAGTTCTGTCGTTATTATCTATTCTTTGCCCTTCGACATCTTCGTAAATAAGGTTGGTTTCCCAACGACTTGCATTTCTTCTTCCAAAAATTTCGACATCTATTTCTTCCCATAACACATCGTTACGTTCTGAGCCATTTTTATAGGTAAAAAAATTAGAGAGCACGCCAGAACGTTTTACAGCTCTCATTTCAAATTCTATTTTACCGTAAAGGAAAGTTTCTCTTGTATATATTTCGGCTCCTGTAAATTCCCTTCTCTGTGAAAATCCCATTTCACAACTTAGTACTAATAATGTTAGCACTAAAATGACATTTATTTTTTTCATTTTTTTTATTTTAATAGTTAATTTTTTCTTGATTTAGTTTTGGTTGTGGCGTGTTTTCAATCTAGTTCTAGTTGCTTAAAGTGTTGGCGTTGTTTTTAGGTTAGTAATTAAATTTTATACTGTTTGTACGTATTTAGTTTTTCCAAAACTAAATAAATTTATAAGCTTAAACCTACAATTAATGTTGCTTAATACTGTTAATATGTTGTATATACATCATTAGTTATAGTTTTTATTTTTAGAAATTACTTTAAGAATTCATCTTGACTTTCTATTTCCTAAAAAATGGCTGAAATTTGCCCATATTTCGTTATTTTTTGTCCGTAGCGCTGCTATGAGCTTCAAAAAGTGCCTCATCTGGTTAAATTTCAACTCATTTTCGGTTAAAAACAAAACGTTTAAATGAGTTCTAAGCGTAAAACTTAGCGACGTAAGGATTATTTGTAGTTTTTCATGGACACTAAAGACATATTGCTGTTTACGCTTTTAAAAGGCACTTACACGCATTGTTGTTTTTACAGATTTTTTTAGTGTTTTAGTTTTAACAACTTAAAACACATAACATCATGAAACATACGCTATTATTACTACTATTAAATATAGGGACTCTATTTGCCAGCAGTATTAAAAACACGGCTTCTAATATTAAAAACGTTACTGTTTTTTTAGATGGAGCACAAATTACCAGAACGGCAACAGTAGAGGTAAATCAAGGCACTACCCTATTACATTTAAAACAGCTATCGCCTTACATACAACCTAACAGTATACAGGTTTCTGGGCTTAATGGGGCTTCTGTACTTTCTGTGAAGTACACTTTAGATTATATAAACACTTTGGAGGTTGATACCTCAATTGAAAACTTAAGAGCTTCTATTAATAATTTAACTAATGTTATAGCTTTAGAGGATAACCTTATACATGGTTATAAAGGGGAACTTAAAATTATAAAAGATAATGGCGTGTTGAGCAACGCCAATCAAACTGTAACTCTAGATAAGCTCAAACAGTTTGCTGTATTTTATAGAACACGTATAACTGCACTACACACGCTTATAAATAATGCGGAAACCAAACAAAGCGAACTTAAAATTAAACGTGATGCTGTTGAAAAGCAATTGAATGCTTTACAGAACAAAGATAAAGTTGAAACTGGTATTATTGCGCTAAAGTTAAATTCCAGTATTAACACAACATTACAGCTTACCGTAAAGTATAATGTATCTCATGCGGGTTGGTTTCCTGTGTACGATTTAAAGGCTAAAGCCATCGATTCGCCTTTACATTTAGATTATAAAGCGCATGTATACCAAAATACAGGCGTAAACTGGAAAAATGTTAAACTTAAACTTTCAACAGCAGATCCTAATGTTAACAACACAAAACCTAAAATTGCTCCTAAGTATTTAAATCTTAATTCTAAACGAATTGCCTCTAATGCTATAAGCAGTTACAATTACAAATTTAATCCTTCTGTAAGGGTGGTAAATGGTAGTGTTACTGGAGAAGATGGCATACCATTACCAGGGGTAAACGTTTTAGAAAATGGCACAAATAGAGGTACTGTAACAGATTTTGATGGAAAATACACTTTAGAAGTAAGCTCGGGTAATAGCCTTACATTTTCTTATATTGGTTTTAAGGGCAAAAGTGTACCAATACACTCTAGCATAATGCATACCATTTTAAAAGAAGATGTTGAATCTTTAGAAGAAGTTGTTGTTATGGGTTATGCTGCTGTAGAAAAACCAAAATTTGGAAAACACCCAAATTTTGAACCCCGTACGAATACGGTTAAAAGTTCTAAAATTAAAAAGGAACAACTTACGTCTAATGGTGATATTATAAATAAGACAATTACTTATACAAATTTTGAAATTGCTAAAACGGCGACATTAAATTCTAGTAATGAGTTTTCTAGTATTGCTATAGATGCTTTCGAAATTCCTGCAGAGTTTACATATTTTGCTGTTCCTGTTTTAAACGAAAACGTATTTTTAACCGCTAAGTTTGGAAATTGGCAACGTTACAATTTACTTCCTGGCGATGTTAATGTTTACTTTAATGATAGTTTTTCTGGTGTTACCGCCATAAACCCTTATAGCACAGCAGATAGTCTTAGCATCTCTTTAGGTATAGACCCCAATATTGTGGTTAATAGAAAGGCAAAGACAAATTTTAAAACTTCTAATTTTACGGGTAGCCATAAGGTTTTAGAAAAAGGCTTTACTATTGCACTTAAAAACAATAAAACAACTCCTATTAAAATTGTTATTGTCGATAGAATTCCAGTAAGTCAAGACAAATCTATTAAGGTAGATAATGTAACCTATAACACTAATGATTATACCCCAAAGAGTGGGGTTTTAAAATGGACAGCTACTGTTCCGCCTAGCAAAACAACTAAATGTAATTTTTCTTATAGCGTTAAGTATCCTAAACATGCAACTCTTAATTTGTAAGAATTGAAACGGCACTTATTTTTTACCTCAAATAAAGGCTTTGTACAAATAAAAATTTCACATACGTGTGGTTTTATTTTTGCTCTAGATTAGTGAAAAATAATTGCACCTATTTGCAGGGAATTTTTATCCATAAATCGTTTTATTTGAGGTTTTTATATTGCCAATAACTACAAAAGTATTCGTTTTAGAGTGGCGTAGAAAACCTGTTCCATATTATCGTAGCTGCCATCTGCAAAGGCCATTAGTTTTATATCGGCAAACAAGTCTGCAAAGTCGTCTCTGTAATAATCGTATGTTTTTACTGCTTCTATAATACGTTGTACACATTGGTAATCGTTATCTTTTTCAAACTGCGCTAATACACGCTCGTACACGGCCTTGTCTATTCTGGTTATTATGTATTCTTTTTCTTTTCGCGTTATTGTTAAATCGGTATGAGATGTATATATAAGTATGTAAGCTAAGACTTCTGCTTTGGTCCATGTTTTTGGCTGTTCTAAATCTCCGGGCGTTAAAGCTCCATATTCCGTCCAAGACCCATCATAAACTTTAACATTTTTATAGCCTGACAACTCTGCTCCAAGAGCTAAAACACATGCGGTTATGCCCGAACCACAAGAGAATACCACAGGATCGTCTTGGTCTGCCACCATATAGAGCGCTTTAGCTATTTCTTTTTTAGATTTTAATTTGCCTTCTTCTAAAAGTTCTGTAAATGGTAAGTTTACTGAATTGGGTATTTGCCCTCTCCTTAAACCTACTCTAGGTTCTGGAACTTCGTAATTAAAACGTGCTTTAGAGCGAACATCTACTATTTTGTGAGTGTTATTTTTAGAGGCTTGTACAATATCTTTAAAAAACATTACTGCTTCTGGTTGCAATCTGGCTGTAAAGTTACCTTTGGGGCCATTATAAGCGGTCATGTACGTTGTTGGATAATTCTTTTTTTGCCATTCTGGAAAACCACCGTCTAGAACAGCAACATTTGTATATTCAAAGGTTTTAAAAAGCCAACGTACACGAGCAGAGGAATAAATGCCTTTATCGTCGTAAACTACTATGGCGCTATCCCTATTAATGCCTAAATTTCTAGCTTCTTTTTCAAATTGAGCTTCAGAAGGAAAAGCACTAGGAAAAGGATCTGATGTATTGCTAAATTTTTGTTTGATATCGAAAAAACGGGCATTCTCTATTTGTAGCGTTTGTGGATTAAAGGTTTTGGCTACTGTTCCATCTAAGATGACAAGGTTGCTTGCTTTTAAATTTTTATAAAGCCAGTCTACAGAGACAACGGCAGTAGGTATAGAAATTTTCATAATATAACTAAGTGGTTTCTAATAAAGCTATTATTTTACAGGTGTATAATTATCGTCCCAAGCTTTGGGTTTAGGTTCGTGTAGTTTTCCTAACGATTTTGCTACTAGTGTAGATACTGTAGCATCTCCTGTAACATTAATTACCGTTCTGCACATATCTAAAGGGCGATCTACCGCAAATATTAAAGCTAAACCTATGGGCAATAATTCTGCAGGAAAACCTACAGATTCCAACACAATAACCAACATTACCATACCAGCGCTAGGAACTGCTGCACTGCCAATAGACGCCAAAAGTGCTGTAAATATAATTACCATTTGATTGGTAAACGTTAAGCCTTCTGGCCAGATAACTTGCATAATAAATACTGCAGCTATACCTTGATACAAACTCGTGCCATCCATATTTACTGTAGCGCCAACAGGTAATACAAAGCCCGAAACTTCTTTATCTACTCCCAAATGTTCTTCAACACGTTCCATAGTTACTGGTAATGTGGCGGCACTGCTACTTGTAGAAAATGCTAACAATTGTGCAGGGCTTATTTGTTTTAAAAACCATAGTGGCGATTTTTTTGCATATACACGAATTAGTAAGAGGTAAACGCCTACCATTATTGTTAAACCTACAACAACACAAAGCGCATAGTACACCAATTTTATTAAAATTTCTGTATCATCGAAAGCTATAATAACATTGGCTAGTAATGCAAATACGGCGTAGGGCGCAAATAGCATGATAAGATCAACCATTTTCATAACTACCTCGTTTAACGAATCGAAAAATGCAATTAAGGGTTTTGCTTTTTCTTCTTCTATAAGCAGCAAACATATTCCAACAAACAAGGCAAAAAAGATAACTTGTAGCATCGAGGCGTCTGCAAAGGATTTGAAAATATTACTAGGAAAAATATCGACCAAAGGCTGCAATGGCCCTGCTTCCTTTTGCATAGATGCTTTCATGAGTTTGTCTTTAACTCCTGCATCGTTAGCATAGCGTGCTTTTATTTTTTCTATGGTACTTTCTGGCATACCTTCTCCAGGCTTTACTGTATTTACAATACCTAAGCCTATTATTATGGCTATTAAAGTTGTTGCCATATAAATGCTAATGGTACGTAAACCCATTGTTCGAATTTTGGAGATGTCTTTTAAATCTGAAACGCCTTTTATTAAAGAAGCCAGTATTAGCGGAACTGCTATAAGCTTTAAGAGATTGATAAAAATTTTACCCAAAGGTGCAATCCAATTGCCAACGAATAATCGCCCGCCTTCTATTGAATTCATTAGAAATCCAAAAAGGATTCCTAATACCATACCTATTATAATTTTCCAGTGTAATGCTAGTTTTTTCATGTGTATACTACTTTTTCAAAATTACCTTCAAGTTAGCACATTAAAATTATTCTCTTATTATGATTAACAATATTGGCAAATGCAGTTCTTTAATAGTTTATTGTAACAATTTCTAATTTTTAAAATTCCAATTTAGTATAGGGAATTTTCGAGCTGGATTTTCATTCCATAATCCTAGTTGAATACCTTTAATTTTTTTCGCTTTGTTAAATAGTCCTATTTGTACACCTGTTGTAGAAAATGAATTGTTAACCACTCCCAATTGTATTCCTTTTATAAGATTGGTAAAATTGTACATGCCTATTTCAAGACCTCTCATATTTTGAGTAATGTTTGTTGCTCCTATTTGTAAACCATTAACAAGATATGCATTATTGAGTACACCGGACATTAATCCATTTAATTTTTCGACCATATTAATATAGCCAGATATAGCTATACCATTTACGTAGGTATTAATTTGCCCTATACCACTAATTGTCAAACCATTCATCAAACAATGGCATATGGTACCAGTTCCAGATATATTTATACCATTTACTTGTTCTGATAAGGGCTGTTTCAAAAATTCTTCGAATTCAGATTTTTTTTTTGAAATTGGACTATTTGGTAGTAATAAAGTAAGTAAACCAAACCCAAGTAATTCAAGTTTTAAACCATTCGTTTTTGTATGTCTAAAACTCTCTTGATGTGTCCATAACCCCAAAGAGAGGCCGTTAATACTAACGCTATCCTTATGAAATGTCCAAATTGGAAAATATTTTTTTTTATTTTTAATTTGGCTATGTACACTTATTGAAAACAGCATTACAATTATTAATAATACATTTAAAATTATTCTCATAAAACTAATATTTCATTAGTGATAAACAATGTACATCAAAAATAGAATTTATTTTAAAACAAGACATTCCTATTAACATAAAACCCTATTACAGTTTCGTAATAGGGCTTTATGTTTTTATATTATTTATCTACAACTAACATTAGCTATACATTTTATTCAACAAATAAAAATCTGCCAACACTAAAGCCGCCATAGCTTCTACAATAGGCACAGCACGAGGTACCACACATGGGTCGTGGCGCCCTTTACCTTGCATTTCTACAGTGTTGCCTTCTTTATCTATAGTTTCGTATTTCTGTATTAGTGTAGCAACAGGCTTAAATGCAACGCTAAAATAAATATCCATACCGTTACTTATTCCCCCTTGTATCCCTCCAGAATTGTTTGTTTTGGTAGAACCATCGTTGTCAAACGCGTCGTTATGGTCGCTGCCATACATCGTGCTACCGTGAAAGCCACTACCGTATTCAAATCCTTTTACTGCGTTAATGGAAAGCATGGCTTTACCTAATTCGGCATGGAGTTTATCGAATACAGGTTCTCCCAAACCTACAGGTACATTTTTTATTACACAGCTCACAATACCACCTACGGTATCTCCTTTACTGCGTACTTCTTTTATGTAACGTTCCATGTTAGCTGCCATTTCTTGATCTGGACACCTCACAATATTAGACTCTATTTGTGTTAAATCTAAAGCTGTATAAGGTTTATCTAATTTCATAGTACCTACAGAAGATACGTAAGCTTTAATATCTATGCCCTTTAAAACTTGTTTGGCAATAGCCCCTGCTACTACTCTACAAGCAGTTTCTCTGGCAGAACTCCTGCCGCCGCCTCTGTAGTCTCTAAAACCATATTTTTTATCGTAAACGTAATCGGCATGACTTGGTCTATAACTGTCTTTTATATGTGTGTAATCGTGCGATTTTTGGTTTGTATTTTCTATAACAAAACCAATAGATGTTCCTGTTGTTTTGCCTTCAAAAATTCCAGAATAAAACTTTACAGAGTCTGGCTCTTTACGTTGCGTTACAATTGCAGATTGCCCTGGTTTTCTTCTGTTTAATTCGTTTTGAATTTCATCTAAATCTAAGGGTATTCCAGATGGGCAACCATCTATAACGCCACCTAATGCAGGGCCATGAGATTCACCATAAGTTGTTACATTAAATAGTTTTCCAAAGGAGTTTCCAGCCATTTTCTAAATTTTTTGCTAAAATAACCTTTAGCCTTTAAATACGCTAATTAAAAACTACTTCTAAAGCGCATTTGTTTGCGCGTTTTAGTTACGTAATGGTAACGCTAAGCTCATGATAAGTTAATTAACGCTTAAAGTTTAAATTACATTAAAAATTTTTATTTGTTAGTACATACAACGATATCTAAAACATTTGAAAACAAAACGTAAAATAGAAATTGCCGTAATATCAGACGTGCATCTTGGTACCTATGGTTGCCAAGCAAAAGCGTTACTAACCTATCTAAATAGTATCAACCCCAAAAAGCTTATATTGAATGGTGACATTGTAGATATTTGGCAGTTTAGCAAACGTTATTTTCCTAAATCTCATTTAAAAGTGATTAAAAAAATCATGGATTTTGCTGCTAACGGTGTAGAAGTGGTTTACATTACTGGAAATCATGACGAAATGTTACGCAAGTTTAGCAACACTATTATTGGAAATATTTCTATTGTAGATAAACTAGTATTGCCTTTAGATGGTAAAAAGGCTTGGTTTTTTCATGGCGATGTGTTCGATATATCTATAGATAAAGCCAAATGGTTGGCCAAATTGGGGGGCTATGGTTACGATGTGCTTATTTTACTTAACCGCTTTACAAATTGGACGTTAGAAAAATTGGGCAAAGAACGTTACTCGCTCTCTAAAAAAATAAAAGATAGTGTTAAAGGGGCTGTGAAATTTATAGCTAATTACGAAAAAACAATTACCGATTTGGCTATAGAAAATGGTTACGATTACGTGGTTTGTGGCCACATACACCAACCTAAAATGGAAATTGTAGAGAATAAACACGGTAAAACGTTATACTTAAATTCTGGTGATTGGGTGGAGAATTACACCGCCTTAGAGTACCAATTTAAACGCTGGAAAATTTACAATTATACTAATGACAAGCTTTCGCCCTTTTTTGCAGACGAGGACATTAAAGATTTAAGCATGAAAGACCTTATTGCTGCCATAACCATAGTGGATAAAGAGCAGACAAAAAATAGCATTTAGAGCCCGTAATTACTCTACAGGTAACAGCGCTTCTTTTAATATGGTTATTGGGTGCTTGGCTTCTTTAGCTGTTCCATCTTTTATCTGATGCCTGCAACTTGTACCGTTTGCAGAAATTACAACCTTAGCATCTGCTTTTCTTATAGCTGGAAATAGCGTCTGCTCTCCAACTTGCATACTTAGGTTATAATGATTTTTCTCGTAACCAAAACTTCCCGCCATACCACAACAACCACTAGGTATAATGGTAACTTTATAATTCTTAGGAAGGTTTAATACTGAAAAACTTGAACTTTGGTTGGACAAGGCTTTTTGGTGGCAATGGCCATGAAATTTAATGGTCTTAGCTTCTAAAGTAAACTGCTCTGCTGTAATATGCCCTAAAGCTATTTCTTTTTGAAGAAACTCTTCGATTAAAAATGTATGCTTGGCAATGCTTAAAGCGGCTGTTGCATCGTCTGCCAGTTTTAAATATTCGTCTTTAAATGTTAAAATGGCTGATGGTTCTATGCCTATTAGTGGTGTTTCTGCTGTTATTCGCATTTTAAATAAGGCAATATTAGCATTAGCTATTTTTTTTGCTTGTTCCAAGAGCCCCTTAGAGATAAAAGCTCTGCCAGATTCTTGATGGCGCATTATAATAACCTTATACCCTAGTGCTTCTAATAACACTACAGCATCCAAGCCTATTTGGGTATCTAAAAAATTAGTAAACTCGTCGTTAAACATGTAAACTGTTTTTATATACCCGTTTGTTTTTGGTGCTTTTAATTGCCTTTTAGATGTAATTTGAAATAGGCTTTTATTTGAAATAAGAGGTAAACTGCGCGCTTTGGCTATGCCTAAACTCTTTTTAATAATTCCAGAAGTTATCGTGTTAGAAAATGCAAAATTACTCACTCTAGGCAAACGGCTTGCCCATTGGTTTAACCTATTGTTATATGCAAATACTTTATGTCGCAGCGGAATACCATTTGCTTTCTGGTATTGGTATTGAAATTCTGCTTTTAAGCTTGCCACATCTACACTACTAGGGCATTCGCTGGTACAGGCTTTACAGCTTAAACACAAATCGAACACCTCCTTTAGAGCTTCGCTGTCGAATTTATTGGGTTTTTCAGATTGGGTTAAAAATTCTCGAAGTGCATTGGCTCTGGCTCTTGTGGTGTCTTTTTCATTTCTTGTAGCGCGGTAACTCGGGCACATGGTACCTCCAAATTCTGGGAGTTTCCTACAATCGCCACTACCGTTGCATTTTTCGGCTGCTCTTAAAATGCCTTGATCTTTAGAGAAGTCTAAAAGCGTTTCTATTTCTGGTTCTGCTCTATCTGGCTTGTAGCGTAAAGCCTTATCCATAGGCAAAGCTTCTGTAATTTTACCTGGATTAAAAACATGCTCAGGGTCGAAGGCATGCTTTATTTGTTTTAAAATTTCAAAATTAGCAGCACCTATCATTAACGGTATAAATTCTGCACGCACTATACCATCTCCATGCTCGCCACTTAATGAGCCTTTGTAATGTTTTACCAAATGTGCCACCTCTGTTGTAATGGTTCTAAAAAGTGCAACACCTTGTTTTGTTTTTAAGTTTAAAATGGGACGTAAATGCAGCTCGCCTGCTCCTGCATGTGCATAATATATGGCTTTTTGGTTGTGTTTTTCCATTAAAGCTGTAAATGCTTTAATATAAGGCGCTAAATCTGTCAAGGCCACCGCTGTGTCCTCTATGCAGGCTGCCGATTTTTCGTCTCCTATAATATTTCCGAGTAAGCCTAAACCAGCACTTCTTAAATTATTTGCTTTTGTAATGGCCGCTCCTTTAAGTATAACGTTTGCGTATGGCAGTTTAGAATTTACCAATGCTGTTTCTAATAGTTTTGCTTGCGCTAAAGCCTCTACTGGATTGTTAGATCGTACTTCGCAAGTTAAAATAGCTTCTGGGTCTCCTTGTATAAATTGTCTGTTTTCTTGCTGTGTTTTATTGTGCTTGGTTAAATCTAAAATAGTCTTATCTAACATTTCACAGGTAAACAAATTGTGTTGCATTACCAAAGTTACAGCTTCCAAACACGCATTAATACTGCCAAAATGTGCTGCAACCACGACGGGCACTTCTGGTGGCAAATCGTCTAACTGCAATGTAATTTCTGTGGTAAAAGCCAAAGTACCTTCGCTTCCCGCCAATAACTTACACATGTTAAAGGGTTTGGTAGTGTTAGAAAAAACAGCCGTGTCTATTAAAGCATCTACGGCATACCCTGTATTTCGTCTGTGAATTTCTGGTTTCGGAAAATGCGCTTTTATTTCTTCTTGTACAGCTTTTGGCTGCAATGTGTTGTAGATGGTACCATAAATAGTACCTTCTAAAGTATTTTCCTCTGTTTTTTTATGAAAATCTTGTGGTGTTATTTCGCCAAACTCTGCAATGCTACCATCACTTAATACTGTTTTTAAGTGCAAAACTTTATCTCTTGTAACTCCATATTTTATGGAAGTGGTACCAGAGGAATTATTACCTACCATCCCGCCAAGCATACACCTGTTAGATGTTGATGTGTTGGGACCAAAAAATAAACCAAAAGGTTTTAAATAATTATTTAGTTCGTCTCTTACCACACCTGGTTGCACCGTTACTGTTTTAGCCGCCTTATTTACATTTATAATTTTTGTAAAGTATTTTGATACGTCTACAACAATACCTTTACCCACACATTGCCCAGCAAGAGACGTTCCTGCTGTTCTTGGTATTAAGGATGTATTGTGCGCTTTGGCATAGGCAATAAGCTGTTGAATATCTCTAACTGTTTTAGGATATGCTACTGCTAAAGGCAATATTCTGTAAACCGAAGCGTCTGTTGCATAAATAGCTTTTACCAAATCGTTGTAAAAGAGTTCCCCTGAGAGTTTTGATTGTAAGTGTTTTAAAGACATGTTCGCGATAAGGACAATATATCTGTAAATATAGTTACAATTTTAGCTTTATTAATGGTAATTATGCCTTGAATTAAAACATCTATGACGAATAAATAGACGTATCTGTTTTAGAAGAATTAATACTATAATTAAAATTTATGAAAAATATCTTTCTTACCATATTTACTTTTTTCGCTATATGTTTTACAACGACTTTACAGGCGCAAGACATTGCAGACAATGCTATTGGGCTACGTTTGGGAGATGGTGATGGTTTTGGTGCAGAAATTAGCTACCAGCGTGCTTTAAGCGCTAACAATAGGCTCGAAGGCAATTTAGGATGGCGAAGCGGCAGTAATTTTAACGGTTTTAAATTAACGGGATTGTACCAATGGCTGTGGGAACTTGATGGCGACTTTAATTGGTATGCTGGTGCTGGCGGCGGCTTAAGTTCTGTTAATGCAGATTTACCTAATAACAGAGAAGTTCGTGACACCTTTGTGTTTCTGGCAGGTAATCTTGGTGTGGAATACAATTTTGAAACCCCACTACTCATAGCCTTAGATTTTCGTCCAGAATTTGGATTTGTTGATGACGATTTAACTAACGATGTTTTAAATTTTGGAATAGCATTAAGTTTGCGCTACCAATTTTAAAACACCTAAAATAAGTGACGTTTTTCTTCTGCTATATTGAAACGTTATAACCAAAAAAAGCTGCTTCCAAGGAAGCAGCTTTTTAAATAGTCTATGTTTCTTTTTAGGGACAACACCGTGTTTACTTTATGTTTCATAGCCATTAAATAGACTTCAAAATTTATGCCATAAAACTAATATTAAGAATAATTTGGTATTTTTCCTTTTACACCTTTAAAAAACTGCTTTATATATTCAAAATCCTTGTCTTCATGGTCTGTAGTGTAAAACGGTTGAGAAAATGTACTTTTTTTATGTTGAAAATCTAATGACACCATTATTATGGGTACTTGCGCTGTTTTCGCTATATGATAAAATCCTGTACGCCATTTTTTTACTT
Organism: uncultured Flavobacteriaceae bacterium; assembly: GCA_947489085.1. Taxonomy (GTDB): domain Bacteria; phylum Bacteroidota; class Bacteroidia; order Flavobacteriales; family Flavobacteriaceae; genus Jejuia. The sequence goes on from CANLCJ010000011.1 coordinate 91,549, forward strand.
TTCGTCTGGTACCCTCTGGGGCTAATGCCAATCTAAAAATAGTATTGGTTGCAAACATTTTAGATATAACTTGTACTGCGTTATGGTTTGTTTTTCTATCTACAGGGCGCCCTCCTAAGGCTCTAAAAAACCATCCAAACGGAAATACAAACAGCTCTTTTTTTCCTATATAGTTAATAGTAGTGTCTATTATACTACGCAGCAAAACGCCCATATAGAAATCGTGCCAACTGGTATGGGGTGCTACTATAATTACAGCTTTAGGTAACGTTTTAAGGGTTTTATAATCTCCTAAAAGCTGCCATTTTAGTACTTTAAAATATATAAATTGCGCCAATAGTTTTCCCATATTCCATAATTTAACCCACTACACTTGTAGCACGCCAGTATAGTGTATTAAAGGTTTTTAGTAAATCGCTAATATATTTAGTGCTGTAAATGGTTTAGAATATCTTTTAAACATTGCACCGTTTTATAGGTTTTTCCTTTTGTTTCTTGTGCCGTAACTTGCTCATGCGCCCAGGTGGTATGGAAGGGTACATGTATGGCTTTTGCATTTATATGAACTAAAGGTAACACATCGGACTTTAAAGAGTTTCCTACCATTAAAAAATGCTCTGGTTTTATCTTTAAATGTTTTAAAAGTTTAGCGTAATTGGCTTCCTTTTTATCACTTAGCACTTCTATATGATGAAAATATTTTGATAACCCCGACTTTTCTAATTTTCGTTCTTGATCCAACAAATCGCCTTTGGTTGCCAAAATAAGTCTGTAATTTTTAGATAATTTTTCTAGCACTTCCTCTACACCATCCAACAGATCTACGGGAGCATTAAGCATGTCTTTCCCAATATTAAGTATCTTTTCTATTACAGTATTAGGTAGTGTATAATTGGAAAGTTCTAAGGCACACTCTACCATAGATAATGTAAACGCCTTAACACCGTATCCATATAATTCCAGATTGCCTATTTCCTTTTTAAAGAGCTCTTGGTCTATTTTATTAGGGGTTTCGAAACCTGAGAGCAGTTTAGAGAAGTTGGCTTCTGCATCTCTAAAATACGTTTCGTTTATCCAAAGTGTATCGTCTGCATCAAAGCCTATAACCTTAATATCTTTATAATCTATTTCCATAGTTGCTTTGCCTGTTCTAAATCTTCTGGTGTATCTATCCCTACGCTTTCTACTGTTGTTTCCACCATTTTTATACGTTTTCCATATTCTAAATAACGTATGCATTCAATTTTTTCTGAAGCTTCTAAAGCCAGCATTGGCAGTCTGTGAAAATCTAAAATGGCTTGCTTTCTAAAGGCATAAATGCCTTTATGTTTAAAATATCTTACACCTGCATTCTCGTCTCTTGGGTAAGGTATAGGACTTCTGGAAAAATAGAGGGCAAAGTTATTTTGGTCTACAATTACCTTTACAACATTAGGGTTTTCTATAACTGTAGTATCTGTAATATGTACCATTAAAGAGGCCAAGTCTACAGTGTGGGCTTTGTCTGCTTTAAAAACAGCAATAAGTTTTTCTAAAGACACTTTATCTATAAAAGGTTCGTCACCTTGAACGTTTATAACCACATCGATATCTAGGTTTTCTACTGCTTCTGCAATTCTATCGCTCCCACAATCGTGACGCTTCTTGCTCATAATTACTTTACCACCACGAGCTTCAATTTCGTTATAAATAATAGTACTATCTGTAACCACAAAGACATCGTCGAATAGTTTTGTGGCAACTGTAGCCTCGTAAGTTCTAATAATTACAGGTTTTCCGCCTAAATCCTTCATTAACTTCCCAGGAAAACGGGAGGCTTCGTACCGTGCGGGAATCATTGCTATAATTTTCATTTGCTGATTTTAATTCAATTTCAAAAGTACCAAATATTTATTATAAAGTGTCTGCCTGTATGTTCTTAGCGACTTGGAGTATATTGTAAAAATGTTAATTGTGGTTTAGTCTTCAAAAAAATCGTTTTTAAAACCTATAAGGTATAATTTGCTCTTGGCTCTTGTAATTGCTGTATATAACCACCTTAAATAATCTTTATCTATACCATTGGGCAAGTAGGGCTGCTCAACAAATACAGTATTCCATTGCCCACCTTGAGACTTATGGCAGGTTATGGCATAAGAGAATTTTACTTGTAAAGCATTAAAATAACTGTTGTTTTTAACTTTTATAAACTTCTTGTATTTGGTGGTTTCCTGTTCATAATCTTTCATAACCTCTTCATACAATCTATTGGAGTCTTCGTAAGATAACGAAGGGGTCTCTGCATCTATAGTATCTAGTAGTAGTACTGTTTCAAAAGGACGCATTTTTGGGTAATCTACCATGCGTATTTTAACTTCAGCAAAGCGAAATCCATATAATTCTTTAATACTAAAAATTTCCAGTACTTCAATTATGTCGCCATTAGCTATAAACCCAGCTTCTGTATTCGGTTTAATCCAGAAATAATTATTCTTTACGACCATTAGGTAATCTCCTGCGGTAAGCTCGTTTTCATTAAACAAAATGCGGCTGCGTATTTGTTGATTATACAAATTAGCGCGCTTATTACTTCTAACGATTATAGCGGTTTCCTCGTTTCCTAAATCATCATAAGCTCCATTTATAGCATCCATAATTTCGTAACCGTCTATTAAGCGTATTATATCTTTAAATCCTTTTAGATCGAATTTAAACGTATCGAAAAAACTATTTGCTATTGCTTCTCGTATTTGTGTGGCATTGGCAAGTATTCCAGAATCTAATCCTTGGCGCACCACTTCGTCCAATTCCATTTTAGTTACTTCTTTATCGTAATTTAAAGCCAGTCTGTTTTCATCTAAAGCAGGACTTAAATCTAATTTTACTGGGGGCAATTGTGCTGTATCTCCAACAAATAAGAGTTTGCACTTATGCCCTGCGTATACATATTGTACAAGATCGTCCAGAAGCGATCCGTTTTCAAATAATTTAGAATCGGCAGGCGTATCAGGAATCATAGAGGCCTCGTCTACAATAAAAATGGTGTTTTTATGCTTGTTGGGTTGTAATACAAACTTAACTCCACCTCCACTACTCTTTTTAGGAAAATATATTTTTTTGTGGATGGTAAACGCTTCTTTTTTAGAATAATTGGCTATAACCTTGGCTGCTCTGCCTGTGGGTGCTAATAATACAGCACTCTTTTTTAGTTTCCATAAATTATTTACAACGGTACTTATAAGTGTTGTTTTTCCTGTACCAGCATACCCTTTTAATACATATAGAGCATTAGGAGTATCTGCTAGAATAAAATTTGAAAGTTGTTGTAATACAATGTCTTGTTTTAGGGTAGGTTGGAATGGAAATTGCTGTTTTACTAGTGAATAAAATTCCGCAGAGGTCATTAAGATTAAGGTGAAGGATTAGAATAAAATCAAAGATAGAAATGATTTTTATTAAGATAGGTTTTTACGATTAAAAAAAAATTGTAGATTTGCGGGAGACCATAAATAAATTTATACAAAGAAAAAAATATGTTAACAGTAGTTCTAGTTGTAGTTGGCGCAATACTTCTTACGATACTTATCGTAAAACTTATAGATAAATTTGTACCTACAAAATTTAAATCTGTATTGATGATTGCCTTGTGGGTTTTGATATTATTCTTAGGCTACAAAACATTCATGTCTGTTTATAGTCCTATCAAATTTAATAAAATTAAACAAGAGCGTTATGCTAAGGTGATACAGAGTTTAAAAGATATTAGAACATCTCAAACTGCACATAGAACTGTAACAGGGCGATTTGCTGGTAATTTTGGACAGTTAGTTAATTTTATAGAAACTGGACAGTTTACGCTAGTAGAACGAAGAGATACAAGTATTCTAGATGCAGAAAAAACTAAGCTTTTTGGTGTTGATACTTATAAAGATAGTATTATAGTAGACACTCTAGGGTATACGCCTGTAAAGGATTCTTTATTTAAAAACTCGGACCGTTATAAAACTATGATGAATGTTCCCGCTGGAAAAGAAGGTGCTAAGTTTAACTTACAACAAGGTTTTGTATACCAAAACGATGTGGAAATACCTGTATTTGAAGCTTCTGTGGATAAGGACGTTGTATTATACGATCAAGATAAAAACTTAGTCTACGAAGAGAAACAAGTTATTTCTTCTATTGTAGGAGTACAAGGAGACAAGATCAAAGTGGGAAGCATGGACGAGGCAAGTATAGTTGGTAACTGGCCAAAAATTTATGATACAAACGACTAGTACATTACAAAACGTTAAGTACAATAAAAAGCTGTCCATTCAATTTGGTTTGAATGGACTTTCTTTTTGTGTTCTAGATACGCTGAACCAAAAAATTTTGGCGCTAGAAAGTATGCCTTTCGATAAGAAGTGCAATCCGTATGAAGCTTTAGAACGCTTAATGCATTATTTTGATGCTAGGATGTATCTTCAAGATAAATTCGATGAGGTTTTGGTTATGCACGAAAATAACCTTTCTACCTTAGTACCCAATACCATTTTTAACGAAGCCTATTTAGCCGATTATTTAAAATTTAATTCTAAGATTTTACAATCTGACCATTTGAGTTTCGATGGTTTAGAATTTGAAAATTGTAAAAACGTTTACGTACCTTATGTAAATGCCAACAATTATATTTATGATGCATTTGGTAGCTTTACTTATAAGCACTTTTCTACAGTGCTAATAGAAACGCTTCTAAAAAAAGAACAAAAGAATACTAATGGCAGTACTTTATACATCCACTTAGGGTATAAACATTTTGAAATTGTTGCTGTTAGAAATGCCAAATTGCAGTTCTATAATACGTTCGAATACAATAACGTTCAGGATTTTGCGTATTATACCTTGTTTACTGTAGAACAATTGGGTTACGATACAGAAACTATACCTGTAGCACTTATTGGTAAAGCTATAGCAGAAGATGAATACTATAAGATATTATACAAGTATATAAGACACGTTAGTATTTCCAAGAACCAAAATAGTTTTAATATAGACAATACTGATACTGAATATTCTAATTTCACCATTTTAAATAGTTTTTAATGCGTATTATTTCTGGTTTATACAAGAGTAGAAAAATTGTAGCTCCTAAAAAGCTACCTGTTCGCCCTACTACAGACATGGCTAAAGAGTCTTTGTTTAATATTTTAAATAACAATTATTATTTCGATGCTATTTCTGTTATAGACTTATTCTCTGGTACAGGTAATATTAGTTACGAGTTTGCCTCTAGAGGCACGTCTCGTATTATTTCGGTAGACGAAAATTTTGGTTGCGTTAAGTTTATTACAGAAACAGCAACTGCATTTAAAATGCCTATAGAAACCATTAAAAGCGATGTTTTTAAGTTTTTAGAGCATACACATTTTACTGCAGATGTTATTTTTGCAGACCCACCCTACAATTTTACTTTAGAGCAATTCTCTAAAATCCCAGAATTGGTTTTTCAAAATAATTTATTACATAATGAGGGTATGCTTGTTGTAGAACACTCTAAACATACCGATTTATCTGCACTCCCCTTTTTTAGCTATGCTAAGAGTTACGGTGGTAATATGTTTAGTTTTTTTGAAGTTGCTACAGATAATTAAAGCCCCCTTTTAATGGCTTTACTCAAAAAAAGAGGGCATTTATAATTTAGCAAATCTATAAGCCGAATTCTGTATTACGCTTAAGCGTAATCCTTATCATTTATCTCAATATATTGTTGCCAATATACTTTAGCTGCCTACCCTCCAGCAATAAAACGTGCCGCTCTTAAACGCTGGTATACATGGCATTGCACCGCATAGAGTTTACCTGGTTTCACTACAGCTTAACCTGTACATTCTTTCTGTTGCACTTTTCCTAACCTTTCGGCCGGTGGCCGTTAGCCACTATGCTGCACTATGGTGTTCGGACTTTCCTCTGCGCTTAAAGCGTAGCGATAAGGCGATTTACTGCCGCAAATCTACAATTACTGTATTGTAAAAACTAAAGGAATATGAGATAATATAACTTCTTTTATTATTTTATAGAATAACACATGTTTTAGTTTTAAAAGTGTTCTGCTGGCTTGGTTTCACATCTTCCTTTTATTACAAATATATTTTAGTAAATACCTACTTCACTATTTAATTTTTATGACATAAATTACTAGTTTGGTGCATGAAAATCTATGTTTTATTACATTTTCTTACATTTTAAGCTTTTGTTTATTCAAATTTGAATAACTGGAAAACAGATATTTAATTGAGTAGCTGCTATATGTGTTCTGGTAAAAGGTAGAATCCGAAAAGCCTGATTATAAAAGAGTAGGAAAAAAATTAACAGTTTAACCTATCGCAACCTAAAAACAGTTTTCACCTGTAATCTTCATGTTTAAAATGATTAAAACTTAAAATTGAAAACTCCTCTTGAAGTTAACGGTACAAAATTGGCTGTTATAAAAAATATGAAATGGAAAAACAAAGTTTAGATCAGTTTATATCGCAACTGATGAATGATGATGCATCATTAAAAAAATTTCTTGCAGACCCCACTAATGGAGGTCAAGAGCATGGTATCTCCAAAGCAGAACGCGCTGTATTAAGAAGAACAATGGCACACCTGAGTAACAATAGTAAAAATGGATATTCTGTAGAGCGCCATTATGGATCCTACAGAAGGTCTTTGCGCTTATTGCAGAATGTACTTCACCAGCATTCCAGCCATCATGCAGTTGGCCAAATGGCACTTGCTGCAGCAGCAAATACATCTGTAAACTTCCACATCTACTTTACTGGCAACCAAAATACTCCTGGAGCGCCTTACGATAATCCTAGTTTAGCATATAATACATATGTTACATTTACGGGAACAAGTACAAACGGCACCATAGGATCGGCTATGGATTTTCCTAGCAATCCACCCAGTAGTGGAACTTATATAAGTAAGGCTTTTAATGTTGTTGATAATAACCACAATCCACAAACACTAACATATACAGCTGTACAAAATCAAGGCGACTGGTATATTCAAACATTTACCCTTACTAATAGTAGTGGTGCAAGCCAAGTGTACAATCTTCCTTTTAACCCTACTACAGATCACGAACCATTTTGGTATTATTCCTTAAATGGCGAAGCCATAGTACCTAACCAATATGGTTATTACTCTAAAAACAACAATGCAAACCAGGGAGGACTAGCCAATAGCTTTGTATCTGCACAATTAAATGGATCTACTTCTGTATTTTGGCAAGCTATAGCACCAGACTCTGCCTATGGATTTTCCCCTTGTTTCCAAAACCCAAACACATCTTACATAGTGCTTGGTTTACCTGTAAGCAATAAACCTGTTATACATAAAGGAAATATTTTTTATAGAAATACTATTCCTAATGTGTATATAGACCCTAATGTTAATAAATGGATACTATCAAGTACAACTAACGGCACTGGAAATATTGTTACAGATGATGTTATGGAACTTTATGTTATTAAACCTGGAGGTGCTACAAAGCTATATGATTATGATTATAGTAATAATTGCAGTGGAATAATTACTCCAACAGCACCAGTAGATATCACTTCGTATTTAAATGCATATAAAGGGCAGTATATTACCCTAGAGCTTATATGTAAAGATAAATGCGGCGGCGTAGAAAGGTCTTCTGGGTATATTTTGGTTCCTGCCTAACGACGACTTAGAGTTAGATACAATACGTTTTTTACAATAGAAGGTTGTTTGCTTTATAACAGCCTTCTTTTTTTGTGCCAACTTGATTTTAGATGGTCTTTAATACTACAGTATAGTTTTGCTACACATTTGTTATGTAACGGCGCTAACCTAAAGCGTGTACAAGTGTTATTAGGTTTCAATTCTAGTGAAATATCCATACTAGTACAAATACTTTCAAACTACAAGAAAACCCTTAAATTTATAGTGCAAATACCATGTATTAGCTCGTGTTATTCGATTGTTGCCGTTAGCAAAAAATGACAACAAATTATTTAATAAATTTTAACGCATCAGTACTAATTTTAAAAGAATAATGCATATTAATTTTGAAGCGTTTTATTTATTTTTTCTACGTCTTCTCTTTTTTATTTCTATTTTAGATAACCATTACTGGCACCAATACACTTTAAAAGTCAAACGCGCTTGGTTTTTAAAGCTATTTTTGATTATGTTTTAGTTTTACAACATTGTAAGTTTACAGTATGGTTTCTCTGGTTAAATTTAAATCTACTCTAATGATAAAAAGCACATGTTTACTATTTATAACTACAGTATCTATTCAATTTTGTTTTTCTCAAAGTATTGATACTTTAAAACTAAATGAATATTTCAAGCAGTTAGATGTAAACAATAAATTTATGGGCAGTGTTGCATTGCTAAACGCTAATAAAATTACTTACAGTAACCAAATTGGTTATGCAGATGTTGAAACCCAAAAAAAACCTAATGCAGACACAAAATACAGGATTGGCTCTATCTCTAAAACTTTTACTGCTACGTTGATTTTTAAAGCTTTGGAAGAAGAAAAACTAGATTTAAATCAAACCATAAATTATTATTTTCCCAACATAAAGAGAAGTAGCTCTATTACAATTGGTAACTTATTAAATCATCGAAGTGGAATTCATAATTTTACTGACGACAAACACTATTTTAATTACAACACCAAGCCAAAAACTAAAGTAGAAATGTTGGCTATAATTTCAACATCTGGTAGCGATTTTGAGCCGAATTCCAAATCAAAATACAGTAATTCCAATTATTTACTTTTATCATATATACTTGAGGAAATTTATAACAAAAACTTTGCTGAAATTTTAAATGAAAAAATACTTCATCCAATCAATCTAAAAAATACTTTTTATGGAAGTAAAATTGATTTATCTAACAACGAAGCGTACTCATACCTTTATAATGAGCAATGGAAAAAACAGGCTGAAACCGATATGTCTATTCCATTAGGAGCTGGGGGTATCATATCAACTCCTACCGATTTATTGCAATTTTCTCAAGCGCTTTTTAGTTATAAAATAATATCTAAAAACAGTTTAGATGCAATGAAATTATTGAAAGATAATTACGGAATGGGAATATTTAAAATTCCTTTTCATGATAAATTTAGTTTTGGTCATTATGGATCAATTGATGGATTTAATGCTGTTTTTGTATATTTTCCAAAAGAAAAATGTGCTGTTGCGTTAACTTCAAATGGTAACAATTATGATATTAATAGTATTTTAAATGTGTTATCGAGCAGTCTTTTTAATTTGCCTTTTCAAATTCCAACATTTACAACTTACCGATTAAAATCTGAAGATTTAGATAAATATTTAGGCATTTATTCTAGTCTTACCTTTCCTTTAAAAATATCTATAACTAAGTTAGAGAATACGTTGTATGCACAAGCAACAGGCCAGTCTGCATTTAATTTGAAACCTACCGAAAAAGATAAATTTGAATTCGATAAAGCGGGTATAGTTATAGAGTTTGACACAGCTAACAATCAAATGGATTTAAAACAAGGTGGTAAAACTTTTAAGCTAACAAAAGAGTAACTATTATGCTTATTTAACACCACTAAAATTAAAAAATAGAGATGAAATCCTCTGGATATTTAGCTAATCGACTTCAAGAAATTCTAACAGATGGGAAATGGGTAACAGGTACAAATTTTAAAGAACAAATCTTAAATGCTAATTGAATAGATGCCATGAAATCTATAGATGGTATTGATTCAATGGCAAAAATTACATTTCATATTCATTACTATATCAAGGTGTTACAAAAGTACTCCAAGGCAGACTAATATCCCCAGTAAACACAAGGTTTTCAAGGTTACGAGGTGCAAATGAGGTGTACAGTTTTGTTTTCTTTGGTAGTATCTCACCAAGTGTGTAAATATTAAAAATATCGAGGGGGTGCATCCCTCGATATTTTTTGATTAATTTTAA
>CANLCJ010000012.1 GCA_947489085.1 uncultured Flavobacteriaceae bacterium
TTCTTCCGCAACGATTTCTCCGTTTGCACCTAGAGTAGCAGAAGCATTTCCAGTAGTATCTATGTTTTGGTCTACAATACCTTCAGTATCAGAAACCGTTATGCTGCCAGTAGCTATGCTAGATGTTGTGCCAGAAGTAGACGATGTAGTACTTTCTGTAGTTACTTCAGGCGTTTCATTGCTAGTACTAGTGCTGCTACCATCGATTTCAGTATTAGCTACTTCTGTACCTTCAGACGTTGTTTCAGATAGTGTTTCGCCACCAGATACAATGCTAGCGCTTCTGCTGCCATTGCTACTGTTACCAGAAACAGCAGTGGTTGCATTTGTAACTTCTCCACCTCGTAATTCTAATAAACCACCAGCACGATTAGGCCCATTACTAGAAGTTGTTGCTTCAGAGGTTTCAGCAATCGTACTGTTAATTTCGTTAGAGCTTTCTTCAGCTACAATTTCACCGTTAGCGCCAAGCGTAGCCGAAGCATTTCCAATGGTATTTATGTCTTGATCTATAATACCTTCAGTATCAGAAACCGTAATGCCACCAGTAGCCAAGCTAGAGGTTGTGCCAGAAGTGGAAGACGATGTTCGTCCTGTAGTTACAGTTGGAGTTCCTTCGCTTGAAGACGTTTCATCGGTAACAGTTTCCCCATTAACATCTACAGTAACAGAAGAATTTCCAACAGCACTAGTGTCTTGATCTACTATGCCGTTGTTAGTTACTGTTACTCTACCTCTAGCACCATTCGCGCTAGTACGACGAGAACCTCTTCTCGATCTTGGTGTTCTGGTAGAACTAGATGTTGTTTCTTGAGTTGTTGTTTCTTCTGTTGTTGTTGCCATTGTACGCTCAACAGTATCAGTTGAGGGAACTGATACGTTCTGAGCGGTACATACTAACCCTGTAAATAGAAGGGGAATAATTAGTGTTTTTTTAGTCATTTGTAATGGATTTTAGGTGTTGTTGTTTTTAAGTATTTTAATTTTTATAGTTGTTCTGCAACTCGAATAAACTACGATTAAACGAGATGGTATAGATGTTAACTACAAGCCTGTATTGTAATGCTTGTAGCTCTAAAATGTGTTAAGGTGTTGTTGTATAGTCTTTTAAATGTGTAATTTTTAACATTTAAAAATTGAGATGTAAAATTTCTTTTTTCTTATTTAAAATCATGCAATGTTGTAAGTAATTTTTTGGTATCAAAAGTATTGTATTGAATAGTCAGTAACAGGCGTTTTAGGCAAATGATATCTTTTTTTAGGTGGAGTACCTCGTTTTCTTAGGTGAGTTGACGAATTGTCTATTCCAAGCGCGTTATTAGTGCTTTTATAGTTTTGTTTATGCTTATTTTAGATTTAAAACAGAGGAAAAAATTTTAGAAACATACCTTTTGTTTGAGGTACAAGAATTTAAACTGAGCAAACAGCTGGTTGTGTAGAATGGGGGTTGATAATTATAGATAAGGCAGTGAATCTGAAAGGTGTTTTAGCAAATACAACTGCAATTTTGAAAGTACCTTGTATGCGAAATTCTTATCCATAAATGGCATTAAATACTGTTAGAATTAAATTTGAAATGGTATTAGGAATAAAAAAATCCTTTGAGTTTTGTTTAAGAACTCAAAGGATTTCAATGTTATATTAAATGTAGTCGCGTAATTTAAACGATAAGATTGTATTATCTTTTAAAAAAACGTTCTACTGTTCTGCCTTCATTAGAATAAACGTTTGCAAAATATAAACCTTCTTGTAAATCGGACACGTTAATACGTGCTCTTGATAATCCATTGATATTTTCCGATTTTAAAAGTTCACCACTAGCAGACGTAATTTCAACTCTAGTAAGTTTAACACTAGGCGCAAATACTACTAAAGATCTTCTAGCAGGATTAGGAAACAAGATAACTCTTATCGGTGCTTGTGCCTCAATAGGCGCAGCAACATCGTTTGTAGATGTTTCTTCTGCAACAGTTTCTCCATTAGCCGTAGCGGTTAATGATGCATTTCCAGAAGTTTCCGTTTCTAAGGTTGTTACACCTTCGTCTCCATTAGCTGTAATAGTTCCAGTAGCACTACTAGAATTTACTGGTTCATCGGCAGTATCTGTTGCATTGTTTTGATTGTTCGCAGCGATACGCGCTAAAATTTCTTCTCTCGAAAATACGGTTACTTCACCGTTTCCAGAGACTTGCGAATCTACAGTGTTAACACTTTCGGTACTAGGAGCGGTAGTGTTCTCAGGAGCATCAACGGCGTTTGCTGCTGGTTCTTGCGCTACAAGATCTCCATTAGCCGTAGCGGTTAACGTTGCGTTTCCAGAAGTTTCCGTTTCTAAGGTTGTTACACCTTCGTCTCCATTAGCAGCAATTGTTCCAGTAGCAATGCTAGATGTTGCTGGTTCATCAGCAGTATCTGTTGCATTGTTTTGGTTGTTTGCAGCGATACGTGCTAAGATTTCCTCCCTAGAAAATACGGTGATTTCACTATTTCCAGAGATCTGAGAATCTACAGTATTAACGCTTTCGGTACTAGGAGCGGTAGTGTTCTCAGGAGCATCAACGGTGTTTGCCGCTGGTTCTTGTGCTACAAGATCTCCATTAGCCGTAGCTGTTAACGTTGCGTTTCCAGAAGTTTCCGTTTCTACTGTTGTTACACCTTCGTCTCCATTCGCTGTAATAGTTCCAGTAGCAATGCTAGATGTTGCTGGTTCATCAGCAGTATCTGTTGCATTGTTTTGGTTGTTTGCAGCGATACGTGCTAAGATTTCCTCTCTAGAAAATACGGTGATTTCACCATTTCCAGAGATCTGAGAATCTACAGTATTAACGCTTTCGGTACTAGGAGCGGTAGTGTTCTCAGGAGCATCAACGGTGTTTGCCGCTGGTTCTTGAGCTACAAGATCTCCATTAGCCGTAGCGGTTAATGTTGCATTTCCAGAAGTTTCCGTTTCTATTGCTGTTACACCTTCGTCTCCATTAGCTGCTAGAGTTCCAGTTGCAATGCTTGATGTTGCAGGTTGGTTAACGGCAGGTGGATTGTTCTGGTTGTTTGCAGCAATACGTGCTAAGATTTCCTCTCTAGAAAATACGGTTACTTCACCGTTTCCAGAGATTTGAGCATCTTCTGAAGTGTTTTGAGCTGTTGATACGAGTCCCGCAAATAAAAGCGGGATAATAAATGTTGTTTTTTTCATTTTCAATAAATTTTAATTACTAATTTTTTTTTGGTAATACTTTTGTGTTTACTAATTTTTGTTTCTCATAGGCATTGTTTTTTAAGGGTTCATACTTTTTATTGCAACATTATAAAGACTATAAAAAAACCTTTTTAACGTTGTTTTAGGACCATATAGGGATGAGAGTGGCTGTGTTGATTAGTAAATACTAAAAAACAGTATGCGTTAGTAAATAAAACAGGAAGCTTTTTCCTGTAAGTAACGGTTTAGCTTAAAAGACGTGTTTTAGAGCTGTATATGATAAGTAGCGTGAAATCCAAAAAAGAAATTACCATCTCGCGTATTAAAATTTCTTGTGGTTTGCGTAATAAAGCCGTCTTCTGTGAAAATCTGATTGTTAGTCATCTTAAATTGCAACAAAAGGTTTTTTACTTGCCAATTGGTACCTAAAGAAAAGGCGCCAAAAGTTTCTACAGATTCTAAGGGGTTGGCAACATAATAATATTCTGAAACAATAGAAACGTGATTACTTACTTTATATCTCCCACCAAAGCCAACAGCAAAGTGGTTAGGATCATCTAAACTTGAAATAGAAGAGGTGCGATGTACAAATGTTGGAGAAATTTGAAATGAAAAATTACGAGTAAACTTTCTTGCAATAAGCAATTGAGTTGTAGAGGCAAGTTTATCTCCAAAATCATCCCGACGTTCTATGCCTATAATTCTTCTTGTGCGATACGTGCCTGCTTGTACTAAGGTAATGCCAAAAGGTATACCAGAGTTGTCTGTTTTTTGTTGTGCTAATCGGTATTTAAAATAGCCATCAAAAATACCATTGGGTACACCAACACCAGCACCTACTGTTAACTTGTCTGAGATACCATAGTCTAAGCCAAAGCGCGCACACATTCTGTCGGCTATAAAAGAATTACTGCTTTCTTGCTCTACATTCCAGTATCTGCTCATAAAAGAAACTTCTAAGGTGTTTTTTTTGCGCGTCTCTACAGAATGTCCAATCGAGATACGTGTACCTTGAAAGGTGCCTAGTACATTAGCAACAGTGTCTATAGGTTCTTTTTCAAGTTTATCGAGAAGGCTTTGCCCTGTGGTGTAAAAAGGCAAACCTAATAAAAGGATGAGTCTTAGAGATTTAATTTTCATAAGGCGCATAATTAAAATTAAAAGTAATCTCAATTTTCTTAGAGATGTTTGGAGATAAAAGTGCGGGTACTTTAATGTTATAATCATTGATTAACACATCTAAGCTTCCCTTAATAGTATAACTGTTATCTGCTTTAGAAATTGTCGCTTTAATTTCTATAGGTTTTGAAATGTTTCGAAGCGTAAAAGTACCTTTAATAAGCTTAGTCTGCAAGGCATCATTAGCATTAAAATTTTCAATTTCCCCTTCAAAAGTAGCTTTAGGGTAAAGATCAGACTCAATATAACTCGCATTAAAATGCTCGTGCATAAGCGATTTTTGAAATACAAAAGCCCGCATTAAAATTTGCACCGCAATCTGGCGTGTTTTTGGATTTAAAATACTAAGCGTTTGCGAGTTTTTAGCTTGTATGTTTTCTACAGAGGTGTATGAGAAAAACGTAACTTCTCCCTGTCGCTCAATGTATTCTGTGTTTTGTGAAAAACTTTTCATACAAATAAATAGAAAAAGTAGTAGTGTTTTATTCATGAAAAGGGATTTAAATAATGATGCAATTTAATAATATGATGTCTAATAAATGGCCTTTTAGAATGCCTTTAACTAGTATTTTATCGCCAATCTTAAGATGGGGTATTTTATGTATCTCATCTTTATGTAATTCGCACAACACGTAGGTTTTGCTTTTTTTGTGACTTAAGTAAAGTGTAAATTTTTCGTTTTTGGTATGAACAGCTTTAAGCGTACCATCAATCTCTATTACTTTTTCTACTAGATGGCTAAGCGTTGCGTTATCGTATTTATGAATTAACCTTTCCGTCGAAATATGCTTGTAAGTAGGAGCCTTGCGCATGTCGTGTAAGCACAATGTTGCTGTTGCTAGGTAAAAACCGAGGCAAAGCACACATCCTACAGTAACGTAAATAATATTTCTATGTTTTTGCGATATCATATAAGTTTAGCTAAAAAACATTAAATTGAAAATTGTAATAAGATTTTTAAAGCATTTAGAAGCTTTATCTTTATACTATATGTTCATTAAAATGTTAAAATCGCTTCATCTTTTTATTTTCAAGTATAAAAGTATGTAATTATTGCCAATACTAGTGTTGAAAGGGGTCACAAAGTTTATAAAGCGGAAAAATAATGTCTGAAACGGAAAAAAAGCATTTGAAAATTTAACATAATTAAAGGCTATCACGTAATTTAGTACCACCAAACAAAAGCGTTTTCAATTCATGAAAAATTACAAAACTTATGTTCTAACTACAGTAGTATTCACAATTATTTATGTGTTTATGGCATACCTAGCAGTGCAGATTATAGCCAAGCAAAGTATAATTTTATTGTTAGAAAACGAGATACAATCAGGAAAGCAACGGGCTAAGCAAATTTCATCCATAAGCGGAGCCGCTTTAGAAGCCAATGTAGAAAAAGGTATTGTTGTAAAAGGCATTCAAAAAAGTATAGAGGGTATCGATGAAGCTAATATGTTTCTCTCTGTAATAGATTGGTCTGGTAAGATTGTGAGTTATCCGGATATTACAAAAGTGGGTACGGTAGATGCTGAAACCAATGCAGTAGTGTCTAATGTTAAAAAAGACATTTCAGCGGAAGATTTATACACTTATGTGTCCAGTTATAACATGGTCGAAGATACCCTCGAAGCATCAGAAATAGTTCGACTGGATGCCATCCCTAATTCCGATTTAATTGTGGTAACGCACATTAACCTAAGAAACGTAATTACCAAATTCAACAGATTTAAAAATAAGTACAGCTTTATATTTATAATACTTGGATTAATTATTCTGGTTATTGTTTTTGGTATTATAAGGTACATGTCTAATTACTATTACGAAGAGTTAGAACGTAAATCTACACGGCTAGAAGATAGCATGTTGAATTTGTCTAAGTTAAATGCCTCTTTAGAGAATTACCAGAAAAACATAGCTATAGAAAAAGAAAAACAAGCAAAAGAAGAGGAAAAAGAAATAGAAAAGGCTATAGCGTCTGGAGACGATGTTATTAAAGATTTACCTAAAAAACGTTTGCTTACATATATACGTAACGAGTTGATGCCTGTAGGTATAGAAGATATCTCTTATATTTATTTAGAAAATACCATAACCTATATTGTTAGAAAAGATGGGAAGCGTTTTACTGCAAATGATAGTTTAGATCAAATATACTCTTCTTTAGACGAAAAATTATTTTTTAGAGCGAACCGTCAAATTATAGTCTCTATCTATGCCATAGATAAAATTATTAAGTTTGGTAACAGCTCTTTAAAAATAGAAACCAAACCTTCTTCTGAAATAGATATTATTATAGGAAAAAACAAGGCGTCTTCTTTTAAGCAGTGGTTGGATTTATAACGGTTGGTCTAATATGTTGCGATTTGGAGCATATTTTTAATTGGCTATCTTAGCAGCATGTTATCCAAAAAAACAAAGTACGGTCTAAAAGCGTTAACTTACATAGCGCGAACTGGTGATGATGTTCCAGTACAAGTAAGTGCTATTGCTAAAAGCGAACAGATTCCGCAGAAATTTCTGGAGGGTATTTTGTTAACGTTAAGAAAAGCAGGCATCTTAGGCTCTAAAAAAGGAAAACACGGTGGTTATTACTTAAGAAGTTTGCCTTCCGACATTAAAATGACCGATGTAATGCGTGTTTTAGAAGGACCTATTGCTATGGTGCCCTGTGTAAGTCTTAACTATTACGAGAAATGCGACGATTGTCCAGATGAACACGCCTGTAGTGTTCATAAACTCATGATAGAAGTACGCGATAGTACCCTTAAAGTATTTAGGAATAAGACCTTGGGCGATCTCTCCCAAGTCTAATTGGACTTAAAAATTCTCAAAATCAAGGAGGTTACAGCTTGATTTTCTTCATTTTATCGCTGAAATACACCAATATTCTAAAAAATAAGCCCTGTGGTTTGTAGTATGGAAAAAAGTATTACTTTTGTAATCCCTACTAAATTGATAGGATTAATATAAAATAACAACAAATGATAGCGCAAATGTTATTGAAAAGTAAAGAAAAGACCACTTATAAGGAGGATGCCGTTGGAGAAAAGCCAATACGAAGTGTTGCTAAAGCTTTAAGCTGGAGAGTTGTTGGTACTTTAGATACATTGATTGTGTCATACATATTAACAGGAGAAATGTCAGTTGCTGCATCCATAGCATCTGTAGATTTTTTAACAAAAATGGTATTATACTTTTTCCATGAGCGTATTTGGAACGCTGTAAAATGGGGGAAATAAAATAAATAAAGCGATGTTTACAGAAGATCAAATAAAAGCCTTAAACAAAACATTTGAAAATGCTGCGCCAGCCGAAATTATAGCAAAAGCTTTCGAGTTGAGTAACGAGGCAGTAGTAACAACAAATTTTAGACCTTACGAAGCTGCAATTTTGCATGCCGTAAAATCTGTAGAAGCTAAAGTACCAGTAGTATGGTGCGATACAGGTTACAACACGCCGCAAACGTATAAGCATGCAGAGCAGGTTATTAAAGACCTAGACTTAAATGTGTTTTTATACGTGCCAAAGCAAACATCATCGCATCGTGATGTTGTGATGGGGATTCCAAGTGTAGACGATCCTAAGCACGCTTTGTTTACAGAGCAAGTAAAGCTAGAGCCTTTTACCAGAGCTATGGCAGAGCACAAACCAAAAGTATGGTTTACAAACTTAAGGCAGGGGCAAACAGCGTTTAGAAATAGTATAGGCATTTTTAGCCTAAGTAAAGATGGCGTATTAAAAGTAAGTCCGTTTTACTACTGGTCTGATGAGAAATTAGATGCGTATTTAGAAGAGCATAAGTTACCCAACGAATTTAAGTATTTCGACCCAACCAAGGCATTAGCAAATCGAGAATGTGGTTTACATGCTTAAATGGTGTTTCTCTAAGAGAACGCCTCAAAACACAAATTAAAACAATAAATAAACTTGCTTTTTTAAAGTGAGTACGCCTTTTAAAAGGCAAGTAATATACTATTATGAAAAAAGACACGTCACATATCAACTCGCTAGAAAACGAAGCGATATACATCATGAGAGAAGTGGCAGCACAATTTGAAAAACCTGTGTTGTTATTTTCTGGAGGAAAAGATTCAATTACGCTAGTAAGATTAGCTGTAAAAGCATTTTACCCAGCAAAAGTGCCATTCCCTTTAATGCATATTGATACAGGACATAACTTTCCAGAAACTATAGAGTTTAGAGACCGTTTGGTGAAAGAACTTGGTTTAGAATTAATTGTTAGAAATGTACAAGATTCTATCGATGAAGGTAAGGTAAAAGAAGAGTCTGGACGTTATGCAAGTAGAAACATGTTGCAAACTACAACACTTTTAGATGCTATTGAAGAATTTAAATTTGATGCATGTATCGGTGGGGCACGTCGTGATGAAGAAAAAGCAAGAGCTAAAGAACGTATCTTTTCAGTGCGTGATGATTTTGGACAGTGGGATGAAAAAAACCAACGTCCTGAGTTGTTTGACATGCTAAATGGAGAAATAGAATTAGGACAGAATGTACGTGTGTTCCCAATTTCGAATTGGACAGAACTAGACGTATGGTCTTATATCGAAAAAGAAAATATTGAAATCCCTTCTATCTATTTTGCACACAAACGTAAAGTATTTTTAAGAGATGGTATGATATGGTCTGCTGAAGACGATGTGGTATACAGAGATGAAGATGAAGAAGTAATAGAAGAAATGGTGCGTTTTAGAACTGTAGGCGATATGAGTTGTACCGCTGCAGTATTGTCTGAAGCCGTATCAATATCTAAAGTTGTAGAAGAGATTAGAGACTCTACAATTTCAGAACGTGGGGCGCGTATCGATGATAAACGTTCTGAGGCAGCAATGGAAAAACGTAAGCAACAAGGGTATTTCTAAATCCCTTTGACCTCCAAAGGGGGAAGTAGCAAGTTTGTGAAAATAAAAGGACAAAGCTGTCCTACAAGGTCTAAAAGTCTTGTAGGTATGAAAAGTAAAAGAATTAAAACAAATTTTAAAATATACCTGTAAAGAATTCCTTCTCCTTTGGAGAGGGTTGGGGCGAGGAATGGAAGTATTAAAAATAGCAACAGCGGGTAGTGTAGACGACGGGAAAAGCACACTAATAGGGCGTATCCTTTACGATACAAAATCTTTGACTACCGATAAATTAGAAGCCATTGAAAAAACAAGTAAGCAACGTGGATACGATTACTTAGATTTTTCGTTAGCAACAGATGGTTTAGTTGCAGAACGCGAACAAGGTATTACAATTGATGTTGCTCATATTTACTTTTCTACAAAAAAGAAAAGTTACATTATAGCAGATACACCAGGACACGTGGAATATACACGTAACATGGTTACAGGAGCATCAACATCGCAAGCCTCTATCATTTTAATAGATGCAAGAAAAGGGGTGATAGAGCAAACTAATCGTCACTTTTTTATCAATAACCTATTGCGTATAAAAGACGTTGTAGTTGCCATTAATAAAATGGACTTGGTAGATTATTCAGAAGAAGTTTACAATAAGATAAAAGCAGATTTCTCTGAGTTGATGAGTAAACGTGATTACCAAGATCAAAACATTACATTTATCCCAGTAAGTGCTTTAAAAGGAGATAATGTTGTAAACAAATCAGAAGCCATGTCTTGGTACAAAGGCGCTGCGTTGTTAGAGCATTTAGAGCAACTAGATAAAGCCGATATCTTTAATGCAGGAACACCACGTTTCCCAGTACAGTATGTTGTACGACCTAAAACAGAAGAGTTTCACGATTATAGAGGGTACGCAGGTAAAGTGTATGGTGGTGATTTAAGTGTTGGAGATGACATTATTGTATTGCCGTCGAAAACGCGTTCAAAAATAAAAGACATTTATTTTTACGATGAAAAGTATGAAACCGCATCGAGACGTTCATCAGTAACTATTACTTTAGAGAATGATATCAACGTAAGCCGCGGAGATATGATTGTAAAAGAAGGTGATATTCCAACCATAGATAAGCAATTTACAGCAAATGTATGTTGGATGGATAGTAACCAATTAACAGCAGGAGGGAAATACGTTATTCAGCATGGTGTTAATAAAGTATTAGCAAAGGTAGACCGCATCAATCATAAAATCAATCCAGACTATTCTGGAATCGATAAAGAAGCAACAGGCTTAAATATAAACGATATTGCATCGGTAACCTTTAAATTAAATAAGCCTATTTTTTACGATCAATTTAAAAACCACAGAACAAACGGGTCGTTTATCATTATCGATACACAGTCTAATAATACAGTGGGCGCTGGTTTTATACAGTAAAAACTGCTAGATTTAATGCTACAGTCGTTAAATTTGCAAAAAATAGTAGGTGTACAGTTTTTAAAGCTTTACACAGTTAAAAATAAATAACAACAATATTCTTGCTTTACCCGAGTAAGAATGCCTCTAAAAGAGGGTAGAAGGGGTTTTGGTATGCGAAGCTTTGAAACAGAAATAGAAAATCCAGTAGTACAAAAGGATATTATAGAATTAGCTAATAAAATCGAGCTGTTCCATAATGGAAAAATAGACGAAGAAAAATTTAGAAGTCTACGTTTGGCTAGAGGTGTTTACGGTCAGCGTCAAGAAGGCGTGCAAATGATTCGTATAAAAATACCTTACGGAAAATTGAAAAGCAATCAGTTACGAAGAATATCAGCAGTATCTGATGAGTATTCTCGTGGACGATTACACATCACAACACGTCAGGACATTCAAATCCACTATGTAGATTTAAACAGAACGCCAGAACTTTGGGCAGAGTTAGAAAAAGACGATGTTACTGTTCGCGAAGCTTGTGGTAATGTGGTAAGAAACGTTACAGCATCAGAAACAGCAGGGTTTGATGTTAACGAACCTTTCGATGTATCGCCTTACGCAGACGCCTTATACAAATTCTTTTTGCGTAACCCAATATGTCAGGAAATGGGACGTAAATTTAAAGTGTCGTTCTCTTCTACAGACGAAGATACAGGGCTGTCTTACTTACACGATATAGGGTATATTGCTAAAGAAAAAGACGGTGTTCGTGGCTTTAAAGTAATGGTTGCAGGAGGATTAGGGTCTCAACCACGTCATGCAGACGTGTTATTCGACTTTGTAGAAACCGATCAAATCATTCCAATTATGGAAGGGGTGTTACGTGTATTCGACCGTTACGGAGAGCGTAAAAGCCGAGCTAAAGCTCGTATGAAATTCTTATTAAAAGATATCGGGTTAGATGCATTTAGAGAATTGATAGCTCAAGAGCAAAAAGCCATTGAGTTTAAAAGCGTAGCTATAGATGCGAATGCTTATATACCATCAACACCAATATCTGTAAAAGCACCTCAGGTAACCATAAAAGATCAAGACGCTTTCGAATTATGGAAATCTACAAACTTGATACCGCAAAAACATGAAGGTTATGTAGCTATAGGTGTTAAAGTGTTATTAGGGGATTTTTATACAGATAAAGCACGCTTGTTAGCAAATTTAGTAGATAATTATGCTGCAGGAGAAGTGCGCTTAACATTGCGTCAAAACATAGTAATTCCTTTTGTTAAGGAAGATTTAGTACCATTCTTTTACCAAGAATTAGAAAAATTAGACTTTGTAGAAGCAGGATACAATAAAGCCGTAGATATTACAGCATGTCCAGGAACAGACACATGTAATTTAGGTATTGCAAGCAGTACAGGAATTGCTGAAGAATTAGAACGTGTTATTAAAACAGAATACCCACAATATTTAAAAAACGAAGATCTTGTTATTAAAATTAGTGGTTGTATGAATGCTTGTGGGCAGCACAATATGGCTAACATTGGTTTTCAAGGGATGACAGTACGTACACCAGAAAAACTAATAGCCCCAGCATTGCAAGTATTATTAGGAGGAGGAAACCAAGGCGATGGTAATGCGACTTTTGCAGATAAAGTGGTAAAAGTACCAAGTAAAAGAGGGCCAGAAGCCTTACGCAGAATCTTAAACGATTTTGAAGCCAATGCCAATGGCAAATCATTTGTAGCCTACTATCAAGAAAAAGGGGAAAAGTATTTCTACGATTTCTTAAACGATTTACAAGACGCTACTAATTTAACGCAGGAAGACTTTATCGATTGGGGTGAAGAAGAGAAATACGTTAAAGAAATTGGAATAGGAGAATGTGCAGGTGTCGTTATAGATTTAATCGCAACACTATTCTTAGAAAGTGAAGAAAAAATAGGAAACGCCAAAGAAGCATTCGAAAACGAAGTGTATTCTGGAGCAATTTATTACGCGTACCAATCTTTAGTAAATTCGGCAAAAGCACTATTACTTGCAGAAAACAAAAAAACAAATACACACGCAGGTATAATAACACAATTTGATGAACTTTTTGTAGAATCTGGAAAAATTAGCTTAGGCGCATCGTTTGCAGACGTAATTTATCAAATTAATAAAAATGCGCCAACCAAAGATTTCGCTTTAAACTATATCTCAAGTGCAGATAAGTTTTTAGAAGCCGTTAGAGCATTTAGAGCAGTAGAAACAAGTAAGCAGAACTAGTTTAAATCGCAATTTTGCTCACAAAAGAGAAGTGTGGATAAAGCATGAGTGTTAAAACCCCAAAATTAACTGTGGTAGGCGCAGGTCCAGGAGATGTAGATTTAATAACCCTTAAAGCTATTAAGGCAATAGAATCTGCCGATGTAATTCTGTACGATGCTCTTATAAACGAAGCATTACTAGATTATGCTTCTAAAACTACAGAACGTGTTTTCGTGGGTAAGCGCAGAGGGTGTTATGCATTTCAGCAAGAGCAGATTAACGATTTAATTGTAACAAAAGCCAAAGAAAAAGGCCATGTGGTGCGTTTAAAAGGAGGCGATCCTTTTATTTTTGGAAGAGGCGCAGAAGAGATTGATTATGTAAGGCAACATGGCGTAGAAACTTTTGTTGTACCAGGCATATCGTCGTCTGTAGCCGTACCAGCCTATCAAGGCATACCATTAACAAAACGAGGTGCTTCAGAAAGTTTCTGGGTTATTACGGGAACCACAAAAAAGCACCAATTATCAGAAGATGTAGCACTAGCAGCAAAATCTACAGCAACGATAGTTATTTTAATGGGAATGAGTAAGCTTAGCGAAATTGTTGCCATTTTCTCGAAAGAAAATAAAGCCGATACAGCAATAGCTATTATTCAAAACGGTACAAGAGACAACCAGAATGTAGGTATAGGAACCATAGCAACAATAGAGGGCATAGTTGCAGAAAAGCAGCTAGCAAATCCCGCTATTATAATTATAGGAGACGTAGTAAAAGAACGTGCTGTTCTGGGAGCAATACATAACGATGTGTTAAATAACAGAACATTAGGGCAATCATAAATCAGGATGGAAAGAAATAACTTATATCCCATATTTTTAAAAACAAAAAACCTTAATGTTTTAATTGTGGGAGGTGGTTTTGTTGCAGAAGAAAAATTAACGTTTCTTCTAAAATCCAGTCCAGATGCAAAAGTAACTATGGTGTCGCCAATGTTTAGAGAAGGCACAATAGCATTGGCAAAAAAAGGCTGCGTAACACTTGTAGAAGATGTGTACAATAAACGCTATTTACAAGGCAGACACATGGTAGTAGCAACTACAGATATTCCAGAAGTAAATGTACAAGTATGGAAAGATTGTAGAGCAGAAGCCAAATTAGTAAACGTAGCAGATAACCCGCCATATTGCGATTTTTATATGGGTGGTATTGTAACTAAAGGTAACGTAAAAGTAGCGATTTCTACCAATGGTAAGTCGCCAACAACAGCAAAACGCCTAAGACAATTTTTCGAGGAAGTTATTCCCGAAAATGTAGACGATTTGGTGAAGAACTTAAATGAATATAGAAAAACAATAAAAGGTGATTTCGAAGAAAAAGTAGAGATACTTAACGAGTTCACAAAAGGATTAATACACAAAAAGGAGTCATAAGATGATAAAAACAGACATAATTGTAATTGGCGCGGGGCCCACAGGATTATTTACTGTATTCGAAGCAGGATTATTAAAATTGAAATGTCATTTAATTGATGCATTACCTCAACCAGGAGGACAATGCTCAGAGCTTTATCCTAAAAAGCCTATTTATGATATCCCTGGATTTCCAGAAATATTAGCAGGCGATTTAACAAAAAACTTATTAGAGCAAGGCAAGCAATTCGAGCCAGGTTTTACCCTTGGAGAGCGCGCAGAAACTATAGATAAACAAGAAGATGGTACGTTTATAGTAACAACAAATAAAGGCACGCAACACCAAGCACCAGTAGTAGCTATTGCCAGTGGATTGGGAAGTTTCGAACCAAGAAAACCTCAGTTAGAAAATCTTGAGAAATACGAAGATAAAGGCGTAGAATACATGATTAAAGAGCCCGAAGTCTATCGCGATAAAGATGTGGTTATAGCAGGAGGAGGCGACTCTGCTTTAGATTGGTCTATTTTCTTAGCAGACGTTGCTAAAAGTGTAACTTTAGTACACAGACGTAACGAGTTTAGAGGGCATTTAGACTCTGTAGAAAAAGTGCAAGAATTAAAGAACGAAGGTAAAATTAAGCTTATAACGCCAGCAGAGGTAACCGGCATTATTGGTGATGGTAAGGTGGAAGCCATAGAAATTACTAAAAAAGGAGAAGCCCCTGTAAAGTTAGAAACAGATCATTTTATCCCTTTATTTGGATTATCACCAAAACTAGGCCCAATAGCAAACTGGGGCTTAGAAATAGAGAAAAACGCCATTAAAGTAAATAACGCCTTAGATTACCAAACAAATATCCCAGGTATATTTGCAATAGGAGACGGTAACTCTTACCCAGGAAAATTAAAGTTAATACTTTGCGGTTTTCATGAGGCTACAATTATGTGTCAAGAAGCCTATAAAATCATCAACCCAGGAAAGAAATTTGTGTTAAAATATACAACAGTAAGTGGAATAGAAGGGTTCGACGGCACAAAAAAACAAGCACCAAAAGCGGTAGTACAAGCAATCAATTAATTTTTTGCTTAACCTTATAAACAATCCCGCGATGTTGTAATTAAACCTCGCGGGATTTAGTATTTAATAGCGTAGTTATTTTAAAGGATAAGCTTTACTTTTATCAACATAAAATAAACATCCAAACTGCAAAAAATGAAGAGTTATAATGTTTGCTTAAAAGATACCGTAAATACGTTTTCTAAGCGCCTGTTTTATTCCTTATTCGATTGCGAACAAGACGAAATACACAGTGATTATTTAGAAAACACATTTCTAAAAATATTAGCATCTTTAGAAATTGAAGACGCACAGAAGATTTGGAATACATTTAGAGCAGAACTTCCTGAAATTAGAAGAAAATTAGATCTAGATGCCATTGCTTTCGAAAAAAACGATCCCGCATCGCATTGTCTACAAGAAATCTATTTGGCATACCCTGGTTTTCATGCCATTTCTATTTATCGCCTAAGTCATGCACTTTATAGACTAGGAGTTTATATCTTACCAAGAATGATGAGTGAATACATTCATGGCATTACAGGAATAGATATTAACCCAGGAGCCACTATAGGCGAATCGTTTTATATCGATCACGGAACAGGCATTGTTATAGGAGAAAGTGCTATAATAGGCGAACATGTAAAAATATACCAAGGTGTGACTTTGGGCGGCATTCAAGTGTCTAAAAATTTAGCCTCGACAAAAAGGCATCCCACTATAGACGATAATGTTACCATTTACGCCAATGCAACCATTTTAGGTGGCGACATCGTTATAGGCGCTAACAGCATTATAGGTGCTAACGTATGGATTACACAGTCTGTTCCAGAAGACTCTGTAGTTACCTACCAAACAGAAATAAAAATAAGACCGAAAAGAAATGGCATACGAAAATAGTATAATAGGCCAAATAGGAAACACACCCTTAGTAGAGGCTACCCATTTAATTTCAAAAAAAGGCGTTCGCTTATTTTTAAAATTAGAAGGCAATAACCCTGGTGGTAGCGTAAAAGATCGCCCAGCTTTTAATATGATAAACGAAGCTTTAAAGCGAGGAGATATTAAAAAAGGCGGTACATTAGTAGAAGCTACCAGTGGAAACACGGGTATCGCACTAGCATTTATATCTAAGTTATTAGGTTTAAATATGGTGTTAATCATGCCAGAGAACTCTACCGAAGAACGTGTTAAGACAATGCGCGCTTATGGCGCTGAGGTTATTTTAACACCTGCCGATGTAGGTATAGAAGGCTCTAGAGATCTTGCATTCAAATTAAGAGATGAAAAAGGATACACCTTACTCAATCAGTTTGAAAATGACGACAACTGGAAAGCGCACTATAAAACCACAGGGCCAGAGATTTGGAGAGACACCGAAGGTAAAATAACCCATTTTGTGGCAACAATGGGAACAACAGGTACTATTATGGGCACCTCCCGCTATTTAAAAGAGAAAAACCCGAACATAACAATAGTAGGCGCGCAACCCGCTGATGGTGCAAGAATACCAGGCATACGCAAATGGTCGCCAGAATACGTGCCTAAATTTTTTGACCGCTCTCGCGTAGATACGGTTATTGATGTTTCTGAAGAAGACGCTAAAACAACAACCATAAAGATGGCCAAAGAAGAAGGCGTATTCGCAGGGATGAGCAGTGGTGGCTCAATGTACTGTGCTTTAAAAACAGCAGAGGCAATCGATGAAGGTATCATTGTAGCCATAGTTTGCGATAGAGGAGACCGGTATTTATCCTCCACATTATTTGAATAATTATTAGAACTAAAGAAAATGTCAAATATATATAAAGCGTTACAAGAGCGTATTTTAGTTTTAGATGGTGCCATGGGTACCATGCTACAAGCTTATAAATTCACAGAAGAAGATTTTAGAGGCGAGCGTTTTAAAGATTACCCCACACCGTTACAGGGCAATAACGATTTATTGTCAATAACACAGCCAGAAGCGATAAAAACCATACACGGTAAGTATTTTGAAGCAGGAGCAGATATTATAGAAACCAATACGTTCTCGGGAACAACCATTGCTATGGCAGATTACCAAATGGAAGATTTGGTATACGAGCTTAATTACCAATCTGCGAAAATAGCCAAAGAAGTTGCTGATGTATATACGGCTAAAGAACCACATAAACCGCGTTTTGTAGCAGGCTCTATAGGCCCAACAAACCGAACAGCAAGTATGTCTCCAGATGTTAACGACCCTGGGTACAGAGCTGTAACGTTCGACGAGTTACGTATAGCTTACAAACAACAAGTAGAAGCACTGCTAGATGGCGGTTCAGATATTCTACTTGTGGAAACCGTTTTCGACACCCTAAATGCCAAAGCAGCATTATTTGCAATAGAAGAAGTAAAAGCAGAGCGCCAAATAGACGTTCCCGTAATGTTAAGTGGTACAATAACAGACGCTTCAGGACGTACATTATCTGGACAAACAGCAGAAGCCTTCTTAATATCGGTATCGCATATACCATTATTATCGGTAGGTTTTAATTGTGCCTTAGGCGCTAATTTATTACAACCGCATTTAGAAGCTATAGCAAATAAAACAGATTTTGCCATTTCTGCACACCCTAATGCAGGCTTACCAAATGCGTTTGGAGAATACGACGAAACCCCAGAAGAAATGGGGGAACAAATAGAGGAATATCTTAAACGAAACCTGATAAATATAATAGGAGGCTGCTGCGGCACTTCTCCAGAACATATAAAAGTAATTGCAGACATAGCAGCAAAATATAAGCCACGTCAAGCAGAATACCTTACGTTATCGTAATATAATGTTGCAAACTGATACACTATTCTTTGAAAAAACCAAAGAAGAAGATCTAAACAGAATTTTAATTCTAGAAAAAGAAAACCATCAGTTTGTAACACAATATGCTTTAGAAGAACATAAAGATATAGTTAATACGGAATGCCATATATCTATATTTGATAGTAAAAGTAAAGTCTTTGTAGGATACCTAATTTTAGTAGGAACTAAAACAAAAGTTATCGAATTTAGACGAATCGTTATTTTGAAAAAAGGACTAGGTTATGGGAAATTAGCTGTAGAATTAACAAAACAACTATGTTTCAATGTGTTTAAAGCACACAAAATTTGGCTAGATGTTTATGAAGATAATAAAAACGCAATAAATTTGTATGAATCCCAAGGCTTTTTAAAGGAAGATTTGGTTTTGCATAACAATCGTAAATTAAGGATAATGACCATTGTTAATAGTAGCGATACCACAAAATGATACCATTAGAAACTTAGTTTTACATCGCTTGAGATTTAGAATTTAGAACAACACACAATTTTAAGATTCTATTATGGCAAATAGATACCTGTAAAAAATTGATTAATGATTTTATACGATATTACAAAAGGTTATAAATACATAACGAAAAACTAGTAACAAACAACTAAGAACAAACAACGAAAAACGAAAGAAGAGCAACACGAGTAGTTATGAGTGATACAGTTAACCAAACACCAGTAAAAATAAAGCAATCCAGATATATGAAATTATCAGGATTAGAACCTCTAGTACTTAATGAGAATAGTAACTTCATTAATGTTGGAGAACGAACTAATGTTGCAGGT
Organism: uncultured Flavobacteriaceae bacterium; assembly: GCA_947489085.1. Lineage (GTDB taxonomy): Bacteria > Bacteroidota > Bacteroidia > Flavobacteriales > Flavobacteriaceae > Jejuia. The sequence continues at coordinate 18,987 of CANLCJ010000012.1, forward strand.
TCTAAAAAATTTCTACGGCTGGTTAAAGAAGAAAAGTTTGATGAAGCTTTAGATATAGCACGTCATCAAGTGGATGGAGGAGCACAAATTGTCGATGTTAATATGGACGACGGTTTAATTGATGGTAAGGAAGCCATGGTACGTTTCCTAAACCTTATTGCCGCAGAGCCAGACATTTGTAGAGTGCCGATTATGATAGATTCCTCAAAATGGGAAATTATAGAAGCAGGGCTTCAAGTAGTGCAAGGCAAATGTGTTGTAAATTCCATTTCACTTAAAGAAGGCGAAGAAAAATTTATATGGGAAGCTACGCGTATAAAGCGCTATGGCGCAGCCGTTATTGTAATGGCGTTTGACGAAGTAGGGCAAGCAGACACTTACGATAGACGTATAGAAATCGCTAAGCGCTCTTACGATGTGTTGGTAAATAAAGTAGGCTTTCCTTCCGAAGATATTATTTTCGACCTGAACATATTCCCCGTAGCCACAGGAATGGATGAGCACCGTAAGAATGCCATCGATTTTATTCGTGCCACGCGGTGGGTAAGAGAAAATTTAGAGAACGTAAGTGTAAGTGGAGGCGTAAGTAACGTCTCGTTTTCTTTTAGAGGGAACAACATAGTACGCGAAGCCATGCATTCGGTTTTTCTCTATTACGCCATTCAAAATGGAATGAACATGGGTATTGTAAACCCTGCGATGCTCGAGGTTTACGATGATATTCCAAAAGACTTATTAGAGCATATAGAAGATGTTATTCTGGACAGGCGGGACGATGCTACAGAACGCCTATTAGATTTTGCAGAAACCGTAAAAGGGACAAAAGCAGAAAAGAAAGCCGATTTATCATGGCGGGAAAATCCATTGCAAGATAGAATTACCCACGCTTTGGTAAAAGGAATAGACGCTTTTATAATAGAAGATGTAGAACAGGCTCGAATAGAAGCAGAAAAACCAATTGAAGTTATAGAAGGCAACTTAATGGCAGGGATGAATGTCGTGGGCGATTTGTTTGGTGCAGGTAAAATGTTTTTGCCACAAGTGGTAAAATCGGCACGGGTTATGAAAAAAGCAGTAGCTTATTTAAATCCGTTTATAGAAGCCGAAAAATCAGATAAATCAGAGCCTGTGGGTAAAATATTAATGGCCACAGTAAAAGGTGATGTACACGATATTGGTAAAAATATAGTAAGCGTAGTATTGGCCTGTAACAACTACGAAATAGTAGATCTGGGCGTAATGGTACCACCAGAGAAAATTATAGAAGCCGCTATTAACGAACGTGTGGATGCTATAGGACTTTCAGGATTAATTACACCATCGTTAGATGAAATGGTATACTTGGCTAAAGAGATGCAGAATAAAAACTTTGAGGTGCCATTACTTATCGGAGGAGCAACAACCTCTAAAGCACATACAGCAGTAAAAATCGATACACAATACAAAAATGCAGTAGTGCATGTAAACGACGCTTCTAGAGCAGTAACAGTTGTTGGAGATTTATTAAATAAAAAGACATCCAACGCCTATGTTGCCAAACTAAAGAAAGATTACGATGAGTTTAGAACCAAGTTTTTAAAACGTGGTAAACAAAAAACATACATTTCAATTGAGGCTGCCAGAGCAAAAAAATACAAAATAGACTGGGAAACCTCTTCAATTGTAAAGCCTAAAGAACTAGGAGTACAAATACTTAAGCAATTAAGTTTAAAAGAGCTATTGCCGTTTATAGATTGGAGTCCGTTTTTTAGAAGTTGGGATTTACATGGGAAATACCCCGATATTTTAACAGATAAGGTAGTGGGCGAACAAGCCACACAGTTGTTTGAAGATGCTCAAGATATGGTAAAGCAAATTATAGCCAAACAAGCGTTAAAACCAAAAGCCGTTTTTGGCTTATTTGAAGCCAATGCTATTAGCGACGATGATATAGAAGTTAAGAAAAAAGGCGGAGACACATTTGTGTTTAGAACCCTGAGGCAACAATTAAAGAAACGAGAAGGCATACCAAACCATGCATTATCAGATTTTATAGCACCAAAGGAAACAGGTAAGACAGATTACATGGGTGCATTTTGTGTAGGTATATTTGGAGCGCAAGAACTAGCAGAGAGCTATAAAGCCAAAGACGACGATTACAATGCAATTATGGCACAAGCCATAGCAGATCGTTTTGCTGAAGCCTTTGCAGAATATTTACACAAACAAGTACGAACCAAACATTGGGGGTATGCAGCAAATGAAGATTTAACCAACGAAGACTTAATTAAAGAGAGTTACAAAGGTATTCGTCCTGCACCAGGTTATCCAGCCTGTCCAGACCATTTAGAAAAAGAAACCATTTGGGAACTTTTAGAGGTTGAAAAATTAATTGGTGTTACGCTAACCGAAAGTTTAGCCATGTGGCCAGCCGCAGCGGTATCAGGTTATTATTTTGCAAATCCAGAAGCCAAGTATTTTGGTTTAGGTAAAATTACTACCGACCAATTGGAAGATTATGCCAAAAGAAAAGGTATAGAAAAAACAGTAGCAAGAAAGTGGTTATACCCTAATTTGGCAGAACAATAAAAGAAAAATTAAATGGTAAATTTGCAAAGGCTAATTTTTTAGCCTTTTCGAATGTAATAAAATAACGCCAAGCGTTTGTAGCTATGTTAAAATCTAAAATAGAAAATAAAACTTCAGGCATATTACTTTATGGCTTAACACCTCCAAAGTTACATGCCGATACTGCTAAAATAAAAGCCATTGCAGCAAAGCAAATGGCACGTATAAATACTTTAGATATAGACGGTTTGGTGTTGTACGATATACAAGACGAATCTTCCAGAAACAATGCACCAAGACCCTTTCCTTTTTCGCAAACCTTAAGCCCAGATACCTATAACGATAGTTACTTGGCCGATTTAAAAATACCCAAAATTATATATAAAAGCGTAGGGAAATATTCCAATAACGAGCTAAACGCATGGATAGATAAAAACGCAAAACATATAGATTATTCTGTATTTGTAGGAACACCATCCAACAAGCAAAAAACAGCACTATCTTTAAACGATGCGTACCGTATTAACCAAAATGCCAATACGTCTATTCCTTTAGGAGGCGTTACCATACCAGAGCGTCATTTTACTAAAAAAGACGAGCATCAACGGTTATTTAATAAGGTAGACAAAGGGTGTCGCTTTTTTATATCGCAATGTGTATACAACATCAATAACACCAAAAACTTCCTTTCAGATTATTACTATAATGCGTTAGAAGAAAACAAACCACTAATGCCAATTATATTCACGTTAACGCCATGTGGTTCTTTAAAAACAATGGAGTTTATGGAGTGGTTGGGTATTGATATTCCACAGTGGCTAAAAAACGATTTAAAGCATTCCGAAGATATTTTATCCAAATCTGTTGCAATATGCAAAAATATAGCAGAAGAGTTACTGGAATATTGCCACGGTAAACATATTCCAATAGGCTTTAATATAGAAAGTGTATCCATACGAAAAGCAGAAATTGAAGCTTCAATAACACTATTAAATGATGTTAAAGTACTAATGAAGCACTACGAAACGAAAAAGGAACTCGTGTAAAAAACACCTCGCACTAAAAGACCCTAAATGAAAGTAACAGACCATATAAAAAAAGCCAACGGGAAAACATTATTTTCTTTTGAAGTGATTCCGCCAAAAAAAGGGAAAAATATTCAAGATTTATACAACAATATAGATCCACTAATGGCATTTAAACCACCTTTTATAGACGTAACAACATCTAGAGAAGAGTACGTTTATGTAGAAAAAGGCAATGGCCTCTTAGAAAAGCGCATCACACGTATGCGTCCTGGCACAGTAGGGATATGCGCCTCTATAAAACACAAGTACAATGTAGATGCCATTCCTCATCTTCTATGTGGGGGATTTACAAAAGAAGAAACAGAATACGTGTTGGTAGATTGCCATTATTTAGGCATAGACAATGTTATGGCATTACGAGGCGATTCTATGCGTGAAGAACCCTATTTTAAGCCTACAGAGGGCGGTAATGCTTTTGCTACCGATTTGGTAAAGCAAATAGCTAAACTCAATCAAGGGGAATACTTACACGATGGTATTGTGGCAGAGCATAAATCAGATTTCTGTATTGGCGTAGCAGGATATCCCGAAAAACACATGGAAGCCCCATCTTTACAAACCGACTTAAAACGTCTTAAAGAAAAAGTAGACGCTGGTGCCGATTATGTAGTAACGCAAATGTTTTTCGATAATAAAAAATATTTCGAATTTGTAGAAGCAGCAAAAGCCATGGGTATTACAGTGCCAATTATTCCAGGCATTAAACCCATAGCCGTAAAGCGCCACTTGCAATTATTACCGCAAGTGTTTAAAATAGATCTGCCACAAGATTTAATCGATGCTGTAGAAGGTTGCAAAGATAACAAAGCGGTACGCCAAGTAGGGATAGAGTTTGCCATACAACAATCTAAAGAACTACTGGAATACGGTGTGCCTGTATTGCATTACTATTCTATGGGGAAAAGCGATAACATAAAGGCTGTAGCCGAAGCTTTGTTTTAAAAAAAGGATAGTTAAAATGCCCAAAATCTTTAAAATACAATTGGTTTATTTGTGCTTGTGTAGCTTTGCTTTTTGTTTTGCTCAAAAAGATAAAACAAGCACTTCCTACATAGACGTAAACTATTTTAAAGGTAAAATAGCGCTACATAATCCAGATATTTTACACCTCATACAAGGCAGGCCAGAAGGTATTATTGTAGGTTGGAATAAAAAGACATTTGGAGCCAAGGCCTGGGAACAACGTTACAACTATCCAGATTATGGCGTATCGTTTTCTTACCAAGATTTAAAGAGTGAAGCCTTGGGCGATAATTACTCCCTATACGCCCACTATAATTTTTATTTTTTAAAACGGCATTTAATGGTGCGTATAGGTCAAGGTTTAGCCTATGCTACAAATCCATTTGATAAAGAGGATAATTTTAGGAATATAGCCTTTGGTTCTCGTTTGTTAAGCAGCACTTACCTAATGCTTAATTACAAAAAAGAGCGTATTTTCGATAGATTTGGCATACAAGCAGGGCTCGCTTTATTGCACTACTCCAATGGAAGTACCAAAGCGCCAAACACAAGTACAAACTCCATAACACTTAATGTGGGTCTTACCTATAATTTAGCAGAAACAGATCCAGAATACCAACATACACTGGCTGCAAACGATGGTAAATTTACCCAACCTATAAAATACAATCTGGCATTTAGGGGAGGGGTTAATGAGGCAGATGTAGTAGGTAGCGGGCAGTTGCCATTTTATATAATTTCTGCCTATGCCGATAAGCGCATTACAAGAAAAAGTGCATTACAATTGGGTGCAGAAGCTTTTTATTCACGATTTTTAAAAGAGTTTATTGCATTTCGTACAGCGTCTTTTCCAGAAGATAATCTAACAGGAGATGAAGATTATAAACGTGTAGGTGTATTTGTTGGACATGAACTTTTTATCAATAAATTATCTGTAATATCTCAATTTGGGTATTATGTGTATTACCCTTTCGATTTTGAAGGCCGTACCTATATTAGAATAGGTTTAAAACGGTATTTTGGTAAAAAATGGTTTGCCGCAGTAACCCTTAAGTCTCATGCGGCAAAAGCAGAAGCCGTAGAATATGGTGTAGGTATACGATTATGAAACAATTAATAACATACATATTAGCATTAAGTCTTTTTGTGGCTTGCGATAGCGAAAATGCCAACGATTGCTTTCAAACCTCGGGGCGTATAATTAGCCAAGAAATTGTTGTCGATTCCTTTTCCAGAGTTTTAGTAAATAGGGATATAACTTTAATTTTAAAAACAGGAGATACCCAGAGTGTGGTTGTAGAAACTGGAGCAAATTTATTAAATGATGTTGAAGTTGAAGTTGTTGGAGATCGGCTTGTCCTAACAGATAACAATACCTGTAATTTTACGCGCGATTTTGGGATTACCAAGGTATATGTAACGTCTCCAAACCTAACAGAAATACGCAGTTCTACCCAATTTGAAATCACTTCAGATGGCGTTTTAACCTTTCCAAATTTAACACTGTTATCGGAAGATTTTGGAGCCCCAGACACATTTACGGTAGCAGATTTTAGACTTCAAGTAAATAACAACGCTTTAAGGGTGGTATTTAATAATATTTCCAATTGTTTTATAACAGGACAAACAGAACGTCTAAACATTAATTATGCTTCAGGATCGTCGCGTTTTGAAGGTAGAGACTTTATAGCTCAAGATATTACCATATTTCATCGTAGCTCTAACGATATGATTTTAAACCCTCAAGCCTCCATACAAGGTACAATATTAAGTACAGGAGATGTTATTCTGGTAACTACTCCGCCAGTAGTAAATGTAGAAAGACGATTTACAGGCCGATTAATTGCCAATTAATTGGGCTGCCTGGGTTGCAATTTCCAACTCTTCGTCTGTAGCAATAACCAGTACTTTTACTTTAGAATGTGCCGCGCTTATATCCAGAACACCAGTACCAAGCGTAGTATTGTTTTTAGAAGGATTAATAGCGATACCAAGATAATCTAAACGTTCGCACACCATGTCTCGTATTTTAGGTGCGTTTTCGCCTATACCTGCAGTAAATACTATAGCATCTAAACCATTTAATACAGCCGCGTAACTGCCAATATATTTCTTTATACGGTAAGCACTCATACTTAAAGCCAGTTGGCAGTTGCGGTCTCCATGTTCGGCATTCTCTAAAATATCTCGCAAATCGCTATGGCCTGTAAGTCCCAGCATACCACTTTTTTTATGTAGTATAGTATTAATCTCATCGAAGCTATAGCCATGTTGTTTCGCCATATGGAAAATAATAGAAGGGTCTATATCCCCACATCGCGTACCCATTATTAAGCCATTTAAAGGCGAAAACCCAAGAGAATGATCTATGCTTTTTCCATTTTGAATAGCCGTCATGCTACAACCGTTCCCTAAGTGAATACTAATTAGTTTACTTTCAGCTTTATTTAAATGTTTTATAGCAGTTGCAGACACATATTTATGGCTTGTGCCGTGAAAGCCGTACAACCTAATATCGTCCTTTTCCATATAGCTATTAGGAATGGCATATTTATAAGCATGTTCTGGAATGCTTTGATGAAAAGCAGTATCGAAAACTGCAATCTGCTGGGCATTAGGAAAAATAGAAGCGGCTACCGTAATCCCTTCTAAATTGGCAGGATTGTGTAGCGGTGCTAAAGAGAATAACGATTTTATTTTAGAGATTACAGCCTCTGTAATTAAGGTAGCGCCCTTAAAATATTTGCCGCCATGCACCACACGATGCCCTACAATAGCAATAGCGTTTACGGAAGTTATGCTCCCTGTTTCAGCATCTAAAAGCTGTTGAGATACCAACTCTAACGCTGCATTGTGGTTTGCAATAGCACTTGTAAAAGTTATAGAGTGCGCTTTGGTTTTGTATTTAAATTTAGCATCTTCTAAGCCAATACGTTCTACGATACCAGAGCAAAGTACGTTTGCCTTTGGCATGGAAAATAATTTAAATTTTAAAGAAGAACTTCCTGAGTTTAAAACGAGTATTTGCATGTTATAAATCTTGGGCTTGAATAGCGGTTATTATTACTGTACTATAAATATCATCTACAGTACAGCCTCTGCTTAAGTCGTTAACGGGTTTGTTTAAGCCTTGCAGCATTGGGCCAATGGCAAGCGCACCTGTTTCGCGTTGTACCGCCTTATAAGTGTTGTTTCCCGTATTTAAATCTGGAAATATAAGTACACTAGCCTGCCCTGCAACATCAGAGTTTGGGAGTTTGCTTTTTCCCACGCGTATATCTACAGCAGCATCGTATTGTATAGGCCCTTCAATTTTTAAATCGGGTGCCTTAGTTTTAGCTATTTCTGTAGCTTGCCGTACCTTATCTACATCTTCACCTTTACCCGAAGCACCAGAAGAATAAGAAAGTAAAGCCACTTTGGGGTGTATGCCAAAGTTCTCTGCAGTTCTAGCAGAAGACACCGCAATTTCAGCCAACTGCTCGGCATTCGGATTTGGGTTTATGGCACAATCTCCAAATACAGAAACACGATCTTCTAAACACATAAAAAATACAGAAGACACAATATTAACACCCGGTTTGGTTTTTATAAACTGTAAGGCTGGGCGCAACGTGTGTGCTGTGGTATGTGCAGCACCAGACACCATGCCATCGGCGTGCCCTTTATAAATCATCATAGTGGCGAAATAAGAAACATCTGCCATGGCATCTCTAGCCATATCTAAATTAATGTTTTTATGCTTGCGCAACTCATAAAAAGTTTGCACATAATCATCAAAATTTGGAGACTGCTGTGGCGATACAATATTTAGGTGTTCCAACTGTAAAGAAATATCTTCTTCCGTAAGTATGGTCTTTATTATAGAAAGCTCCCCAATTAATGTTAAGTCTACAACCTGTTGTTCTAAAAGTCTGGCAGCAGCTTTTAATACTCGAGCATCGTGGCCTTCTGGTAAAACAATGTGTTTTTTATGTTTTAAAGCACGTTGTAATAAGTTATACTGAAACATACGTGGTGTTATGGTTTTAGATTTAAAACCAATTAAAGCCTCTGCTAATCTTTTTGTATCGACATACTTCTCGAAAGTGCTGATGGAAACTTCTATTTTCTCGGTATTTTCGGCATAAATTCTGGATTTTATCTTCCCAATGCTATTCGTTACATTAAAAGTACCTTGTTGTACGCTAATTATTGGAACCACACTAGATAAGCCCTCTATAAGCTTTAAAATAGGCGCTTCTGGTATTAGTCCGCCAGTAAGTACAATACCAGAAATTTTAGGGTAGTTTTTAGAACTATTTGCTTGTAAAGCCCCCAATATAATATCAGCACGATCTCCAGGGGTAATTACCAGGGCATTTGCTTTAAGGTGGGTCAAGTAATTGCGCAGTTGCATGGCACCAACGCTATAGTGTTGTGCTTGGTTATTTATGGCATGTTTTCCAAAAAGAACTTTCCCTCCTAGCGTTTTAATAACTTCTTTTATCGTAGGACTGGCTAAACTTTTTATTTTAGGAATTACGGCAATTTCAGTAGCATCTGTAATACGTTTGGTAAGTTTTTCTTTTAAAACAGAAACATCATTAGGTGCTATTTTATTGGCAATTATGGAAATAACATTTACATCTTCTTTAAAAGTGTTATAGGCCAATTGTACGTTTTCCAAAATGTCATCCACCGCATTATCGCCACCTTGCGCCACCATAATAACGGGTAAGCCTAGGTTTTTAGAAATTAGCAGATTAATGTCTAGTTCTAAGCTCGAATTTTCATGAGAAAAATCGGTGCCCTCCACTAAAATAAAATCGAATTGAGTTTCTAGAGACTTATAAGCTTCTATAACTTTATTAATAACATCTCCAGCTTTTCCTCTATTATACAAATCCAATACCTCATGTCTGGTAAAGGCATAGGTGTCTTTATAAGAAATGGGTATATCGAAAAAAGAGGTAACAGTATTAATGTGGTTGTCTTTGGCACCTGTTGTATCATGCTCTATAATTGGTCTAAAATACCCAACCTTAGGTGTTTTTCCTAAAAGCATTCGCATTAAGCCCAATACAATAATAGATTTACCACTGTTAGGCTCTAAAGTAGCCACATATATTCCTTTGCTCATAGTTGCGAATTTACCTTGTATAAATTTACAAAATGTATGGCGAAACTACCCTTTAAAACAGGTGGTAAAGACGATAAATATTAACGCCTAAAATAAAAATTGAAACAGTTAAGCGGTTAGTTCTCTAAACAAACTTTCTAAACTTGTGTTTTTCTGGTTGAGTTGTAAAATCTTTAATTCATTGTCATGCGCAAAATCAAAAACATAAGCACGCATGTCTTCAGTAGTATTAAAGGTAATTTCGTAAACAAAACCCTCTGTGTTTTTTACACCTTCAACTTTTGGTAATTTTAAAAGAAAAGCTTCCTCTACGCGATAATCAAATTCTGCAATAACAACCTGTTTGGTGTCGTCTCGCATGGCGCTTAATTTTCGGTCTGCAACAATTTCTCCTTTGTTAATAATAATAACGCGATCGCACATGGCCTCTACTTCCTGCATGATATGCGTTGATAAAAACACAGTTTTAGTTTTACCTATACGTTTTATAAGGCTTCTAATTTCAATAAGCTGGTTGGGGTCCAAACCTGTAGTAGGTTCGTCTAAAATTAAAACCTCAGGATCGTGTAGTAAAGCAGTAGCCAAACCTACACGTTGGCGGTAGCCTTTAGAGAGTTGTCCTATTTTTTTATGCACCTCTGGAGTTAATCCTGTTAAAGTAATAACCTCCTCAATACTAGCCTTACTTACCTTATAAATACTGGCATTAAATGCCAAATACTCTTTTACATACATGTCTAAATACAAAGGATTGTGTTCTGGCAAATACCCAACACTTCGTTGTATGCCTTTGGGGTTGCTTAACGCAATATTGTTTACCAAAACGTTTCCATTAGAAGGCGCAATGTAAGTGGTTAAAATCTTCATCATAGTAGATTTACCCGCACCATTAGGGCCAAGAAAACCAACAATCTCTGGTTTGTTTACAGCAAAGGATATTGTGCTAAGTGCTTTTTGCACACCGTAAACTTTAGAAACACCATTAACTTTAATAGACATATATAGGTATTGTTTTGTCAAAAATAATGATTCTTTAATGGAAACAGAATTTTGCTATAGATTCTTTAAAACTTTTTAAGAAATTGAAAAAAAAGGTTTTAATCTGTTTTTATTTCATAAAATAATATTTAATTTAGCGGCGTAATTATGAGAACAACAGCTTTTTATACATATTTCAACTTCTTCTATTTCTTTTTTAGCAAAAGAAGCGAGACGTTATATGTATAATTTTAACAATAAAATTTAATATAAGTCTCGATGAAAATCGAGACTTTTTTTATGATACATACAGTAGCCATACAAGGAGCAAGAGGGTCTTTTCACCACATAGTATCTCGGGAGTTTTTTAATACCCCTGTAGATGTTATAGAATGCATGACGTTCGATAGGGTTGTAGACGCATTGATTAATAACGAATGCGAAGCCGCTATTATGGCGTTAGAAAATTCTATAGCAGGATCTATTATACCCAATTATGCTTTAATAGACGATTATGCACTTCGTATAGTTGGAGAACATTATTTGGATATTCAGCACAACCTAATGGCTTTGCCAGGGCAGCGTATCGAAGATATAGAAGAAGTGTACTCGCACCCTATGGCACTGTTACAATGTAAAGCGTTTTTTAAAGACTACCCGCATATTAAATTGGTAGAAGATAAAGATACTGCTGAGGTTGCAGAACGCATCCAAAAGAAAAAATTAGCCAAAACAGGTGCTATAGCAAGTGTAATGGCAGCAGAGATTTTCGAATTAGAAGTATTGGCACACAGCATACAAACGATAAAGCATAACGAAACGCGGTTTGTAATTGTAGAGCGCCAATCTAATGTAGAACAAAATGAGAGTAATAAAGCTTCGATTAAGTTTGAAGCAGACCATAAACGCGGGAGTTTGGCCACGTTATTAAATGTAATGAGCGATTGTAAACTCAATTTAACCAAGATACAATCCTTACCCATTATAAAAACACCATGGAAGTATGCCTTTTTTGTTGATGTAACTTTCGATGCTTATGAGGATTTTGCTAAAGCAAAGTCTATAATCGAAATTATGGGGCAAAGCTTTAAAGTGTTAGGAGAATATAAAAATGCAAAGTTATGATTGAAGTTGCAAAACGTTTACATGTTGTAGAAGAGTACTATTTCTCCAAAAAACTTAGAGAGGTAGGCGCGCTTATAGCTAGTGGAAAACCAATAATAAATTTAGGTATTGGCAGTCCAGATTTGCAACCTCCAACAGAGGTAATTAAAGCCATTTCTGGGAGTTTAGAAGATCTTACAGCGCACAAGTACCAAAGTTACCAAGGCTTGCCAGAGCTAAGAGAAGCCATAGCAGCTTTTTACAACAGGCATTTTTCTGTAACTCTAGACGCAGCAAACGAAATATTGCCATTAATGGGCAGTAAAGAAGGGATTATGCACATTTCTATGGCATATTTAAACGAAGGCGATGCTGTTTTAATACCCAATCCAGGATACCCAACATACCAATCTGTAACCAAGCTTGTTGGAGCAAAAGGCATTTTATACAATTTGGACGCCAGCAACAATTGGATGCCAGATATAGCGGAGCTCGAGGCTCAAGACCTAAGCAAAGTAAAGCTTATGTGGGTAAATTACCCACACATGCCAACAGGAGCAACGCCAACAGCAACTATCTTTAAAGAATTAGTAGCATTTGCAAAACGCCACGACATATTAATTGTAAACGATAATCCTTACAGTTTTGTGCTAAACGATAATCCTACCAGTATTTTGAGTGTAGAAGGCGCTAAAGACGTATGCTTGGAGCTAAACTCATTAAGCAAAACATTTAATATGGCAGGCTGGCGTGTAGGGATGGTGTCTGGCAGCAAAACACATATAGCTAATATTTTAAAAGTAAAAAGTAATATGGACTCAGGTATGTTTTATGGCATACAAAAGGGCGCTATTGCTGCCTTAAATAGTTCTAATTCTTGGTACGAGAATTTAAATGAAATATATAAAAAGCGTCGTGATTTAATATGGCAAATGGCAGACGCCTTAAATAGTACGTACGATAAAAATGCAACGGGTATGTTTGTATGGGCCAAGTTACCTGCGGGCTTAAAATCGGAAGCTTTTATAGACGATATTTTAAAAACAAAAGACATATTTATAACACCAGGAACTATTTTCGGAACACAGGGCGAAGGTTACATCCGTTTTTCGCTATGTGCGCCAACCGAAATTTTAGAGACTGCTGTTGCTAGAATTAAGTAAAAACGGATTTTCCGTTTCAACACAAAAACGAAGTAGATTATACTATTAGAAAACAAGAAACACTAAAAGAGTAGTACACCCGAGTAAAAGTATTTACTTTTAGATTTAGGTGGCTGTTTAGGCAAAGGCTTTATGAAAAATATATATGCAATAGGAATAGGTTTAATTGGAGGTAGCTTAGCTATCGATATTAAAAACAACAATCCAGATATAATCATCCATGGCATTAGCAGAAAAGACGCAACATTAAACAAGGCGTTAGAGCTAGGTTTAATTGATAAAAAAGCAACTTTAGAAGATTTAAAACATGCCGATTTGGTAATTGTATCTATTCCTGTAGATGCTACAGTAAAGCTATTGCCTACAATTTTAGATAAAATTCCAGACACGGCACTTGTAGTCGATGCGGGCTCTACTAAAGCAGACATCTGTAGAGCTGTAGAAAACCATCCTAAACGCAGAAATTTTTTGGCAATGCACCCTATAGCGGGTACAGAGCATTCTGGGCCTACAGCAGCAATATCTGGCTTGTTTAAAGGAAAAACAAATATTGTTTGCGAAGTAGAAAAAACAACATTTAAGCTTCAGGAAAAAGCCTTAAAACTCTTTACCGATATAGGTATGAGAATACGGTACATGAATCCTGAAGAACACGATAAGCACATAGCTTATGTATCGCACTTGTCCCATATTAGTGCATTTATGTTAGGCAAAACGGTAATCGATAAAGAAAAGAACGAACGCGATATTTTCGATATGGCAGGAAGTGGTTTTGCTTCTACAGTAAGACTTGCTAAAAGTTCGCCAGAAATGTGGACGCCCATTTTTAAGCAAAATAAAGCAAATGTGGTAGAAACATTAGAAGAGTACATAGCTAATCTTACAACGTTTAAAGAGCTTATGAAAGCAGATGATTACGAGGCTATTTTTAAAGAAATGGAGAGTACGAATTACATTAAAGAGATATTAAAAGGAATACATTAAACGAATTACCAATTATTAAATACCAAATTCCATTACAGGCCCATTAAAAGACGATTGGGATTTGGAATTTGATTTTTGAATTTTATTACATATTATGGAAAACAACAAAGAAATGAGAGCTTGGTTAGATGATTTAAATTTAGATCATCCATTAGTAATTGCTGGGCCATGTAGCGCAGAAACAGAAGAGCAGGTATTAAAAATAGCGCACGAGCTAAAAGATACAGATGTAAGCTACTTTAGAGCAGGTATTTGGAAACCAAGAACTCGTCCAGGAAACTTCGAAGGTGTAGGAGCTTTAGGTTTAAAGTGGTTGCAAAAAGTAAAAGCAGAAACAGGTATGAAAGTATGTACCGAAGTTGCTAATGCTGCACACGTAAAGTTGGCTTTAGAGCATGATATCGATATGTTATGGATTGGTGCACGTTCTACGGTGTCTCCTTTTATAATGCAAGAAATAGCAGACGCTTTAAACGGTACAGACAAGCCTGTATTGGTTAAAAACCCTGTAAATCCAGATTTATCATTATGGTTAGGTGGTATAGAGCGTATTTACAGTTCTGGTGTTAAAAATATTGGAGCCATTCACAGAGGGTTTTCTACATACCAAAAAACAAAATACCGTAACATTCCAGAATGGCAAATGGCTATCGAGTTTCAAAATAAATACCCAGATATTCCATTAATAAACGATCCTTCTCATATTACAGGAAATAGAGAAATGATTTTCGATGTGTCTCAAACAGCCCTAGATTTAAATTTCGATGGTTTAATGATTGAAACACACTACGATCCTGAAAACGCATGGAGTGATGCTGCACAACAAGTAACACCTTCAACTTTAATTCAAATTATGAAAGATTTGAAAATTAGAAAAGAATCTAATGAAGAAGAAGAGTACAATAGCACACTAAACAATTTAAGAGCGCAGATCGATGTTGTAGACAACCAAATATTAGGTTTAATGGGACAGCGTATGAAAACTTCTGAAGAGATAGGAGATTTAAAGAAGAAGAAAAACGTAGCAGTTTTACAATCTAAACGTTGGAACGAGATTTTAGGTAAAATGGTATTAGAAGGAGAGCAACATGGTTTAAGTGAAGAGTTTATCTTAAAAATGTTTAAAGCAGTTCACCAAGAGTCTATAAATCACCAAGAAAAAGTGATAAACGGTTAAAATAACAGCCATTTAAATAAGTCTCAGGCTTATTAAAATTGAATTATCAAAAAAGGCGCTATTTAAATGCTAAATAGCGCCTTTTTTAATAATTGTGCTTAGATTATAGATTGAAGTATCGTTATTAAGGTTTCAAAAACTAATGTTTTATTAATTTCAGCGTAGTTAGCACTACGGTTAAATAGCAGCCTTGTACTTTTCTATAGATGCTTCAATTTTCTCAATTCTATTTTCAGGATCAGGATGCGTGCTTTTAAACTCAGGTACTCGATTAGGCCCAGCAGCAGCTTTTAAAATTTCCATAACTCCAATCATCTCCCTAGGATCGTAACCAGATCTCATCATAAACCTCACACCAAGATCATCACTTTCAAGTTCGTCGTCTCTACCATTGGTTAACAACTTGTTTTGACCAATACCTCCAATTAAACCACCCATATCAGCACCAACAGAACCTGCAGTAGCCAAACCTTGCCAATATTCACTTTCTGCGATACGTTCGGCACTATGGCGCCCTAATACATGGCCAATTTCATGCCCTAGTACACCAGCGAGTTGATCTTCGTTCTCTAACTTAGAAAACAAAGCGTAAGTAATAAAAATTTGTCCACCAGGTAAAGCAAAGGCATTAATGGTATTGGGATCGTTTAATAAATGAAACTCGTACTTATAAGGGGTTTCTTTAGCAATACTGTTGTTTACAAGTTTGTTACCCACATTATCAACCATAGCTTGTAAACGATGATCTGGATGTAAACCTCCATGCTGCTGCGCCATTTGTGGGGCATTTTGAAGGCCTATGGCAATTTCGTTTTCGGCAGACATAGAAATTGTTTGCATGCGTTTGGTATATGGGTTTTCTTCTCTTTGACTACAGCGTTTCAAATAGAAAAACACAGCAATAGCTACGCCTATTAAAAGCCTGAATTTAAAATTTTTGCCTCTCATTTTAGTAAGTCGTTTAAGTTTTAACAAATGTATTAGTACCTTCAAATATAAAAATATTCTAGCGGAATTTTATGGTCTTAAACAAAGCACATACTAAAAAGAGCAGCTCTACGCAGATAGAAAAAATCGTAATAACATTTTTTAAAGAAAAAAGTAAGCGTATGTTATCTTTACAAAACAAATTTATAAAAAAGGAGTTGTGACTGATTTTAAGTTTAAAATACTAGAAAGCGATGCTATTTGCTCAATTGTACCCTTATTGGAAAAATTAAACAAACATAAAATTTCTAGAGACGTATTAAAGGCTAGATGTTTAGAAATGGTACAGCAAAATTACGAATGCGCAGTTATTTTAGATGCAGAACATATTATTGGCATAAGCAGAATTTGGTATTGCACACGGCATTATTCAGGAAAAAGTGCAGAAGTCGATCATGTTTACATCGATGAAAGTTACAGAGGTAAAGGCCTCGGGAAACATTTTTTTAAATGGATAGAGCAACATGTAAGAGGTAAAGGTACAGATGCCTTAGAGTTAAATACTTATGTAGGTAATACAGGGTCTCATAAATTTTATTATAATGAAGACTGCCATATCATTGGCTATCATTTTATAAAGAAGTTGTAATTTAGTTTGTGTTATCAATAAATAGATTATATATTTGCAGCCGCTAATGCGGGAGTAGCTCAGTTGGTAGAGCGTCAGCCTTCCAAGCTGAATGTCGCCAGTTCGAACCTGGTCTCCCGCTCAAAAAGCTTCATCGGTAAGATGGAGCTTTTTTAGTTTAAAACATTTAGGTTTGTGCCAGGTGGAATTTCGTAATGGGCTTTTTGCTGTTCGAAAACTCGCGCTTTTAAAGTGCCATTTAGCACAATGGTGTTATTGTTTAAAGACAGCCAACTGCCTTCGCGAAGCCCAACAACTGGCGTTGTGTTGTAAAAATGAAACTCTTTAATTCGAGTATCTCGTGTTTCCCCTTTGTGTTTGCTGTTAGCATCGGGTTCAATATAATGCGGATTTAAATTAAAAGGTAAAATGTTAAGTGCATTAAAGCTTTTAGGATAAACAATAGGCATATCGTTAGTAGTTTTAATGGAAACACCGCAAATATTACTGCCAGCGCTTGTACCCAAGTAAGGCGTACCATTTTCTATGGCAGCTTTTAAAGGCATCAGTAAATTGTTTTTAATTAAAGTGTCTAGGAGTACAAAAGTGTTTCCTCCTCCAACAAAAATAGCTTCGGCAGCATTAATAGCGCCAATAGGATCCTTAAAATCGTGCAAGCCAATAACTTTTTTAGAGATAGAGGACAGCGCATTGGCAGCTATAGACGTGTAAGCATCGAAAGATATACCGCTTGGTCTGGCATAGGGAATAAACGTAATAGTATTAGCGTGTTTAAAAAGACATTCCAGTTCTTCTAGCAAGTATTCTAAAAAAGAACTGCCGTGTATTGTTGAGCTACTTGCAAAAATGGCATTTTTCATTAAAGATGATTTTAGTGTTTAAAGCTAATTAAATTTTAACATAATTTAGCCCCCTTAAGAGTTAAAAGAACAAATATTAAGTTGTACTTTTATTAAAGAATAGGTATTAGGTAACTAATGCCATTATACAAAAACCTAACAGGCATCTAACCAATGAAAAAAATCACATACCTTTTGTTAATTTTACCAATGCTAAGTCTTTTAGCCCAAAATGTTACCAGAACTACTGTAAAGGGTAAAATTGTTGTAGAGCATGATGATGTCTCAGGTATTACCATTTATAATGCCTCCTCTAACAAAGGCATAATAACAAACGAAAAAGGAGAGTTTAATTTGGACGTGGCGTTAAACGATGAAATTCAAGTAAGCGCATTGCAATTTAAAAGCTTAAATTTTAAGGTAAATGAAGCAATAATCAAATCAAAAAGCATGAAAGTGTTTCTAATTGAAGAAATGAATGAGCTGGATGAAATTATTGTAAAATCTAAAGGACTCTCTGGAGATCTTAAAGCAGATATAGCAGAGGCAAAATCGTTCGATCTGCAACTAGACGCAGTTTACTTTGGAGTTAAAAACAGCAGTGCTTATAATTACGAAACCGATAATAAAACACGAGTTATAAACAAAACGGTAGGTATTGAGCGTAACAAGTTATACAATGGTTTAAATATAATAAATGTTGTAGACCAATTGTTACTGCCAGTATTTAGAGTTGGAGTTAAAAATAAAGGAAAAGCAGAAATTCCAGAAGTTCCAGCCAAAGCCGTTAAATATTACTTTGCCTCAGAATTTTTAGTAGATAATTTTAATATACCAGAACATAGAGTTGAAGATTTTATAGCCTATGTAGAAGGCAGTGATTTCGATTTTTCATTGCTGAACTATGGCAGGGAAATGGAATTTCTAGAACTTTTAAATAAAAAAAGCATTGCCTTTCTAGAAAAGTAAAGTTTTAAATACTATTTAATAGCCCCTAAAAACGAGATAGCCTGAAAGGGCGTTTTGGTTTTTAAAAATTGTTTATCATCGATTATCTGGTTTACAGTAATTTGAATAAGAATAGCTACATTCGCCTTATGAAATTAGTAAGATGTATTATTTTTAGTTTTTTAATGGTTACAATCTGTGCGTCTTATACAAGTAGTTTGCACAAATACTACATAAGTAACACGCAAATTGAGTATGTTAAGGCCGAAAAAAGTATACAGATAATTTCTCGTGTTTTTATAGACGATTTAGAAAAAGTGCTCACAGAACGTTACGAAAAGACAATAACAATTAATGACGTGTCTGGAAACGAAAATGATGCATATTTAAAGGATTATTTAAATACCAAACTTCAATTTAAAATCAATAATAAGGAAAGAACCTTAAATTTTGTAGGCAAAGAAATTAGTGGCAATCTTATAAAGTGTTATTTGGAAATTAATAAAGTAAAGCATTTAAAATCTATAGAGGTATCTAACCAGATTTTGTTCGATCTATTCGCCGAACAACAAAATATAACAAAACTTAATATAAATAACACAACAAAAAGTTATTTGCTTTCTAAGCAAAATAGCAAAGCAAAACTAGGTTTTAATTAAAATTTAGTATAAAAAGTTTTATTTTTGAGAACATTATAAAGTATTAGCTATAACAAGAAATTTATTTTTAAAATCATAAGGTTTATTATATGAGGAATCTTTTTTATTACATTTTAGCCTTTTTTATGACGGCTAATACCTTCGCGCAACAGCAAGATACTACAGCCGTAAAAAGAGGGCACACCAACACAAATAAATTTAAACAACTTTACGATCAGTTTTCCACCCCGAATGCTTATCGAGCCGCATCAGGAGCGCCTGGTTATGCCTACTACCAGCAACAAGCAGATTATAAAATGAATATTACGGTAGACGATGAAAACGCACGACTATCAGGATTCGAAAAAATAACTTATACAAACAACTCTCCAGACGTTTTACGTTATTTATGGGTGCAATTAGATCAAAATGTACGCTCTAAAGATTCCAAAACACCGTTAATAGAAGGAAAGGCACTAGAACCTGTATTTCTTCCAAAAGACTTTACCGCTAAATACACCAAGGCACCTTTTGATGGAGGCTTTGTTATAGAACACGTTAAAAACTCTAAAGGCGAGCCTCTAGCACATACAATTCACCAAACCATGATGCGGGTAGAATTACCTAAACCCATGCAAACAGGCGATAAATTTACGTTTTCTATACAATGGTGGTATAATATAAACGATCATGTTATAGAGCGAGACCGCTCAGGCTACGAATACTTTCCAAAAGATAAAAATAGAGCATACGTAATTGCTCAGTTTTACCCAAGAATGGCTGTTTATAGTGATGTTGAAGGTTGGCAAAACTCTCAATTTTGGGGACGTGATGAGTTTGCGCTACCTTTTGGAGATTTTGAAGTAGATATAACAGTTCCCGCAGATCATATTTTAGATGGTACAGGCGTACTTGTAAATAGAAAGGACGTTTATACAGAAACCATGTTAGAACGTTATGAAAACGCAAAAAAAACTTATGATAAACCTGTTTTAATTGTAACACAAAAAGAAGCAGAAGCAGCAGAAAAAGGATTTGCAAAAACAACTAAAACATGGAAACTAAGAGCAAAAAATGTTAGGGATTTTGGTTTTGCAACCTCGCGAAAATTTATCTTAGATATGATGGCAGTCAAAATAGGGGGGAAAGACGTTATGGCCGTATCTATGTATCCTAAAGAAGGTAATCCATTATGGGAGGAATGGTCTACAAAAGCAGTAGCGAGTACCTTAAAGACATATTCTAGAATGACTTTCGATTACCCTTACCACAAAGCAATATCTGTACACGCAAAAAATCAAGGAATGGAATACCCTATGATTTGTTGGAATTACGGTAGGCCTAAGGAAGACGGCACCTATAATGATCGTGTAAAGTATGCAATGATGGGGGTTATAATTCACGAAGTAGGGCATAACTTTTTTCCTATGATTGTGAATAGCGATGAGCGCCAGTGGACATGGATGGACGAAGGTTTAAATACGTTTGTACAATATGTGGCAGAACAGGACTTTGGGAAAACCTATCCAAGTGCGCTTTCTGAGAAAGACACACATTTCCCTTCAGATAGAGGGCCTGCACACATGATAGTGCCTTACATGAGCGGTAACCAAGACTTTATAGCGCCTATAATGACCAAAGGCAGCAACACGTACCAATTTGGTAATAATGCTTACGGGAAGCCAGCTACAGCATTAAATATATTAAGAGAAACGGTTATGGGGCACGAGTTGTTCGATTACGCTTTTAAAGAATACGCCAGACGCTGGAAATTTAAACACCCAACTCCAGAAGATTTTTTTAGAACGATGGAAGATGCTTCTGCATTCGATTTAGATTGGTTTTGGAGAGGTTGGTTTTACACTACAGATTGGGTAGATATAGGTGTAAAAGACGTAAAACGTTATTTTGTTACTTCTCAACCAAACGCCTATATAAGAGCATACTTGAAAGAACACGGTATAACACAAAAACAATTAAAACCTTTAGTATATACCGTAGAAGAAGGTAGCGAAGATTTTAAAAAGAGCATGCTAAAACAAAAGGTTGCAGATGTAGAAACCTTAAAATCCTATATTATGGATAATTTTTCAGCAGAAGAACAAAGTGCCATCAAAGTACCACAATATTTCTACAATGTAACCTTCGAAAAGCCAGGAGGCTTAGTTATGCCTATTATAGTAGAGTATACCTATAAGGATGGCTCTAAGCTTAAAGAAACGTACCCTGCAGAAATTTGGAGATTAAACGATAAAGAAGTAAGTAAAGTAATAGCAAGCGATAAAGAAATTGTAAGTATACAAATAGACGCAAAACTGGAAACAGCAGATGTTAATGTAGAAAACAATGTATGGCCTCGACGAGAAGTTAAAAGCGAGTTTGAACGTTTTAAGTCTACAAACAAGAATTAAGTTTTTTTGAAATATTATAAGTACAAAAGCCGATCTTTAAATCGGCTTTTTTTATTCTAAGGAAACAGTTTAGTATATTTGCAATGTGATACAGCAAGCAATTCTTTTATTTATAAGCGGAGCAGAAATAGGATTTATTCTATTTATAGCTATTTTAGTTTTTGGTGCAGATAAACTGCCCGAAATAGCAAGAGGTTTAGGTAAAGGGATGCGAACGTTAAAAGATGCTACAAACGACATTAAACACGAGATCACAAAAACAGCAGAACAGCATGGTTTAGACACTTCGGTAACCAAAGATGTAAAGAAAGAAATCGACAAGGTAAAAGAGGACCTTGAAGACTTTACAGGTTCTGTTAAAAGAAAAATATGACAAAATTTTGTTAAAAAACTAGTGTTTTTGCAATTTACCCCCGATTTTTGCGTTTTATCGGTTATTAATTGTTATATTAGTGAAAAATTGCCCCAAATCCACCTATTACCACTTTAAAATGAGGACAACCTCTCTTATTTGTTTTCTCTTATTTACAACATTTTTGTTTGCTAACGAAGACCGTAAAATTATCGACAAAATCGATAAGATGAACGGTAGTGCTATGGAATATTACAAGAAAAATAAAATTGTAAAATCCGTTAATCTTTTTTTAGAAGCCAAACACTTGGCAGATTCTATAAACGACTACTATGGATTTGCCATCGCCAATTATAATTTAGGGAAAATTCATTCTAAAATAGAAAATAAAAGCGATGCAAAAGCTTATTTTTTAAGAACTTTAGATGCTTCAAAAAAAGTAGATAACGACATCCTAATTGCAAAAACTTACATACAATTAGCAAACATATCCAAAGCAGAAGAAGCAACAGAAGAAGCTAATGAGTATTTGGAAAAAGCTATAGAATATTCAGAAATAAAAAACTATCATACAGAAGTAGATAAAGATAAACTCAATTTTTTAAGTATAGCCGCAGGTACCTACCTCTGCGATTTGCTTGTAGATACAGATCAATTAGAAAAAGGCTTAATCAACCTTCTTAAAGTAAAAAAGTTATTAGAGGTTAATACGCCAAATTTAAGAACCAAAGGTTTCTTTAAATATATATACGCCAATTACTTTTTTAAAAAAGGACTTTATAATGCAGCAAAGGCAAATTACGAAGAAGCTATTGCTTTGGTAGAAGGCGATAAACATAAAATAAATGTTGAATTGTTAAGCAAAGTGTTTAAAAATGCTTCTCTTAATTATTATAAAGTAGAAGAGCCTGAGAAAGCTTATGCAGCCTTATTAAAATACGATACTTATAAAAGTCAATTTCTAAACACCACAAAATTAGAACACGACAATATTATAAAGTCTAAGTACTTATTAGAAGACTACAAAAGCGACGCAGAGAAAGCTAACATAGAGCGTTTACAACAAGTAGAAGTGGCTAACCGATTAAAAAGGGGCAACAATGTAGCTATCTTAATGTTAGTGTTACTTTTGGTTTCTATAATTATTATAAGTTACGGTTACCTAACCAAACGCAGACTTTCTAAAGCTTTGAGAGCAAGAAACACAGAACTAGAGATTACCAAAAATGAAGCACTTAAATCTTCGGAATTAAAATCTAAGTTTATATCTAACGTTACACACGAATTAAGAACACCACTTTATGGCGTTGTTGGAATTACGTCTATTTTGTTACAAAATAATGATTTGAAAGAACAGGATAGAAAGCACCTAAACTCACTTAAATATTCAGGAGATTACCTTTTAAATTTAATTAACGACATTTTACAGATAGGGCAAATTGAAGCGAATAAAGTAAAATTGAAAAAGACATCTGTCAATCTAGAGCAACTCTTTAAAAATATTATAAATTCTTTTGAAAGTAGACTTAACGAAACAAATAATAACATCAGGTTAACTATAGACGAAGAGGTGCCTAAACACATTAAATGTGATAAGGTAAGATTGTCTCAAATTATTTTCAATCTGGCAGGTAATAGTATAAAATTTACATACAATGGTACAATAGACTTGCGCATTAAATTGTTGGATGTAAAAGGGCGAAGAGCCAATTTAACGTTTGAAGTTGAAGACAATGGAGCTGGCATACCAAAAAGTAAATTTAAAACCATATTCGATAATTTTTCTCAACTAGAAGATAGCAATGTAAACTATCAAGGTACAGGTTTAGGCTTAGCCATTACTAAAAACTTAATCAATCTCTTTGGAAGTAAAATACATATAGAAAGCGAAATAGGTAAAGGCACCAAATTTAGTTTTACTATTAATTTTGAAATAGATTCTAGTGCACACATCGAAAAACGTGTAAAACAAGAAGAGGCTAGACACTTAATAGAAACGAATAAAAATTACAAAATTTTAATTGTTGAAGACAATAAAATAAATCAAATAGTAACTAAAAGTTTGCTAGAAAAGCAAGATTACCAATGTGTTGTTGTGCAAAATGGTAAAGAAGCCTTAGAGGAAGTAAGAGCCAACAAGTACGATCTGGTGTTAATGGACATAAATATGCCTATTATGAATGGTAATGAAGCTACAGAAATAATCCGTAGTTTTAATACAACACTACCAATAATAGCACTAACCGCAGCAGATATAGAAGAAGTAAAGGATAATTATTTAGAAATAGGTTATAACGACATCATTATAAAACCATTCGATAATTACGAGTTTTTTCAAACAATTAATACACAAATACAAAAAAGCCAACTTAGCAGCGGTGTAGATTTTACCAAAGCATCTTGAAGAGCACTTAAAAAATAAATTAGAGCTTTCTGCTAATAGTTAAGCCATCTCTAATAGGTAATAAAACCGTCTCAATACGAGGATCTTCTTTTAATAAGCTATTGTATTCCAATAGCGCCTTTGTTGCGAAATCATCAGCTTTAACGTTTTCTAATATTTTTCCACTCCACAAAACATTATCAGATAAAATAATGCCCCCAGGATTCAGTCTGTCGATAATACAATTAAAATAATTAGGGTAATTTACCTTATCGGCATCAATAAAAATCAAATCGAAAGTGTAGCTCAGTTGAGGTATAATGTTTAAAGCAGGCCCTAGATGTTGGTGTATTTGGGCGCCATAAGGGGAAGCGTCAAAATATTTTCTTTGAAAATCAAAAAGTTCCTCATTAGTATCTATAGTATGCAACTGCCCATCTTCTTGCAACCCTTCAGCCAAACACAATGCAGAATACCCAGTGTATGTACCAATTTCTAGAATATACTTAGGCCTAACAAGTTTAGATATCATACTTAAAATACGGCCTTGATAATGCCCGCTAAGCATGCGTGGCTGTAGTATTTTTTGATAAGTTTCTCTAGTTAAAGCCTCTAAAAGTTCAGGCTCATTTTCAGAGTGTGCCACAACGTAGGCGTCTAAATCTTCTGTTATAAAATGCATGCTAATAAATTAAAGACCAAAAATACTACTTTTAGCGCAGTTGTACTATGGCTCTTTGTAATACCTAAATATAGCATGTAAAACTATACATTCGATCTACAAAAATGTGCGCTTCAAGTTATAAGTTGACTAAATTGCCCAACCTAGTTTGTACTACCATTCAAAATAAAAGCAAGATTACTGTGTAACATTATTATAGATTTGTATACAAACGGAAAGTAAATCAATGATAAATTCTTAAAATCCAGCCATGAAACACCTCCTAATTGCCTTACTATTAATAGTGCCATGCTTCGCAAACGCCCAAGACCCTATGCCGCAATATAATTTAGACCAATCTTTACCAAAAGATACCACCGCAGTTCGAGGTACATTGGCAAATGGATTTAAATATTACATTAAAAAAAATGAAAAACCAGAGCACACAGCTTATATGTATCTTATCGTTAAAGCGGGGCATATGCATCAAGACGAAGCGCAATTGGGTTTAGCACACCTTTTAGAACATATGGGTTTTAATGGTACAAAACATTTTAAAAAAGACAAACTTATAACGTATTTAGAAAGTATAGGAATGACGTTTGGAGCAGATCTTAATGCAAGTACAGGTAATTACGAAACCACATATAAGTTAACCATACCAACTAAAAATAGAAAAAATGTAGATAAATCGTTTCAAATTTTAGAAGACTGGGCGCATAATATGTCTTTAGAAGAAGATGCAATAAACGCAGAACGTCCAGTAGTATTGGAGGAATTTAGACGAAGACTAGGCAGTAGAGAACGTGTAGGTAAACAGGTTCTTAACTTCTTATATAAAGATATGCTGCATACAAGAACATTTAAAGATGATAAATTAGAAAACATTAAAAACTTTGAGACTAAACACTTGCGTCGTTTTTATAAAGAATGGTACCGCCCTAATATCATGGGACTGGTTGTAGTTGGAGATGTAGACCCTAGTTACGTTGAAAATAAAATAAAAGCGCATTTCGAAAAGCTGGTAAATCCAGATAACGAAAAACGTTTAGCCCTTGTAGATAGTGTGCCATTTCATAAAGGTACAAAGGCTAAAATAATTACAGATCCAGAAACTACAAGAACTCAAATGAGTTTAAGTTTTATAGATACACAAAGTACAGAAGGAGAAAAAAACGCTTTAAAAAAAGAACGCGATTTTATTACTAGAAGGCTGCTTCTAGGTATGTTGAATAAGCGTTTACGCGAACTATCTAATAGCGATAATCCTCCATTTATTAACGCAGGCGCAGGGAAAAGAGGTACATTAAGTCGCTATTTTGAGCAATTTACAATAAGTGCATCTGTAAAAGAAACAGAAGCAGAGACAGGCTTAGAGCATCTAATTACCGAGTTAGAACGCGTAAAACGTTTTGGGTTTTCCCCAGAAGAATTACAGAAATCTAAAAAAGAAGTTTTAGAAGACAACGAAGCATATAACGAAAGTAAAAACGATTGGGACTCCAAAAGATATCTAAGACCTTTAATCGGTGAGTTTTTAAATACAGGTGTATTAGCTGATAAGACATTTTTATACGAGTTTTACAAAGCTGAAGTACCCAATATTAGTTTAGAAGATGTAAATGCATTGTTTAAAACCTACTATAAAAAGGATAATAGAGCCTTAATTTTAATAGCGCCAGAAAAAGAAGATTTAAAGCTACCTACGGTTGAAAACCTTCTGGCGGTTATTACAAAAACAGAGAATAATCCTAGCATTACCAGATATAAGCCTCAGGTATTAGATACTGAGCTTATAAAGAATTTAAGACCAAAGGGAAGTATAGTATCAGAAGAAAGCAAACGCCATGGTATAAAAAAAATAACGTTAAGTAACGGATCTACAGTATTGTATAAAAAAACAGATTTCGATAAGGATAAAGTGCTATTTAAAGCAGTAAGTAATGGCGGCACATCGTTACTTTCAGATGCAGATTATAAAGGTGTGGGGCAAGTATTGCAGTTCGCCAGTTCTACAGGTGTTGGCGGTTATAAAAACTACGAACTACAAGAATTGTTATCCGATAAAGATGTACACTTAAATTCCAGAGTAAGACCTTATAAAGAAGAACTTAAAGGACACGCAAGATCGAAAGATTTAGAAACATTATTTCAGCTTATATACTTACGGTTTACAGCCATAAACGAAGATGCAAAAACGTACAATAAAACAGCAGAGAAAGTAAAAGCATCAATAAAAAATAGAGCCTTAAGCCCAACAAGTCTATTTAGGCAAGAAATAAACAAGCTAAGTCAAAAAGGAAACCCTAGATTTATAGACACCCGAGGTAAAGGTAATTACGAGCGTATACTAGATTCTGTACCTTATGAGGACGTATATAAAACATATACAGAACGTTTTGAAAATTCGGGAGATTTTAATTTTGTATTTGTGGGCGATTTTGATGAAACCGAATTGAAGACTTTATGCGAAACCTATATCGCATCGCTACCTTTTACAGCAGATCGCGAAAAGTTTGTACTTTCTGATTTTAAACACAGTTTAGAAAACGAAAAGTTAACCGTTTACAAAGGTTTAGAAGACAAAGCGACATTAGAAATGTATTTTGAAGCAGATGCTAAATATAGAAAAAGTGAGAACGACGCCATTAAGATATTTGGAGCTGTACTAAAACAGCGTTTAAAAAAAGCATTACGCGAAGAAGAAGGAGGTATATATGCATTAGGGAGTAGTTTTAAGCATTATAAAAGACCTTACCCAAGATATTCAGCATATATAACATTCGATTGTAGCCCAAAGAATATAGACGCTTTAGAAAAAGAAGCTTTGGCGGTTATAAAAACATTTATAGAAAAAGGGCCAACAAAAAAGGAAGTAGAAGCTATTAAGGAGAATAGAATACTAAGTCACGAAAAATCACTTAAAAAAAACAGTTACTGGTTAGGTTACCTCTACGATAAAGCGAGGTGGAATAAAAATAAATTTTATGATGTTACAGTGTCTAAAAAATTTTTAAAAAAATTAACACCAAAATTTATTAAAAGTGTTTCTAAAAAATACATTACAACACCCTATTTAACAGCGAAACTATTACCAGAAGCTAAGAAAGAAAAGTAATAATACTATAGTTTTTAAAGAGTTAAAATTTTTTTGTTATGGAGAGGTTGTAGTAGGTAAAATAATAAATAACATAAAGTAAACTATATATATGGTTAAATCGTAATGGTTTTACACCTAAAAAAAGTATGAGTTAAACTATTATGTAAGATTTTTATAATATTCTGATGTAACTTTAGGGCATTAATAACACCCTAACCATCCCAATTATGAAAAAAATTATAGTCCTTATCTTTTGTGTGTATTGTAATAGTATTATAGCACAAGTGCCAACAATTAAAGAGCGTTACAAAAAAAATGATAATAAGAATTTTGCGATAAACTATAAAAAGTTACGAGAATTAAAAAAGGATACATCTAGTTGCATCGTCAAACTATTAGAAGGTTTAAAGGTAAACGATGAAATAACGTCTAATAGTGATTTGAAGACCAAAATTCAGAAATTAGAATGTCAACTTAAACTTGAAAAATCATGTGATACAACTAAAGTTACTAAACTTTCTAAGGAAGAAATTGACACAAAAATTTCGCAATTAAAAATTATTGAAGCAGGACTGACTTTTAGTTATAATGATGATAAGAAATTTGAATTTACTGTAAACTCTGGATTCTCAGAAAAAAAGCTGTTAAACACCTTGAATGATTTAGGGTTTGAGATGGAATGTTACACCATAAAAGACGCGGGTTGCGGTTTTTTGCAAAATGATGATAAGCAGGTAGACCCTCTTGTAGTAAGATTACTGCCTAAGGCAGCAATACGGTATTTTGAAGATGTCATGGAACATGCCAAAGACACACTTGCAAAAAGTGAAGAGGAATTAGCAAAAGCAAAAGATATAAACGAAATAATAAAATTATCAGATGCTATTAAAGCTGAACGCGAAACTTTTAAATTTGCAAACAGATCTTTATTGTGTGCTAAAAAGAAACACTTTTGGGGAGATGCGTTTTTCCCAACATCCGATGCCACAAAGGGGCAGGCCTTCGAGGCAATTTATGATAAAGATAACGAGCAAAGTTTCTATTTTGGAAACGAGGCCACATTGTTATTTAACACCAACGGCAGTGGTGCTACTATAGAAACAGAACTGGCATCGGCTTATTTAGGCGCTTTTAAAATTACATTTGGATCCTTACTATCTAATCAAGGTACCATTGAAACAAATAACGACAGTACAGAAGATGGCAACATGCAAAATGCGGAAGATGCAGAAGAGAATACTATGGAAAATACCGAGCAAAGCATGGAGGAGGCTGATGAAACTGCTGCTTTTCAACGTTTAATTTCTAAAGGCGGTAATGCGTATCTGGAAATTGTATATCCCATCCATTACTACCAGAGTAAACGTGCTTTTACGTATTTAAATTTGGGCGCTAGAGCAGGAGTAGAATTGCAAGAATTTAATACCGATGTAAATACCTCTAATGGGGTAGGAAGCCTTTTTGGTAATTTTTATTACAGTCTTTCCACAGACGATAATACTTTTAATTTCTTTACCAACATAAATTATGGCCTTTACGCGGGAGGCAGCGATTTTTACCAGAGATTATCTGTAGAAGATGAAAAGCCTTTTGGTTTTGGAAATATTACGGCAGGCGTAACCATACAAGGTAGTGTGCGTTTTGCAGTAACGTTTGCCACGTTGAGTTCAGATCGAGATTTAAGAAGCAACTCTATTATGTTAAGTACACAAATTTTATCGAATATTTTTAACAAGTAGAGATAAAAAAATCCCTTCTAAAACTTACTTTAGAAGGGATTTTTAATATTTCACTAAGATGTGTTTTTTACATCATGCCTGGCATACCACCACCCATTGGAGGCATAGCAGCAGGAGCATCTTCTTTAATATCTATTAAAGCACATTCTGTAGTTAAGATCATACCAGCAACAGAAGCGGCATTCTCTAATGCTATTCGTGTTACTTTTTTAGGATCTATAATTCCAGCTTTAAGCATATCTACATAAGCTTCAGATTTAGCATCGTATCCAAAATCTTTTTTACCTTCTAATACCTTATTAATAACTACAGAGCCTTCGCCACCTGCGTTCTCTACAATAGTTCTTAATGGCGATTCAATGGCCTTATTTACTATTTGTACACCAGTAGTTTCATCTAAATTCTCTGTTGTAATGTTTTCTAAGATAGTCTTAGCTCTTACA
Source organism: uncultured Flavobacteriaceae bacterium (assembly GCA_947489085.1). Lineage (GTDB taxonomy): Bacteria > Bacteroidota > Bacteroidia > Flavobacteriales > Flavobacteriaceae > Jejuia. The sequence continues at coordinate 49,203 of CANLCJ010000012.1, forward strand.
AGTGCAACACCACCACCAGCAACAATACCTTCTTCTACGGCAGCTCTTGTAGCGTGTAAAGCATCGTCTACACGGTCTTTCTTCTCTTTCATTTCAACTTCAGATGCTGCGCCAACATAAAGTACAGCAACACCGCCAGCTAATTTAGCTAAACGCTCTTGAAGTTTTTCCTTATCGTAATCAGATGTAGTAGATTCTATCTGTGCTTTAATTTGGTTTACGCGAGCTTTAATCGCTTCAGCTTCTCCAGAACCATTAACAACCGTTGTATTATCTTTATCTACAGTAACAGTTTCTGCAGTACCAAGCATACTTAAATCGGCATTTTCTAAAGTAAATCCTCTTTCTTCAGAAATAACAGTACCACCAGTTAAAATGGCAATATCTTCTAACATGGCTTTACGTCTGTCTCCAAAACCTGGTGCTTTAACAGCTGCAATTTTAAGACCACCTCTTAATTTGTTTACAACTAAAGTAGCAAGTGCTTGTCCATCTACATCTTCTGCAATAATTAATAACGGACGGCCAGATTGTGCCACAGGCTCTAATATTGGAAGAATTTCCTGTAAGTTAGAAATTTTCTTATCAAATAATAAAATATATGGGTTTTCTAAATCGGCAATCATTTTATCAGAATCTGTAACAAAGTAAGGCGATAAATAACCTCTGTCGAACTGCATACCTTCTACAACATCTACATAAGTATCTAAACCTTTAGCTTCTTCTACAGTAATAACCCCTTCTTTACCAACCTTTTCGAAAGCTTTAGAAATTAATTCTCCAATAGTATCATCGTTATTTGCAGATATAGAGGCTACTTGCTTTATTTTTTCTGAAGAGTTACCTACTTTTTGGGCTTGTTTTTCAAGATCGGCAGTAATAGCTTCCACAGCTTTGTCGATACCACGTTTTAAGTCCATAGGGTTTGCACCAGAGGCTACGTTCTTTAAACCTTCTTTTACAATTGCTTGTGCAAGAACAGTTGCTGTGGTTGTACCATCACCAGCTAAATCGTTAGTTTTAGAAGCAACTTCTTTAACCATTTGCGCACCCATATTTTCGTGTGCATCTTCTAATTCGATTTCTTTAGCAACAGAAACACCATCTTTAGTAACGTGAGGCGCTCCAAAACTTTTGCTAATAATTACATTACGTCCTTTAGGACCTAAAGTTACTTTTACTGCATTTGCTAATGCATCTACACCGCGTTTTAAACCGTCGCGAGATTCAATATCAAATTTTATATCTTTTGCCATTGTGTTTAATTTTAACGTTTTACCAGCAGTTTATGCTGTTGGATTTTTAAATAATTAATTTTTAAGATTGCTGAAAAGTCATGCGTTAACAGCAGGACACTATTTATATAATAGCCAATATGTCGCTTTCGCGCATAATTAGGTAATCGCTACCTTCTAATTTAAGGTCTGTACCAGCATATTTACCATATAAAACAGTATCTCCTACTTTAACGGTAACAGGCTCGTCTTTTGTACCAGGTCCAGCAGCAACTACAGTTCCTTTTTGTGGTTTTTCTTTGGCGTTATCAGGAATAATAATTCCAGAAGCTGTTTTTGTCTCAGCTGCAGCAGGTTCTATAAGAACTCTATCTGCTAAAGGTTTAATGTTTAATCCCATTTTAGTTTTATATTTTAATAAATTATGTTATTGTTAAACGCTTATTAGATAAGCTAAAAATGTGCCACGACATTTAAACTGACAAACTTTCAGCAATAAAAAAATGCCAACTTAAAAAGTTGACATTTTGTATGTTTTATTTAAGATAAGACTTATTGAGCAGCGTCGTTCGCAGTACCAGCATCTGGCAAAGCTTGCGATGGTGCGTCTTGTATAGGTTGTGTTGTTTGTGCGTTTTCGTCGAAAGCTTTAGATTCTGTAGCGCTACCTCCTCTATTTATAGCAACATTAGATACTAGAATAAGAACTAAAAGAAGTGTAGCTAACGTCCAAGTACTTCTGTCTAAAAAATCTGTTGTTTTTTTAACACCTCCTAATTGTTGTGTGCCACCGCCACCAAACGATGAAGATAACCCACCACCTTTTGGGTTTTGTACCATAACTACTACTATTAGTAAAAATGCTACAACTACGATAAGGACTAAAAATATTGTAAACGTACCCATTATTCTATTTATTTTGTTCTTGTAATTGTTCTACTGCTTTAATTTGGTTTGCAAAGAAACTACTTTTTTCTGGATATTTCAAACTTAATATCTTATAGGATTGAATTGCCTTTTTATAGTTTTTCTGTTCCACATAAATTCGAGCCAATGTTTCCGTCATTAACCCCTCTGGTTCTGCAACGCGTATTGTTACAGGATTATTTTTAATAGTGCTTGCTTTTTTTGGCGTTATTTTTGGGTTTTCTGCAATAAACTTATCTATAAGTTCATTCTGTTTTATTTTGTGTGGTTCTTTATCGTGTTGTGCCTCGGGTGTTAATTCTTGTTGAGGTACTGGTGCAGATTTCGTTCGTTTAACGGGCTGTAATGTTGTAAGTTTAAGCCATTCGTTAAAAGAGTGTGTTTCTCTTTTTTCAAATACAAGAGGTTTTCCCAAATTAAGTGTGGCCTCTGGAGTACGTTCTTGAGGTGCTTCTACTTTTTGTGATGGTGTTGTTGTGTTGTTTTTTAACGGAGACTTTGGCTGAAATAATTCTGGATCTAAAACACCATCGGTATCTTTAATGTGTTGCTTCAAAACATCATCTACAGTCAAGTGTTTATCTGTAGAAACGTCGCTTACAGTTACATCTATAGCATTTATAGAAATGTTGTTCTGTTTTATGTTTTTAGATATTTCGTTTTGTAAAAACACATTAGAAGTTATAAAATCGAATAAAATACTTCTGTCTGTAGTGTAAGCAGCTGTAATTTTTAGATGCGTATTATAGGTTTCGCTTTCTTGTTGCCTTAAGCCTTTAAGGTATAACGCTTTTGCAGCTTGAAAATAAGGATGCTCCGTAACAACGCGTTTTAATGCTTCTGTTTTTTGGGCATTAACCTGTTGTGGGTGTTGCAATAAGGTTGTAAAATCGTGACTATTCAAAACACTGTTACCATTTTGCCAAAGAGGCGTTAAATACATCTTGCGTAATACGCTCAAAAATTTCTTCTATAGCATTATCTCTAACAGCTCCTGTAAGTTGCAAAGTACCATCATAATCACTAAAAAAGGAAAAGGCTTGGTCGAATTCTGCCTCAGGATCGTTTTTATCAAAAAAATGAATTTTTATTGTAATTGTGAGTCTGTTTTGAGCGGCTGTATTGTCTGCTGTTGCCGTTGTTGGCGAAATACGGTATTCTGTTATTTCACCTTCATATACGATATCTCCATTGGAGTTTACGTTATTAAGATTGGTTTGGTTCTCCAGAATCTCAATCATACTATTTCTAAAGAGCAGTTCTAATCCGGGTTCTATAAGTAGCGCATTGTTTTCAAACCGATTTACCTGAAATGTTTTTGTGTCTGGAGAGATAGAGGCTCCTGTAAAGGAGTATATGCCACATGAGGTATTGAGAATACTAAATAGAAAAATTGTACAAAGAAGATTTAAAAATTTCATAAGAATTTAAAAATAACACATTAAAGTTTAATTATTTTTTTTGCGAGTATTGCATCTTCAAAAGATGCTTTCATTATGTAAACACCAGAAGCTAATAAGCGTGTATCAACAGTTGCATTATTACTTGTAGCAACTTTAATACCGTTTATATTAAATACATCTATTTTTGTTATTTTTTTAGGGCTTTCTACAACTAGCTTATCTTTAATAGGATTAATAAATTTTATATTCTCTACGATCGTTTCATTTATAGACAATGTATTTGATAGGGCGTACTTTGCTAAAACCAAACGTGCTATGTTCTGATTAGAAATACTAATGCCGACAGCAAATAAAGAGTTTTCTGTAGCCTGAACGTCATTGAAAAATAAACTTGGTAAATTATTTTCTATATAAAAAGGCTCATTGTTTAGATTGATTGATTCGCCAGATAAATTGTAGGCTTCGAAAAAAGGCGCAACCCCAAAATCATTATTTTGTTCTATATCTCCCATAGTATAAAAAATAGTATTTGAAAATGTATGTGCAAAATAGCCCTGAATTCGAGGGTCGTTTACAGATTTTAAATCTGTAAATCCGTTGCTATTAAAATTAGTGTCTAAAACTCCATTTAAATCTATTTTGTATAGTCTACTAATTGGAGGAGAACCTGTGGTTATAGAATAAACAAATTGATCGTCAAAGATTCTAGCATCATAATCACTTTGATCATCAACAGGGAAAGAGAAAACCCCTTCCTCTCCAAAACTTTCGACCAATTCGCCATCGATGTCCTGTTTGACTATGCTTGTAGTAGTTGCCGAAAATATTTCATTATTTTCACTAACTCCAAATACATAAGTAATAGAAGCATTTTGCATGCCATTATTCCCGAAAGAAGTATCTAATTGACCACTGGTAGTGTAGCGGCTTACCACACCAACAGAGCTTGTTATCAAAAACGTGTTGTCATTTAACACGACCAGACTATCACCAGAAGAAGACTGGTTAACCATGGGTGTCCTCAACTCTCCATTATCAGCAAAAGAAATGTCTAAGTTTCCGTTGGAATCGTATCGAAATATAGATTGTTGACTAGTTGAAGTATTTGTTCTTCTAAAATGCACTAAAAATCCGTCGAGGTGTTCCTGTATATCAAATTCACTATCGAAATCTACTATATCTAGAATGCCGTTATTACCAAAATTTTGATCTAAAGATCCATTTGAAGTTAGTTTTACGATGAAATTATCTGTTTCATTATTGGTAAAAGCAACACTAACCCCAACTAAAGTGGTTTCACCTTCGTTTAGTATTGTTAATGTCGTAAAGCTTGATTCACCTGCAAGAGGTAGTGTGAAAAATCCGTTATCACCAAAACTAGTATCAGGAACTATAGTTTGCGAATTTAAAATTTGTGATATTGAGATAATTAAAAATAAAAGGCTTAATTTTTTTTTCATAAGTTGTTTTTTAATGCTTGTTTGGGGCGTTGTATAATAAATTAATTATGTGTTAGATATAAATCTTTTTAAAGATCGTATTGTTTTATTTTTCGATATAATGTGCGTTCGCTAATTCCTAGCTCGGATGCCGCTAATTTGCGTTTGCCATTATGGCGTTCTAAAGATTTCTTAATAAGTTCTAATTCTTTATCATGCAAAGATAATGTTTCTTCTTCCTCAATTTCTTCAGCAAAATGGTATTTATCTCCGTTATTGCTCACATTGGCGCGTTCTGGTATAGAGAGTACTTCTGGTCTTTCCACGACAGTTTCCTCTTCAAAAGCAAAATCTTCAGAAACGGCATCGTCATCACCATATATTTTTTGAATTAGGTGTTCATTCTCTTTTTCAACGTCTTTAGAGTTTCCATTTTTCATAAGTTCCATGGTTAACTTCTTAAGGTCGTTTAAATCGCTCTTCATATCGAAGAGTACTTTATAGAGAATTTCCCGTTCGCTGCTAAAATCGCTTTCACTTTTAGACGATTTTACTACGGCAGGCAAATTGTTTGCCCCATAAACAGGAAGGTAGGTTTTTAAAGCCTCGCCCGTAATAGTTCTGTTTTGCTCTAAAACAGAAACCTGTTCTGCCACATTTCGCAGTTGCCTAATATTACCGCTCCACCTGTGTTTTTGTAATAATTGCACGGCATTATCGGTTAACTTAACCGTTGGCATTTTATACTTTAGAGCAAAATCGCTGGCAAATTTTCGAAATAATAAGTGAATGTCTTCCGTACGTTCTCTAAGTGGAGGTAATAGTAGTTCTACTGTGCTAAGGCGGTAATAGAGGTCTTCTCTAAATTTCTCTTTCTCTATAGCTTCGAACATATTTACGTTTGTCGCCGCAACAATACGCACATTGGTCTTTTGTACTTTACTAGAGCCTACTTTAATAAATTCACCATTCTCTAAAACACGTAATAAGCGCACTTGCGTGGTTAGGGGGAGTTCTCCAACTTCGTCTAAAAAAATAGTGCCACCATCTGCAACTTCAAAATACCCACTGCGTGTAGATGTAGCTCCTGTAAAAGCGCCTTTTTCGTGTCCAAACAATTCACTGTCTATAGTGCCTTCTGGAATAGCACCACAGTTTACAGCAATGTATTTGTTATGTTTACGGTGGGAGAGTTGGTGTATTATTTTAGGAATACTTTCTTTACCAACGCCACTTTCGCCTGTTACTAAAACAGAAATGTCTGTTGGTGCAACGCGTATAGCTTTTTCTATAGCGCGATTAAGTGCCAAGGTATTGCCTATAATGCCAAAACGTTGTTTTATGGCTTGTACTGATTCCATAGGTGCTTAGTTTTCAATATATTCAGAAATGCCTGTTTTTTTAGTTTACCTGCTTTTAGCATTGCAATAGTTTTACCAAAGGTTAGTTATAAAATAACTAGCAGCAACCACACTACCTTTTCGTTTGCGTTCAAATAAGGGCTTTAAGTTTTCAACTAGAGAAAATGTTCTGTTATTAAAATTAAACATTTATTTTAATTGTTTTCGGAGTATCCCACAGGTTCGCCCAATAGCGTAGCACTGGTGCAATCTGTAATTTTAACATTAACAAAATCGCCTACCTTGTAATTTCCTTTAGGAAAAACTACAACAGTATTTTGTGTGTTTCTTCCAGACCAATGTGCGTCTGATCTTTTAGAGGCTTTTTCAATTAAAACTTCTTCCGTTCTGCCAATATGTTCTTGTGTACGGTATAAACTATGTTCCTGTTGCAAGGCTATAATTTCGTTAAGTCTGCGTTTTTTTACGGCTTCGGGAATATCGTCTTCCATTTTGCGTTCTGCAAGTGTGCCAGGACGTTCAGAATAAGCAAACATAAAACCAAAGTCGTACTTAACGTAAGCCATTAGAGAGAGTGTGTCTTGGTGGTCTTCCTCGGTTTCTGTGGGGAAACCAGCTATCATGTCTTGGCTTATGGCACAATCTGGAATTAAACGTTTTATGTTATCGATAAGCTTAAAATAGTCTTCGCGCGTGTGCAAGCGGTTCATTTCTTTTAGTATGCGGTTGCTGCCACTTTGTACAGGCAGGTGTATGTAATTGCAAATGTTTCTATGCTTGGCCATAGTTTCAATAACATCTAACGTAAAGTCTTGAGGGTTAGATGTGGAAAAGCGAAAACGCATTTTAGGTTGGGCTTTGGCACACATATCTAAAAGCATGGCAAAATTAACAGCTGTAGCTTTCTCGAAGTCTGTAGCTTTTTCAAAATCTTTTTTAAGTCCGCCACCATACCACAAATAGCTGTCTACATTTTGGCCTAAAAGTGTAACTTCCTTATAGCCTTTGTCCCAAAGCTCGTTTATTTCTTCTATAATACTTTGTGGTTCTCTGCTGCGTTCTCTACCTCTGGTAAACGGTACCACACAAAATGTACACATGTTATCGCAACCTCTGGTAATAGAAACAAAGGCAGTAACCCCGTTGGTATTTAAACGTACTGGTGCAATATCTCCATAAGTTTCTTCTTTAGAAAGGATAACGTTAATGGCATCTCTACCATCTTCAACTTCTGCTAAAAGATTAGGTAAATCTTTATAAGCGTCTGGCCCAACCACTAGATCTACAATTTTTTCTTCTTCTAAAAACTTACTCTTTAAGCGTTCTGCCATACAGCCTAAAACCCCAACCTTCATGTCTGGGTTGGAGCTTTGCTTTACAGCATTGTATTTCTCTAAACGTTTTCTAACAGTTTGTTCGGCTTTATCTCTAATAGAGCAGGTGTTTACCAAAACCAAATCGGCATCTTCTAAGTTCTGTGTTGTGTTATAACCTTGCTTTGCAAGAATAGAAGCTACAATTTCACTATCGCTAAAATTCATTTGGCAGCCATAACTTTCTATAAAAAGTTTACGTGTGTTTTCTGCTTTATTCTCTATATTTAGAGAAGCGCCCTGCTTGCTTTCGTCTATAATTTTTTCCATAATAATCTACAACTCATCAAGAGTTAATATGCATGCAAAGATACAATATAATTGACTATTGTGACAAAGTGACAGGTTGATTTTTAATATAATTTTTAGATTTTATTGAAATCATTTTCTTATTTTGAGCATCCACTAAATAGGTTGTAAAAGTTTGAAGAAGATGAAGTTAATAAAGCATGTGCTTTTTATTGTTTCCATATCGTTTTGTTTCATGAATATGAAATGCGAAAGTAATGATGAGGTAATTATAGATACAGATAATTTATTATTAGGCAGTTGGGAAGCAACAGCATTTAATGAAAATAAAATTACGTTTAACAGAACTTCAGAATTACCAGAAAATAATTTTGGCATTCAGTTTAAAGAAAAAGGGCAATTAGTAGACCGGTCTCCAGGATGGGGAAAAACGCCACCACTTATTTTTCAGGCCTTTAAAGGAAAGTGGGAAATGATAGATAATACGATAGCCATAACGCAGGAGCATTTTCCAAATAATTACCAATGGAAAATCGAAGCGTTAAGCAATACAGAGTTAATTGTAACTCGAGATATCTCTCCTCAAGAATTAGATTATCTAGATTTATTATTTAAATTCGATGCCATTGCAAAAGATGTTACAGGTATAACTTGTAGCGATACCAGTGCTTTTTGTGCTGTGCCATACGGCGCTAAAGCCTGTGGCGGCCCTCAGGGTTTTGCTTTCTATCCCAAAACAATAGATACATTAGCCTTTTTAGAAAAAGTGGATAAGTACACACAGGCAGAAATAAGTTACAACGAGAAGTGGGGAGTGTTTTCTACTTGCGATGCTCCCCATAAGCCTGAGACCGTAATTTGCGAGAACGGCGTACCAACGTTATTGTACTAACTTATTTTATATTTTAATAGCATTTATTTTACGTGTTGCAATGCATGGTGTTTTTGCGTATAATTGTAGTTTATTTACACAAAGTAAACTATGCAACCATTCCAAACTCTTTTAGAAAAAATAGAAAATGCAAAAACACTCGATTTTGGCGATCTTGTAAGCGAGTCTATAGAATTATTTAAGAAAGTTTGGGTGCAGGGGTTGTTGTTACAGGTCTTTACTTTGGTGGTGTTTATTCCTTTAATAGCTATTTTTTACGTACCATTATTAGGTTTTGTAATTACGGAACAAGGAAATAATCCAGAGGGGATTAACAATTTTGTAGAGAGCATGTCTATACCATACATTTTAATTATTACCGTAGGTTTTATAGTGTTGGGAGTGGTAGTATCTGCCTTAAATGCTGCTTTTTACAGAATTATAAAGCTCGTAGACAATGGAGATGCTGTTACAAACTCAGATTTCTTTTATTTTATAAAAGAAGGACGTTTAAAGCGGGTGGCCGTACTTACGCTAATAGGTTTGCTATTAATAATACCGTCTGCTTTGCTGTGCTATATACCACTTATCTATATGGTAGTGCCTCTAGCTTTTTTAATGCCAGTTTTTGTTTATAATGAAACATTGAGTTTGAGCGAAGTATTAAAACTTAGTTTTAAAATAGCCAATAAAAATTGGCTCATTGCATTTGGGCTCATAGTACTGGCTTACATGGCAATTCTTGTTATAGGGATGTTAAGCTGTGGTATCGGGCAATTTTTCTTGCAAACATTTGTGTATTTACCATCCTACCTTATTTACAAGCATGTTGTAGATTTTGATACGAAAACAGATATTGATAAAATAGGAGCTACAGCATTGTAAAGTATACAAACCAGAAGTGTTTGTATCTAATATCTTGCACGCTAGCTACAATTGGTCCTGTTGCAGTAAACATTTTAGACTAATTGATAGTAAAGTTCTAAAGAGTCGACTACCTAAGTTACCAAGCCAAAACCTAAATTACAATTGAGAGCATTACTTTATATTTTATTGTTTTTATCCGCACAGGTCGCAAGTTCTCAAAATAATCAGTTAGAATTAAAAATAAGTAACGATAAATTTATATTTCAAGACAGGTATTACACAGCAGGTTTTCATGCAACTTATAGAAAATCGATTAAATCTTTGCCTTTATTGAAAACGCAACCAGAAGAGAAACTGCAATTAAGTGTAGCGCTAGGTAGCGAAATTTATACCCCCACAAATTTAATTTCTACAGATGTAAATAATTTTGATCGCCCTTATGCAGGTTGGCTTTTTGTGGCTATAGAAATAGCTAAAATCAAACAGAAATCAGCATTGTTTTTAGCTTTAGAAACAGGGGTTACGGGCACGCCTTCTCTAGCAAGCAATTTACAAATTGGGTTCCATGATTTTTTTAATATAGAAAGCGACCCACCGTGGACAGACGAGATTGCATCTAGTTGGTTAGTTAACCTCAAGGCTTTAAAAGTATACGAAGTAACCTCGACTGCTAAAACAAGTTTTCAAAACCACAGTTCTGTAAGTTTAGGGAGCAAAGACACCTATGTGGCTAACGAGTTCCAATTTTTCTTTGGAAAGTTTCTAGATCTTCAAAACTCCTATAGGTTGAATGCTCTATCTGGAAAAACACGCAAAGAAGTGTTTGGTTTTGTAACCGCAGGATACAGGTACGTTTTGTTAAACGCTTTAATAGAAGGTAATCCTTTTAATAATAACGATCCTTTTACAACGGCTATAGAACGTCAAATTTTAACATTAAAAGCAGGTGGTGTTTGGAGAACAGAACATTACATATACAAGTTAGAATACAATTTTAATACAAAAGAAACACCAACAGCTGTGGCACATGCCTTTGGTGCATTTACTTTTGGTTTTAACTTTTAGAAAAATATAAAACGTAAACTGGCTGTCATAATATTAAGATTGTGTAAATTACCGATAAATTAGGTAGATAAACTTTTTTTCATATACATTTGTAGCTACAAAAAACAACGTATGGCGAAGAATTTAGTAATAGTAGAGTCACCAGCCAAGGCTAAGACTATAGAGAAATTTTTAGGAAAAGATTTTAAAGTAGAGTCTAGTTTTGGACATATAGCAGACCTGCCCTCGAAGGAGTTGGGTGTTAATGTAGATGGTGATTTTAAACCTAAATACGAAGTATCTAAAGACAAAAAAGAAGTTGTAAAAAAACTTAAAGATTTAGCAAAACGCGCAGAGATTGTTTGGCTAGCTAGTGATGAGGATCGAGAAGGAGAAGCCATTGCGTGGCACTTAGCGGAAACCTTAAAATTAGATAAAGAAAAAACAAAACGCATTGTTTTTCATGAAATTACCAAGGCAGCAATTAAGAAGGCCATAGAAAACCCAAGAGGTATAGATTACGATCTTGTAGATGCGCAACAGGCGCGTCGTGTTTTAGATAGAATAGTAGGATATGAGCTTTCGCCTGTATTGTGGCGTAAAGTAAAAGGCGGTTTATCTGCAGGCCGCGTACAATCGGTATCCGTACGTCTTATTGTAGAAAAAGAAAGAGAAATTCAAGGGTTTACGCCTAAAGCATCTTATAGAATAGATGCGGAATTTTCTAATGAAGACGGTCAAAGCTTTAAAGCCAAACTGCCTAAGAATTTTGAAACAAAAGCAGAAGCACAAAAGTTTCTAGAATTAAATGCGCCAGCAAATTTTAAAGTAGCCGATCTCCAAAAGAAACCTGCAAAAAAATCGCCAGCAGCGCCCTTTACAACATCTACCTTGCAGCAAGAAGCATCTCGAAAGTTATACTTTTCGGTAAGTAAAACCATGACGATGGCACAGCGTTTATACGAAGCAGGTTTAATAACATATATGAGAACAGATAGTGTAAACCTATCTGATGAGGCAAGGCAAGGGGCACAAGCAGAAATAGAAACTGCCTACGGCTCTAATTACAGCAATCCAAGAAATTATAAAGGAAAAGCAAAAGGCGCACAAGAGGCTCACGAAGCCATAAGACCAACCGATTTTTCCAGACATACCGTAGATATAGATAGAGACCAAGCACGTTTATACGAGCTGATTTGGAAAAGAGCTATAGCCTCCCAAATGAGCGATGCACAATTGGAACGTACAAACGTAAAAATAGCAGGATCTACCCATAAGGAAACATTTACTGCTAACGGAGAAGTTATAAAATTTGAAGGATTTTTAAAAGTATACCTAGAAGGTACAGACGATGAAGATGCAGAGCAAGACGGTATGTTACCAGCAATGCAGGTACAAGAAACATTACTCAATAGTTATATTTCGGCAACAGAACGCTATACAAGACCGCCAGCACGTTTTACAGAGGCCTCTTTAGTGAAAAAATTGGAAGAGTTAGGTATTGGACGACCGTCTACTTATGCCCCTACGATTTCAACCATTCAGAATAGAAATTATGTGGAAAAAGGCACAGTAGAAGGCACAGAACGCGAATACACACAATTAAAATTAGAAGAGGGGCAAGTAAAAACAATTACCCTTTCTGAAAAAGTAGGCTCAGACAAAGGCAAACTGGTGCCAACAGATATAGGCATGATTGTAACCGATTTTCTGGTAAATCATTTCGAAGCTATTTTAGATTACAACTTTACAGCAAAAGTAGAAGAAGATTTCGACGAAATTGCGGAAGGAAAAGAAGATTGGACCGAAATGATGCAATCTTTCTATAAAAAATTCCATCCCGTTGTAGAAGATGTAAAAGAAAATGCAGAACGTGAGTCTGGCGAGCGTATTTTAGGAGAAGATCCTAAAACAGGACGACGGGTAAGCGTACGTTTGGGTAAATTTGGCCCAATGGTTCAAATAGGAACTGTAGATGATGAAGAAAAACCGCAGTTTGCAAGTTTAGGGCCAGAACAACAATTAAATACGATAACCTACGAAGAAGCGCTAGACCTGTTTCAGCTGCCAAAGCATTTAGGAGAATACGAAGGCGAAGAGGTTTTAGTGAATAATGGACGTTTTGGGCCGTATGTGAAGTTTGGTACCGCTTATGTGTCTTTGCCAAAAGGACAAGATGCTTTAAGCGTTGAGCTTGAAGATGCTATTGTTTTAATAAAAGAAAAACAAAAAGCAGACGCGCCAATATACATTTATAAAGATTTACCTGTACAAAAAGGAAAAGGACGTTTTGGCCCATTTATAAAATGGAACAATATGTTTATAAACGTCAATAAAAAATACGATTGGGATAACCTGTCTGATGCAGATATTGTACAACTGGTAGAAGATAAAATCCAAAAGGAAAAAGACAAATTGATCCACCATTGGGAAGACGAAGGCATTCGCGTAGAAAAAGCAAGATGGGGAAGGCATAATGTGATAAAAGGTAAAATAAAAGTAGAGCTGCCTAAAACAGTAGATGTTTCTGAAATGACTTTAGAAGAAGCACAAGCTCATATTGCAACAAAAGCACCAAAGAAAAAAGCTGCAGCTAAAAAGAAAGCGCCCGCTAAAAAGAAAGCAACAACTAAAAAAACAACGGCCAAGAAAACAACAACTCGAAAAACGGCCGCAAAGAAAAAATAACTAACACCTCATGAATTTTAATTTTCTTTCACCAGTATCAGATGCCGTTTTAGCACATAATGAATTGCTGTCTGAACAAGCATTAGGAAGAAAACTAAACATACATTCCATACAAAACGGAATCCCTTCCTTAGAAGGTGTCGATATCGCTGTTTTAGGAGTTGTAGAAAATAGAAATCATGTAGATTATATAGGCGAAGGCTTCGCCCTAGACGAAATACGAAAAGCATTTTACGCACTTTTTCCAGGAGCTTGGACAACCAATGTGGTAGATCTAGGCGATATAAATGCTGGCGCAAGTGTAGAAGACACCTATTTTGCTTTACGAGAAACTATAGAAATTCTTGTAAAACAAAACGTAATACCATTACTTTTAGGGGGCACACAAGATTTAACCTATGCCAATTACCGTGCTTACGATGCGTTAATGCCAATGGTTAATTTGGTAAATATAGACAGTAAGTTCGATTTAGGAGATTCTGCAAAACCTATAAAAAACAATAGTTTTGTTGGTAAAGTAATTTTAGACGAACCTTATAACCTCTTTAATTACGCAAATATTGGTTATCAAACCTATTTTAATTCTCAAGAAGAAATCGATTTAATGGATAGGCTCTATTTTGAGTCTTACAGGTTAGGAGAAATTAATAGAGATATTACCTTAGTAGAGCCCGTTTTAAGAGATGCCAACATTGTTAGTATCGATTTAACAGCCGTTAAAGGCGCAGAAGTAAGTTTAAAACAAAAATTTTCGCCAAACGGTTTAGATGGCAAAGAAATCTGTGCCATAGCACGATATGCCGGTATAAGTAATAAAGTAAGTTCCTTTGGTATTTATGAGTACAAGCCTTCTCCCGACGACGATATAACATCTATGCTAGTAGCACAAATAATGTGGTATTTTATAGAAGGCGTTAATTGTAGAATAAAAGACGATGATTTTTCTAACGAAAACAACTTTCAAAAGTATTTTACGCTTTTAGAAGCCCAAGAACTCATATTTTATAAAAGTAATAAGACTGGACGATGGTGGGTCGAGATTCCTTTTTTAGCAAATGTTAATAATAAATTAAAAAGACATACGTTATTACCATGCACGCATCAAGATTATTTGGACGCATGCAACAATATTGTGCCAGACAGATGGTTTAAGGCATTTCAAAAGAATTCAATTTAACCAAAATAGAAGAGGCCAAGACAGTAGGTTTATCGGTAAAAGGGTAATTTTTCACGACGAAATGTTATTTTTTTAGATAAAAAGTTGTTTTTTAGAAAATATATAAATATGTTTACGGTCTCAAAATATAAGCTATAATAATTAACCTCGAGTTTTCTATGTATATGAAGAAGTTTTTTTTATTAACCGCAGTATTGACATTGCTAGCCAGTTGTGGCTCTAAAAATAATAGAGGCGAGCTAGTTGGAGATCAAGGAAAGAAATGGCATCCAGAAAAACCTTATGGTATGACATTAGTACCTGGAGGTGCTTTTATAATGGGTAAAGCAGACGACGATTTAGCTGGGGTTAACGATGCGCCAGGTAAAACCGTTACAGTAAGAGCCTTTTATATGGATGAAACCGAAATAACAAACAGCGAGTACAGACAGTTTGTAAATTGGGTTAGAGATTCTACAATTAGAATGAAATTAGCCATTCTAGCAGACGAAGTAGGTAAAACGCCAGAAGATGAAGGTATTGGAGAATATGCTTTTAAAGATGCAGACACCGCAAATATGTCTGTTTACGAAAGATACATGTTCGAAAATTACACAGGTTTAGGCCCTACAGGTTACGAGGGTAGAAAAATTAACAAAGACATCGATTTAATTTTCGATACAGAAGAATATCCAGATGAATTCTACACAGAAGTTATGGATACCATGTATTTACCTTTGGAAGAATCTTATAACGGAAAGCGCACATGGGATGTTAAGAAATTTAAATTTCAATACAACTACATGGACATTCAAGAAGCCGCTAGAAATAGAGGTGTTAAGCGCAGCAAAGTTGTAAAAAAGGAAGAAGTAGAAATTTACCCAGATACAACAGTTTGGATTCGAGATTTCGAATACTCGTACAACGAGCCAATGCATAACGATTACTTCTGGCACGACGCTTATGGCGATTATCCAGTAGTAGGTGTAACTTGGAAGCAAGCAAAAGCATTTTGCGAATGGAGAACATTAAATAAAAATTCGTATCAAAAATCTAGAAAAGGAGCATCACTTGTAAATTCATTTAGACTACCGTCTGAAGCAGAATGGGAGTATGCCGCTAGAGGAGGTCTGCAAGCAGCAACATACCCATGGGGTGGACCTTACACAAAAAGTGACAGAAGCTGCTACTTAGCTAACTTTAAGCCAGTGCGTGGAGATTACGCGGCAGATCAAGCACTTTATACAGTAGAAGCAAAGTCTTACGAGCCTAACGATTACAACCTGTACAACATGGCAGGAAACGTAGCAGAATGGGTAAATGCATCCTACGATCCATCATCATACGAGTATTCGTCTACCATAAACCCTAGTGTTAACGATCCAGACAATACACGTAAAGTAATACGCGGAGGATCTTGGAAAGATGTTGCATACTTCTTGCAAGTAAGTTCTAGAGATTACGAATACGCAGATTCTGCAAGAAGTTACATAGGATTTAGAACCGTTCAAGATTACTTGGGGACAAACGTAACAAAAAACGGTCATTAAAAAAGTCAAATCAAAATCATCAATAATAACTATTAATTTAACCTACTTTGAGTAACCAAAAGCTCAAAATTTAAAAACCAAGAAATTATGGCAAAGTCAAAAGCAAGCAAAAAATTTATGAACATGGCCTACGGATTAGGTGCAGCAATCGTAATCTTAGGAGCTTTATTTAAAATTACCCACATGGAATTTGGTCCATTAAACGGTAATGCATTATTAACAATAGGTCTAGTAACAGAAGCATTAATTTTTGCACTATCTGCATTCGAACCTGTAGACGACGAAGTAGATTGGACTTTAGTGTACCCAGAATTAGCAGGAGGGGAAGCATCTAAAAAAGAAGTACAACAAAACAACCCAGAAGGCATATTGTCTAAAAAATTAGATGCTATGTTAAAAGAAGCTAAGATAGACGGAGAATTAATGGCTAGCTTAGGCGAAAGCATTAAAAACTTCGAAGGTGCAGCAAAAGGAATTTCTCCAACTGTAGATTCTATAGAAGCTACTAAAAAGTATGGTCAAGAATTATCGTTAGCAGCAGCACAAATGGAATCACTTAACAGCTTATACAAAGTACAGTTAGAAAGTGTAGACAAGCAAGCTTCTATCAATAAAGAATCTGCTGAAAATGCAGCAAAATTAAAAGAACAGATGGAATCTTTAGCATCTAACCTATCATCTTTAAATGGCGTATATGGCGGAATGTTATCTGCAATGAGTAAATAATTAGGGGTTACCCAAATTTTAAATAACCAATAAAAACCTAGTTAAAATCATGGCAGGAGGAAAACAAACCCCAAGACAGAAAATGATAAATTTGATGTATTTAATATTTATAGCGATGCTAGCTTTAAATATGTCAAAAGAAGTATTATCAGCTTTCGGATTAATGAATGAAAAATTAACCGAATCTAACGAAGCAGCAGAATCTAGAAATTCAAATTTTGTAGCCAGCTTAGAACAAAAAGCAGCAGATGAACCTGAAAAGTACGAACCTTTACAGGCAAAAGCATCTCAAATAGATAAGTTAGCAAAAGACTTTAATTCTTACTTAGAAGATCTTAAAGGTAAAATGACGGCTAAAATAGAAGACCCTACAGACTATGAAATCATGGATAAGGGAGATTATTTAGACCAAAATTTCTTTAAAGGAGGAAAAGTAGACGAAGAAGGACAAAAGTTTTTAAACCACATGAAAACCTTTAGAGAAGGTGTAGCAGAAGTTTTAAAAGGCGATTCTACTATGACGAGTGTTGTTGAAGAAGTAAATGCTAAATTCAATACAGACCCTGTAAAGAACAGAGATAATGTAGAGCAAGATTGGTTAGATTACCACTACAAAGGTTTCCCTTTAGTAGCATCTTTAACTAAAATGACACAATTGCAAGCAGATATCAAAACAACGGAGTCTGAAGTGTTATCTACAATGTTAGCAGGAGAGCAAGCAGCACAGTTATCTTATAACAATTACACCACTTTAATGGAGACTTCAAAATCTGCATACTTTAACGGAGAGCAGTTCGATGGACAAATTGTTTTAGGACGTAAAGATGGATCTACAAAGCCAAAGCGTGTAGAATTAAAGTTAGATGGGAGAGAACTTAAAGAGAACCAATACGAAATTATAGACGGTAAAGTAAAATTAAAAATAGGTACAGGTGGTGTTGGAGAACACACCATTACAGGAAACCTTATTTTTGGAGAAGATGGTAAGGAAATTGAAGTACCAGTAAAATCATCTTTCGCAACTGTATCTAAGCCAAACTCTGCAACAATATCAGCAGATAAAATGAATGTTGTGTACCGTGGTGTAAAAAACCCAATGACAATATCTTTCGCTGGTATACCAGATAATAAAGTAACAGCTAGTGCAGCAGGACTATCTAGAGTAAAAGGTAGTAAATATGTTATAGATGCTACACGTGTAAAAGGTAGAGAAATCAACATTAAAGTTACTGGTAAGTTACCTGATGGTAAACCTGTAAGCGATAACGCTACTTTTAGAATTAAGGATTTACCTAAGCCAACAGGAACCGTAAGAGGAGAAGATGGTTCTGTAAAAATGCAACGTCAAAGTTTAGAAAAGTCTACAGTATCTGCCAAGTTCGACGATTTCGATTTCGAATTGCCGTTACGAGTATCTGGATTTAAATTTAAAGTGCCAGGACAACCAACTATCAATGTAAAAGGAAACAAGCTAGATAGTAGAGCAAAAGGAGCTTTGCGTAAGGCTAAAAGAGGTTCTGGAGTGCAAATATTCGATATTGAGGCAAAAGCTTCTGGAGCAAGTGTGAGACTTAAAAAAGTATCGCCAGTATTTGTTGAACTTACAAATTAAAATAATTAGGCTAACCAAGTTGTTAGCCTAATAATTATAAAAAAAAGTAAAATGATGATGAATTTAAAAAGTTTTTTATTAACCGTAGCAGCTGCTATTACAGTGTCAAGTTCGTTTGCTCAAGCAAACATCTTAAATGCTACAGATCCTGGTCAGATTGGTGTTAGAACCGATCAACAAAAGGAAATCGACAACGATAAGCCTTTACCTTATGGGTATATAGACGATAGAGATATTCTGTTTTCTAAGATGACGTGGGAGCGTATTGTGTTAGACGAGCGCGCTAATTTTCCATTATACTATCCTGTAGACACTAATAACATAGGGAAAGACAGGAGGTCTTTATACGATGTTTTAATGAAAAACATTAAAAACGGAAAAATAAAAAACATTTATGATGATTCTTATTTTACAACAAAACGCACGTTAAAAGATATCGAAGCCGCATTAGTTAAAGTTGATACTACAGAATACGGTATTGAGCAGTTAAACGCAGGTGAAGAATTATCTGAAGAGTTTGTAGACAGAAGAGATATTACAGCAGCAGACATACAAGAATACCACCTAAAAGGTTTATGGTATTTTGATAAGCGCCACTCTGAAATGAAATACAGATTATTAGGCATTGCTCCTGTAGCTCCAGATGTTAACTTTATAGACGATGAAAACCCAGATATGGTAGAGCTGTTTTGGATATTTTTTCCAGATGCCAGAGATGTATTGCATGAAGCCAAAGCATTTAATAATGTAAATAGTTCCATCCCACATTCTTATGACCATATTCTGAATGCCAGACGTTTTCAAGGTTACATTTACAAAGAAGAAAATGTACAAGGCGACAGGCAAATTAAAGAATATGTTGCAGATAACGCTTTAATGCAACTTTTAGAATCTGAACGTATTAAAACAAAAATTAGAGATTTTGAATTAGATATGTGGACATATTAATTAAAAATCTAAGAGAATATTTAAAACGCCTGCTTGTATAGCAGGCGTTTTTTGTTGTGATAAGCTTTAGGATTATGGAAGAAAAACAGATAGTGCTTAAAACTGCAGATGGTGTAGCTATTGCACTTTGGAAAATGAGTTCGGGGGCATTAGATTCGCTAACGGATATTTGGAAAACTATAATCATGGTAGAATTTTGAAATCTCAAAATTCGAAAAAAGAGCTATGGCCTATAGTAGTGTCTTGGATGGCTCAACATACCGCTTATATGTAAGTTAAATTCATATCGAATATTAGAAATCCTATAACAACTGCCAACACTTACAGAATACTCACGTTTCATTATGTTTTTTAATTTTCGAGCAGCACTGCTGTAATAAAATTAATAAAACAGTGGTGTTTATTGTATTTAGAAGCCTCGTAACAAAGTACTAGTGCATAATCAGGGATAGAACGGGTATTAGTGCTGCGTATTCTTTAAATTTGCAACCTATGAAAAAAGCGTACGATTATATTGTAGTAGGTAGAGGGTTGGCAGGTATTAACTTTTGTGAAGAATTAAGGCGGCATGGGAAAACGTTTATCGTTTTCGATGACAATTCCCAAAAATCATCTACAGTGGCAGGAGGACTTTACAACCCTGTAATTCTAAAACGCTTTACAACGGTGTGGAAAAGTGAGTTGCAGCTAAAACTTGTTTTAGAACGTTACCAAGAGTTAGAAGCACTTTTAAACGTTACTTTAGATTATAAACTGCCAGTATACCGAAAGCTTACGTCCGTAGAAGAGCAAAATAATTGGTTTACAGCCTCCGATAAGCCGCGATTAACCCATTACTTAGCGCCTAAAATTAATTCCAATACCAATGCAGCCATTAAAGCACCATTTGGTTTAGGGGAGGTATTGCACACGGGAAGAATAGACGTTAAACGCTTATTAGAAGCCTACCATAATTTTTTAAATAAGCAAAATGCAATTGTTGAAGAAGCGTTTCACTACGCGAGTTTGGAACATTTAGAAACAGGTGTACGTTACAAAACGATAGCAGCAAAACACATTGTTTTTGCAGAGGGCTATGGTGTGGTTAAAAATCCTTTTTTTGAACTGCCTACCTTCAGGCCAACGAAAGGAGAAGTGCTTACGATACATGCGCCAGATTTAAAACTTAAAGCTGTCTTAAAAGGTCCTGTGTTTCTTATTCCAATAGGTGCCGATTGTTACACAGTAGGGGCAACTTACGAACGTGTAGATTTAAGTCATAACACCACAGAAAAAGCAGAGCAGAAACTTTTAGAAGGCTTAGCGTCCTTAATAAATTGTCCTTTTAAAATCGTAGATCATGTTGCAGGTGTTCGCCCTACAGTTGCCGATAGACGACCTTTAGTAGGACGCCATAAAACGCATAAACACATATATCTATTAAATGGTTTAGGCACGCGAGGCGTTATGATAGGGCCAGACGTTGCCAAGCAACTTTATGCGTTTATAACGCATAACGCACCGTTAGATCCCGAAATAGATATTGCACGTTTAGGGTAGCTTTTTTTTAGCCTCCGCTCGTGTTTCGTCGTAGCTCACAAACATATTTATCCAGATATTTCGAGATAAACGCATAATAACAGGCATAAATACTACCAAAGTGCCAACAATAGCTATAAATGTTGTTTTTAAGGAAGTTTCAAAGAAAAAATAGCTAATTACAAAAGCAGCAACACCAAAGGCAATACCAACAGCGTAACTTACATACATAGCTCCGAAAAAAAATGAAGGCTCAATACGGTATTTTGTACCACAATGCGAACATTTTTCATTTATTTTTAGAGTATCCATGAGCGCGTAGGGGTTTTTTCTAGAATACATAGATTCTTGGTGACATTTAGGGCAAGCTCCAGTGCAAATACTATAAAGTTTACTTCCTTTTTTAAACATATATTTTAATGTATTTTTGCCGATATTAAACGTTGTACAAAGATACCCGTTATATTTAAAACCATTGTAACCTAAGTCACATTTTTATGCTCAATATTCACAATTTATCCATTTCATTTCAAGGTGAGTACCTTTTCGAAGACATCACTTTTAAATTAGGAAACGGAGACCGTGTAGGTCTTATAGGTAAAAATGGAGCAGGTAAATCTACAATGCTCAAAATACTATCCAAAGAGCTAGAACCAGACTCCGGGCAAATAGCTGCGGATAAGGCTTTAAAAATTGGTTTTTTAAAACAAGATATAGACTTTGTTTTAGGGCGAACAGTTTTAGAAGAAGCCTACGAAGCTTTTACAGAAATAAAGCAGCTCGAGGCAAAAATGGAACACGTTAATACCCAATTAGCAGAACGAACAGATT
The DNA here is from genome assembly GCA_947489085.1 of uncultured Flavobacteriaceae bacterium. Lineage (GTDB taxonomy): Bacteria > Bacteroidota > Bacteroidia > Flavobacteriales > Flavobacteriaceae > Jejuia. The sequence continues at coordinate 71,001 of CANLCJ010000012.1, forward strand.
ACGAAAGCGAGGGGTACAACCAGCTCATGATAGATGTAAACGACTTGCAGCACGAATACGAAATTAGAGGCGGTTACAACTATCAAGGCAATACAGAAAAGATTTTACAAGGTTTAGGATTTAAGCGGGAGGATTTTGAAAAACTAACAGATACATTTTCTGGAGGCTGGCGCATGCGTATTGAGTTAGCAAAATTGCTACTACAAGACAACGATATTTTGCTGTTAGATGAGCCTACCAACCACCTAGATATAGAATCTATTATATGGTTAGAAGGCTTTTTAAAGAACTACTCTGGGGCAGTGGCTATAGTCTCTCACGATAAGATGTTTTTAGATAATGTTACCAATAGAACCATAGAAATATCTTTAGGTAGAATTTACGATTACCCCAAGCCCTACAGTAAATTTTTGGTACTACGTAAAGAAATTAGAGAACAGCAATTAGCATCACAAAAAAACCAGCAAAAGCAAATAGAGCAAACCGAAAAGCTTATAGAAAAATTTAGAGCCAAGGCCTCTAAAGCCACAATGGCACAGTCGCTCATAAAAAAGCTAGATAAAATAGATAGAATAGAAGTAGACGAAGACGATAATAGTGTGATGACGCTTAATTTTCCAGTATCTATAACGCCAGGAAAGGTAGCCATAGAGGCCGAAAATCTTACAAAGAGTTACGGCGACAAAAAAGTGCTAAGCGGTATCAGTTTACTAATAGAACGGGATACTAAGACAGCCTTTGTAGGCCAAAATGGTCAGGGCAAATCAACTTTAGCCAAAATAATAGTTGGAGATATAGCCCACGAGGGTGTATTAAACCTAGGGCACAATGTGCAAATAGGTTATTTTGCACAAAACCAAGCAGAGTATCTAGACGGTAATAAAACCGTATTAGATACCATGATAGACGCTGCAAACGAAACCAATAGAAGTAAGGTTAGAGATATTTTAGGATCCTTTTTATTTAGAGGAGACGAAGTAGATAAATACGTAAAAGTACTTTCAGGTGGAGAACGAAACCGCTTAGCTTTAGCAAAATTAATGTTACAGCCTTTTAATGTGCTTATTATGGATGAGCCTACCAATCACCTAGACATTAAATCTAAAAACGTACTTAAAGAAGCTCTAAAGCGTTTTGAAGGAACGTTACTCTTAGTATCTCACGATAGAGACTTTTTACAGGGGCTTACAGATACAGTTTATGAGTTTAAAGACCATAAAATAAAGGAGTATTTAGGCGATGTAGATTATTACTTAGAGAAACGCCAAGTTGATAATTTAAGAGAAGTAGAAAAACGTACTGTAGTCGAAAAAGCACCTAAAGTTAAGAAAGAGCAATCGTATCAAGATCAGAAAAAGATAAAATCGCTAAACAATAAACTCAGTAACATCGAGTCTAAAATAAGCCAATTAGAAAAAGGGATTAAAGCAGATGATGTAGCATTAGAAACAAATTATGATGCTACTGTTGCAGATCAAACTTTTTTTGATACCTACCAAGCCAAGAAAAAGGAACTACAAGAACTTATGGCACAATGGGAAAACATTCAATTCGAGTTGGAAGAGCTGACATAGCACGGTAAAAAATCATATGTTAAAGTTTTTAACTTTAACAAAATAAATTATTTTTCATACATTTTTGTAGTGTAATTTGTTCGTTTAAAATAAACACTAAACAAACAAATTAAACAACATGAAAACATTGTATTTAAAACAGGCATTAGCCACAGTAGCATGTGTATTCTTTTTTACATCTTGCGAAAAAGAAAACTTAGATCAAGAAGACAGTTCAAGTAATGTGCTGCCAGAACAGCTTGATAACTTTATCAACAGTAATTTTTTAAATGAAATAGAAACCATTTCATTTGATGGAAAAACAATTCCTCTAGACGAGATTACAAATCTTGTAATGTTAGAAGAGGTTGAAAATAAATTTGATAACGCCTATTATTCGTTATTTACAGAAAATAAAGTCTATCTGTTTTCGAAAGATCAAATGACAAACGCAGAATTTGATGTGTTTGTAAGAAATGAAGGTGCAGAAGATGCTGCAAGAACAACAGGGAAAAACTCAAACTTTTTTGTTTTAGTCGATGTTTGGAATTTCCACGGCGGTAAAGGGGAAAGACGTAATTACAAACGGTATCACGACAGTAGACAAGGTAGAGTATCTACACATCACTGGAATATGAGTGCAGGTTTTACAAATAAAGCAGGCAGTTACTTTTTTTCTAAAAGTGATTCAAATAAGATAGCAACAGTAACATTTTACAATTTCTTTAATAGAAGAGAAACTCTTTTTTCAAAAACATTATTTTCAGGAACGAAAGATGTTGGTATAAACAATCTATTTGGCGGTTATAATAATACGATTTCAAGCCTTTCAGTTAGTCTAGACTTCTTGAAGTAAATGGAAAAGAACACTAGAGGTATTTAAGTTATAAAAAACTTATAATTCTTAATTTGGGCCTAATCTTTAACAAAAAGATTAGGCCTTTTTTTAACAGAAATACAAGCGACATAGTTTATTTTTGTTAAGCTTGGTTTTTGTATCAAATATGTTTTGAATAAAGCGGGCTAAATACATATTAACCCATCATTTATGCGTAAAATTTTACTCTCTTGTATTGGGGTAGCCGTTATAGTAGCAACACTATTTTTAGGAAATACCATAGCCAATAGAAAAAAAAAGAAAAAACCCGTACCAGAAAAAACTATAAAAACTGTTTTTACAGATACAGTTAAAAATACATCTATACAAATTACAATACCAGCCAATGGCAGTCTGGTTGCTAAGCGGCGTTTAGAATTGTTTTCTGAAGTACAAGGCGTATTCGTAAATCATAATAAATTATTTAGAGCAGGACAAACGTATAAAAAAGGAGAAGCCTTAATTAGAATTAATGCCGAAGAATATCGTGCCCTTGTACAAGCCTCTAAAAGTAATTTTTACAACGCACTTGTGGGGATAATGCCCGACATGAAGTTAGATTTTCCAGATGTTTACAGTAAATGGCAAGCCTACGTTAACCAATTTAACTTTAAAAAGCAAACCCCTGCATTACCAGAGTTAACATCAGACAAGGAAAAATATTTTATTACAGGTAGAGGCATTCTCTCTGCGTACTACAATTTGAAAACTCAAGAACAACGGCTATTAAAATATACCATAAGAGCACCCTATGCAGGTATTGTTACAGAAGCTCTAATTACCGAAGGGGCTTTAGTACGAAACGGACAAAAGCTAGGCGAATTTATCGCGCCAACACTATACGAAATGGAAGTGGCCTTAGGTAAAGAGTATGCCGAATATTTAGAAATAGGTAAAAAAGTTACACTACAAAATACAAGCCGAACACAAACCTTTACAGGTAAAATATCTCGAATAAACGGAAAGGTAGATCTCGATACACAAACCATAAGTGCTTTTATAGACGTTAACGGAGATGGTTTAAAAGAAGGTCTTTTCTTAGAGGCCCAGTTGCAAGGCAAAAAAGAAGCAGAGGCCATAGAAATTGCGCGCAATTTGTTGCTAGAAGACCAAACAATTTTTAGTGTAAAAAATGGTGTGCTAGACCTTATTAAGGTTACCCCTGTTTATTTTTCAGATACCAAAGTAGTTTTAAAAGGTGTGCCCAATGGTACCGTAATTTTAAAACAACCCGTACCAGGTGCCTATAAAGGTATGCGTGTAAAACCCTATACAATACAACAAAAAACGAATTAAAAAGTTTTGAGTCCATGCGTAAATTAATAGCCTATTTTATAAAGCACAGTGTGGCAGTTAATGTAGTTGTTATCACGTTTTTAATCTTTGGGCTTTTTGGTGCTGCAAAATTAAAATCGTCTTTTTTCCCTTTAGTAGATTCTAAAATTATAAGTATAGCAATAACCTATCCAGGCGCTTCGCCACAAGAGATAGAAGAAGGGGTGGTATTAAAAATAGAAGACAACCTTAAAGGGCTCGAAGGTGTAGAACGGGTAACATCCACATCTAATGAGAATAGCGGGCGCATTACTGTAGAGATAGAAAAAGGAAAGCGTATCGATTTTATGCTCTTAGAAGTTAAAAATGCTGTAGATAGAGTGCCATCGTTTCCCGTTGGTATGGAGCCTCTAATAATAGCAAAACAAGAAGCTTTAAGGCCAACCCTAACATTTTCTATAAGTGGCAAGGAAATACCACTGGCTACCTTAAAAGAAATAGGACGACAAGTTGAAAACGATTTAAGAGCAATAGATGGCATTTCTCAAATAGAAATAAAAGGCTATCCAGAAGAAGAAATAGAAATAGCGGTTAACGAAACAAACCTTTTAGCATACAATTTATCGTTTGCAGATGTAACAAGGGCAGTAAATGCATCAAGTTTAATTACAACTGGAGGAGAGGTAAAAACCACGGCAGAAACCTATTTAATAAGGGCAAACTCTAGAGCCTATTATGCCGACCAATTGTCTAACATCATCATAAAAGCAGAGCCCTCTGGGCGTATTGTAAAGTTAAAAGATATTGCTCGCGTAAGAGATCGATTTTCAGAAACGCCAAATGCCAGTTACTTTAATGGTAACTTGGCTATAAATGTAACCATAACCAGTACAAATACAGAAGATTTAATTACTTCAGCAGAAAAAGCAAAAGCCTACATAGAAACATTTAATGCTAAAAATGATAATATAGCGCTTAATGTGGTAAGAGACCGTTCTATAACTTTAGTGCAACGTACAGCATTACTAACTGAAAATGCAGTTATAGGTATGCTTTTAGTCTTGTTGTTTCTCTCTGTATTTTTAAATACACGTTTGGCATTTTGGGTAGCTTTTGGCTTGCCCGTGGCATTTTTAGGAATGTTTATGTTTGCAGGCTTTTTTAACGTTACCATTAACGTACTCTCCTTATTCGGGATGATTATAGTAATAGGGATTTTGGTAGATGATGGAATTGTTATTGCAGAAAACATTTTTCAACAATACGAAAAAGGAAAATCGCCAAAACAAGCTGCTGTAGATGGCGTTATGGAAGTTTTACCCGCTATTATATCTGCCATTTTAACCACGATATTGGCATTTTCAATCTTTCTTTTTTTAGATGGGAGAATAGGCGAATTTTTTGGAGAAGTTTCGGTTGTTGTTATACTTACACTTGTGGTTTCTTTGGTAGAAGCCTTAATTATTTTGCCAGCTCACTTGGCACACTCTAAAGCATTAAAACGTCAAGATAATACCCCTAAAACAGGGCTGTCAGGAAAAGTGCAAAAATTATTTAAAAAGCTAAGATATATAAATACGCTGGGCGATAAATTTATGATTTGGCTTCGCGATAAATTTTACAGTCCAGTATTAAGGTTTGCACTTAACTATAAATTTTTCACATTTGCTGTTTTCGTAGCTATAGTAATACTTACGCGTGCCAGTTTTTTAGGCGGTATAATAAGAGGCGCTTTTTTTCCAAGAATAGCAAGCGATACGGTTAAAATTACATTAAATATGCCTAATGGCACCAACGAAAAAATTACAGATAGTATTATTTCGTTTATAGAAGCCAAAGCCATAACAGCTACAAACAAATTACACGATACATATTTAGGAAAAGAAGCAGAGGCACACTTGGTAGAAAATATAATACGCGACATAGGGCCAGGATCATCAAAAGCATCCTTAACTCTAAATTTATTGCCAGGAGAAAAAAGGCCAAACGAAGTAACAGCAGGCTTGGTAACCAATGCCATTCAAGAGGAAGTAGGGCCAATATATGGTGTAGAAAGCTTAATATATGGGAGTGGCGGTAATTTTGGAGGCAATCCAGTATCGGTTTCTCTATTAGGCAACGATATAAAAGCGCTTAAAGCCGTAAAACAAGAGTTAAAGGACTATCTGGAACAAAACAGTTTGCTTAAGGATGTTGCAGATAACGATCCCGATGGCATTAAAGAAATAAAACTGCAACTTAACGATAATGCCTACGCGCTAGGGGTAAACCTACGTGTGGTAATGGAGCAAGTAAGAGCAGCATTTTTTGGCGTACAAGCGCAACGCTTTCAGCGAGGGCAAGACGAAATAAGAGTCTGGGTAAGGTATACAAGAGCAAACAGATCTTCAATTAAAAACTTAGAAGACATGCGCATAATAACCCCAACAGGACAAAGAATTCCTTTAAAAGAAATTGCAAGCTATAGCATATCTCGAGGTGATGTTGCTATAAACCACTTAGATGGACGCAGAGAAATACAACTTACAGCAGACATAAAAGACCCTAAGAAAACAAGTGCAACAGATGTAATGGCAGAAATACGAGACAATATTATGCCAGCAATACTATCTAAATACCCAACGGTAACACCATCGTACGAAGGTCAAAATAGAGAACGATTAAAACTTACAAAATCTTTAGGACCTGTAGGCTTAGTTGTGCTTACTTTAATTTACGTGGTTATAGCATTTACATTTAGAAGTTACAGCCAACCTTTGTTACTAATACTGCTTATACCATTTAGTTTGCCAGCAGTAGCATGGGGGCACTGGATACACGATTTTCCCATAAACATTTTATCTCTGTTAGGTATCATAGCGCTAATAGGCATTATGGTAAACGACGGTTTGGTGCTTATTGGTAAATTTAATGCTAACCTAAAAGAAGGCATGCCTTTCGATACAGCGCTTTACGACGCTGGGAAATCTCGATTTCGAGCTATTTTTTTAACGTCAATTACTACGGTAGCAGGTTTAGCACCCTTAATTTTCGAAGAAAGCAGGCAAGCACAATTTTTAATACCCATGGCTGTATCTATAGCCTATGGTATTGGGTTTGCAACAGTTTTAACGCTCTTGGTTTTACCTGTATTTTTAGCCTTTAGCAACAGTGTAAAAACAACAGCACTTTGGTTATATACAAACAAACCAGTAACCAAAGAAGAAGTAGAACGGGTGGTTAAAGAGGTAAGAGCAGAGGCCGAAGAAAACGAATGGGTTAATGAAAAAAGCGCTAATATTATGGGAAAAGGCACTTTTAATACTAAACAAAAAAACGATGAGCGTTAGAAGATTTATTTTAATGTTAGCGGTATTTGTATGCAGTGTACACGCATTTGCTCAAAGTACAATTCTAGCTCCAGAAAAAGCTATGGCATTAGCTTTAGAACATAATTACAGTATAAAAATATCTAAGTCTGTGGTAGCTGTAGCAAATAACAATAAAAATATTTTAAATTCTGGATATCTACCAAGCCTATCTGCAAATGCAAATGGATCTATAGATAGGCAAAATACAGAAGGCCAACTGGCTAATGGCGATTCCAGAATTGCCAATGGTGTAGAAACCAGACGCTATAATGCGGCCTTAAATTTAAATTATGTATTGTTCGATGGTTTAGGCAGGCGTTACAACTACAAAAGATTAAAAGAGGAATACCAATTGTCTGCCCTAGAAGCCAGAGAGACTATAGAAACTACCGTGTTGCAATTGTTTACAGTGTATTACAGTGTAGCTCAACTTTTAGACAATACCAAAACATTAGAGGAAACGTTGAGTATTTCCAGAGCTAGATTAAAACGCGCAAACTATCAATTTGAATACGGCCAAAATACAAAACTAGATTTGCTAAACGCAGATGTGGATAGTAATAACGATAGTATTAACCTTATTAACATTAAGCAAGAATTACAAAATGCCAAAAGAGACCTTAATTTCTTGTTAGGAAATGCTTTTGATACCAATTTTGAAGTTGATACAACAGTTCATTTTTTACCGCAATTAAATAAAGACCTGCTTTTAGAAAAAGTAAAACAAAATAATGTTAGACTGTTACAAGCCGATAGAAACCTAGCAATTCAAGGCTATGGTGTTAAGATAAACAAAGCACAATTTTTGCCAAGGGTTGGCTTAGTAGGTTCTTATGGCTGGAACGAATCTACTAACAATAGTCCATTAGCATTTTTACTACAAAATACAAATTCAGGAGTGTCTGGTGGTGTAAACATAACGTGGAATTTATTTGATGGCGGAAGTGCTATCACCAATACAAAAAACGCAAAAATACGTTTAGAACTCGAAACGCTACAAAAGGAACAGTTGGTATTAGATTTGGAACGCGATTTTTATAATGCATGGGACGACTATCAAAATAAATTAAAAGTATATCACATCAGATCGAATCACATCGCTACCTCTAAGCGTAATTTCGATCGTACCAACGCACAGCTAAAAATCGGACAAATAAATTCAATACTATTTAGACAGGCACAAATTAATTTAACCAATGCTATTTTAAGCAAGAATCAAGCCAAGTACCAAGCTAAAATTGCAGAATTGGAGGTGCTAAGGTTAAGTGGAGAGTTGCTAAACATCGATATTTAAAAATATTGAATGTTAAAATTTAATGTATTACAACGATAAAAATAGTTTTTCATCTATAATAAGGTTAGTTTTGTTAAGTAATTAATCCCAAATCAACCTCAGAATCATGAAAAAATTAAAACTTACTTTATTTAGTTTTCTAACGGTATGCTCTGCGTTTGCAAATATCTCTAAACCTGAAAAAGAAGCGTTAATCGCATTACACAAAAGTACAAATGGAGTCCATTGGAATACAACTTGGGATATGAACACGCCCGTGGAAAAGTGGGAAGGTGTAAAAATAGAAGACAATCATGTTACCGGCTTAAATTTACCATTCAATAATCTAGAAGGTACCTTACCTCAAGAGATTGGAAATTTAACATATTTAAAAAGTTTAAATTTAGGTTTTAATGGAATTACAGGGCAGCTTCCAAAGGCATTGGGGCAACTTCAAAACCTACAGACTTTAGAGTTATTTATGAATAGATTCGAGGGAGAAATACCAGCAGAACTAGGAAACATAACAACATTAAAATCGTTAAAACTCTATAGCAATAAATTAACAGGAACACTTCCTAAAGCTTTAATGCAGCTTACAAACCTAGAAGAACTGCTTATGGGGAGTAATTTTTTAACAGGAGTAATACCAAAAGAAATTAAGGCTCTAAAAAAGCTAAAGAAATTTAGCATCATGGATAATAAAATGATTGGAGAAATACCAGCAGAGATTGCCGAATTAACAGATTTGGAAGAATTACTATTATCCAGCAATGGCTTTACAGGAGCGTTACCAATTGAATTTATAAACCTAACCAAATTAAATACAATGATGGTGAGCGATAATTATTTAAACCAAGATCGTGTTTCACCAGAAAACAATCCTGTTTTAATGACTATAGAGCCTCAAACAGCAACTGCAACTATGGACATTGAAAAAGAATAAATATTCAATTTTAATTTTAAGTATTAAAGATATGTGTTTACACATATCTTTTTTATTTTTATAATATGAAGGAACACGCGTTTACATGCCCTTACTGTTGGGAAGAGATTACAATGTTAATAGATAATTCTGTAAGTTACCAAGACTATATTGAAGATTGCGAGGTGTGTTGCAATCCTATTCAAATTACTTTGAGTTTTTTTGATATGGAATTAACGGATTTTCAGGCAAGTAGTATAGAGCAGTAATTTTTTTTCATTTTAATAGTAATTATTCTTAAAAAGGATTGTATATTTGCAGTCCGAAACGGAAAGGTCAGTATTATGAGCTGACAAGTTAAAAGCTAGTTTTTTTGTTTTAAATAATACATCGCGGGATAGAGCAGTAGGTAGCTCGTCGGGCTCATAACCCGAAGGTCACTGGTTCGAGTCCAGTTCCCGCTACTAAATTAAAGCGCTGATTTTCAGCGCTTTTTTTATGTCTTGAAATTTGAGTCTATCTGGAATTTTGGGATCAAGGATCAAGAACAAAAGTTGTGTTTAAGCAAAAATTTGAGTTAGTCTGAATAAAAAGAATTCCACGTTTCTAACAAATGAATGTCAATTAATTACACAATCAAATAGTATCCTGAAAAGTCTTAAAAACTAAAAATGGTTGTTGTGCAGAAAATAGAGCCTTTTCTTGATTGGAAACATTAAATTTTAAGTTGTCAACGATTTCTGAAAATGTTTTCCGACGTTTTATACTGTTTTGGGATTACATGCGTAAAAATGATGTTCTTTAATAGGGTGTAGCAACGCACATTGCTCTAGATGTTTGCTAATTAATATTACACCTAACATTGAATCTTCAATGCCATAGAGCGCTCCTACAGCTTCGGCTTTAGATTTGATGAAGATTTTTTTTGATAGTATTTAAGCTTTTAAAAAACGGGTTAATCGCTTTTTTCTGTGTTTAAAAATGATTGTAAAGCATCTCTTATCTCATTTTTATAGTGTAGTAATTGTTTTTCTAAGGTGAGGTAAGCATACTAATTTTGAATTAGTAATTTTTCGTAGTCTTTTAAAGTTATAGAGTGGCCAACAATACGTTTGGTAAGGTTGTATTTCTCTACTTTGTAATGCAACTGTTCCGTACCTTGTTTTAAATATTTAAGCATCCTTGTTTAAGGATTTTATTTTGTCTAGCGCATCTTTAATTTGTTGATAGCTTTCTATATGTGCTTGATTATCTCTTTTGGCACTTTCTATAAAAGCCTTCATAGATTCGAACATTTCTTCATGACCTGGAGGTAGTCTGCTTATTTTTCTATTCTCTATAGCTTTTTTAAAATAAGGTAATAATTTTGTGGACAATATGCGCATGTGCTTCTTTAGTATGTAGCCTGTAGCACCATTCAATATGGTTTCCGCTGCTAATTCTTCATCATATATGGTACCTGTAATAAAGATGAAATTAGAAACATTAGAATGTGTTTTGGTGTATCTTAAAACATCCATTCCGTTAAAACCATTCATTTTATAGTCGGAAATAATGATGTCTGGATTAAATAACACTAAATTGTCTTTAAAGTCGTTAAATGTGTTAACACTAACAATATTTGGGGTTTCTACAATTTTATTAATATGGTATTGGATTAGTTGTGCATCGTTTACATTATCTTCAACGATTAACACTTTAATTTGTTCTTTGATCATTCTTTAATTTTTTTACACCAAAATTCAATAATTTTAGGGAAATTATTTTTTAATTCATTATAATTTCTAGGCTTTTCTAAATATTGATTACATCCATATTTATAAGCTTGTGCTTTATCATCGTCACGGTCTGATGAACTAAGCATTAGCGTTGGAATAGCTTTAAATTTAAAATTACTTTTTATTTCTTTTAGAAGCTCAAGCCCATTACCTTTAATTAGTTTTATGTCTAATAAAATTAATGATGGTAAGTGGTGCTCTTCATGTTTTTTAATTAGAAAATCTAAAGCGATATCAGTATCTGGTAAAAAAACAGAATCATATTCAGAGATTTTTAAATCAAAAACACGTTTCATTAAAATAACATCAGTAGGATTATCTTCTACTGAGAGTATATAGGGTTTAATTTTCATTTTTTTTTAATTTAAAATAAAAAGTACTACCATGTCCTATTTTACTTTTAGCCCAAATTTTTCCATTGTGTTTTTCTACTACTCTTTTTGCAATAGCTAGTCCAATGCCAGAGCCCTGATATTCTTCATTTACCAAGCGATTAAATACACCAAAAATTTTGTCTTGGTGCTTTATGTCAAATCCAATGCCATTATCCTTTACAAAATAAGTATGGTGTTTTGTAAAGCCAATTGTAACAAGGGGTTTTTTTGCTTTTGAAGAGTATTTCATAGCATTTTCCAGAAGATTTTTAATAAGTAATAAAATAACACTCCTGTCTCCATAAATATCTGGAATATTGTTATCTAAATTAACGTTTACTTTAGGATATATAGGTTGTAATGTAGTTAACAATTCATCAATCATTTTTTTTATTGAAAAGTTTCTAGATTGAATAGGTTTTCTACCTAATCCCGAGTATTGCAATATATCGTCAATAAGCATATTCATTTTATCTACTGAGGATATAATGGTTTGTATGGAAGATTTACCAAAATCATCCAAACTTTCATAATACTCTTCTTTGATTATGTTTGCAAAGCCATCGATGCCTCTTAATGGCGCTCGTAAATCATGAGAGACACTATAACTAAAGGACTCTAACTCTTGGTAAGCTTCTTTAAGTTTATCGTTTAATGCTTTTACTTCCTCATATTTCTCTACAATAATATTTAGGATATTTTTATGCAATTCTACGGCTGTAGAAATTTCATAATCTTTCCAAACTTTAGAGTTGCCTTTTTGTTTTACTGTCCATTTTTCAAAAGATTTTCTGGGAGATATTCTTTGAGTATCGCTATTAGTTGTGACTTTATCTGGATTGCCTGCCCAATGAACTATTTGTATAACTTCTGGTTTAAACCAAAGTAAAGCATCATCATTTGTTTTAGAAATAAACAAGCATAGGACTCCAGAAACAATTTCTTTGTATGATGTTGCTGCGGGATAATCACTCATTAAATTGGTAGTGTGGTATAGATGGTCGTTGGTTAATTTTCTGATATTTTGAATTAAGTCCAAAATGTTATCTTCGGACGGACAGTTCCCCAGTGTAACTATTGTATTATCGATGTAGATTACTGCTCCAGTAGCATCGATAAGATCGTTTATTTTATATTTATAGTTTGATAATCCTTCTATAATACTGTTTTTAGAGTTAATTTGATCAATTAATTTATTTCTAATAAAAGAACTTTTTTTGACTTTTTCTAAAATACGATCTGTATTATTTAATTGTATGCTTGTTGCTAAAATTTGGGATAAAAACTTACAACTTAATCGTTGATAATAGTTAATGTATTTTGGGCTATAATGATGACATGCAATAAGCCCCCATAAAATGTCATTATAAACTATAGCAGCAGTTAGTGTAGCGCCAACATTCATATTATTAAGGTATTCTATATGTATTGGAGAGACAGCTCTTAATTCAGAATTAGATAAGTCTAATGGTATGTTGCAAGAGGCTTTTTTTAATGAAAGAATATTTTCAGGCTTAGATGTTACATCATTTATAATTCTAACGCCTTGTTTAAGAAATAATTTACGTGCTTGTTGTGGAATATCTGTAGCTGGATATTGAAGTCCCAACCAGCTTTCCAAGTGGTCTTCTCTTTTTTCGGCGATTACACTTCCGTTCCATGCTTCATCAAATTGATAAATCATAACACGATCATAAGCTAAATGTTCCTTAATTAACCTTACAGCAGAATCGCACTTTTCTTTTAAATTATTAGTAGTGTTAATTTCAGATATAATTTCGGTTAGCCTAATCTGGTAAGCTAGAGCATCTAGAGTTATTGTATTGATTTCTAATTCCAGAATATACTCCTCGCTACTTTGGTGTGCGATGATGGTTACATTTTTGTTATTGATAACAACTTCTCTGTATGCAATTATTTTTTTTTTCAATTGACCCCATATATCAGTTATTATCTCTTTTTTTATAAGGTCGTTAATGGAACCTCCTAGAATTTTTTCAGGATTTTCATGAAATAAAAGCAAAGAGTTTTCGCTCACTCTGCTAACCACCTTATCCTTAATTTGACATGCTATTAATACTCCGTGATTTTGAATTTTTTCTATAATGTGAATGGGTTCTTTATCACAATTAGTCATATCTAAAGTTGCTGGGTATAATTTTGAGGGCGTATTGATGTTCATACAAAAGATTATAAAGGTTGGTGTTTTCAAAGATATATAAAAAGTGGAGGTCTTTGAGTTTTAAGATATTTATATAAAATTTTTAGCAACCTATTAAAGATTACGGTTTTACCGTAATCTTTAATAGGTTGCTATTATTTGTTTTTTACAGGACATGAGTACTATATATGGACTACAAAAAAAATGTTTTTTATCGATTAATATTGCTTTTAATCCTTTTTTGTGAAAAAAAAAATGGTGTTGCTTTGTTATTCCCTTAAAAATAATCAAATTTAATATTCGATATATACGAATACATAACACCTTTAAATGGCCGAAGTTTTACCAAAGCAAGAAAAGAAAAAGATTAATACAGATAAGCCATTCTATATCATCGGTATAGGGAGCTCTGCAGGTGGATTGAAAGCTTTAGAAGAATTTTTTGATAATTGCCCATCCGACACAGGATTTGCTTTTGTAATTATACAACATTTATCACCAGACTATAAAAGTTTAATGCCTGAGTTGCTTTCTAGGCATACACAAATGAGTGTAAAAGAAGCTAAGGAAGGAGACCACGTTACCCCAAATCATGTATATCTTATTCCTGGTGTTAAGAACATCCAGATTAAAAACGGTAAATTAGAACTAACCAAACGCCCACCTAGTAATCAAATTAACTTTTCTATAGATATTTTTTTTAATTCTCTAGCTATAGAGCAAAAAGAGAAAGCGTTGGCAATTATATTATCTGGTACGGGTTCAGATGGTACAAAAGGCTCTAAGGCTATAAAAGAAATTGGAGGCACCATAATTGTTCAGAGCCCAGATTCTTCTGGTTTTGATGGTATGCCAAAAAGTGTAATTTCACAAGGATTAGCAGATTATATCCTTGAGCCTAAGGAAATGGGAAGAGAGTTGGTGGATTTTGTGTCTCATCCAGATTATGCATTACCCATGCCATCAGAAGGGCATCAAAGCAATGATGAGTCTTTAGAACGCATTCTAAGAATTATTAAAAAAAATGTAGGGTACGATTTTTTTTCATATAAGAAACCTACTTTATTACGAAGAACGGCAAAACGAATAAATATTACCAAATGCCAAACTGTAGAGGACTATATTGATTACCTTCATGATTATCCCAACGAAAAATTTTTACTGACTCAAGAATACCTTATAGGGGTTACTAAGTTTTTTAGAGACCATAGTGCTTTTGAAATACTTCAAAAACAAGTAATACCTGCCATTGTTAATAAAAAAGCGAAAAACGAAAGTATAAAGATATGGATTGTGGCGTGCTCTACAGGAGAAGAGGCATATTCAATTACTATTCTTCTTGAAGAATATTTAAGAAAAATGAAAATCGATATTGATTACAAGGTATTTGCAACAGATTTAGATGATAGAGGTATTGATGTGGCAACTAAAGGGATTTATAATGAAAGTATAGAATCTGAAGTGTCTCCAGAAATTCTAGGAAAATATTTTATTAAAAAAGAAAATAAATATCAAATTCATCCAAGCATTAGAAAAAATATTATTTTTTCTAAACATGATATTTTGCAAAACCCTCCATTTAACAAAATGGATTTGGTGTCTTGTAGAAATATGCTTATTTACATGGAGAATAATATTCAATTTAAAGTGTTATCAAGTCTTCACTATGCTTTAAATTTAAATGGATTTCTTTTTCTAGGTAGTTCAGAAAATCTTGGAGCTCTTGATAAAAATTTCGAAGAAATTAATGGAAAATGGAAAGTATATAAAAACATCCAATCAGAGCGTATTCTCAATATAAATAAAGGAAATGTTTGGCGTGTAGAAAGAGAAGGAAATACCCGATTCCAAGCAAGAACAAAAGGAAGCACTTTAGAAGATAAGATAGCTAAATCCATTAATAAATTATTAATGGAAGAGATGCAAGCTGTAAGTGTATGTATTGATGAAAATTATGAGATTATACATGCTACGGGAAAGCTGAAAAAATATATACAATATCCAGATGAAGGGTACTCCAACAATTTATTAAAAATTCTCCCAGACGAGTTAAATATACCTATTGCTACATCGGTTAGAAAACTATCCATTAGTTCTGATGAAACTATAGAAAAACAAATTAGGCTTTTAGTAGATGACAAAATTAAGATTGTAAGGCTGTTAATTTGCTCCTTCAATATTATATCTGTAAACAGTCGTTCTTTTTTAATTACTATTATTGAAGAATGGGATCGCGACATAAAAGATTCTGATGTAATTGTTACTCCAACTAAATTAGTTTCCAATGATGAGCAAGTATTAGAACTTAAAGAAGCTTTAAGTGAAACACGAGAAAACTTACAGTCTACCATAGAAGAATTAGAAACTTCTAATGAAGAAATGCAGGCTACCAATGAAGAACTGCTTGCATCTAATGAAGAACTACAGAGCACCAACGAAGAATTACAATCTCTAAACGAAGAACTGCATACGGTAAATGCAGAGATGCAAGAGAAAAATATCCAGCTTATAGAATTGAATTCTGATATTGAAAATTTGATGGAGAATATCAATATTGGAACTATTTTTCTTGACAGGGCATTTTTAATAAGAAAATATACACCTGCGATAAATGAACATTTTCAATTGCGTATAGAAGATATAGGACGATCTATAACTCATTTTTCTGGAACAATGGGAGGAGAAGATCTTATTGTATGTTCCAAAAAAGTTATAAAAACACTCCAACCCTACCGAAAAGAAGTTACTAATGCAGAAGGTAGATGGTTTCTCATGCAAATTTTCCCTTACAGAAGCCAAGAGGACGCTATACAAGGCGTTGTAATTAATTTTGTAGATATAAATGATCTTAAGTCTGCCATTTATGAGAAGGAAAAATTAAATGGCTTTCTTTCTCATTTAATGGATTCTAATCCAGCAATTATTTATGTATACGACCTTAATAAACAACAAAATGTATATAGTAGCTCTAATTTAGGTGAAATAGCAGGTTACACGACAAGTGAAATAAAGCGCATGGGTGCTAAGATGTTACAAAATATTGTATACAGTGATGATTTAAAAATTATCAACGACCATCACAGAAAATTACTTGACATAAAAAATAATGAAGTCCTGCAGACCGAATATAGGATTGTTCATAAAAAAACTCGAAAAATTATATGGCTCTTATCATCAGATAAGGTAAATGAAAGAAATGCAGATGGTAGTGTAAAAACAATTTTAGGAGTTACACAAGTTATCACGCATTCCAAGGAAATGGAAATTAAACTTAAAGAAAGTGAAGAGCGCTTTAGGTTAGCAATTAGAGCTACAAGATCTGGGCTGTGGGAATGGAGTGATCTTTTAGAAGATAGTGCTTGGTATTCTCCTGAGTTTTATGAATTGTTAGGATTTACAAAAAAGGAAATGAAATCCTCTTTTAGTCAATTAGTGAACCTAATTCATCCAGATCAAATAAAAGTATTTAGATCAGGTATAGAGGAGTATGTGGATAACGGAATTACTTTTGAAGAAGAAATACAGATAAAAACTAAGAAAAATGGTTATCGATGGTTTAGGATTAATGGCCAGATACAATATGATTCTAATTCTAATACAGTAAAAAAGATTGTAGGAACCTTATTAGATATTAATAATAGAAAAGAATCTGAACGTAAAATGCAAGAATTAAATATAGAGTTAGAAAGATTCGCATATTTAGCCTCTCATGATCTTAAAGAACCTTTACGAACAGTTACTAGTTTTACAAAATTATTTAAAACAGAGTATAAAGATAAATTTGACGAAAATGCGTTTAAATATCTTGATTTTATAGATAATGCCTCATCAAGGATGATTACCTTAACTAATGATTTGTTAGTCTATTCACAGTTAGATGATAAATCCTTAAATTTTCAAAATGTAAATTTAAATGAATTAATATCTAAGATAACAGAAGATTTATTTAATACTATATTAGAAAACAAAGCAGAAATCCAAGTTGACAAGCTACCTAATCTCATTTGCGACTCCCTACAAATTAAACAGTTATTCCAAAATTTAATATCTAATAGCTTAAAATACAGAAGTAAAAAAACACCAAAAATTCAAATTAGTTGTTCCAAAAAACACACCCATTACGAATTTTCTGTAAAAGATAATGGTATTGGTATTTCTAAAAAATACCACACTCAAATTTTTGAGGTGTTTAAACGATTACACAGTCAGAGTGAGTATGAAGGAACAGGAATAGGTTTAGCTAATTGCAAAAGAATTATAGATAACCATAAAGGTAAGATATGGGTAACTTCTACTGCAAATAAAGGATCTGAATTTTTCTTTACAATCCCCAAAATAAAAATGAAATGAGAAAAATCAACTGTGTTTTATTGGTAGATGACAGCATCTCTACTAATTTTTATAATAAAAAAATAATAGAACTCTCAGGAGAAGTAAATAACGTCTACGAAGCAGAAAATGGTCTAGAAGCCTTAGACTATATACATCAAAGAGGTAAGTTTAATTCTGCTTCTTATCCACGACCAAATATAATTTTTCTTGATATCAATATGCCTAAAATGGATGGTTTTGAATTTTTAGAAAACTATGCCAAATTGCCGCAGAAAAAGCGTGCAGATATGTTAATAGTTTTTTTAACGACGTCTAATTGGACTAAAGATAAAATTAAAGCTATTGAAAGTGGTCTTGTATACGATTTTATAGAAAAACCACTAAAAGAAGAAGATTTAAGAAAAATAAAAAATTATTACCAAAATAATTTCGTCTGTGATATTTCGTAGATTTTGTTTGTTTAACGCCACAATTTTCTGAAGATCATAGCTGCCAATAGCTTGGCACTTAGTTTGTAAACTTACAAACTTGGTAGCCTTAGGTACAGTTCATCTTAAAGAAATGCAAAATGTTGTATATTGCTTTTATACTTATGAAATTAATTGCAGATCTTCTCTTTGATTGATTCTTTCATAAGCTATGTATAAATCGTTTAAATCAATACTTTTATTCATAACAGCCTTCACAAAAGGGTATTCATATAATTTTTTTTCTTCGTCTTCCAATAATTCAGCACTATATAGTACTACAACATGGCTTTCTTTCTTGTTTTTTAGTTTTTCGTATCTAGAAAGAAATTCCCAGCCATTCATGAAAGGCGTGTGTAAGCTTAAAAAAATAATATCGGGAGATGGATTTAGTGTTTTTTTTTGATTTACAAAATCAAGAGCTTGTTGGCAGTTATCTAAAGAAATTACTTGCTCAATGAGACCAGTTTTTTTCAAAACTATTTGATTAAAAAAACTAGAAACTCTGCTGTTATCAACCAAAAGCGCATGTTTAAAAGTAGTAATCATAATTACTGGTGTTACGATTTAACTGTAAAGAAAACATCTATTAGTTTATTCGTTACATTCATCTGTAGCAAACAATTAAAAATAGATTAAATGTATTTAAAAATCGATTAAAAGCAAGGTGTTGATTGGTTTAAATTTGATTTTCTTACAATAGTCCTTTTATTCTTGAATAATATTCGATTTTTTTTCTTGTTAATATAATCTTGTTTGCATATTCAATCTATATGGGATCATATTGGTTTTTTAAGTATTCATATATGGCATACTGAGACCGAATGGTAGGATTTCCTTCGGTTTGTTTTACGTAACGGTTGTTGTCTAAAGCATCTCGCATTCTAGCTTTTACAGTGTCATTAAGCTGTAGGTGTAGTATATGTTTCAATTCTTGAAAAATCTTTGCATCAAGAATAGGCGTTAAAACCTCAATACGTTTATCTAGGTTTCGGGTCATCCAATCTGCACTGCCTATAAACATTTTTTCACTCCCTTGATTATGGAATATAAAAATCCTACTATGTTCTAAAAACCGATCTACAATACTTATTAGGGTTATGTTTTCACTAAGATTAGGAACGTTAGGCTTGAGACGACAGAAACCTCTAATCAAAAGTTTAATTTTAACTCCAGCATTACTGGCCTCATACAAACGGTCAATCATTTGCTGGTCTTCTAGAGCATTCATTTTAAGTGTAATGCCCGATGGCAGGCCTTTTAGAGCACTATCGATTTCAAATTGAATTAAATCGTTTAAGGAAGAGCGGTTATTAAATGGCGAGACCAGTAGGGTTTTAAATTTGGGCTGTACCACTTCTCTTTTAAGAACGTTGAAGACTTTTACTAAATCTTTTGTAATCGATTTATTCGCAGTAAAAAGTCCATGATCTCCGTAGATTTTCGCTGTTTTGGCATTAAAATTTCCAGTGCCTATATAAGCATAATCGATGGCCTTATTTTTTTCTAGTCGTTTTATCAGTAATATTTTAGAGTGTACTTTAATATTTTGAAAACTGTAGAAAACTTTAGCACCTTTTTCTTCAAATATTTTACCCCATTTTAGGTTGTTTTCTTCATCAAACCTAGCTTTTGCTTCAACAAAAATGCTTACTTTTTTTTTGTTTTCTAATGCTTTTAAAATAGCGGTTGTTAAACGCGAATCTTTTGCGATACGGTATAGTGAAATTTGAATAGAAACTACAGATGTATCCTCACTGGCTTGCGTTACCCAATCTTCTAGGTGACTAAAACTTTGATAGGGCAAGTGTAATATCTGGTCATTGTCTTTAATGCATTTAAACATATCTTTGCTTGCGCTTAAGGCTTTGTGCATAAGTGCAGGGAAAGGTTCAAAAAACAATTTGGGATTGTCCACAGGGTTTGGAAAGCTAAAAAAATCGCTAAAATTATGATGTCTCCCACCTGCAACCATATCTACTTTTCCTAAACCTAAACGCTTGCGAATTTGTTTTTTTACCTCGGTAGGCATTCCAACCTCATAAAGTAATCGTGTGGCTTGCCCTGTTTGTCTTTTTGATAGAGAATCGTAAATTTGTTGTATCCATTCCCCTTCGTAGTCATCGTCAAGATATAGTTCGGCATCCTTTGAAAGCTTAATAACATATCGCGATTCTAACTGAAATTCTGGGAATAATAAATCGGCATTTACTTTGATAAGATCTTCTAAAAACGCATAACAGTAAGAAGCGTTTTCAGAAGGCATTCTATGAAACCTACCTAGAGTTTTCGACGGAATTGTTACAAAATGAAGGGCCTCAATGTCCTTAAACTTTAAAGCCAAATAGAGCGCGCCATCTTGGAAGCTGCAGGTAGAGATTTCATCGTTATTAAGGCGTTTGACAGATGGTGCTATCTTTTCTTTGAAATATGATTTGAAAAACAATTGCTGCGATTCTGAAAAATCTTCAATCTCTAAAATATAGATATTCAATTTGCTAAGTGCAGGTTTGATCTGCTCTCTAAATACTTTTCCGAATCTTTCTTGTTGAGCATTTACTTTAACTAAAATTTCTTTTAAAAGTTTATTGGGTTTTAGAGCTAAAGGTTTTCTATACTTTTTCTTTACTTTTGCAATTTGCCTGAGCTTAGAGACTCTTACCTTAAAGAATTCATCAAGATTTGAAGAAAAAATAGCTAAAAATTTTAGTCTTTCATAAATTGGGTTTAAATCATCCTCTGCTTCTTGTAGCACTCTCTCGTTAAATGCAAGCCAATCTATGTCTCTATCCAAATAGAGGTCTGTTTTTAGTATCTTTTTATCTTTCATAACTCTTAATCCGTTTTTAGGATTTAAAATTCGATAAAAATTTATGGTTTAGATTAAAGTCGTAGGTTAAGTTTATGTCATTTCTATACCTGCACATAAACGCCATAGAAAGTTTATTATATAGAGCTTAATAAGAATGCTCTGTTATGTGTTAATAAGGATTTGCGTAAAATATCGAATAACAGCAGATTTTAATTTTTGCATACAACGTATTATATCGGTTCTAGATCTATAAAAAAGACATATAAGCTTAACGGAATAAAAAGAGCAATACGTTGCCAGGCAAATAGAATCAGGCAACTTCCAAAAAAATGAATTTGTACGAGGTACTTTAGGGCTTTACCAATTATATCGTAAAAAGTTACAGATGACTAAAGGGAAGCAATAGAATAAGTTTAGAATTAAGAATTTGGTACACGTAATGTATGAGACAGCATTGCGTCTAAGAAAAAAAGTATGATACATGGACCCCTATCGCTTCTCTTTAGAAGCGGATTAGGATTTATCTAACTCTTTCTGCTTTCGAAGACTAATCCAGCAAACTCGTTAAAAATCTAGAAGTAGTAAGAAGAAAACCTGTAATCAAGGAAGGCCTTAGTAGCATAGACAAGAAAAGTTATATTGTATTTTACAAGATTATGGAGAACTACATAAAAATTTTAAAGGTATTGCATGCTCGAAAAGATTTAAAGAACTTCGAAACGCAAGAGTAAATTTCTAAACTTATACTAAATGGTTTGTTTTATTATCCCATACATTCATTTAACTTTTAGTTCGTTTAGAGGTTTAAAGGCTTTTGAGATCATGAGACTTTTTTTACGGGATACTATTAAAGAGTTGAGATTAGCTTCCGTTTTTTAACTATATTTAGAATTGTAACCCTTTAAACTAAAAATGTCCCTAATTTCTACAAATAAATTTGCCAATAACTGTAGTATGCTTAATTTAAAGCTCTTGTTGTTGTTCATTTGTAGTTGTTCATCTTCAGTATTTTCTCAAAAGGACACTAAAATTGCCGTATTTACCCAAAAAGACAGTGTTACCAAGCGTACAAAAGCCTTAAAAACACTTCAGTTTAATGGTAAAGATGGGCCATACATTATAAACGATACGCTATACCGTATAGATTCTAAAAACCAATTAATTGTAACCCCCGATTTTAATAGAGATTCTATACCTGTAGAAATTGATAATAAAGAAGAGGATGTGTTTTTTTTACCATTAAGAACGGAGTATAAGCTTATGCCCAGCACGTATAGCATGCCGAACAAGTTAGCTGTAATATCAGATATCGAAGGCGAATACAATGCATTTGCAAGTTTTATGCTGTCTAATGGTATTATGGATAAAAACCACAATTGGATTTACGGCGATGGGCATTTGGTATTGCTTGGCGATTTTATGGATAGAGGTAACAATGTAACTCAGGTTTTATGGCTTATATACAAGCTAGAACATCAGGCTTTAAGTCAAGGCGGGCAGGTGCATTTTATTTTAGGGAATCATGAAATACTCAACCTCCAAGGCTATTACAAATACAACACTGTAAAATACGTTAAAGCAGCTAAGGCTATAAGCGGTTTAAGCGATAAAGATGAAGCTACAAAATACATGTACTCCAATGCATCTACCTTAGGGAAATGGTTAGCCACTAAAAATACTATAGAAAAAATTGGTCCGTATGTATTTGTACATGGTGGTTTGAGTCCAGAAACGGCTAAATTTAATTTATCTCCAAAAGCTATAAATACCATAGCACGTTCTGCACTTAGGCAAAGAAGCTTTAAAGATAGTGAAATCACTAAATTTATATTTAGTGCAAGAGGCCCTTTTTGGTATCGAGGATTGGTTATAGATAGGTTAAACTATTTTAAAATAACACCAAAGGCCTTAGAAAATGTATTAAATTATTACAAGGCAAGTAAAATTGTTGTGGGACACACACCAGTTCCTAATATATCTACAAGTTATGGTGGTACCGTAATACGAACAGATATATTGCATGGAAAACAGAAGTTTACAGGTAGAACAAAAGGCTTGTTATTAACGCCAGAGAATGAATTTGTAATAGACGATTTAGGGCAGCGTATACTGTTAGACTAATAGCGCTAAAGGGCGTTAAAATAACCATCCAGAAAAGACAACCTATCTAATAGCCATTGCTTAAGATAGTCGTAATTCTCGGCATCATTAGTAGCATTGTTCCATAAAATTTGTTCCCGTTCGTATATTTTTTCTTGTTTTAGCCTGTTATAATGGGTGTCTATCTCTGCCGTTAGCACTTTTGTGCTAAAAGCAGTTTTTCTAAGCAATTCCCACTTTTGTTTTAGTTTGTTTTTATAGCCATTGGGGTTTAGTTTTAGAAGCCTATCAAAAAGGTTATTACTTAAAATGTCGTTCGTAGTAGCTATCTTTTTGCCGTCTTGTATAACACCAAGAACGCCATCTAAATCCCAAGGCACAAAAAAATAAGGTTCGCCTTTATCGTATTTTCCTAAATAATAATTTTTCCCCAAATTATCTGTAGCTCTCAGCAGATTTACAAACAAAAAATAATCAATAACATTGTCAACATTTAGCTGTTGCTCGAAAGCCTTTGCAAACACAGCGTCCGATCCATTTGTAACGGCATCGACAAGTGTGTAAACGTTATTCCAATGTGAGGTGTAGTCTATAACAGGGTAGCGCATTTCAAAACCACCCCAGTGCGGAAAAATATTATTGTATTTGGGCGCTTTTACAAAAGATGGTGCACCCTCGTAAGACGAGGCTTTAAAAAGCTCTCCAAATACAGTAGTGCCTTTATACACTTTAAGCTTTAACAATTTGCGGTCTACAGCTTCTGTCAAGGCATGTAAACCCAGATAGCTGCCGTTTTTAAAAACCTCGACAAACTTGGCGCCAATACCACTTTTAGCTTTAGGCTCCTGCGCTTTGTAGTAAGGTTTATGAATTTTGGTCCAAAGTTTTGAGGCCACAAAAGACCTTAAGCGAAGCGGTTCGTTGTAGAGTCCATCAATAATCCAATCGTCATCATTTCTCAAGCCAGAAAACTTCACATCTAAAGAAGCTTTAGATATACTGTCTGTCCAAAATTCTAAATCATAGGTTTTTTTTGGAAAAGTTAAAGAAAGGTTTCCTCTATACTCAATACCAAATACGCTTTTAATGTAGTTTTCATTATTATGGTAAGTAAGACAAGCGGGAACTTTTGTGGCATTGTTAATGGGCTGTTCAACACTTATATTTATAATAGGAAGTCTGGTGCTGTAAAGTACATAATCGCCTTTATGGTTACTTACTGAAACCTTATAATTGTTTTGCAATTCTGTTAAAGAACCATTAAGCTCAAAATCTTCATTAAATTGTATAATCTTAATATTTTTATTTTTTAAAGCGGAAGCAAAAGTGGTATCAATTTGCCATACAATTATCTTATGCATATGGTCTATTCCGTAGCTTCCTGTAGCAGCCTGAATTTTTTGAGCACGAGTTGCGATGGTAAACAAGAAGAAAATAACCATACTATAAATAGAGGAGATATAGTAGTTTTTTAACATGAGTATAGTTTTTAGCTAAATTATGGAAAATATAACGCTTAAGTAAGGGTTTATGTGCATTATTGAATTTAGATGCGCTTATTTTTATGCCGTATTTTCAAATCGATATAGCTTGCCAAAGTTAGAGATAAATACAAACCTGTAATTACAACTAAGAGTCTTCTTTTAAGGAAAAATGTTTCTACCAATAGATTAGATATGGTCTTTGGTACAGAACGTTTTAAGATGCGCTATTTTGAATATAATTTATTTAATACGCGA
This sequence comes from uncultured Flavobacteriaceae bacterium, assembly GCA_947489085.1. Taxonomy (GTDB): domain Bacteria; phylum Bacteroidota; class Bacteroidia; order Flavobacteriales; family Flavobacteriaceae; genus Jejuia. The sequence continues at coordinate 96,017 of CANLCJ010000012.1, forward strand.
TAATTTTATTAATTTGCTATAAAAAACTGCTTTGAATACATTTTAAATACTTTTCTTTCAATATAATAAATAGGTAGTCTTAATCTTTTTTTTACTCAGATTTTTCTACAAAAAAGTGTGTTAAACTAAAATAAAAACTTATGAATCATATAATAAGAAGGAATAATATTAAAATTTTTGGAGATTGTGAACAAGTTATGTTTTTCGTTCATGGTTATGGCTGCGACCAAAGCATGTGGCGATATGTAACTCCAACTTTCGAACCCCATTATAAAATTGTACTTATCGATTTAGTAGGGTCTGGGAAATCTGAAAAAGAGAACTATGATTACGACAGGTATAGTGATTTAAGGAGCTATGCCGAAGATATTATTGAAATTTGCGACCTTTTAAACTTTAAAGACATTGTTTATGTGGGGCATTCTGTAAGCGCTATGATTGGTGCTTTAATAGATGTTGAAAAACCAGATTTAATTAAAGATTTAATTTTAATAGGCCCTTCGCCTTGTTACGTTAACGACGAAAATTATCATGGCGGCTTTACCAAAGCAGATATAGACCAAATGTTAGAAACTTTAGATTCTAATTATTTAGGCTGGTCTAGTACTATGGCGCCAGTTATTATGGGAAACCCTGAGCGGCCAGAACTTGCGGGAGAATTAGAAAATAGTTTTTGCCAAAACGACCCTAAAATAGCTAAGCATTTTGCCAGAGTAACCTTTACGGGAGACAATAGAAGCGATCTTAAAAATGTTGAGGTAAAATCTCTGATAATACAAAGCAATCAAGATGCTATAGCGGGAATAGATGTGGGCAAATACGTGCACGAAAATATAAAGAATAGTGAATTTGTTATTATTGACGCCATAGGGCATTGTCCACACCTAAGTGCACCCAAAGCAACGGCATTTGCCATTAAAAATTATTTAAACTAGCCTTTAGAAAGCTAAAGGTGTATTGCATTTGAAATGTTGTAAATATGACGAATCCCCCAATTTTAGATTATAAGGCATTATATAATGCAGCGCCATGTGGGTATTTTTGCACTACAAGCAGAGGCGATATTATAGAGCTAAATGAAACACTTTTAGAGTTTACAAATTATGAGCGTGAAGATGTTGTAAATAAAAAACAATTTAGAGACTTTCTTACGCCAGGCGGTAAAATATTTTTAGAAACCCATTTTTTACCTTTACTTCAATTTCAGGGGTACGTACAAGAAATTAATTTCGATTTTTTAAGACAAGATGGTACCATCTTTCCTGTACTGGTTAATGCTAAAATTATAAAAGACGATTCTGGAAATTATAATTTTACGTTGTATACCATAGTTAATATTTCCCAACGTAAGAGTTACGAAAAAGAGCTTCTTAAGGCAAAACGAGACGCAGACGACCTTACAGAAAAACTTTCAAAGAGTTATCAAGATTTAAAATTAAATGCAAAATTAATACAGGAACAAAAAAGCGAGCTAGAAACCTTAAATAAATATTTAAAAAATAAGAATAGCCAATTATCAGACTTTGCACATATTATATCTCACAATTTAAGATCTCCCGTGTTTAACTTACACATGCTTTTAGATTTTTATAGAGAGAGTACAGAAGAGGAAGAAAAAAGCATGTATATAAATACCATTAAACAGGTTGCTGTGCAAATGGATGAAACGCTTAACGAGCTTATCGACTCTTTAAAAATTCAAGAAGAATTCCTTATCACTAAAGAACAATTGTCCTTCGAAGACATTCTTGAAAAAATAACCATAATGCTTACAGGAGACATTAAAAAAACAGAAGCGCAAATAACTCACGATTTTTCTGAAGTTAAAACCATAGTTTATTCTAAAGTTTATCTAAAAAGTGCCATGTTTAATCTCCTTACTAATGCTATTAAATACAAAGCAGCGCATAGAGCACCAAAAATACACTTTAAAACCTTTAATGCAGGAGATAAAATAGTGCTTACTGTAGAAGATAATGGCAAAGGCATTGATATGAAAAAACATAAAAATGACTTATTTGGTCTTAACAAAACGTTTCACAACAATCCTGATGCTAAAGGTATGGGGTTGTATATGACCAAAGTACAAATAGAGGCACTAGGTGGTAAAATAACTGCAGATAGCGAGGTAAATCAAGGCACTACTTTTAAAATAGTTTTTAGAAAGAATTTATAATATTTTCAAGCCTTAACTGTGTTTTTAACCTGCATAAGTAAAAGGACTAGTATTTTGAGGAATACAACAAAAACAATTGCCCGTTTTATACAATATTTGGGTAAAAAAAATGAGGTTAGCAATTGTAGGTTTTGGTCCCAGAGGCCTTTTTTGTTTAGAGCAGCTCATAAAAGCCGCAATAACTAATAGCAAATTATCAAAACTAGAACTCAGTATTTTCGAACCTAACGAAAATTGGGGCACAGGCCTCGCGTGGCGTATAAATCAATCTCAGGCCAACTGGGTAAATATTTCCGATGCTGCATTAAAAGACCTCCCATCTCGTGCCGAACTTGTTTGCAGCGCATTTACCATAAAAGCCTTTCCAAGTTATACCAATTGGTGTAAAACCAACGGACTATCTCAACAGGATACAGAAAAAGACAATTACCCAGAACGTAGTCAAATAGGCCATTACCTCCACCAAAGAGCGTGCTCTATTCTTAAAGTTTTAGAAGAGAATAAGAAGATTAAACGTGTTAAAAAAAAGTTATAGCCGCAAAATGGCAGCACGATCAATTTTCGATTACCACAGCAGATCAAACCGTTTATTGGGCAAATGCCTGTGTTTTAACACTAGGGCATCAACCTACTAAACATTCTGAAGCGGTGCAAAAACACGCGAAATTTGCAGAAGAAACACCGTTTACCTATATACATGATCCTTACAGTACTACTATTTCAACATCAAAATACGCAAATAAAAGTATAGCTATTATGGGGTTTGGTCTTACCATGATAGACGTAATGCGCATGCTAACGACTTGCCAAGGTGGTAGATTTAAAACAAAAGAGGACGGTTTGTTTTTAAGCTACTTAAACAGCGATGCAGACCCTAAATGTATTATACCATACAGTCTCGATGGATTGCCAAGTGTGCCTAAGCCTTATTCCAGAAAAATTGACGACTGTTTTATGCCTTCTAAAGCACAAAAAGAAGAATTTGAGCGTAATGTAAAACGTGCTATGGCATTAAAAGCAGATCACTTTTTGCTGGAAGATCTATTAGAGGCTCTCTCTGTAATAGCCCTAGAAATTTATGGTACGTTAAACAAGGCAGTGCCTGATGCGCCAACAAAAGCGCTTGTGCTGTCTTGGTTAAAAGATGCGTCTACAACTAGTACTTTGTTTTTAGATAAAACATTACCCATTAGAACATATATTTTAGAAACTATAAAAATGGCAATGGGAAAGGCACCTTATACTCTAGATTACGTTATTGGGCAAGTATGGCGCCATATGCAACCCACTATGTACAGATTATTTGCGTATCCAGCCATAAGTACCTCTACAATGAAAGCTCTAATAGATGTAGACGAACGCACAAAGCGCTACTCCTTTGATCCGCCAGTAGAAAGTATGTTACAATTATTAGCGTTAATAGATGCAGGGCTAATAATTACAACGCACCTCGACAGTCCAGAAATTAGTAAGACCGATAAAGGTTGGTGTTTCAAAAAAAACAACACATCAATTTATGCCGATGTTTTAATCAATTCGATTATAGCAAATCCAGATCTGGAAGATATGGATTCGCCCTTACTTCATACACTAAAATCTCAAAATCTGCTACAACCTGTAGCCAAAGGCTTAGGGGCAAAAACAAACCGCATGGCTATTGCCGATAATGCTAGTAATGCACCTCTATATATAATAGGTAGGAATGCCAAAGGTTCGGTGTTAGGTGTAGATGCTATTTTAGAATGTTTTAGTCGCGATATAGAGGTTTGGGCAAATTATTTTATACACAAATTATAAGGGTGCAGATGTAGTGCAATTGCATCCTATAACAAATACTGTATCATGTTTTGCCTAAAGTTGATATGTTTTTTGTTAAATATTTGTTTTAAAGATGTCAAAATTGCACATGGGTTAGTAAATCTAGGAGATGAGATACTTAATACACAACCATTTATATAATTTTGATTAGATACTAAAGTGTTATGACGGTCTCTCTTATATTTTTTTTAGGAAGTGGTATTGGTTTTGCCATCGGCTGTGCCGTTGTAATAGCAATAAATCTTTACACCCAATCGGACAAGCCGTTTTTTAAAATGCAAAGACGGCTAATAACAATAAAACCTGAAAAAAGGCAAAAGAGCACAAAAGTCGATTCCAAAGAACAGTAAAACGCATTAAGCAATACCTGTGCTTTTAAGAAAAAAATCAGTTGTATACTGTTTGCAATAGTCATACTGAGCTAACATCAGTTTAGTAAGTTTTAGGCATAAATAACAGTCTTAAAATTTATTTTTCAAAAATAAATAGATTGATTACACATCCACTTTGTATTTTATGTGTCCAACATAAACAATTAAAAAACCAATTTGGTTGTAGAAGATGTGGTGGACAGAAGGGTTATAAACCCGAGCCACACTTTTATTGTTTTTGTTTTACACCGTTTTTTTAGTCTTTTCCTTTAATTTTAGACATAGATCGTCCTGCTCTATATAGAGTTTTTTGTTTTTAGACCTTTTTGCAAAATCAAAATTTTATAAGAGGATTGATGGTTGGAAATTTTCGTCTATCTACAATTTGTTGTTATTTTTCATGCAAGCGTTTTAAGTCATAGCTCTAGTAAAATACATAAAATTACATGTATGTAACTGCAAGTTATTTGAAGATTATGAAAAATGCATTAGCTTTATAGTGTAAATAACATGCACTAATGTATGTTATTCGATTGTTAGATTTAATTCACCAACAAATAAAATGAACATACCTAAAGAATCAATTTTCTAAGTACACGACAAAAATTGGATAAGGTTTAAGTTGTATTTATTAAATCCTGATAACAAGCATTTTGAGAGATAG
>CANLCJ010000013.1 GCA_947489085.1 uncultured Flavobacteriaceae bacterium
CTGGTAAAAAACAATTCGCTAATGAGGTATCCAAGGCTAAGCTAGTATGTGTATAATTTATTCAAAACTATGAATTTCTATATTGATCCCCAAGTTTTACTCTTGATGTCTGATACACTTATCGAAGCTACTTCGGGTTCACGCTTAAGCATTACGGCTTGTTTATTTGATAGCATGGAGCTTCAGAGAATCCCTCACGAAACTTACTGTCCATGCATCTTCAGAGTGAACAGTTAATTGCTCTGGTAGGATTTACACCTACTGGATGTATGCCACTTCGTGGCACACCAACGTTTAATATATGTGTCGTAGCAGGACAAAATGTTACCAAGCCATCGACATTATCTGCGCATTGATTGCTAACTTTTTCTTTTTACAAGCATTGCGCCTTACCAAATATACAAGAACCAATCGATTGATCACTTTGCTGCTATGATCACATATATCGTGTTATATGCTTTTTTTAATCTATCTCCTGCGTTATAGTATTCAGATATTTCACCATATCATTAAGGTTTTCCAATTCCGTTTCTGATCGTCTATTATTCCAATAATACTTGTGACTCCCAATATCAAATTGAATTTTTGGATTATATACTTTTTGAACTCTGAAGTTCTTTATTTTATTAGATTTCATTACTATATTAATCAACCTATTCTGCCTTCGGGGCTTTCCAATTACACGAATTTCTTCGTGTGCTATTCCTCCAAATTCAGGCATACAATAAACTTTTGCTTCAGGTCTAAACTGTTTTGTTCCGCGCTTAATCTCTTTTTCCATTCCATATGAGTGTTTGTCAACAATATTTCCAACAATACACCATTCAAATTCTCTATTATCAATTCCGGTCAATTCCTTATTATCGGTATCTTTTTGAGAATCAGATTTAATCCAGTTTGATATTTTGTTTAGGATATTCACTCTTATTGCATATAACATAGATATATGTGTTTTACAAATCTAAAGGATTTTTTACAGATTCAAAACTACTAACAGCTACATGCGTGCGTATTTCTGTAGTTTTCGAGCTATTATGTCCTAATAGAATTTGTATCTGTCTCAAATTGGTGCCATTTTCCTGTGAAATACTAAAAGCTGGCTAAAACAGTTCAAACCACTACCTCACTCACAACATGACCTTTACACAAAAACCACAAATCAAGGTAAAACAAAAAATCGCTTCAAACATCTCGTTTAAAGCGATTTAAATAAAATTGTGACCTCAACTCCGAGGAACAGAGTTCGAACTTTTTGAAGCATGATATCTTCCTAATACTCTCGAAATCTCATGCTATTTTAAGCTTATAAGTACGCTTTGATAAGCGTTTTTTACTTAAGCAAATCAGGCTACTCTATGACCTTACAATGAAGACTTTCTCTTTTTGAAGGCATCCATTTTTTATTCTTTTTCAACACAGTTCTTAGTTATTGTACGCAGTTTTTATTCTGTCAGTTTCTTCCAAAAGACGATTTTGTCATCGCCTTTTTCATAAAATTCTGGGATTATAGCTTGTTTTGTGTAGTTACATTTAATATAAAACTCTCTTGTCAATTCAAATTCTGTTTTTCCTGATGTTTCTACGATTAAAATTCGGTTTCCGTTTTCCCGTAACTCGTTCTCAATGTATTCCATCATTTTCTTTCCAATACCTTTCCCTTGTTGACTTTTATGCACCGCAATTGCATAAAGATTATAAGTTCCTTCGGTCAACCTTTCAGGTGCACAGTAGCCAATCGAAATAGGTTTTCCTTGGTCAAGTGTCGTGAACCAAATATCTGTTGATTTATCGTTGTTTAAATAATCACTTATCATATCATCAAGCAAGTAAGAAGGGAACAATTCGCTTGAATCAAGAACTTTCTTTAATTCTAAAAGATCTTCTTTCTTTACTTTTCTAATTTGTTTGTCCATTTTCTCTGTATTTGAGCACAAAAGTAAAGACTGTTATTATTCTATTATTGTAAGATTCTGCTATTGTAAGCTTTTGAAGGACTTACACCTAAAACATTCTTAAAAGAGTTAGTCAAGTGGGCTTGGTCAAAAAATCCACTTTGTAAAGAAACATCTGCTAAATTATTGTTTTCACTTAGGTACAGGTGTATTGCCTGTCGCAATCTATTCCAAACAAGATATTTTTTTATTGATATTCCAATGTGTTCTTTGAAAAGGTGAGAAAGTCTACTATCTGATAAAAATACCTTTGAGGTTAATTCTGGAATAAGATTTTTGTACTCAAGTTCATTTTCTTCAATAAATTTAATGCTTTCAGATATTCGCTCATCCGTTGGTGTTTTTAAATCGTTCTTTCTTGTAAGATTTTTGATTTCTGAAAACAGAGTATCTTTTTTTGTGAAATTGGTTTTTACGAAGACTCCATTTTGAAATAATATTTCTTTATTATCAAAGAATTTAGATAATTGAGCGTTATGGCTTTCAATCATCAATATTCTAACTGAACAATTATTTGATATGACTTTGTGTTTTGTGTTAGAATCGATAATGGCAAAAACTAAATTTTCAATAATCTCTCCTTTAGTTTGTAATGAAAAAGTTCCACTTATTGCATTTATGATTTCGACAACAGGATGCGAATGACTCTCTGTATTCAATTCATCGAACTCGAAGCTATAAATTCCTTTTTTTATGTCAAAGTCGTTAATTTTCATTGGAAGATTTCGGGTGTTGTCAAATTGCGTACAACATAGATATATGTGCAATTGCACATATATCTCATGTATGTGTTCCACAAATCTAAAGGATTTTTTACAGATTCAAAACTACTAACAGTTACATGTGTATGTATTTCTGTAGTTTTCCAGCTATTATGTCCTAATAGAAGTTGTATCTGTCTCAAATTGGTGCCATTTTCCTGTAAAATACTAAAAGGTGGCTAAAACAGTTCAAACCACTACCTCACTCACAACATGACCTTTACACACAACTACAAATCAAGGTAAAACAAAAAAAAGCTATGAGAGACTATTAATCACGAATAGGATTCGCTGTGCGCATCCCTCAAAGCTCCGCTTTGAACAAACAAAACGTCCAAAAGACATTTTGAGTAAACTCAATGCTTTTGGACGTTTATTTGTATTCGTGACCGCGAAGGGATTCGAACCCCCAACCCTCAGAGCCGAAATCTGATATTCTATCCAGTTGAACTACGCAGCCATTTATTTTTACTATTTCTACAATAGCATTTATATCGTACTAAGCCAGTTTGGCCTTAACGATATTAGATATGGTTTTTCCATCTGCCTTACCGGCTAGTGCTTTACTTACCAAGCCCATGACTTTACCCATGTCTTTCATTCCCGTTGCCCCTACTTGTGCAATAGTATCTGTAACAACTTTTTCTATCGCTTCTTCAGATAGGGCCTCTGGTAAAAATTGAGAGATTACTTCTGCCTCTGCCAGTTCTGGAGCTGCTAAATCTTCTCTACCTTGCTCTAAATATACGGCAGCACTATCCTTGCGTTGCTTTACTTGTTTTTGTAATATTTTAAGTTCTTCAGCTTCACTTAAGTCCCCATCTGCACCTGTTTCGGTTTTTGCTAATAAAATTGCCGATTTTACTGCTCTTAGTGCAGTAAGTGCTGTTTGGTCTTTAGCTTTCATGGCTGCCTTTAGAGACGTCATGATATCTTGTTGTAAGCTCATAATTATAACTTTAAAATATGTGCGAATATAAAAAATAGATTCAAATCTAAATTTGCTTTAGAGGTATTTATTTCTCGGTCGATTTTTACAGTTTACTCAGGAAATTTTACGCGAATTTTATCTAAGCTTAAATTGTGTATGCTCCCTACATGGGTATGCCGTTTCGATGTGTCTGGCACATAGCTGCCATCTTGCACTTGTCCTCCTATTTTCTGATAGGCTTCTCTAAAACTCTGCCCTTCTACCACAAGTGTATTTATATTATCTACCGTAAACAAATATTTGTACTTAGCATCGTTGATATCGACATCTTTAACTATAATTTGTTGTATTGAAAAATTAAAAATATCTAAGATATCTTTTAGCTCCTCGAAAGCTGCTATCATATTTTCTTTTAGTAACTGAAAGTCGCGATGATACCCACTTGGCAAATTGTTTGTAATCAACACCATTTCTGTTTGCAAAGCTTGTATTTTATTGCATTTGCCACGAATTAACTCGAATACATCAGGGTTTTTTTTATGCGGCATAATACTACTTCCTGTAGTCAGTTCGTCTGGAAAGGAAATAAATCCAAAATTCTGACTCATATACAAACAAGTGTCCATAGCAAAACGAGCTAAAGTGTTGGCTAAACCACCTAAGGCAGCCGCTATAGTGCGTTCGTTTTTACCACGCCCCATTTGTGCGGCAACAACATTGTATTTAAGAGTAGCAAAATTCATCTCTTTGGTTGTTAACTCTCTATCTATAGGAAAAGAACTGCCATAACCTGCTGCTGAACCTAGTGGATTTTGATCCACTGTTTTTAACGCTGCATCTAGCATAAACGTATCGTCTACCATAAGCTCTGCGTACGCAGAAAACCATAAACCGAAAGAGGATGGCATAGCCACCTGCAAATGCGTGTAGCCTGGTAATACCTTGTCTTTATAAGTTTCTGCCAGCTCTAACAGGGTATCGAAAAGTGTTTTGGTTTTTGCGCGCACCAATTTTAAATTGTCTTTGTAGTACAAATGGCAGGCAACCAAAACTTGATCGTTTCTAGAACGTGCAGTATGGATTTTTTTACCTACTTCACCCAAAGATTTTGTCAACTCGAATTCTATTTTAGAGTGCACGTCTTCAAACTGGGCATCGATTTCGAAAGTTCCTGCCTCTATTTGCGCCGCTAAAACGTCTAAACCACCTAAAAGCTGCTCTAAATCTTCAGTCGTTAAAATGCCTATACTTTGCAACATTCTAGCATGTGCTTTAGAGGCTATTACATCGTATTTTGCAATGTGTATGTCTATCTCTCTATCGTTGCCTACAGTAAACTGTTCTATTTTTTTATCTATCGATATGCCTTTATCCCAAAGTTTCATTAGTTTCTAATGTTTATTTGTTTGTGTGTCATGTTTATATTTAATCAACACATAATTTTCTATATAATTACACGCTCCAATAATTCTACATACAAAGCTACACCTTCTTCAACCTCATGCAAATAAATGTATTCATCGGCAGAATGTGATCTTGTACTATCGCCTGGCCCTAATTTTAAACTCGGGCAAGACAGTGCGGCTTGATCGGATAATGTTGGAGATCCATAAGTGTTACGCCCCATGGAGACGCCTGCTTTTACTAAATCGTGATCTTGTGGTATAGACGACGAGTTTAAACGTAAACTACGCGGTGTAATACTGGCTACGGGAGCCTGAGCTTGTAAAATTTCAGCGATTTCTGCATTGGTATAGGCATCGTTTACGCGCACATCGATAACCAAATTTAAATCGGCTGGTACTGCATTGTGCTGTTTTCCAGCGTTAATTTGCGACACTGTTAGTTTTACGTCTCCTAGAGCTTCTGATGTTTTTTCGAATTTAAAATCTCTAAACCATTGTAAAACCTCTATAGATTTGTAAATAACATTATCTGCATTTGGGTGTGCTGCATGGCTTGGTGTACCCTTAACAACCGCATCGAAAACTACTAGTCCTTTTTCTGCTATGGCCAAATGCATGAGTGTGGGTTCTCCAACAATAGCGACATCTATTGGTGGTAATAGAGGTAACATGCTGTTTAAGCCTTTAGACCCACTATTTTCTTCTTCTGCAGAAGCCACTAATACTAGGTTGTATTTTAAATCGTCGCGGTGGTAAAAATATGTAAATGTAGCAATGAGTGCTACCAAACAGCCACCTGCATCGTTACTTCCTAGTCCATAAAGTTTACCATCTTCTACAGAAGCCTTAAAAGGATCTCTGGTATAAGCTGAATTGGGCTTTACAGTGTCCTGATGCGAATTTAGTAGTAATGTGGGTTTGCCTTCATCGAAATATTTATTTACAGCCCAAACGTTATTTAAAGTCCGCTTGTATTCTAAGTTATGGGTTTTAAACCAGGTTTCTATAAGAGTTGCGGTTTTATCTTCTTCTTTTGAAAAAGATACGGTTTCTATTAACTGCTTTAAAAGCGCTATAGCTTCTGTGGTTAATTGCGCTATCATAAGTACAAGGTTGTAAACTTTTGATTTTTATTATGTATCACGGTTGGATTTGCTATATATACCTTAGAGACACCTTGTCCTAGAGCATGAAAACAATTTTCTAATTTAGGCAACATCCCGTCATGAAATACACCTTCGGCCTTTAATGTTTTGTAAACTTTTGAGTCTATAGTTTCAATTACTGAATTTTCATCTTCTACAGATAGCAATACACCATTTTTTTCGAAACAGTAAAATAAGTTTACATCGTATAATTTGGAAAGCCCTATAGCTAATTCTGATGCTATAGTATCGGCATTAGTATTGAATAACTGTCCGTTTTTATTGTGGGTAATAGCACAAAATACAGGTGTAAAATCGGCTGCTATTAATTTATTTATATTGGTGTGATTTACGGATTTTACATCGCCTACAAATCCATAATCGACATCGTCTACTGGTCGTTTTTCAGATCGTATGCTATTTACATCTGCTCCTGTAAGTCCTATAGCATCGGTATTTAAACCTTGTAGCTTTGCAACTATATTTTTATTTACCAAACCACCATACACCATAGTGATAACTTCCAGAGTGTCGGCATCGGTAACGCGCCTGCCATTTACCATATTTGAAGGTATTCCTAGTCTAGACGCGACACTTGTGGCGCGTTTTCCGCCGCCATGTACAAGTATCTTCTTACCTTCTAGTTTAGAAAAATGCTCTAAAAACAACGCTAAAGCGTCTTCATTTTCTATAACGTTACCTCCTATTTTTACTATTGATAGTTTTTCCATTATTCTCTCCCTCCGCCCTCTTCTTAGGAGAGGGAACTCATTTTTGTTATTTAAAGATTTTCTAATAATTTCTTTAACACCAATTGCGCGGCGTACGTTCTGTTATTCGCCTGTTGTATTACTAATGCACTATCGGTGTCTAATACAGCATCTTCTACCACAACATTACGGCGCACTGGCAGGCAATGCATAAATTTGGCGTTGCCCAATTTCGCCTTGGTTATCATCCAATTGGGGTCGGTATTATTTACCTTCCCATAATCTTCATAAGAACTCCAATTTTTAGTATACACGAAATCGGCATCTTTAAAGGCTGCTTTTTGATCGTGATAAATTGGTGTATCTCCTGTGATTTCGGGATTTAGATCATATCCTTCTGGATTGGCAATAACGAACTCAACATCCATTTTCTGCATGGCTTGCGTAAAACTGTTTGCTACAGCGTGCGGCAGTGCGCGCACATGTGGCGCCCAACTTAATACCACTTTTGGCTTAGATATTTTGGCATGTTCTGATATGGTTAAGGCATCGGTTAAGCCTTGTAATGGATGCCCCGTAGCACTCTCCATATTAACTACAGGTACTGATGCATATTCTACAAAGGCATTGAGTACCTGCTCGCTTTCGTCTTTAGCTTTATCAGTCAACGTTGGAAAGGCACGTACAGCTATAATATCGCAATACTGAGATACAACTGCTGCAGCTTCTTTGATATGCTCGGCTGTATTGCCGTTCATTACGGTACCATCGCCAAACTCGATTCCCCAGGCGTCGCCAGACACATTCATCACTATAGGATCCATACTTAAATTTAAAGCCGCTTTTTGGGTACTTAAACGGGTGCGTAAACTCGAATTAAAAAACAATAGACCTAAAGTTTTGTTTGCGCCTAAGGTTTTATGTGCTAATGGATTTGCTTTTAAAGCTTTTGCGTCTTCAATCCATGTATTTATGTTTTCTATATCGCGTATGGATGTGTAGTGTTTCATGTCCCTAATTTTTTCTCTTTTCTTTTTCGTTTCTGCAATTATATGTTTTACAAATGTAATATCATATTTTGATGTAATATTCCTGTTTTTTTAGAAGGGTAAACTTCACCTACAACTTCAAAGTTAAACCTTTTATAAAACGCTAATGCTGTACATCGGGCTGCTAAAGTTACGGTGGTTATACCTTTCGCTTTACAAATAGCCATGCATTTTTTAAGAATACAGGTACCTACGCCTTTATTTTTATGAGAGACTGCTACTGCCATTTGCGAAATAACGCCTTCTCCATTTGCCACATGCAAGCGTCCTGTTCCTATTACTATATCGTTTTCTAGACATACAATATGCTCAGCTTGGGCTTCGTAAGCATCATTAATCAACGCCTCTGCATTTGGCATATCTTTGAAAAATGCTGCAATACGTAGAGCTACTGCTGTTTTATATTCAGAACTATTAATATGTATTAGTTTTAACTGTATCATATAAAATTCACAGCACCTTCATAAACACCTCTTTACCCTTTAAACGATTACTTTTATAGCTATAACTTTTGCTATAGCCATAGCTTCGTTTTAAAAAGTAGATTTAGTACTCAAATTAAACTTTTTCTTTCTTAAACTTGCCATGTTTCCTTATCACTATTCTTTTTGCTTTTGGATTTGTTTTTAATTCTTCTAAATCATAAACGAGAAAACCTAAAGAATCTGTTTTTTTTATTGAATAACTTACTCTATCATTACATCTGGCAGATGTATAACGTATATCATGCTTTCCCTTGTTATACAAATTTAAATTTGTAAGTACTCCTCTGTTCCAAAACTCACCTACTAATATTTCATTAGAAGCTGTATAATATTTTTTACCGATTTGACCTGTTAAACCATTTTTATCATAAAATGTTCTAGTTTGTATTAGATTAATAGAATCAAATTCAAAAAAACTTTGTATTACCTCTAACTCTTTGTCAGAGTTATCTATACTAAAATCAAATTTACTTAAAGAATCAGTACTAGTAAAATCAAAAAGCAGTTTATGAATTCTACACCAATTTTTATCATAAACGCTAACATGACCGATTAATTTATTTTTATGAAAAACATGTAATCCAATTGCTCCATATTTCGTTTCTATTTTATTCGTTTGCTGTTTGCCGTTAAAAACCAAATTATTAGAAGGTAACGATCTTATTTTTAAATCATCTATATTGAAGTGACCTTTATTTACTATTATGGAATGTTTGTTATTTTCTTTACATGATTCATTTTTAATATGCTCATTTATTTTTTTAGTGTGATTACAACTAAATATAATAATAGGTAAGACTAAAAAAAGTAGTGTTTTTAAAAATAAATCCATTTTTAATAAATAACCTCTGTCAATTAAAAAATTATATTAAGTAAATCTCTACTCTATTTTAGTAAACGCCACCTTACCTTCAAAAGCATTGGTTATAAAATTATCCTCTAAACCATTCACAATCCAAGTTTCTACACCTGCTGCTTTGGCTACTGCCATCGCTTCTATTTTAGAGGCCATACCACCACTGCCATGACTTGATTTCGAATCTACTACTTCTGCACGTAAGGCTTCAAAATCGGTTACGGTTTCTATAGTCTCCGGACTATGGGCTGCCATAGAGGCTTTGGTGTAAATGCCATTGGTATTGGTGGCTATTATAAACAAATCTACACCTAAAAGCGATGCGGTTAGCGCTCCTAACTTATCATTATCTCCAAACTTTATCTCATCGGTTGCTACTGTATCATTCTCGTTAATAATCGGGATGTAATTATTGTTTACCAATACTTTAATGGTATTCATAATATTATCGCGACTATCGGTATTTTCGAAATCGGCATAAGACAGCAAACACTGCGAACTTAACAAACCATATTCTCTAAAAATTTCTTGATAGATACGCATGAGGTGTGGCTGTCCAATAGAGGCCAAAGCTTGTTTTACAAACACGTCTTGACTTTTACTCTCTAATTGCACAAATTGTTTAGCCACAGCAACGGCACCAGAACTTACAATAATAAACTCGCAGGTCTCTTGAAGTTTTGCTATTTGATTGGCAATGTCTTCAATTTTACCACGCGATATGTTATCGGTTTCTTTGGTGAGCGTATTAGACCCTATTTTTAGTAATATGCGTTTTTTTGTTTTCATAAAAGCCTGTGGCTATCGTATTTGTCCTGTGCCATGCACGTACCATTTGTTCGTTACCAAATGTTGTAACCCTATTGGGCCACGTTGGTGTAATTTATCTGTACCTATGGCTAACTCGCCGCCTAAACCAAACTCGAAACCATCGGTAAAACGTGTAGAAGCGTTATGGTACACCGCAGCACAATCTACATTAGCCATAAAATAATCGGCATCGTCTTGACTTGTGGTTACAATACTTGCAGAATGCCCGCCACTGTATTTATTTATCATGGCGATGGCAGTTTCTGTATTGGCAATACTCCCTAGTACAATTTTATAATCTAAAAACTCTTCGTACCAAACGGCATCGTTTTCGATTGCTGCCACATTGGTATAATTACTAAAAGAAGGGTCTCCTAAAATTGCAACCTTATGGGCTTCTAAACGCTCTAATAATTGTGCTATAAAAGTAGCTCTGTTTGGTAAATCTTCAGCAATAATTACTTTATCTACAGCATTACAAGCCGATATTTTTGCAGTTTTAGCGTTTACAATAACATCTAAAGCCATGGTTTGATCGGCCTCTTTATGTACAAATACAAAGTTATTACCGCGACCACTTACAATCACTGGGCATTTGGCATTTTGCTTAACAAACTCTATTAAGCGCTCGCCACCACGTGGTACGATTAAATCGAGGTTTTGCGTTGGATTTTCTAAAAATGCCTGCGTTTCTGTACGGTTGTAATTTAGGTATTCTACCCAATCGGTGCTTACACTATTAGCCTCAAGCGCTTTGTGCCATAAGCTTACAATAGCTAGGTTAGAATTTATAGATTCTTTCCCGCCTTTAAGTAAAATTTTATTTCCCGATTTAAAGGCAATCCCTCCTGCTTCTATCGTTACGTCTGGACGCGATTCGTAAATAATCATTACCGTGCCAAAAGAAGCGGTGCGGTTGTATACCTGCATGCCATTGTCGTGGGTAAAACGAAAACGTTCTACACTAACTGGGTCTTCTAGAGCCTCTAACTGACGTAAAGACTCTATCATTCCCTCTATTTTGGCATCATCTACTTTTAAACGGTCGCCCATCGCTAAATCGGCGCCGTTGTAATTGTCCATATCTATTTTGTTAGCATCTAAAATGCTTTGCGCGTGCTCACGTACCAAGTGTTGCATGGTATTTAAAACTGCATTGCGCTTATCTATACTTAATAGTGTGTTCATTTTCTTTGGTGTCTGGTGTTAGTAATTAGTATTAAGTACAAAGTCTTAAGGCTTACAAGAAGCACTTTACACTTAATACTAGATACTTTGTACTTAATACTTGTTACTATATACTTTGTACTAGTTACTTAATACTTATCACGAGATACTTTCTACTTCAATTATCGTACTAATTTACACTTAATTTATACCGTTTCCGTCATGGCCTTTAAAGCGGCTTTTAGCGCATCGAAAAACTGATCTATATGTGCTTTAGTAATGTTTAACGGTGGTAAAATTCTAAGCACGTGCTTATTTTTTGCGCCACCTGTAAACATATGGTGCTTGTATATGAGTGCTTTGCGTAATTCTCCCACTTCAAAATCGAACTCTAAACCTAGCATTAGTCCTCTACCTTTTACCGTTTTCACTTCTGGTATGCTTTTGGCGACCTCCATAAAATACGCTGATATGGTATTGGTGTTGTCCATAAGGTTTTCCTCCTTAATGGTATCTAGTACTGCTATTCCTGCTGCACATGCCAAATGATTGCCTCCAAAGGTCGTTCCTAACATGCCGTATTTGGCTTCGATACTTGGGTGAATTAACACGCCTCCTATTGGGAAGCCATTACCCATACCTTTGGCTATAGAGATAATTTCTGGGCTTACGTTATAATGCTGAAATGCAAAGAATTTACCTGATCTGCCATAGCCCGACTGTACCTCATCGGCAATAAATAGGGTATTATTGGCTTTACACAACAGGTCTACCTGTTCGAAAAATTGGGCCGACCCTTGATCTAATCCGCCAACACCTTGTATAAACTCTACAATTACTGCACATACATCGCCTTTTTCCAATTCTCTTTTTACACCTTCAATATCATTTAATGGCAAAATGGTAACGGCTTGTTGTGCGTTTATTGGCGCAATAATGTTTTTATTATCTGTTGCTGCTACTGCGGCAGAGGTTCGTCCATGGAATCCGTTTGAAAAGGCTACCACTCTAGACTTTCCTGTTTGAAAGGATGCAAGTTTCAAAGCATTTTCGTTGGCCTCTGCTCCAGAACTGCACAGAAATAATTCATAATCCTTACATCCAGAAAGCGCTTCTAGCTTATCGGCCAATTCGTGCTGTAATGGGTTTTGTATGGCATTAGAGTAAAACCCTAATTGCGACACTTGTTTTGTTATGGCTGCTACGTAATTTTTGTGAGCATGCCCGATAGAGATTACGGCGTGCCCTCCGTAAAGATCTAAATATTCTGTACCGTTTTCGTCGTAAACGTGTACACCTTTCCCCGATACTGGGGTTACATTATATAATGGATAAACGTCAAATAATGGCATTTTAATTCGTTTTTAACTGGTTAATTTTATCAAACGACGCTACAATTCCTTGTATTAAAGCAGAACTCATCCCGTTGTGTTCCATTTCATTTAAACCTTCTATGGTACAACCGCCAGGGGTTGTTACGCGGTCTATTTCTGCTTCTATATGCTTGTTTGATGTTTGTAATAATTTAGCAGCTCCGAGACAGGTCTGTAGTGCTATTTTATCAGCCTCCTCTGCTTCAAATCCTAATTGTACAGCACCTTGCGTTGTGGCACGCACAAGGCGCATCCAAAAGGCGATACCACTAGAACAAATAACTGTTGCGGCTTGCATGTGTACTTCTGGAATTTCTAATGTGGTGCCTAATTGGTCAAAAATGGTACGGGCAACTCCCATTTGTGCCACACCAGCATCATTTCCTGCCAAACAGGTCATGGATTCTCCTATTGAAATCGCTGTATTAGGCATCACACGAATTACAGGTTTGTTCGTACCCAATAGGCGCTCTATAGCAGAAATCTCAAACCCCGCAGCCACAGACATAATGATATGGTTGTCTGTAATCTCATGAGCAATTTGCTCTACAACACCAACAATAATACGCGGTTGTAAAGCAAAAATAATTACATCGGCGGCTTTCACTGCCAAAGCATTATCGTTAGTTACGGTTACATTGGGTTCGTCTTTATACACATCGACTTGCTTTGTATTTAAATCACTTAAATACAATGCTGTAAACGATTTATTGGCTATTAATCCTTTTGCGATGGCACTCCCCATATTTCCAGTGCCTATTATTGCTATTTTCATAGTTTTATCCCCTCCTATCCTCCCCTAAGAGGAGGCATTGAGCTTGTTTTTAAAAATTATATTTCATTTTACTTGCTTTGCAAGTACTCCCCCCCTTGAGGGAGGTTGGGCGGGGTTTAAAAATACGTTCCTTTTAACCCTAAACCTGTGGTTTCTTCTAAACCAAACATCAAATTCATATTTTGTACTGCTTGCCCTGAAGCCCCTTTTAGTAAATTATCAATAATACTTGTTACTAATAATTTGCCGTTATGTTTGTGCAAGTGCACCAAACATTTACTAGTATTTACCACTTGTTTCATGTGTAAAACATCATCACTTACAAATGTAAACTTAGCGTCTGCATAAAAAACTTTATAAATGGCTTTGGCGTCTTCTACATCACCTTCAAAATCGGTATATATAGTGGCAAAAATTCCTCTAGAAAAGTTACCGCGGTTCGGCATAAAGATCACTTCCGAAGTACAATCGTCTTGCAATTGTTTTACCGATTGGTTGATCTCTCCTAAATGTTGATGCGTAAACGGTTTGTAATACGAAAAGTTATTATCACGCCACGTGTAATGTGTGGTGGCAGATAATGAGGTTCCTGCACCTGTGGCACCCGTTACGGCATTTACATGTACATCGTTTTTTATTAACCCTGCATCTGCTAATGGCAACAATCCCAATTGGATTGCTGTAGCAAAACACCCTGGGTTGGCAATGTAATTTGCTGTTTTAATGTCGGCTTTATTCAATTCTGGTAAACCGTACACAAAGGTTTTCCCATCGAACACCTTATCGGCTTCCAATCTAAAATCGTTACCTAAGTCGATAATTTTTGTGTTTTCGGAAAAGGTGTTGGCCGATAAAAACTTCACCGAATTGCCATGACCTAAACATAAGAATAACACATCTATATTTGGGTTTACTGTATCGGTAAACTTCAAATCTAAGCTACCCACCAAGTCTTGGTGTACTTTACTGATGTTGTTCCCTGCGTTAGAGGTACTAAACACAAAATCGATTTCAGCTTCGGGATGGTTAATTAGTAATCTAATTAACTCTCCCGCTGTGTAACCAGCGCCGCCTATAATACCTACTTTAATCATAGTGTTATGAATTTACTTGTTGGTATATTTTATTTTGATTGCCTACTATTTTTATAAAGCCTTTGGCATCGTCTGCCGTCCACGCTCTATTTTCTTCACCATAACTTCCAAACTTTGCACTCATTAAATCGTGCGCCGATGTGATACCATCTAAACTAAAATGGTAAGGTTTTAAAGTTACTGTTACATCGCCTGTTACTTTGTCTTGACTGCTTTGTAAAAAGGCTTCAATATTTCGCATTACAGGGTCTAAATACTGCCCTTCGTGTAAATGCATTCCATAGAAACTAGATAAATACTCTTTATGTTGCAACTGCCATTTGGTTAGGGTATGTTTTTCTAATAAATGGTGTGCTTTTATTGTGATTAAAGCTGCTGCTGCTTCGAAACCTACACGTCCTTTAATACCAACTATAGTATCGCCTACATGAATATCTCTTCCTATGGCATACGCCGATGCTATGGTGTTTAATTTTTCTATATTGACTTCTGGTACATTAGCCTCACCATTTAAAGCCACAAACTCGCCTTCTTTAAAGGTTAAGGTTACTTTTTCTTCACCTTCTTTTTCCAACTGTGATGGATACGCTTCGCTTGGCAATGGTTTTTCAGACGTTAAGGTTTCTTCTCCTCCTACACTGGTTCCCCAAAGGCCTTTGTTTACGGAGTATTTGGCTTTTTCCCAAGACATGTCGATACCGTTTTCTTTTAAGTAATCGATTTCTTGTTGTCTGGTTAACTTCTCATCTCTAATTGGTGTGATGATTTTTATGCCTGGTGCCAGAGTTTGAAAAATCATATCGAAACGTACTTGGTCGTTTCCTGCGCCTGTACTACCATGTGCAATATATTCGGCATCTATACTTTTAGCATATTCTATAATTTCTATGGCTTGTATGATACGCTCTGCACTTACTGATAACGGATAGCTATTGTTTTTTAATACGTTACCATAGATAAGGTATTTCACTACTTTTTGATAAAATGTAGCAACAGCATCGATGTTCTTATACGTAGTCACCCCCATTTTATAGGCATTACTTTCTATATGCTTGATCTCAT
Source organism: uncultured Flavobacteriaceae bacterium (assembly GCA_947489085.1). Taxonomy (GTDB): domain Bacteria; phylum Bacteroidota; class Bacteroidia; order Flavobacteriales; family Flavobacteriaceae; genus Jejuia. The sequence goes on from CANLCJ010000013.1 coordinate 15,577, forward strand.
CTTGCGTAAAACCACCTGTATTTACACTTACGGCATGTACGTCATATTCTTTTGATAAACTTACGGCGCAATACGATGTGTCTAGTCCGCCACTATATGCTATTACTAATTTTTTCATTTTTATGTTTTTACTTCTGTCTGCTACGCCACAGAAATTTTATGTATAGTTATTTTAATCCTCTTATTTGCGATTCGAAACAGGCGTTTACATAATACCTGTAATTGAGTTCGTCTCTTAATTTTCCTAGTTTTTCTAGTTCTTCTACCAAAACTGCCGACATTTCTGCTAGCGCGACGTGGGTCATCCCCAACAATTCGTTATAATGATGCACTTTAGGCGTTTGCGCTATCGATATTAAAAAGCTCTCTGTGTACAACTCCGTCATTCGCGACATGAGTAACAACCCTAAGTTGTAATTACGGTAATCTCGATTTACCCAAAGCGAAGAACGCTCGAATACCGAGTGCCCTTTTACATGGTGCTCGTGTGCAAAAATATGCCCATGAATAGCATCCCCTTTCTTTAGTATGAAGCAGCCATTTTTTAAGCGTCTTCTTAAAAGTGCTACAGGCACAAAATACAAGGCTGGTAAGGCTTTAGATCGTTCTGAAATTGTTTCTAAAACGTCTTCTGGCAATTTATATACCAACTGCACGTCTATACCTTCTTCTAGGCAATAGGCTTCTGCATCACTAATTACACTTTTTATATCTGTGTTCAATATAAAATCCATTTTTAACTACCATTATGGTAACGACACGCTCGGAAAAAACCAATGTGTACGATTTATTCTAGACGCCTACTGGCTTCTTAAAACATTTTAAAAAAAACTAACGAAATACCGAAAGTGATTACTTTCTTATGCTATAGCTACCCCATAGGGGCGGCGTACATTGTGGAAACGCGCAACTGCCACTTTAGCTGTATTGGCTAAAGTAAGAGAGATAAAAGATATGTTGTTTCCTGCTTTCACTGAATAACTACTTAACTATTAACTCTAAATCGTCGGCGTTAGCCCCTTTCGTTAATATTGCTTGCAAAAGTACAACTTATTATTTACATATTGAGTTGTTTTGTCGAACTTTTAATCTTTGCTACTATCGATATACAATTTTATCAGTAGACAACACAGGTCTAAACACGCCATAAACACTCTAAATGTTTAAGTTTTTGGTTGTTATTTACAAAGGTATTCTAAGACCAAGATAAAAAACTCCTATTACCTGCTTCACCTCTTGTTCTTGATAAAATGCTAAGCCTAAATCGATACCATTTTTTTTACCCAACCCTAAACCAAAGGCGGTAGTAAAATGGGGTGTTATTCCTCTTTTATCTATAGTATCTACAAGCGTAGACGTATCAAAACTACCGATTGAGGCTCCAGCACCTAATTCTAAGAAAGGAGATATGTAGGGAATTGGAACTCTAAGACGTAATTTACCTCCTAGTAAAGCAGCTCGTGTTTCTGCTTTTTCTATTGGTGGATCACCCAGAAATTCTTCTTCGTCTACATTGGTTGAAATCAAACCTATATACGGTCTCAATTCTAACCAAGTCTTCGTAATAAGTATCCAATCGATTTGCCCGTAAAACCCTCCACTTAGCGAAGCAACACCTTCTCTGTTTTCAGGTGCACCAACGCCGTAACCTATTTGCAAATTGACTGCTTGTTTTTTTATAAATTGTGCCTGGGCTATACTTGCAAACTGCAACGCTACTAATAGTAATATATTTTTAAGCATACCGATTTCTTACTATAAATATAGTCCAAAAATAACAGTTTAAAACATTACAAAAAAGATTTTCGGCATTAAGTTAGTTTTAACAATCCTTTTTTATAATATAAGTATACGGTGTTAAATATTCTACAGAAAATTAACATCTGCTTTTAAGTCAACTTTTATCTTTCTACAATATATATTGTTCTCTACCGAATTACTCACTACAAAAAGAGTGTACAATTAAACTTCTACAAAACTTAAAAACTGATTTCTTAAATCTCTTGTTTTTTATCTAAATCTACTTTGAAGCAAAATAAATAAACGCTCTAAGGTCTTCCAATTGTTTTTCGCTAAGACGTTCTTTTGTATAATGTGGCATATAAGGCTTGTGCCCTGGTATAGGGTAAGTGCCTTTTCGTGTGATATTATATAAAGAAAACGGCTTACCATTTTGCGTTTTTCTTTTAAGAAATTTATAACTCAACTTGTCTTTACCCAATTTTAAATACTCTCCAGTTCCATTTGGCCCATGACAACTTAAACAACTAGACGTATAGATATGCTCTCCTAAATTAGGATCTCCTGTAATAGCAGTGTTCCTTGATGGGTTAGGTTCTAAAAAGGTTGCTGGAGAATAGCTAAGATAGCGAGATTTAATAAACTTTATTATGCTATCGTTTTTAGTTCTGTTAGCAGTATTAATCGTCTTTAAATCTGTTTTAGACAGCTTTAAATCTTCGAGTTTTAAATCTATGGTCCATAAATAAGACAGTATAACATCTTCTTCCCACTGTTCTAAACGGCGCCCTTGCGAGCACACTTCTGCACATAACTGCAATGCGCCTCTAAGGCTTTTACGTGCTGGTACTACTAAATCTCCATATTTTTTATAATAATCGCCATTGTACCAACTCTCTCGGTTAACAGTACCATATAGTGTTGTGCCTTGTAGAAAAGGAATGTCCTGTTTAACGGCGTAATCTAGCCGTGCTTCGGGGTCGCTATACCTTAAATCTGGATCTTCTTTAACTATATTATGGCAGTCTGTACACTTATAAAATTTTGAAATAAACTTGGTTTTCTTTCCATTTCTAATTGTTCTTCCTTTTTTAATAAGGTCTTCCCCCATTTGCACTTTTTCTTGGTCTAGAACTGGGATATAATGAGACTGCGGTTTTTCTCCAAAAGCTTTTAAAACAGAAAAGACAGACGAGGAAGGCGTCCAATCTGGTAAATCTATAGTCTTAAACGACCAAAATATTGCAGCCAATGCGAAAAGGACTAACGCAGCTGCATTGTTTTTCTTTTTGAATAGCTTGTTTTTAAAAAACTGCTTCATAACTTTCTTTTTTGATTAACAATATACCATTTTTTAACAAAAACTACTCTGTTGGTCTTGATCGCTCAAGCATCCTTTCTTTAAAATTGTTGTTTTTAGTGTTTTTTGAAATATTAAATCGTGGTAAAGTACACAAAACTTTCAGTGTTCTGTTAAAATTTCGTTCACCAAGATTCTAATTAGGTTATCTAAGGTTCGTATACAAACGTTCTTTTAGAAACCTTATTTTTAGAAGGAAAGTCTTTAGGCATTTTGTTGCGCTTAACGTTACCTGTTGCAGCCCATTCTGTACCTCGCTTAAATAAAGTTATAAAACCCACACACTCCAGAGATTCTGTATCGTGGCCAAGTGTTGTGTGAAACACTCTACCTTTATAATAGTCTATAGCCATAACCACAGGTTCTTTATGTTGCAATTCAGGATTTTTTTTAACAGATACAGATGTTGCTAAAACACTAACATTTTCGGCAGGTCCTCTTAAATATGCATAACACTCGTCTTTAGCATGCATCCATTTTTTTGGCATGTGCAATGTTACGGGGTGTGTTGTATTGTATAGTGTTACTAAAAAGGGTTCGCGTTTACCATGTGCTCCTACTATACCTGCTGCACTATCTTTAACTACTTTATTGTGGGCATCTACATATAAATAAACACCATTTTTATCTGTTCTACCACCCCAACCACCAATAGCAATCATCTGGTTATAGGCGTTCCAATTGGCAAAACAATTATTAGCGCTGTGTACACTTACAAATCCCCCCCCGTTTTTCATGTAAGCTTCAAAATTTCGCTGTGTTTGCTCAGGCCAAGGCGCTGCTTTGTAGCCTAAATTTGAAATTACAACATCATATTTAAAAAAATCTGGATTGAAATTAGGGTCGGTTTTAGGTGCTGTTTCAATACCTTCTTGTACGCCAGCAAAAGGCAACCAATCTTGAAACGCTGTACTGTGGTAAAGGTATTTTGTTCGAGCTATATCTACAGTAAATTGTCCTGTTTCTTCTAAATACTGTTTTAACATTATTGTAGATTTTGGCCAAACAACATGGTGGTTTTGACCGTCTATAATTAATGCTTTTAGTTTTTTAGATACTCCTGCATTTAACGCGTAAGAAGGTATAACACTAATTGCCATTGCAAGCAGAAACACAACCTTTAAATTTTGAACTTTTAGAATGAAAGATTGGGACATACACTGTATTTTAAAATCTAATGCTCAGAAAATTGAATCTCTAAGACACATCTGTTTAAATTTAACTGATAAACCATATTAGACATACGGACTCTAAATATCTCATGCTCTAAAATAAATTAAGCATAGAGGCTTACACCTCAATAGTATCATACTGTCGAACAGTTATTAATTTGAACTAATAGCTTTAGTTGTAATAGCATCTAGTGCATTTGTAATTTTTTCCAGCACAGCATCCTCTCCTTCAATATTATGCCTGCTTTTAAGGTATTGGGGGGTGTTATATGCTATTTTAGTTTGCGTTCCATCTTCGGTATACACAATTATTTTCTGAGGCAAATCTATACTTGCTGTTGGGCTGGCTTGCATTAATGGTGTACCTAAGTTGGGGTTACCAAACATGATGATTTTTGTAGGTTGTAACACTTTACCAACAGATGCCGCGTTTTTACTATGGTCTAACTCTAATAGTATTTTTAAATTGGGGTTATTTGCAAGTAATGTCTTTAACTTAGTATATGTTGTTTCTACGTCGTAAGGGCTTTGTTTTATAATAAGATTATTTTCCATTGTTTTAGAGTTGCAAGAGGTTAATAGTAATGCGAAACAAATCCATATAGATTGTATATAAGACATTGCTAGTAGTTTTTAATTATTTAGAAAGTGAGTCGTACTATTATCGAAATATTTACAAATACAGGACGTTACTTGTATTGTTTTATTCTACAATAAATTTACCTTTCATCAAAGCATAGTGCCCTGGGAAACTACAGATGTAATTGTATACACCTGCGGGAGGTGCTTTAAAGCTAACTGTTGTTGTTTCTCCTCCACCAATCAATTTCGTATGCGCGATTACGTTTTGCTCAAATTTTTTAGGTATGTATTCTGTTTCTTTTGCTATAACTGCTGCGTTACCAAAGACAGTAACAGACACGTTGTTATTTAAAATAACGAGATTATGCCCCATAACATGTGCCGCCATACGTCCTTTATGCCGCAATGTTAATAGCACTGTTTGTCCTGCTTTTGCTTTTAATTCTTTCTTATCGAATTGCATGGCATCGTTAGCAGTAACAACCAAACGAACGGTATTTCCATCTTCCGGGATTACGTCTTCTTTAGTGGTAAGCTTAAGCTCTTGAGAAGGCTGCTTGTTTTCAACTTTCCCCTTGCAACTTACCATAAATTGTAGTGCTACACATAGTATGACACAACATAATGATTTTTGCTTGCCATACTTTCTAAAAGATTGCAACTTCATAGCATTTCTAATTTTAAATTTCCAATAACACAAAAGCAACCAAAACCTGTTAGGGCTTGGTTGCTTTTTTATCTGCATTACAGTATATAGTCTGTACTTATAAAATTAGACGCTTTTTGGTCTAATAATTCATTTAGTATGGCATTATTGTAAGCGTTGTCTTTTGAGGCTACAAAGGTTCTAATAGAAAATGAACGCAAAGCATCTGTAACACTTAGGGTAGCTACTGCAGAATCCTTACGCCCTGTAAAAGGATACACATCTGGCCCACGTTGACAAGAGCTGTTTAAGTTAACCCTACACACTAAATTTACCAAAGCGTCGATAAGCGGCGCCAATGTGGTTACATTTTTACCAAATAGGCTTACTTGCTGTCCATAATCTGAGGCTGCCATATCATTTAAAGGTTCTTCAATATCAGAAAACGGCACAACAGGAATTACAGGACCAAATTGTTCTTCTTCAAACACACGCATGCCCTTTGCTACAGGGTACAATACCGCTGGAAAAATAAAATTTTCGGAAGTTTGCCCTCCTTTGGTATTTAACACTTTTGCGCCTTTATCTGTAGCATCTGAAATAAGTTCTTGAATGTAAGCTGGTTTATCTGTTTCCGGTAGCGGTGTTAGTTTAGCCCCCTCATCCCAAGGGTTTGCAAATTTTAACTGGTCTACCTTATAGGCGAAACGCCTGTTAAATTCTTCAACTATAGATTCATGGACATAAAGCACTTTTAATGCTGTACAACGTTGGCCGTTAAAGGATAATGTACCCGCAATACACTCCTCTACAGCTAAGTCTAAATCGGCATCTGGCAATACAATCGCTGGATTTTTAGCTTCTAGACCTAAAACCATACGCAAACGGTTGCCTTTTGGGTGCTGACTTTGTAGAGCATTTGCAGACGTACTGTTACCTATTAACGCCAACACATCTACCTTACCTGATTTCATAATAGGAGCTGCTAAAACGCGGCCTCTACCGTATACAACATTTACCACGCCTTTTGGAAAACTATTTTGAAACGCTTCTAATAGTGGCGATAGCAATAAAACCCCCAGTTTGGCGGGTTTAAAAATCGCTGTATTCCCCATAATAAGAGCAGGGATTAATAAACAAAACGTTTCATTTAACGGGTAATTGTAAGGGCCTAAACACAGCACCACACCTAAAGGACCTCTACGAATGTGCGCATAGACTCCAGAGTTTTTTTCAAACCTTGCGGCATCTCTATCTAGGTCTTTATATGCTTCGATGGTATCGTAAATGTAGTCTACAGTTCTATCAAATTCTTTTTGAGAATCTGGCAACGTTTTTCCAATTTCCCACATAAGCAATTTTACTACCTCATCGCGCTTGGTTTTCATTTGCTTTACAAATTTTTCCAAACAGGCAATTCTAGCTTCTACTTTCATCGTAGGCCATAAACCTTGCCCATTGTTATAAGCTGTTGTTGCAGAATTTAAAGCTTCTAAGGCTTCGGTTTCTCCCAACTGTGGAATAGTTCCTAAAAGTGTTGGCTCATACGTTTCTGTAGATGAAATTGTAGAGTAAATTTCGGTAGTGGCTCCTTGCCATTGTTTTAATTCTCCATCCACCAAATAAGTTGTTTGGTGTAATAGCGATTTTATTTTATAAGCTTCTGGTATGTTTGTTAGCGTTTCTGTCATGATGTTTAACTTTTAATAAAGCTAAGATACCTAATTTTAGAAATCAGGTATCGAAACTGTTAAAGTTATTTAAAGACAACGTTTAATTTGTAGCTTTCCTATTTTTAAACTTTAATCTTCAAATCTCACATGAAAAAAATTTTTACTTTTTTAGCTTTAACACTAACATTTGCAGCTACAGCTCAAGATATAGTTCCTGATGATGGTTTTGGCACAAATGGACTATCTGTTATTGAGCTATCTTCTAATGGTCTTAATGACTTTGATTCTGCCATACAAGAGGATGGTAAAATTATAATTACGGGAGAGCGCACTATCGCTCCCAACAATGAGGAATTTTATACAGCTAGACTCAATACCGATGGCAGCCCAGATTTAAGTTTTGCTAACAATGGTTTTTTTACAGATGTACAGTTTGAATTTCCTCCTAATAGAACACAAATTTTCTTTTTCGATAACGACATTATTATCGTGACTGGTTTAGGTGTTATTCGATTAGATGTAAATGGGGAACTTGTAACATCTTTTGGAGATAATGGCGTGTTTGGTAACACTAGTGTTTTTAACGAATTTGGAACAGGATCTCCTTCTGCCTTAATAGGCGATGTATTGTATTCGGTGGGGTCTAACAGTACACTATTTGCTTTAAATCTTAATACGGGAACATCTAACACAATAAACTTATCAAATTTTAACGGCATTCCTATTGGAGTTTATTTAGGCGCTAACAATCTACTTTACGTAGAATGCAGAAACAGACAAACATTTACCGATGCGGTTACAGCTATAGATGTTAATGGCAACGTAAATACAGCTTTTGGCAATAATGGCACTCTCGTTATTCAACAATCTAATACAGAAGAGGAACTTGATACTAATGTTAGCATATATATTTTAGACGCTTTTGAAAATCTTTACGCAACATCTCGTATTAGTAATGCTGAAGGCACTACAACTATAGTTAGAAAATTCGACACTAATGGAAATTTAGTCGCTAATTTTAGCGATAACGGAATTGTTTCTATTCCCAATACATTAGTTACAGCTTTAGATATTTTAGAGGACCAACTCTACCTTGCAGGTGCAGAATTGTTAGCAGACATTAGCAGTACAGATTCGCAACTTAATCTTTCTGTAGTTCGTTTGAATACTGAAACAGGCGACCAAGACACAACGTTTAACAATACAGGAAGCTTTGTTTTTAACTCTAATTCTGAACAAGAGGTGGCTATCGATTTTAATGCAATAACCGAAAACACATTTATTGTATCTGGAGGAAAACTTGATGATACTCAATTCGTGGCGCGTTTTATCAACAGCAATCTCTTATCGACTAACGACACGGCACTACCAACAAACAGTATTCGTTTTAAAAACCCTATTACTACTGATGTATTGGCATTTTCGAGTGCTATCTCCATTGACAACATAAGCTTATACAACACATTAGGAAGAAAAGTAGCTTTTACTAAAAACACCAACGAAATAAACACAAGCACACTATCTAACGGTACTTATTTTGCGCATTTAACGCTTAAAAACAAGCAAATTATTACTAAAAAAGTAATTATTAACAGATAGAAACTCCAGTAATTGTAAAAGCGGAGGTATACAAACTAAAAAAGTGATTATCTGCAAACAATGCCTATAATCACTTTTTGTGTTTTCAGAGAAATTAATTATACCAAAAACCGAAACAAGCTGGAGTGTCATTCAAATAATTGCCATAAAAGTTACACTGTTTTAGTCTAGCTACAAGCAGTTCTAAATTTCCAACTGTTTTTAACGCTTTGCTTTTACAGTAATTAGCCTTTGAAAATTGTTAAAATTATCTTAACATCAAGTTAAATTTGTAATTTGCCGCTTTTTAAATTTAAATCCCAAATCTCTTATGAAAAAAATTTTTACTTTTTTAGCTTTAACATTAACGTTTGCCACTTCGGCTCAAGACATTATTCCTGATGATACGTTTGGAATTGATGGTTTCTTTACCATTGAAGAGTTTAACGACGGTACTGGAAATACAACTTCTGCCATACAAGCAGACGGTAAGATTATACTAGTAGACCAAAGAACCACTTCAGAAAGAGTGGATGAGCTTTTTATAGCACGACTTAATGCAGATGGTACGCCCGATTTGAGTTTTGCAGACAATGGTTTTTTTACTGATGTACAATTTGATGAACGCCTACTTAATCCTGATAATTACCAAATATTTTTATTGCAAGACGATATTTTTGTATTAACAACAAACGGTATTATCCGGTTAAATTCAAACGGGGAACTCGTAACGACTTTTGGCGATAACGGCGTTTTATTTGATGCACCAACAGTTAGAAACTCAACACTAATTGGCAACATATTATATTCAACCTCCTTTGAATCTTTTGACGGGGTTGATTTTAATTTTTTAGACACCCTCAACTTAAATACGGAACAAACTAGCTCGACACAGCTCAATTTTTTAAATGAAGGTTTTACTGTAGGTTTGATTGAAGGAGCAAATGGTCTATTATACTTAGAAAGAATTAACGACCAAACAAACGAAACAACAATTACTGCCATAGATATTAATGGTAACCTGAATACTACATTCGGAAATAACGGTACCATACTTATACATCAATTTAGTGACATCGACGAACTCGAACAATCATTCGTCTCAATTAAACTAGATACTGCTGGAAATCTTTACGCTTCTGTATTAGTGAACGGTTTTACAACTTTAGTTCAAAAGTTTGACACTAATGGCAATCTCGTAACCGATTTTGGCAATGCTGGAACAACGTCCATTCCAAATACATTAATTACAACTTTAAACGTTTCAGGCAATCTTCTATACCTCGCCGGTGCAGAAATTACAACAGATGCTGACGAACAGTTAATAATCGAACTTTCTGTTGTACGTTTAAACACCGAAACAGGTGAACTTGATACAACATTTAACAATACAGGTATATTTGTTTTTGACTCTAATACTCTTGAAGAATTTGCATCCGATATACACATACTGTCTGAAGACACCTTTATTGTATCTGGAAATTCCATTAGGCCCAACAGAAACCAATATGTTGCTCGTTTTATCAACAGCAACCTCTTATCGACTAACGACACGGCACTACCAACAAACAGTATTCGTTTTAAAAATCCTATTACTACTGATGTATTGGCATTTTCGAGTGCCGTCTCTATTGACAACATAAGTTTATACAACACATTAGGAAGAAAAGTAGCTTTTACTAAAAACACCAACAAAATAAACACAAGCACACTATCTAACGGTACTTATTTTGCGCATTTAACACTTAAAGACAAGCAAATTATTACTAAAAAAGTAATTATTAATAGATAGTAACTCCCGTTATCCTAAAAGCGGAAGTGTGTAAACTAAAAGAGTGATTATCTGCAAACAATGCCTATAATCACTTTTTGTGTTTTCAGAGAAATCGATTACACCAAAAACCGAAACAAGTCTGGCGTATCATTCAAGTAATCGCCATAAAAGTTACGCTGTTTCATTCTAGCTACAAGCGGTTCTAAATCTTCAGCCGCTTTTAACTCTATGCCCACTACAGCAGCACCATTTTCTCGGTTGGTTTTCTTAGTGTATTCAAAATGAGTGATATCGTCGTTAGGGCCTAAAATATCCACTACAAATTCTTTTAAAGCGCCTGCACGTTGTGGAAATGTTACTATAAAGTAGTGTTTTAAATTGTTGTAAAGCAGTGCACGCTCTTTAATTTCGGCAGTACGGGTAATATCGTTATTACTACCGCTTACTAAACACACTACGGTTTTTCCTTTAATGGCATCGGCATAGTAATCTAGCGCTGCTAAACTTAATGCGCCAGCAGGTTCTGCTACAATAGCGTCTTTATTATAAAGATCTAAAATGGTTTGACACACCTTGCCTTCTGGCACCGTAATCATATCGTGTAAATTTGCTTTACAAATATCAAAATTAAGATCGCCCACACGCTTTACGGCTGCACCATCTACAAACTTTTCAATGTGGTCTATTGTGGTGTTTTTTTTGTTTTTTATAGAGACAGACATAGAGGGGGCTCCTTCTGGCTCTACACCTATAATTTTTGTTTGCGGTGATAACACCTTAAAAACCGAAGACACGCCAGATGCTAAACCGCCACCGCCAACGGGTAAAAACACATAATCGATTAAAGCATTGGTTTGCTGTAAGATTTCAAGACCTACAGTAGCTTGCCCTTCAATAACTTTTTTGTCATTAAAAGGATGGATAAAGGTTTTCCCTAATTGCTCACATTCTATTATAGAAGCTGCATAAGCATCGTCGAAGGTATCTCCTACCAACTTGATTTCAATATAAGCTTCGCCAAACATTTTTACTTGCTCTACCTTTTGGTTTGGCGTTGGTGTTGGCATATAAATAGTGCCTTGTATTTGCAATAATTTACAGGATAAAGCTACGCCTTGCGCATGATTACCTGCACTGGCACAAACCACACCTTTTTGGGCTTGTACTGTTGATAGTGAGCTTATTTTATTATAAGCACCTCTTATTTTATAAGAACGCACTTGCTGCAAGTCTTCACGCTTTAACAGCACAGTGGCATCGAACAGTTTTGAGTACCTAAGGTTATGCCCTAAAGGCGTAACTGCCGATACGTTTTTAATCGTATCGGCAGCTACTCTTATATCATTAATGTTTGGAAAATAGGTGTTCTCCATCACTATAATTTACTTATACTATTGGCTTCATTGCCGTCATAGATGCTCTTAAGAATGTTCCAATTTTCTCAACTGGGTGATTTCTTAATGCAGCATTTACTTCTATTAATTTAGCATTGTCTACAACCTCACCATTATCTTTTGCAAATGGCTTACCGATAACATCTGTACTAACCGTTTTCATGAAATCTGCTAATAAAGGCTTACAAGCATGATCGAATAAATAACAGCCGTATTCTGCAGTATCAGAGATTACACGGTTCATTTCGTATAACTTCTTTCTTGCAATTGTATTGGCAATAAGTGGTGTTTCGTGTAGAGACTCGTAGTATGCAGATTCGTCGATAATTCCAGATTCTGTCATGGCCTCGAACGCTAATTCTACACCTGCTCGTACTAAAGCTACCATTAACACCCCGTTATCGTAGTATTCTTGCTCACTAATTTCTACATCTCCAGCTGGTGTTTTTTCAAACGCCGTTTCTGCAGTTTCTGCTCTCCATCCTAATAACTTTGCATCATCATTAGCCCAGTCTGCCATCATACCACTTGAGAAGTTTCCTTCCATGATATCATCCATATGCTTTTGGAATAATGGACGCATGATGTCTTTTAATTCTTCTGATAATTCAAACGCCTTAATTTTTGCTGGGTTTGATAAACGGTCCATCATGTTGGTAATACCACCATATTTTAAACCTTCTGTTACGATCTCCCAACCGTTTTGAATTAATTTAGACGCGTAACCTGCATCGATACCTTCTGCTACCATTTTATCGAAGCATAAGATAGATCCTGTTTGTAATAAACCACAAAGAATGGTTTGCTCTCCCATTAAATCTGACTTTACCTCTGCAACGAAAGACGATTCTAAAACTCCTGCTCTATGACCACCTGTAGCTACAGCATAAGCCTTTGCCTGTGCCCATCCCTTTCCTTCTGGATCGTTATCTGGGTGTACTGCTATTAGTGTTGGCACACCAAAACCTCTTTTGTACTCTTCACGCACTTCAGATCCTGGACATTTAGGCGCACACATAATTACAGTAATATCTTCACGCACTTGCATGCCTTCTTCTACGATGTTAAATCCGTGAGAATACGATAATGTAGATCCTTTTTTCATTAAAGGCATTACTGCATTTACAACATTTGTATGCTGCTTGTCTGGCGTTAAATTTAACACTAAATCTGCAGTTGGAATTAAGTCTTCGTAAGTACCAACATTAAAACTGTTTTCTGTAGCATTTACAAAAGAGGCACGCTTTTCCTTAATTGCTGCTCCACGTAACGCATAAGAAATGTCTAATCCAGAATCTCTCATGTTTAACCCTTGGTTTAACCCTTGAGCACCGCAACCTACAATTACAATTTTCTTGCCTTTTAATGCATCTACACCGTCTGAAAATTCAGAGGCATCCATAAATCTACATTTAGACAATTGGTCTAATTTACCCGCTAATGTAAGTGTGTTAAAATAGTTTTTCATTTTACTTTATTGATTTAATAGTCTCTTGCACCCTAAACCTGTGTGGATGCTTTTTTAATTTTAAATTTGATTATTGGTTTTTGAATGCTTCTAGCAATTCTGAAACCTTCATTTCGTCTTTTGTTACCGATATACGTCCAGAACGCACAAATTGCATGATGCCAAAAGCATCGAATTTTTGACGTAGTTCTTCTATTTCGTGACGTCTTCCTGACTTTTCTAAAACAAAAAAGGTTTTATTAACGGTAACGATTCTAGAATCACTTTCTTTTATAATGTTTTGTATTTGAGGTTCTTCGAACAATAAATCGGATTTGATTTTAAACATACAAGATTCTGTATAAATCGTCTCTTCGTTAGTATGGTAATAGGCTCGAATGGCTTCTACTTGTTTCTCTATTTGTCTTACCACTTTAATGGCCTGATCTTCTGTAATTTTTACTACAATTACAAAACGGTTTACATTTTTAATTTCAGACTGCGATGTGGTTAAACTTTCAATATTTATATGTCTACGTTGAAAAATAGCCGAAATACGGTTAAGCAGTCCGATATTATTTTCTGTGTATACCGATATTGTGAATGTTTTTATGTCTTGACTCATGTTTTTTAAGATAATAGAAATTGGATGTACTATTTACATTTTAGTGCTGCAATAACATCTTTTTTCATGTGTTCTCGCTTTGCGTTTGTATTAACTCAACCTTACATCTGATACCGATGCGCCAGATGGTATCATTGGAAATACGTTATCTTCTTTTTCTACACAAACTTCTAAGAAATACGAAGATTTAGACGCCATCATTTCTTTAACAGCCTTCTCTAACTCATCGCGTTTAGTGACGCGTTTTGCTTCAATATAATACCCTTTTGCTATAGTTACAAAATCTGGGTTAGTCATTTCTGTAGATGCATAACGTTTATCGAAAAACAACTGCTGCCACTGGCGTACCATACCTAAAAATTCGTTGTTAAGTACAACAATTTTTACAGGTACTTTCTGCTGAAAAATAGTGCCCAGTTCTTGTATATTCATTTGGTAACCACCATCTCCTATTATAGCAACAACTTCTCTGTTAGGTGCTGCCATTTTTGCTCCTATAGCAGCTGGTAAAGCAAAGCCCATAGTGCCTAACCCTCCAGAAGTAATGTTACTTTTAGAGATATTGAACTCTGCATAACGACAAGCTATCATTTGGTGCTGCCCTACGTCTGATACTATTGCGGCATCACCTCCACTATGAATGTTAATTTGTCGCAATACTTCGCCCATAGTTAAACCTTCTTTTTCAGGTAAAATATCGGCTTTAATTACAGCGTCGTATTCCACGGCATACAAATCTTTAAATTCTTGGTGCCAAGCTTCGTGGGTATTGGTGTTTAAAGCATCTAGTAATAGAGATAAACTTTCCTTTGCATCTCCTAATACAGCTACGTCTGCTTTTACATTCTTATTAATTTCGGCAGGATCGATATCAAAATGAATCACCTTGGCTTGTTTAGCGTAAGTATTAAGGTTTCCTGTTACACGATCGTCAAAACGCATTCCTATAGCAATTAACACATCGCATTCGTTTGTTAATTTATTAGGGCCATAATTACCATGCATTCCTACCATACCTACATTTAATGGGTGTGATGTTGGTATTGCAGATGCGCCTAAAATAGTCCATGCGGCAGGTACTCCAGATTTTTCTACAACCGCTTTCAATTCTGCTTCTGCTTTACCTAAAATAACACCTTGCCCCCATACTATAAATGGCTTTTTAGCGCTATTAATTAGCTTGGCTGCTTCGGTTACAGCGTCCTTATCTGTTTTTGGCACTGGCAAATAACTTCTTACTCCTGTGCATTTTTCGTATTTAAAATCGAACTCAGCAAACTGAGCATCTTTTGTAATATCTATAAGTACTGGTCCTGGACGTCCACTTTTAGCAATATAAAATGCTTTTGCAATAGCTTCGGGGATTTCTTCGGCTCTGGTAACTTGTACATTCCACTTGGTTACTGGCGTAGAAATACCTACGATATCTGTTTCTTGGAATGCATCTGTACCTAACAGCGGAGAAGGCACTTGCCCTGTAATACACACTAGAGGCGTAGAGTCTATTTGCGCATCTGCTATACCTGTTACTAGGTTTGTAGCTCCTGGTCCAGATGTGGCCATAGCAACACCTACCTTACCAGAAATACGTGCATAACCTTGAGCGGCATGTGCAGCACCCTGCTCATGGCGGGTAAGTACGTGGTGTATTTTGTCTTGGTACTTGTACAACTCGTCGTAAACTGGCATAATAGCCCCTCCTGGGTAACCGTAAAGTGTTTTTACACCTTCTGCTATTAAACAACGTATTATGGCTTCGCTTCCTGTAATACGTTCTGTTTTACCCGATTTGTTTTCTTCTTTTTTTATGGTCTCTGTATTCATAGTCTCAACTTTAAGTGATGAGATTTTCGTTTAAATTGCAGCACAAATAAGCACTGCAATCTTCACGAAAATATATTTAGAATGCATCTGTTACACACCCCTTAGAGGCAGAAGCAACAGACTTTGCAAACTTATAAAGTATTCCTTTCTTATGTTTTAATGGTGGTGCTACCCAAGCTGCTTTTCGTTTTGCAAGCTCTTCTTCAGATAACAACACGTTTATAGTGTTATCTTCGGCACTTATACGTATTTGGTCTCCCGTTTGTACAAGAGCAATTACGCCTCCTGTTTGTGCTTCTGGCGTAATGTGTCCTACAACAAAACCGTGAGTTCCTCCAGAAAAACGACCATCTGTAATTAATGCTACAGATTTTCCTAAACCTGCACCCATAATCATAGAGGTTGGTTTTAGCATTTCAGGCATTCCTGGTCCGCCTTTAGGGCCTACATAGCGTATCACAACAACATCACCACGTTCTACCTCGCCGTTACTAATACCAGTGTTTGCTTCTTGCTCACTATTGTAAACCACAGCTTTACCTTCAAACAACAAACCTTCTTTTCCAGATATTTTAGCTACAGCACCTTCAGAAGCTAAGTTTCCATATAAGATTTGGAGGTTTCCAGAGGTTTTTAAAGCTTTGTCTTTTGGATAAATAATATCTTGAGAATCGGCTTCAAATTCCAAAGGTTCTACATCTGCTAAATTTTCAGCTAAAGTTTTACCTGTAACCGTCATACAGTCACCATGAAGGTATCCTGCATCTAATAAATATTTCATTACAGCGGGTGTACCACCAATGCTATGTACATCTTCCATGAGGTACTTACCAGAAGGCTTTAAATCTCCAATTAACGGTGTTTTATCACTTATACGTTGAAAATCTTCTAAAGTAAAATCGATATCGGCAGCAAAAGCTATGGCTAAAAAGTGTAGTACTGCGTTAGTAGAACCTCCAAGCGCATTCACCATGGTTACTGCATTCTCTAACGATTTTTTGGTAATGATGTCTAAAGGCTTTAAATCGATCTCCAAAAGATGTTTTATAGCTCTTGCATGTCTTTCTGCTTCAGATAACTTATTAGGGTTTGTTGCAGGTATAGACGAATTGTAAGGTAAAGCAAACCCCATAGCTTCTATAGACGATGCCATAGTATTTGCGGTATACATACCTCCACAAGCACCTGCGCCTGGTATAGAACGTTTTATAATCTCTTTATATTCCTCTTCATCAATCTCACCTGCTACTTTTTGCCCTAAAGCTTCGAAAGCAGAAACGATATTTAACTTTTTACCCTTATACATCCCTGATGCTGTAGCACCGCCATACATCATAATAGAAGGTCTGTTTAAACGACACATTGCTATTACAGAACCTGGCATATTTTTATCGCATCCTACAACTGCCACTAAACCATCGTAGCTTTGTGCTTGCATAACGGTTTCAATAGAATCTGCAATAATATCTCTAGAAGCTAGAGAATAATTCATTCCAGATGTTCCCATAGAAATACCATCACTAACACCTATAGTATTAAAACCTAAGCCTACTAATCCCGCGATATTACATTCTATCTTAACTTCATCTTTAAGTCTATTTAAATGCATATTACAAGGATTGCCATCGTAACCTGTACTTGCTATACCTATTTGCGCTTTTGCCATATCCTCATCCTTGAGGCCTGCTGCGTATAACATAGCCTGAGAAGCTGGCTGAGATTCGTCCTGCGTTAGCCGCTTACTATATTTATTAAGTTCTTTCATTTTTATTGAAAATAATTTTATGTTTTTGTTGACTTTGCTAAATAATCCGCAATTAGTTTGTGAATTTTAACAGTAATCTTCAATTCCAGACAACGAAAATAATTCTTTATCGTTTTACCAAATGTACATCATTGTTTTAGGGGTTAAATCCACTAAGATATTTTTCAAATTAAAACACTGACTAACAGACACGTAACTCCTTTTTTTTATGACGTTCAAACCTTAAAAAAGTCATAAAAAAACCTTCCTGATATTTCGGGAAGGTTTTGCTTATAATTAAACTTTTAAAACAACACTTCCTTGCTCTGTTAATTGCAGACAGAGATAAGGTTAAGGGTGTTATTTAAAATTGTGAACATCATTTTTGTTTTGCAAATATATGAACTCTTCTATTTTTTTCGCTAAAAAACTTTTAAATACTTACATTAATAGTATTTTAGTTTTTAATGTACATTACAATTATGGAAAAACTTAATACTTATTTTGAAATTGCAATAGACAAAGTTGTGTTTTACACGCCTAAACTTATTGCTGCTGCATTTATATTATGGCTTAGCTTTAAACTCATAAAAAAGGTTTTAATTTTACTTGAACGCACGCTTAAAAAACTGCAAGTTTCAGATACCATGAGGCCTTTCTTGCTATCTATGATAAGTGTTGTTCTTAAAGCGGCATTACTATTTATTGTTGTTTCTATTCTTGGCGCCGATTTATCTGGCTTGCTTACCGTTGTGGCTGCTATGGGTTTTGCCATTGGCATGTCGCTTCAAGGCAGCTTAGGCAACTTTGCTTCTGGCATTCTTATTTTATTTTTAAAACCTTATAAGGTTAACGATTGGATACAGATAGATGATAAGTTTGGTAAAGTTGAAGAGATTGGCATTTTTAACACCGAAATTATTACACCAGGTAATAAAACCATGATTATACCCAACTCTAAAATTACCGACGATGTGGTTACAAATTATTCTAAAAAAGGTGTGATTCGTTTAGAAATTAGCGTTACCATGCCTTATGCCGAAGACTTTCCTAAAGTGCAACACATTATCACTACTGTTTTAAACGGTATAGATAATATACTTGACCAACCAGAGCCTGTTGTAGGCATAGAAGCTTTCGATTCGCACTCCATTATAGTTGGTGTTAGGCCTTATGTAAAACCAGATGATTATTGGGAGGTGACTTATCTTGTACACCATCGCATAAAAAAAGCTTTTAACGAGCACCAGATTAAAGTTGCTTATTCCGAAGGTGTTGAACTTGGCGCTATAGGTGCGTAATAATCTAAAGTAATCATTTAGCGAATTGCCGTTTAAGTTGCAACACTATAGAATTAATAACTACAATTCTCTTATTTATGGAGCACATATATATTGACGCCTTGTTTATCGTTCTAAGAGCCATTATTTAAACTTTAGCTCAAGTAGATCTCAAAATCCTTAAAAAAAACACAAACACATCTTCATAATATTTTAATTTCTTTATTTTTGCAGCTGTAAAATAATAGAGGAAAGATTTGACTGATTGCAACCTCTGATCATGCATCACAAAATATGCATGAGATTCTGAAACAATTTCAGAATAAAAAATGCTAAAGGCAGTGTAAACTCCTGAGACGTTTTCCGTCAAATCCCAATCAATAATATAACATAATTATGCCATATTTATTCACCTCGGAAAGTGTTTCTGAAGGTCATCCAGATAAAGTTGCAGACCAGATTAGTGATGCACTTATTGATAATTTTTTAGCTTTTGATACAGAATCGAAGGTTGCTTGCGAAACATTGGTAACTACAGGGCAGGTTGTACTTGCTGGAGAGGTAAAATCTAATACTTATTTAGATGTACAGAAAATTGCGCGAGATACTATTAATAAAATAGGCTACACCAAAGGAGAGTACATGTTCGATGGAAATTCTTGTGGCGTATTTTCGGCTATACACGAACAATCTGAAGACATTAATCAAGGTGTAGACCGTGGGAGTAAAGAGGAACAAGGTGCAGGAGATCAAGGTATGATGTTTGGTTATGCGACCAACGAAACCGAAAACTATATGCCTTTGGCTTTAGACCTTTCGCACCTCATTCTTTTAGAACTTGCAGCGTTGCGTCGTGAAAATAAAGACATTACTTATTTACGTCCAGATTCTAAAAGTCAGGTTACTATAGAATACAGCGATGACAATGTGCCGCAACGCATAGAAGCTATTGTAGTCTCTACACAGCATGACGATTTTGCTGATGATGATACTATGTTGGCTAAAATTAGAAAGGACATTGTAGCTATTTTAATTCCTCGCGTCATTGCTAAATTACCAGAACCACTCAAAGCCTTATTTAATAGCGCTATAAAGTACCACATTAACCCTACTGGAAAATTTGTTATTGGCGGTCCACATGGCGATACAGGCTTAACAGGTCGTAAAATTATTGTAGATACTTATGGCGGTAAAGGTGCACACGGTGGTGGTGCATTCTCTGGTAAAGACCCAAGTAAAGTAGACAGAAGTGCTGCTTATGCAACACGACACATTGCTAAAAACTTAGTGGCTGCTGGTGTGGCTAGCGAAGTTCTGGTACAAGTGAGTTATGCCATTGGCGTTGTAGAACCTATGGGGATTTTTGTTGAAACTTACGGTAGTGCTAAGGTAGACTTGAGTGATGGTGAAATTGCCAATAAAGTTTCTGAAATTTTTGATATGCGTCCTTTCGCTATCGAAGAACGTTTAAAATTACGCTCACCAATGTACAGCGAAACTGCAGCCTATGGCCACATGGGAAGAAAAAATGAAGTGGTTAGTAAAACATTTACACAGCCTAATGGCGAAAGTAAAACCTTAGATGTGGAATTATTTACTTGGGAAAAATTAGATTATATAGACCAGGTTAAAACTGCTTTTAATATTTAAATAAGATATTTTAATATAAAAAAAGGGAGCATCAAGTTTTGATGCTCCCTTTTTTTATGTTAAACCTTAATTACAACTTTCGTTCGCTTTCGGTTATTTCTAGATCGTTAATACTAGCAAAGCGCTTTTGCATAAGGCCATTAGCGTCGAATTCCCAATTTTCGTTACCGTAAGCACGAAACCACTGCCCTGCTTCATTATGGTATTCGTACTCAAAACGTACCGCAATTTTATTTTCTGTAAACGCCCAAAGTTCTTTCTTAAGTTTATAACTCTGTTCCGTTTTCCATTTATCTTTTAAAAATGCAACAACCTCTGCTCTTCCATTAATAAATTTGTTTCTATTTCGCCATTCTGTATCAGGAGAGTAAGCCATAGATACTTTTTCTGGATTTTTTGCATTCCAAGCATCTTCTGCCATTTGTACTTTTTGCTTAGCGGTCTCTTCTGTAAATGGTGGTAAAGGGTGTTTTTGCTCCATAGCATTATATTTTTATTTTAATCTTTTTATCACAACAAATTACACATTATTAACAAATATTTCAATATTTAAAAACCTATTATCACCCTCATTTATTGAGAATTATGGTAAAACCACATCTCTATTTTCCAAAATTGCTAAAAATCTTTAAATTTTAACTTTTTTTCGTTTTCTTAACAAGAAGAAATTAGTTGATTTGTGAAAACAACTAACAAACAACTAAAGTAAGGTCGATACAGTTAACCACTGTATTGGCCTTAATTTTTCTAATTCCACACTGTTTTTCTTCAATAATCTTAACATCTAAAAACACTTGCTTGTATTCCGCAATACAAAAACGCATTTATTTTACTTTTAAAGTTATTTTTTCTTACTATTAGGTGCTTTTTTCACATTAATTTATTTTCTTTGTATAAAACTACACTAAGACTGCATTTAACATGTTTAGATTTAAATTTATTTCATGTTGAGTACTAATACTACGAGTACATGTTACTTGTAGAGAAACTCTAACTAGATAACTACCTTTCAATAATTAGAGTTATTCTTTTGATATGTAAATCCTTATAATTAATTTTGTAAGATTAAATTTATATGTTTGAAAGCTGTAACCTATAAATAGCGACCAATTAACTTTCAACTAAGATATGAGCAAAGAAGTTATTCCCTTTGATGAACTATACCTAGACGCTGTAGACCCTGATGGGTTAATCTCGTCTTTCATTACTGGGCATCTTATGATAGAGTTTATGTTAATTAAACTTGTAGAAATCGATTCCTCTAAATTATCGATTTGTGAAAACAAAATAACACATTGCAGATTGATAAATTTGGCCTCTGGGCTGGATTTAATAGATGATAAACAGACGGAGGTTTTGCTAGGTATAAATGTTATAAGAAATAAGTTTGCAGAAAATATAGCATACCGCCCGACCATAGAGGAGGTAAAGCATTTATTTATTTTAGCAAAGAATAGTTTTAAAGACTTAAATTATGGCCTTATAAAGGGGATAGCAGAGCTTGAAGGAAAGTCTTCTATATACGAATGCAAGCCATATATTTATTCTAATTTGTTTACTCAAATTGCTTACGATTTGCATGAAGTATATCAAGAATTTAGTGGTGATATTATTCAAGCTAAAAAAGATAAAGATACGGATAGTGAAAGTGAAGATTAGCACCTTACTTTAGAAGCGTAAATAGTAAACGTAGTTTTTAACGCGTTATCTATATATCGTATCGCACTCTAAAGGTAACAAAGCGTGGCTGTATAAAATATTCTGATGAAAAAACAGAAACATTGGTGTTGCCATTCTGCACTTGAGAATTTGTATTTAATAAATTTGATGCCTTTATAATATATTCCCATTTTGCATCTTTATTTTTTTTATAAGATAATGATGCATCCCAAATTTCGAACTCTTGAGGTGCTCTGTTCTCTGTGGTTTGCCTATTATAACTGTAGCGTGTTAAAAACGTAAACGACTTTAAAAATAAAGCATCAAAAGTCGCCATTGGGGCATTTGTAGTAAACGTTGTCGCTCTCTCACCTTGAACATTTCTATTAACACCATATCTATAGGATAGTCTAAAATTTGGGGCTTTAGTAAAGTTAGACCGTAATTCTGGTGTGTAATTTTGACTAAACCCCTCATTTATGGAGCGACTACCGCCAACAAACTGATTAAATTTACTGTAGTTTATTCTTGTGTTTAAACTAACTCTAAGCTTGCCAAATGTGCGTTGAATGCGACCGTTAGCTGCAATAGTTTCGTCTGTAAATTGTGAATTAAAAAATTGATTTGTCCTAATAACGCTTTCAAAATTAGATAAGGTTCTTATTTGGTCTATAGCGTTACTATACGTTAACCTAGCGAAAACGTTCGTGTAATTAAACAAATTAAAACTGCGGTAAATTAGACTTACAGTGTTTGTTATTGCATTTTGTAGTTGGGGGTTACCAATCTGCAGGTTATTAAAGTTATTTAATACGATTCCTCTGGCTAGGCTTGTAACATCTGTAAATTGATTTCGCATAGCGTATCTTAAAATTAAACTCTCGCTTTTTTTAAATTGTATGCGTGTTTCAAAATTGGGTAATACCAAAGCAAAATTATCTTTAACCTCTACACCAAACTGCCTGTTGCCATAAGTATAAATGTGTGCAGAAAGCCCTGGAACAAAAGTGAACTTTCCTGATTTTAAAGTGTATTTCGCTCCCAAATAAACATCGCTAAAATTATAAACTACGGCATTGGCATCTAGCCCATCGTTAAAATTTGGAGTAGGATCTAACGTGGTTGTATCGTCTAATATTTGAAATATATTCGAATTAAAATCTTGTCTGCTAAAAATTGAGCCAATGGTAAAATTCACATTGCTTTTTCCGTTTAAAACACGCCAATAATCGAGTTTAGCATCCAGTTGATTAGACGTTACACGTCTGTTTTGGTTGATGTTATACCCTACCTGTTCTCCGTCTAAACCCAAACTTTCCGCAACGGGTTCGTAGCGTTCATTATTTTCTAATATCGCATTATAAAAAGGATCTTCGTCTTGCAAAACATGCTGTACCTCCAAAGCAAAAATATCTGCCTCGCTTAGCGTATAATAATAATTTACATTCTGTTTTAAACTAAAGGGTGTATTCTCTTCCAATTGCACTGTATTTCCTATTACCGACGATGTTAAATCTCTTTCTTGAGATTCTTTTGTAATGCGCCCCAATACATCGTAATCCAGCTGGTTATTGGTATTCGGCTTATAAACGGCGCTTAGCTTTAGCAACCCGATATCTGATTGCTGTGTTGTGCTTTGGTCTGTTATTTCGTCTGGAATACCTAAATTAGGGTTTGTATATTGTATTGCATTTATCTGCCTTATGTTAATATCGTTAGCATTAAAAATTCCGAAACCGCTAATATCTAACGCTTTGTTTGGCGAATAACTAAAGTTACTGGCGGCTAATTTATTTTCTATGTTCTGAGCGCGATTGTTTTGAGTAGCCAAAAAGCCTAAATTATTATTTCCCAAGCTTAAATTTGTACCACTATCTCTACCCGGAGCTCTAAAACCACCTCCAAACCCTTGCAGATCGCGCCTGTTAAGTGCAGGTTCGCCTGTGTTGTTAAGATCGCCTATAATATTAACACTATACTTTGGGCTATAGTAAAAAAGCTTTGGTTGCAGTACATACAGTTTTTCTCTGGGAGCAGTGCCACCTCCCGCAGTAATGTTACCAAACCAAAAATTCTTTTTGCCTGCTTTTAACTTTATGTTTATGGCGTAATTATCTTGGTTATTGGTTACGCTTTTTAGTTGATTGATTTCTGAAAAATTCTTTAATACCTGTACCTTATCTACTGCGTTAGAGGGTATATTTTTAGTTGCTAATTTTGTATCGCCATCAAAGAAATCCTTCCCGTCTACCATTAACTTAGTTACACGCTGTCCTTCAACTTCTATTTGTCCGTCATCATTAACCTCAACACCTGGCAATTTTTCTAAAATATCTTCTAACTTTCGCTCTGTCCCATTTTTAAATGCATCTGCACTATAGATCAAGGTATCGCCTTTTACTGTTACAGGCAACTCATACGTTAACTCTACAGCTTCTAATGCATTTTTGTCTACAAACAAAGTAACATCTTTGGTAATATTTTCGGTAGTAGTTTTTAAGACTTCTTCGTGCGTTTGCATGCCTACGTAACTCACTTGAAAAATGTATGTAGAATTTAAACTAAGTGGCATGGTATACTTTCCCTTTGCACTGGTAATGGCATAAGATTCCATAATACTAGTGGCCTTGTTAATTGCTATAACATTTGCCAATTCTAAATCTTGCCCCAAAGAATCTTTAACAATACCCTGTACCTTTACTTGAGAAAATCCAAGAGCTATTACCAGACAAGCTACAATTGTAAGTTTAGTTTTCATAAGTTTAAATTTGCCTGTTTTCTGTTAGCTAACGCCTGCCTTGCCCTCCACGTTGTCTCCTAAAATTAGCTCGCATTTCCTGGTATTTTTTAATAGCTATACCCTCGTACGCTTTTTGGCTTATAGCTTTACCTTTTGATGGTGCTTTAATTGTTAGTTTTTCTTTTGGGTTTACAACAATTTTAGAACACAAAATAGTAGTCTCTCCAGTACTAATTTCTAGAATTAGCCCAGGTAACCCCCAAAACTTATCTGGACCTTGGTTAACAGGTATCTGTGTGGTATACCAAGCTTCTATTTCTTTAGCCATAGGTAATTCCGCAATACTATCTTTCTTTTTGTTTTCTCTATTTTCAGATGCTGCGGCACGCCTAATTGTTAATAGGTTAAAATCTTCCCATGTTTTAGTAGCTGTGGCTTTTACACACAAATAGCGGCCTATTTGCTTTGTCTCACCTGTTATCTTCCATTCTAATTTTGGCAAGGTATCTACAACTTTAAAGGCCTTTCCAAATAACTCATGCGCAATAAGCATTTCTTTCGTTTTTATGTTTTTATAGATTATACCATCTACTGCACCAGAAAGCAATGCCCCAAAACGTCGGCCTTGATTGGGGTTAGGAGCTTCTAACTTTTCTTCTTCTTTATAAACAGAAGCTTCTCGATTAAAATTTAAAATAAATGTTTTTTGAAACATACGTTTAAGCCTCTCCTTCATACGTTTCTTTTGTTCCTCACTCATATTAGGCCTACCGAAATTAGCTAAGTCTATTGAAGTTTTAGATGTATAGTAAGCTTTACCTTGAAAATTTTGAGCATTTACACCTATTGTTATGAGTAAGAGTACTATTAATAACGGTTTGTTGAGCATGTCTAGAATTTATAAATTCTTAAAAGTAATACGGTTTGGACACTTTATTTCAATATTAGTTTAAGCTAAATATTGTTAAATAAATGTTAATACTAAAGTGGCTTATCGAATCAGGATCTAAGATTATTTAGTGATTAAACTCTAAAATTTGGTTTGATTTTTGTATTTTTCAAAACAATGAAACTACGTTTTACTTTCTCAATACTATTGTTAAGCATCTGTACTTATGCCCAACAGGCAACTTCTAATGTTACAGAAAAACACTTAAGTGTAGATGCAGATACACTAGTTGGCATTGATAACTTTGGCTCTGTTTTTTTTACTAAAAACAACGTTTTTTACAAAAAAAATAAGGACACTACGATAAGCTATAACAATTTGCAGTTAGGAAAGCTCACATCTGCACATATTTTTAACCCTCTAAAAATAAACTTGTTTTATAAGGATTTAAACACCGTTATTATACTAGACAATAGGCTGGCAGAGATTTTTAGGGTAGATTTTAATGCTGCTATAGACTATAAAAACGTATCTTATGTTTCTTCTGGGTTTGATAATACAATTTGGCTGTTTAACCAAGACACTCAAATTTTAGAAGTATTCGATTATAAAAAAAGAAAAACTATAGCGCAAACGTTACGCCCTATAAACGATCCTATTTTAAGCATAACAAGTAATTATAATTATTGTTATGTTTTAACTACCAAAGCCTTGTTAGTTTATAATTATTTTGGCAGCAGTGTTGCCAAGGTTACAAACGACGGTTTTGAAGCTATTACGGAAAACAATGAAGCGCTTATTTTAAAAAAAGAAAACAAGTTATTCCATTTAAACTTAGATACGAAAACCACTCGCCCTATTGAAACTAATGGTATTTTGATATCTCAATTTTTTGCAATCAACCAAACCTTGTATATTTACGATGGTAAATCCCTCCAAAAACTCCAAATATTAACAAAATAATACAACTATGCATATAGCTGTTGCCGGAAATATTGGTGCTGGTAAAACAACACTAACTAAATTACTTGCAAAACATTACAAATGGGAAGCCCAACTGGAAGATGTTGTAGACAACCCTTATTTAGATGATTTTTACAACCAAATGGAGCGTTGGAGCTTTAACTTACAGGTGTATTTTTTAAACAGTCGTTTTAGTCAGGTTTTGCAAATAAGGGAAAGTGGCAAGGATATTATTCAAGACAGAACCATCTACGAGGATGCACATATATTTGCTCCAAACTTGCATGCCATGGGGTTAATGACTAACAGAGATTACGAGAATTACAGATCGCTATTCGATTTGATGGCCTCTCTCGTACAAGGCCCAGATTTGCTTATTTACTTAAGAAGTTCTATACCTAACTTAGTATCTCAAATTCATAAACGCGGTAGAGAGTACGAAAACTCTATTAGCATTGATTATCTTAGTCGCCTTAACGAACGTTACGAAGCTTGGGTTCACGGGTATGAAAAAGGAAAATTACTTATTATAGATGTAGACAATTTAAACTTTGTAGACAACCCCGAAGACTTAGGTTTTGTTATTAATACTATAGATGCAGAAATAAATGGCCTCTTTTAATCAAATGCCTCTAGCAGAACGATACTTTACTAAAAAAGAACTTTTTCTATATGTTTGATATTACTTTAAATTTGTAATGAATTAAATTATTAAGCGCCTAAATATTTAATCATCCCAAAATTTCAAAATGAAACACTTACTATTTATATTTTTATTTTGCCTTAGCACATTAAGCTTTTCTCAAATTTACGATCCTGTTGCTTGGGAAACTGCTGTCGAAAAAGTATCAGACAACACCTATAAACTTATAGCCACAGCAAAGATTGAAAAGGGTTGGCACTTGTATGGACAAGACATTCCTGAATTTGGCCCAATACCAACTGCTTTTACTTATAATAATAAATCAGAAACATTTCAACTTAAAGGAAAAACTATTGAAGAAGAGGGTATTACTGTTTTCGATCCTGTTTTTGAAATGAAAGTAAAATATTTCGAAAAACAAACACGTTTTGAGCAGCTAGTTAGCACCAATACTGATTTAGAAAATATTACAGCTACTGTAGTTTTCATGGTATGCGACGATGAAAGGTGCTTACCTCCTACTGAAAATGAATTGGTTTTCAACTTAGTTCAAAACACATCTGCCACTTCAAAAAAAAAAGTAGTTACAAATTCCAAGAAGAGTAATACCCTATTGTATGGCCTGTCTATAGATGGGTTTGAGCCGCCATCTCAATCTTGCCCTACCGAAATTAGCACTCCTGTAGAAGACGTTGCCATACAAAACAGCACCTCTTTGTGGCGTATTTTTGGGCTTGGTTTTATCGGTGGTTTATTGGCATTGCTAACCCCTTGCGTATTTCCTATGATCCCTCTTACTGTTAGTTTTTTTACTAAAAAAGAAGGCTCTAAAAAAAGTTCTGGGATTTCTAAAGCACTTCTTTATGGCGCCTTTATTTTTGCGGTATATATTTTGCTTAGTGTACCTTTTCATTTGCTAGATTCTGTTAATCCAGACATCTTAAACGAAATTTCAACAAATACTTGGCTAAATATTATTTTCTTTATTGTTTTTGTGTTTTTTGCATTATCCTTTTTTGGGTTTTACGATTTAACACTGCCTGCCAGCTGGACAACTAAAACAACTCAGGGTGAAAATGCTGGTGGTATTATTGGCATCTTTTTTATGGCATTAACCTTAGCAATAGTATCGTTTTCTTGTACTGGCCCCATTTTAGGATCTCTGCTTGCAGGGTCTTTAACCGCAGATGGCGGGGCTTGGCAACTTACTGCTGGAATGGGAGGTTTTGGTGTGTCTTTAGGCTTGCCTTTTGCTTTATTTGCCATGTTTCCTAATATGTTGAACGCACTTCCTAAATCTGGTGGTTGGCTAAACACCACTAAAGTAATATTAGGTTTTCTAGAATTGGCTTTAGCATTTAAATTTTTATCTAACGCAGATTTAGTAGCCCATTGGGGGATACTTAAAATAGAACCCTTCTTAATTTTATGGATTATTATTTTTACGGGTTTGGCGCTTTATCTTTTTGGGAAACTAAAATTCCCTCACGATTCGCCCTTGAAAAAGCTATCATTTTTTAGAATTGCAAGCGGTATTCTTGTGGCTAGTTTTGTTATTTATTTAGCCTCTGGGTTTAGAGTAAATAAAGACACGAAAACCTTTACGTCATTAACGTTGCTTAGTGGACTTGCTCCTCCAGTTGGTTATAGTTTTCTATACCCAAACAAATGCCCTAATAATTTAGATTGTTTTAAAGATTTAAAACAAGGCTTGGATTATGCTAAAAAAGTGAACAAGCCTGTTATAATAGACTTTACGGGCTTAGCCTGTGTAAATTGTCGTAAAATGGAAGAACACGTTTGGCCAGACAAAACCATAGATAACTACTTAAGGAACGATTACGTGCTTATTTCTTTGTACGTAGACGACAAGAAGCCACTTCCTGAAAATGAGAATATAACTGTAGAACGAACGAACGGTGGCACGCGAACTCTTAAAAATTATGGTCATAAATGGGCGCATTTTCAAACTCAATTTTTTAAATCGAATTCTCAACCATTTTATGCTATATTAAACGCAAATGGTACTAAAATATTAAATACACCTGTAGGATACACACCAGATAAGACAGCATTTGCAGATTTTCTTAAGTGTGGCTTAACACATCATTAAGCTATAAAACCATTAGCTTTAGCATGTTGTATGGCCTGCGCACTGTTTTCTACTAGCAAAACAGGAACTTTGTTGTAATTTTTAAATAGCTTTTGTACGCGTTTGCTTTTCTTTTTGTGCGCCACGTTTCTTATATAAATTGCCATTATACGCTCGGGGTAACGCTCTACTATATCTAAATAAATATAAGGATCGTGTTCTCCACTGTCTCCTATCAAAATAAAATTAAGTGTTTTGTGCGCGTTTAAGAGTGTTAAAATTTCTTGTTGTTTCTGGGGTAATCTAGGCGCATTTCGTTTTTTAAACGGTCTGGGAAAATTTCTTAAAACAATAGGGCCTTTAGGGAAGTTATTCTTTTTCAGGAAATAGTCGATGTATCTGTATAAATTCCATGGGCTGTGGCTTACGTAAAAAATAGGGTTAGCACATTTTCCGGTTTTACCTTTGTGCAAAAGATGGTAAAATTCTGCAGCCCCGTTCAAAGCAAGACGCCTACCAGCAGATTTAAAAAATGTATTATAAAGCACTCTCCACTTTAAGGCTGATGCTACACCTGTATGTATTATGGTATCATCAACATCACTTATAATACCAAAACAGGCTTTTTCTGAGGGTATAAGTACTTTAGCATAAAATACATTTTGAGATTGAATTTTGCGTTTCCAAGGCTTGTCTTTATAAGATAGTTGTACTGAAAGCCAGCCTTCCGCATCGGTATAAGTTTCTAAATTGTTTAAGCTTTTATAAACTAGAAAGTAACCTCTACGGTCTGTTTTTAACTCTTCTTGGTCTCCATTAGGAAATTTGGCAATTAGAGTGGCATGTCTTATTTCGTCTGTCTCAAAACGCTTCCATGTATTAAAAAGCAAGCCTAATACACCTTTTTTATCTAGGTCTATATTCTCATCCTGCAACGCCCTGCCTCTAATACAAATACGCTTAGTTGTTCCACTTGTTTTAAAAGCGATAATTTGTAAAGGATCTCTTCTAAACATGGCCTAAAACTAGTAATTTCATTACTTTATTTATCAGTTGTACCAAAGAAAATACTTTTATTACTTTAAGCACTATACTTTTATGTCTTTTTTACAATAATTTGCTTTTACAGCTTGCTCGCTTCCATCTAAAACTACAACTTTATTACCTATAGTTTTAGTAGCTTTTAGAGCTTTAACAGTTTCTTGCTTTGTAATGCCATTTACTTTATCTGTAATTAACGATAGTTCCGAACGCTCAACACGTTCTATATATAGTTCTTTATCAATACTTGCTGTATGTATTTCTGCTGGTATTGCGATACTTGGAGCTATTACAAGTGCTACCACAGACATTAACTTTAATAAAATATTTAAGGATGGCCCTGAGGTATCCTTAAAAGGGTCTCCAACTGTATCGCCTACTACTGCTGCTTTATGAGCGTCTGATCCTTTTCTGCCTTGTTCTTCTATCATTTTTTTAGCATTATCCCAAGCGCCACCAGCATTCGATTGAAAAATAGCCATAAGGACTCCACAGGTAGTAACTCCCGCCAATAAACCGCCCAACATTTCTGCTCCTCCTATAAAACCAACTGCAACTGGAACTGCTATTGCAAGTAACCCTGGTAAAACCATTTCCCGTATAGATGCTTTGGTAGATATAGCCACACATTTATCATATTCGGCGACACCATCGGCTGCATCGAAAATAGCTCTTTGCGCATCTGTAGCCTTAGACATGTCTGAATTTACCTGGCGCATAACCTCTAAAGCTGCTTTTAACTTTGGGATGTCTCTAAATTGGCGACGCACTTCTTCTATCATAGCCATGGCTGCTCTTCCTACGGCATTCATGGATAATGCTGAAAATACAAATGGCAACATACCACCTACAAGTAAACCAGCCATAATATTAGGTCTCGAAACATCTATGGCTGTTACGTTTGCGGTTTTCATAAATGCAGCGAAAAGTGCTAGGGCTGTTAAAGCAGCTGATGCTATTGCAAATCCTTTCCCTATGGCTGCTGTGGTATTTC
Source organism: uncultured Flavobacteriaceae bacterium (assembly GCA_947489085.1). GTDB lineage: Bacteria > Bacteroidota > Bacteroidia > Flavobacteriales > Flavobacteriaceae > Jejuia. Next base: position 47,087 of record CANLCJ010000013.1, read on the forward strand.
CAACGGCATCTAATTTATCTGTACGTGCTCTTACTTCGCTTGGTAGCTCTGCCATTTCTGCTATGCCTCCTGCATTATCAGATATTGGGCCATAGGCATCTACTGCTAGTTGTATGCCTGTATTTGCTAACATACCCACTGCTGCTATGGCTATACCGTATAATCCTGCAAAATGGTGCGATACTAAAATAGCGGCTGCTATAAGAAGTATTGGAACAGCAGTACTCATCATGCCTATACCCAAACCGGCAATAATATTGGTTGCTGCCCCTGTTTCAGATTGTTTTACAATGGAGTTTACTGGCTTGGACCCTGTACCTGTATAATACTCGGTAACCTTTCCAACTGCCAGCCCTGCTACTAAACCTGCTATTACAGCTATAAATACACCTGTAGCACCGTGTGCCAGTCCCGCTGTTTCGTCTGGTATAAGTGCATTTATAATAAAATAAGATGCAATTAACATTAAGCCCGCAGAACCAAACTCCCCAATATTTAAAGCGGTTTGTGGATTACCTCCGTCTTTTACTTTTACAAAAAAAGTACCTATAATAGACATTACTATACCAACTGCTGCTAAAACTAATGGTAAATACACTGCACCTAAGCCATTAAAATCTGGTGTTATAATAAAAGCGCCTAACACCATTGTTCCTATTATAGAGCCTACATAGGACTCGAACAAATCTGCCCCCATACCTGCTACATCACCTACGTTATCGCCTACATTATCTGCTATAGTTGCTGGATTTAGAGGATGATCTTCTGGTATGCCTGCTTCTACCTTTCCTACCAAATCTGCACCCACATCTGCTGCTTTGGTATAAATGCCGCCTCCAACACGGGCAAAAAGCGCAATAGACGATGCGCCAAGGGAAAAACCAGAGAGTACATTTAACACCTCACTAAGTCCCCATCCCATTTCGCTATATACCATGAAAAGTACACTTAAGCCCAATACGCCAAGACCAACTACACCCAAGCCCATTACAGCTCCTCCCGCAAAGGCCACTTCTAAAGCTTTACCAAGAGACGTTCGCGCCGCACTTGTGGTTCTTACATTTGCTTTAGTAGCAACCTTCATACCTATAAAACCAGCTAAAGCAGAACAAATGGCTCCTATAATAAAAGAGACTGCAACCATTCCATTGGAGCCTTTTTCATTTTGCCCCTTAAAAAATAATAATATGGCTACGGCAATAACAAATAGAACTAAAATTTTATACTCCGCCTTGAGAAAAGACATTGCACCGTCTGCAATGTTTTTAGCTATTTTTTTCATTTTGTCGTTGCCTTCGTCTTGCTTGTTTACCCAAGAGCTTTTTACAAAAACAAAAAGCAATGCTAACACTCCAAAGGCCGGTAACCCTTTTATTAATAATTCCATAGTTTAATTGGTTTTGGTTCATACTTTGCACTATTGCTAAAAATAACAAAATATAATTGATAAAAAAAGCCACCTTTAAATAAAGATGGCTTTGTTATTTTGGAATTATTATGAGAATATCATAATTATATTGTAAAGGTACGCTTTGCTTTGTGTTCACTATTATTGTAACGCTCTACACATTCGTGGTATATTTTAACGGCTGCTACTGCATCTCCCCATCCACCTGTGTCTACTTTTTTCTTTTCTAAATCTTTATATACTTGAAAAAAGTGTTCTATTTCTTTTAAACGGTGAGGGTTTAAATCTGCAATGTCCATCTTGTTACTCCATATAGGGTCTGACACTGGTACACAAATCACTTTTTCATCTGGCCCTTTTTCGTCTGTCATATAAAAAACACCTATTGGTCGTACTTCCATAACAACCATTGGATAGGTTGGCTGGTGCCCCAACACTAAAACATCTAAAGGATCTTGATCTAAAGCTAGTGTTTCTGGAATAAAACCATAATCCCCTGGATACATCATAGACGAAAATAGCATACGATCGAAACGAATTTTATTTAATTCAAAATCGTATTCGTATTTATTTCTACTTCCCTTAGGTATTTCAATTAAAACATCAAAAGTTACCTCGTTAGTGTCCTTATTTTTTTCGCTCATAGTTTTAAAATTTAGGTTGTAAATGTAATGAAGATGTCTGCTTTAAACAACTAAAGGGCTTAGGATTTCAAGACAAAAAAAGAGGCTGTGACATTATTTTTTGTTTTTACGATATTACTAATAGTTTACTGCATTTATTATTAATATTACAAACTCCTCTAAAATCCATAAAAACCTAACTTAAAGCTAATGTAGTTATGTTCCTAGATAACTTGAAACAGCATGTATTTTATCGAGTATATCTGCGAGACATCAAATATGCAGGACAGCACTATACGTATGTTAGCCCTTAAAATTATATTTGTTTCGGTTAAAATAATTACTTAAAACTTAATAGTATGAAATTTAGTAAAAGCACAATTAAAGTACTTTCTGCATTGTTTTTCTTAGCAATCTCTCTACAATCTTTTGAAGCTAACGCTGCAGTAGATAAAAAAGAGGATGCAGTTGAAAACGAAGTTAGAACTAGAAGAGAAAGAAGAGTCGTAAACGAGGTTTGGCCTAGAGTACGTAGAGAAAGAAGAGTTGTTAATGAGGTTTGGCCTAGAGTTCGTAGAGAAGACGATAGAACTAGAAGACCTAGAGAGCCAAGACAATCTATTCCTTTAGATGGAGGTCTAAGCATTTTAGTATTAGGAGCGGCTGCTTTTGGTGTTAAAAAATTAAGACGCAAAAATTAAAACTCTCACTATAATTTATTAAAAAGCCGATAATCATGATTATCGGCTTTTTTAGTTTTACTCAAATTACAGAATAATTAATTTTTAAGGGTTGCAAAATTCCACATCGTTTTTCCATGCAATTATAGCTTGATTGAAGAAACGCGCTTCATTTACAGCACCTATATTTCGACCTGCTCTATAGGCTCCGTATCTAAAAAATTGACCGTCTGTTGTAAAGTCATAATCTGGCAATGTAAATGTTCTACCCGCTATTGTTATTGTACCAGCATTCTGACCAGCAATATAACCGTAATTTACCTCAATTTTGTACTCTGTTCCAAATGCTCTATCGCCACCAAATGTTATTGTCCTCCTGTTAACACCAGACCCTGAGAAAATTGGTTCTTTTGAATATTCCAACACAAATCTAAATCTGTTTGTACTTACTCTTTGTGCTCTAAGCAACCATATAGCACTCGAATGCGACTCTGTATCTGTTATATTCCTACCGCCATCGTCGTAATCTCTAATTGTTCCTGTTCCGTGCATTTGGCATATATATGTAAAGTCGCTTCTAAATTCATCGCTAGCTGGCATATTTCTTCTGGGAGAATTAATACTAATGCTGCTAATGCTAGTAAGGCATTATTAAATACATTTTTTTCATAATTAATTTGTTTAGGTTTTTATTAGTCCTACAAATTAAGTTGTCAAAAAAGCAAGTCTAATCCTGCGCTATGGTGTTCTGTTCTGTTCTAGTATGTATTTAACAAAAAGAAACCCTAATGTCCTGTGTTTTTATTTCTAATAACTCATGAGCTGTAATTGGTGTTCTGATTTTTAGTTACAGTCTAAATGTATTGATGCTTGACCAACTAAATAATTAATTTAAAAATCTCATATACAGTTTTTTATGCCTATTTTTTAGAGTAGTTGTTCTACAAAAAAATCACAAATAAGCGTACATGTATTTTTGTCATATCATTTTAAACCTCTACAAATTTTGTACTATCAACAACTTAAATTTGAAAAATTGTAAGAAAAGTAATTTATATTAAAGTGTTTTTAACATTAATACATACGTTATTTTAATACTTCACCTTCAAATCAATACGTAAAAGCACCTAATATAGGTTACTTTATATGTCTTTACTAAAACCATTAGAAGTATTGGTATGCATTGAGAGTTTTGGTTATGGTTGCATCTCTGACTTGCATTTCAAAATTCAATTAAAAAATAACAAGCACTCTACAATACTAATACTCGTTTTGGTTCTATTAACTTGTAATATGGAACACTAATCTCAATCTACAATTAATCCCAAAAAACTATTTACTAACGTTTCAGATTTATTTGAACATCACTTAAAACGGCTACACCTTTTTTACATTTAATTACTCTAAATACAAAAAGCCCATCTAAATTATTCCTTTAGATGGGCTTTTATCCTTAAAAATGAAATGTGTGTGGTGGCTATTTATTCGATATTAGTTTGGGTTACAGAATGTAACATCATTTCTCCAAGCAATTATAGATTGGTTAAAGAAACGTCCTTGGTTTACTGCATCTATATTTCTACCTGCTCTGTATGCACCATATCTAAAGAACTGTCTGTCTGTAGTAAAGTTGTATTCTGGAACATTAAAACGTGTACCATTAATTAAGATGTAACCGTTGTTCTGGCGAAATCTATACCCATAGTGTACTTCAATATCATATTCAACTCCAAAAGCTCTATCGCCTCCAAATGTAATTGTTGTTCTATTAGCTCTTGAAGATGCCGAAATTGGTGTTAAACTGTACTCTAAAACAAATCTAAATCTATTTGCACTTGTACGTTGTGCTCTTAACAACCAAATAGCACTCGTGTGGTTTTCTCCATTTGCTGGGCCATCATAATCTCTTATAGTTTGGCTACCATGCATTTGGCAGATGTAAGTATAGTCGCTAGAATGACTTGTAATATCTGGATCATTAGGCAATCTATCTACTCTAACAGTACCTGTAAAAGCTACACGAGTTGGTGCACCAGTAGTAGGTCTATCGAACGCTCTAAACGCACGTTCTATTCTTACAGCTGTTGGATTTGCTGTACGCTTATTACCCTGTACAATGTTGTACAAAAACCAACTGCCTTCTCTTGTATGGCTACCGCGAAATTGAGCTCTACAATCTAAAAAACCTGGGTTTCCAGAAGCATTGCTCGCTGCCGTACAACGGTCTCCTTGAATACTAGCTAATCTACTCCCTAATGATCTTGGTGCTGCTGCTGTTCCACATTGTCCTGTAGACAAAGCAACTCCCACAGCCTCATCTAACTCTATGTCTTGAACGGCATTTAAAGTTGTATCTTCTTCTAAATTATCGGTTTGGCACGATACAGCTACTAATGTTACAAGCGCTAGCGCTGCATTTCTTAATGTTTTTCTTTTCATAATAATTTAATTTTTATTTAATTTTCATTGGCTGTTACAAATTAAAAATCAAATTGAATGAGAACAATCCTGTACTACTGTGTTCTGTACTGTACTGGTAGGTATTATGAAAAGATTTTGTTTACAAATTAAAGCTTGTTTTACTTACAAAATTTAACATCTATCATCAAGCTGAAAATGTACTACTGTATAACTCTTTTTTATTGCTTTTAGTATTCCGTATTTGAAATACTTATAAAACACACTTACACAATTAACTGCTTATATATCAAGTATTTAAAAACAATTGTAACAAAAAAATTGTGCGCTATCCAATTCCAACTCAAAAAACCAGAACACATGCTATACTCGTATTTTTTTATGACAAAAACCATAAAATAAGCCGAATACTCTAGTTTTCAACACTTAAACACTTTAACATATTCCCCTTCCTTATTAAGTTTTTTTTAACATTTATTGATTACGAATTTAACATTTATACACTTACTAATTTCTCAGTAAAACACTCACAAAAACCTGTTTTACACCTCAAAATGCATAGTTTTTTCGTCAATCGGAACACTTTTAAGACTTATGTAAGGTATTTTTGCATTGTAAAACACCAGAATCTAATAGCCTTTAACAAATAAAAATTCTAAAAACACATGCTATATTTTATATATCGTTACTATTTATGTTAAGATATTATACACATTATGAGTTGTACAATCCATTGCATTTTACAACCTTTAAGCACTTTTGGTTCGCTGCTTATACTAACTTAAATTTACTCTGGTTTACATTGTTCGAAGGGCAAAACCTAAAACCAATAAAGAGACAAATACAAGGGCACTACAACATCAGGTACGTCAAATTTGCGTGAATACAGAAGTGCTACACATCTTATCCGTTCACTTTTAATACAAAAAGACTCCAAGGCGCATTAAATGCGCCTTGGAGTCTTTGCTATCTCCAGGCTAAAACGTTTTTGTTTGTTTAGCTAAAAATAAAGTATGTTGATACAACTATTAGACATATAAAGATGCCTACTGGTTTTACAAACTTCCAAGGCGTAACATCAACCTGTTCTGTATACTCTTGCTCATAATCGGTATCTCTTGGTTTAAGCTTACCTATAATCAGCATTAATAGCACGGTAAGCACACAAGTTATGGCTTGCATATGTAACATGTGTAAATCTATTATACCCAAACCATTTGCAAAAATAATATATAAGACATAAAGTGTAAACGCAAATATAACCCCTGCTTTGGCGGCTAAGGCAGGTACACGTTTTGTTACAAAGCCAATAATAAGTACTGTTAAAATTGGTACACTATAAGCTCCATTTACGGTTTGCAGGTACCCAAAAATACTATCGGCATAAACTAAAAACGGCGCAATAAGCATAGAGAAGAACGCTAGAATTACCCCAAAACGTTTGCCTTTTTTTACTATTGTGGCCTCTGTAGCCTCTTTATCAATAAAGTGTTTGTAAATGTCTACACCGTAAAGCGTTACACAACTATTTAATGCAGAGTTAAACGAACTTAATATTGCACCAAACAATACCGCTGCAAAAAACCCAACCCAAACGTCTGGTAGCACATCTGCCACTAATTTAGGGTACACATCACTCGTTTGTAGGTTAGGACCATATTTATGAAACGCTATAATACCAGGTAATACTACTATAATAGGACCTAATATTTTAATAAAAGCTGCTATAGTTAACCCTTTTTGGCCTTCCGCCAAGTTTTTAGCGCCTAAGGCACGTTGTATAATTTGCTGGTTACTTCCCCAGTAAAATAACTGTACTAACATCATACCTGTAAAAATTGTAGCAAAAGGTATAGAGGAGTCTGGGCCACCTATGGCATTCATCTTTTCTGGATGATCTGTTGCTAATTTGGTTAACCCGCCAAGTAAACTGCCATCTTCACTTATGGCTAACAACCCAAAAACAGGTATTAAAAGCCCTCCTATAAGTAAACCAACTGCATTTATGGTGTCGGACACTGCTACTGCTTTAAGTCCTCCAAAAATGGCGTAAACAGAACCAATAATACCAATACCCCAAACACAAATCCAAACGGCACCCCATTCGCTTACACCCAACATTTGTGGAATATCGAACATACCACTTATGGCCTTAGATCCTGTAAATAATACCATAGGTAACAATACTACAGCATAACCTGTTAAAAACAAACCAGAAGTTAACGCTTTGGTTGTTTTATCGAAGCGACGCTCTAAAAAGGTTGGTATGGTAGATATACCTCCTTTTAAGTATCTCGGTAATAAAAATACCGCAGTAATTACCATTGCAATGGCTGCAAGTGTTTCCCAAGCCATAACAAGTATACCATCGCGATAAGCATCTCCGTTTAACCCAACAATTTGCTCTGTAGATAGGTTTGTTAATAATAAAGATCCCGCAATAACGGTTGCGGTTAAGCTTCTTCCGCCCAAAAAGTAACCGTCGGAAGTATTCTCATTTGTATTTCTGGTGGCTAAGTATGCTATTACCGCAACCAGCACTGTAAACCCTATAAAGGAAATAATGCCCATAATTTTTCTATGTTATTTTTTTTAGTTGTCTGCTAATATAAAGGTTACAATTGATTTTTGACAAAAAAAAAGCGAATCTCACAACTTAAATGTTAGAATCCGCTTTATTTTTTCTTATTTTAAAAACAGTTTAACACAACTGCATAAAACCAAGAGAGGTTTTATATGTATTGGTTAATTATGTTCTCAAACAATTCTTGCTTTCCACTCTGTAATTCCAATTCTCCGTTATCTTTTGCAATTTTGTATAAATCGCCCAAATCTAACTTACCAGCTTCGAAAGCTTTACCATTTCCAGAATCGAAAGATGCATAACGTTTTGTTCTTAAACTTTCGTATTGCGAAGATGTTATAATTTTATCTGCAACAAGCAAAGCTCTAGCAAACGTATCTGCACCACCAACGTGTGCTAAGAAAATATCTTCTAAATCGGTAGAGTTTCTTCTAATTTTAGCATCAAAATTAACACCACCACCTTGTAAGCCACCAGCTTTTAAGAATACCAACATTGCTTCTGTAGTTTCCTGAATGTTATTTGGAAATTGGTCTGTATCCCATCCATTTTGGTAATCGCCTCTATTGGCATCAATACTACCTAACATTCCTGCTTGAGCAGACACGTCTATTTCGTGTTGAAATGTGTGTTGTGCTAAAGTCGCGTGGTTAACCTCAATATTCATTTTAAAATCCTTATCTAAACCATATTGACGTAAAAAGCCAATAGCAGTAGCAGCATCAAAATCGTACTGGTGCTTCATAGGCTCCATAGGCTTAGGCTCTATAAAGAATGTGCCTTTAAACCCTTGTGCTCTAGCATAATCTCTAGCTTTAGTTAAAAACTGTGCCATATGGTCTAACTCGCGCCCCATATCAGTATTTAATAAAGACATGTAACCTTCACGTCCACCCCAGAATACGTAATTCTCACCATCTAATTTAATTGTGGCATCTATAGCTAATTTTACCTGTGCACCAGCTCTGGCTAATACATTAAAATCTGGGTTTGTAGACGCCCCATTCATGTATCTTGGGTTAGAGAAACAGTTAGCCGTACCCCATAATAATTTGGTGTTTGATGCAGCCTGCTTTTCTTTAATATAGTCTGTTATAGCATCTAAACGTGCCTCAGACTCTGCTAAAGTAGCACCCTCTGCAACCAAATCGTAATCATGAAAACAAAAATAATCAAAGCCCATTTTTGTAATAAACTCAAAAGCAGCATCTGCCTTATCTTTTGCCGCCTGTACAGGATCGCTAGCTTTATCCCACTCAAAACTTTGTGTTCCAGGCCCAAATGGATCTGCACCTTGCCCACAGAACGTATGCCAATATGCAATGGCAAACTTAAAATGCTCGCGCATAGTTTTTCCAGCAACCACCTGTTCTGGGTTATAAAATTTAAACGCTAACGGGTTGTCAGACTCCTTACCCTCAAATTTTATAGCGTCAATGCCTTTAAAATATTCTTTATTTCCTATTAATGCCATTGTATATGTATTACTATTAATTTATTTTATGTGTTACTAAGTATATTTTCTAAAGCTTTTTTCCAAGCCTTATAAGCCGCTTCGTAAGGTGCTTTATCTCCCAAAGGCTTATACGTCATTACATGGTCGTTAGCCGTAATATTATCTCCAAACTTCTTAAAATCGCCATCTGTTAAACCAGCAGCTCTTGCAGCGCCAACCGCTCCAGTAGTATTGTAAATTTCTATATCGTGTCCAATTAAAGTCGCAACCGTGCTCGAGAAAATTTCCGAACGGAATAAATTATCATTTCCAGCACGAATTACCTTTATTTCTGCATTATCTGCCTTTAAAATGGCCATACCGTACACAAAAGAAAACGCTATACCCTCTAAAGCAGCTCTGCATAAATGCGCTTCACTATGCGTATTTAAATTTAAGTTAGAAACATGTGTTCCCACAATTTTATTATTAAGCATGCGCTCTGCACCATTACCAAAAGGAATAATAGACACGCCTTCTGCACCAACAGGAACAACATCTGCTTTAGCGTTCATAGCCTCGTAAGAGTTAGACGCCAAGTTATCTTTTAACCATCTGTACTGTATACCAGCACCATTAATGCATAACAATTTCCCCAAAGTTGTATTAGCCTTAGTATAATTTACATGCGCAAAATGGTTAATTCTAGAAGGCTCCTTAGAGGCCAACACATCTGTAACCGCATACACCACACCAGAAGTACCTCCAGTTGCAGCAACCTCTCCATGGTTAAATACATTTAACGACAATGCATTATTTGGTTGGTCTCCTGCTCTATAGGTAATAGGTATACCTTCGGGCAAGCCCGTAGCCTTAGCGCCAGCTGCACTAACTTTGCTTTGCGTTGTAAAATTGTCTACAACCTCTGGTGTTAAGCTAGTATCGATACCGTAATGCTCCAATAACCAATCGGCCACAGCATCTGCCTTGTAATCCCAAAGCATGCCCTCCGAAAGGCCATTTTTAGTAGTATTAATTAAGCCCGATAACTTAAATGCAATAAAATCGCCAGGCAGCATATATTTGTGCGTATTATTATAAATTTCAGGTTCGTTATCTCTAACCCATTTAAGCTTAGAGGCCGTAAAGTTTCCTGGTGAATTTAAAAGCTTATCCATACAAGCCGTTTCTCCCAAATCTTCAAAAGCCTTATTGCCAATATCTACAGCTCGGCTATCACACCAAATAATAGAATCTCTTAAAGGTTCGCCATCTTTATCTACAATAACTAAACCATGCATTTGGTATGAAATTCCAATCGCTTTCACAGCTTTCGGGTCAACATTTCCCTCCTTCAATGCACGCTTGGTTGCCAAACACACATACTCCCACCACATATTAGGGTCTTGCTCTGCCCAGTTTTGTTTAGGTGCAGCAATTTCCATTTCTGTAGAAGGCTCGTTTAAAGTTATTATATTCGCTCCTGTTTCCGCATTAACAATAGCAACTTTAACCGACGAGCTTCCCAAATCGTAACCTATATAATACACGTAATCGCTTTTAAAATTAGTTGCGAAAGTTACACAAATAACACCAGTTTCTAACGAAAAAAACAGTTCTAAGCCGTTTTTTTACGAAACATTTTAGTACTAGTAAAGATTAAAAATTATGTTATGTATACCACGAGTTGCCGACTAATTATACAAGATATGTATATTTACATCAAAATAATACCATGCAAAAAACATATTACGACCCGTCCGATTTAAGAAAATTTGGAAAAATTACCGAGTGGAATGAAGAATTGGGTAACAAATTCTTCGAGTATTACGGCAAAGTTTTCGAAGAAGGCGCATTAACGGCAAGAGAAAAATCTTTAATAGCTTTAGCAGTAGCGCACACAGAACAATGCCCGTACTGTATAGATGCTTACACAAAAGACGGTCTGCAACGCGGGGTTACAAAAGAAGAAATGATGGAAGCCGTACACGTTGGTGCCGCCATAAAAAGTGGCGCAACATTAGTACATGGTGTACAAATGATGAATAAAGTAAACAAATTAGACGGGTAGAAATTGGGCGTTACCAAGGTCGGGCTTTACACTAATAGTTTTGGCTCGATGCACGCCTCGCCAAAAGCTGCCGTTACAATCCCTAACGCAACAGCTATAATCTAATACAATAATGCCCTAAGAAAGGATTATGACGAAAGTAAAAACCCAATCGCTACAAAAACGCGATAGCGCATTAGCCAAAGGCAAAAAACAATTAGAGATTTTATCTAATGGTATTTTTCAAAATGGTGAACTGCCCACATTTGCGGCAAAATTAAAAGAAAGCAATCAATTTCCACTTAAAGCCAAAAAGTTAGAGATTCTTCAAATAAACGTGGGTTACATGTGTAACCAAGTGTGCGAGCATTGCCATGTAGATGCAGGGCCAGACCGTAAGGAAATAATGACTAAGGAAACCATGCAACAATGTTTAGATGTTATTGCATCTACTGGAGCACATACCTTAGACCTTACAGGAGGTGCCCCAGAAATGAACCCCAATTTTAGATGGTTTGTAGAAGAAGCCGCAAAAGCAGGTATTAAAGATTTTATAGTACGCTCTAACCTTACCATTATAAGAGCCAATAAAAAATATTACGATCTGCCAGAATTCTTTAAAAAACATAATGTACACGTTGTAAGCTCTATGCCACACTGGACCCGAGGAAAAACAGACAAGCAACGTGGAGATGGTGTTTTCGATGCTTCAATAAAAGCATTACAAGAACTCAATGCCGTTGGCTATGGCCAACCCGATAGCGATTTACGTCTAGATTTGGTATATAACCCTTCTGGTGCGTTTTTACCAGGCGACCAAATGGCTATGGAAAAAGACTTTAAAAAAGCCTTATTAGAAGATTTTAATATAAGATTTCACAATCTTTTTGCTATTACCAACCTGCCTATCTCTCGATTTTTAGACTATCTTATAGCCTCAGAAAATTACGAAGATTATATGTACCAGCTAGTAGAAGCTTATAACCCTTCCGCAGTAGCAAATGTTATGTGTACCAATACCATTTCTATAAGTTGGGATGGCTATTTGTACGATTGCGATTTTAACCAAATGTTAGCTTTACCCGTTAACAGTAAAGCAAAACACATTTCTAAATACAACGAAGCGTTACTAGAAGGCAGAGATATTGTTATCTCGCAACACTGCTATGGCTGTACAGCAGGCGCAGGCAGTAGTTGCCAAGGTACAGTAGCATAACGTACCTTATGTTGTAACATTTGGTATTTTAAAACAGCACGCAAAACAACTAATAGATAATGAAAAAAATTCTATTTCTTATTGTATTAAGCCTCGTTGCAATACCGTTAAATGCTCAAAAAACACTATCAAAGTTACTAGAGCAAGAAAACAAAGCCACTGTACCCTACATTTCTGTTAATGCATTACAGCATATTACTAAAAACGTAACACTGTTAGATGCCCGAGAAGCAAAGGAGTACAACGTAAGCCATTTAAAAAACGCCATACATGTAGGTTACGATTTTTTTAATCTAGATGCTATACAAAACCAATTGCCTAAAAAAAATGCGCAAATTGTAGTATACTGCTCTCTAGGCATACGTTCTGAAGATATTGCAGAACATCTAAAAAAAGCAGGATACACCAATGTATTTAATCTCTATGGCGGTATTTTTGAATGGAAAAACAATAATTTAGACCTCGTAAACACCAACGATAAAAAAACCGACTCCGTCCACGTATTCTCTAAAGCATGGAGCAAATGGTTAGAAAAAGGCACGAAAATATATGACTAAAACACTGGTAATCGTTTTTGTAAAAAACATACAATTGGGCAAGGTAAAAACAAGACTTGCAAAAACCATAGGCAATCAAGGCGCCTTTACAGTATACACAGAACTGGTAAAACTCACAGAAGATGCAATACAACCGCTACAAGCAGACAAACGTGTTTATTTTTCTCAAAACATATTAGAAAACTCGTGGACAGGCTGTGTAAAATTTGCTCAAGAGGGAAAAGACCTGGGGGTTAGAATGTGCAATGCATTTCAAAAAGGTTTTCAAGATGGTTACGAGCGTATTGTACTTATAGGCTCAGACCTTCCAGATATAACGGCAAAACATATAAATGAAGGTTTAGACGCATTACAAAACAACGATGCCGTATTTGGTCCAGCGCAAGATGGCGGTTACTACCTTATCGGCTTATCTAAAATGCATTCTTTTATCTTTAACGATAAGCCATGGAGCCAATCCAATTTGCTAAAAACCACGTTAGAAGAACTAAACGCAAAAAAGATTACTTTTGGTACTTTACAAACACTAAACGATATAGATACTTTCGACGATTTAAAAGCATCTGCTTTTTATAAATCCAATACAGTATTACAAGAAAAAATAAAGCAATTACATGATTAAATTTATTAACGAAACTGTAGATTACCTAAAAGATAAAGGCTTCGACAATCCAGAAGTAGGCATTATTTTAGGCACGGGACTCGGACAGCTTATAAATGAAATAGACATCATAAAAGAAGTTAGCTACAACCACATACCAAACTTCCCAACAGCCACCGTAGAGTTTCACAAAGGCAAACTTATTTTTGGCAAACTTGCAGAAAAAAAAGTAATTGTTATGCAAGGTCGCTTCCATTTATACGAAGGCTACACGCTACAAGATGTTACCTACCCAGTACGCATAATGGAAAAATTAGGTATAAAAACCCTATTAGTTTCTAATGCCGCAGGAGCTATTAATTTAGACTTTAAAAAAGGAGAACTCATGCTAATTGAAGATCACATAAATCTTCAAGGCGGATCGCCCCTCGCTTTTAAAGGTGTTGGCGAATTAGGCGAGCGTTTTACAGATATGAGCGCACCATACAACGCAGACTTAAATACCGCTTTTAAAAGTATAGCTAAAGCGCACAACATTACTTTACACGAAGGCGTTTATGTTAGCGTTGTAGGACCACAGTTAGAAACTAGAGCAGAATACCGAATGTTAAAAATTATGGGCGCAGATGCTGTAGGTATGAGTACTGTACCAGAAATTATTGTGGCCAACCATTTGAATTTAAAAGTGGCCGCAGTGTCAGTTTTAACAGATGAATGCGACCCAAATAACCTAAAGCCCGTAAACATTGCAGAGATTATAGAAATGGCAGGAAAAGCAGAGCCTAATATGGTTACGCTTTTTAAAGACTTAATTAAATCAATCTAAAAAATTACAGTTTCTCACAACAATTAATGCAGGAGTTACAACTGTAAAACGAACAAAACATTATGAGTACATATTTAGACACAACACACGACGTATATAAAGAAGCAGCATTAACCCCAGACGTAGGTTTATGTTGCACTACAAATCCTATTTGGGAGCTACCTGGGTTAAAAATACCTAAAATTATGCAAGAGATGAACTACGGTTGTGGTTCTACAGTGCACGCGCGCGATTTAACAAATAACCCAAAAATGCTTTATGTTGGTGTTGGTGGTGGTATGGAGCTGTTACAATTCTCTTATTTTAACCGCCAAAAAGGAGGTGTAGTTGGTGTAGACGTGGTAGACGAAATGCTGGAAGCATCCCGTAAAAACTTTAAAGAAGCAGAAGCTCAAAACGATTGGTTTAAAAGCGAGTTTGTAGACCTTAAAAAAGGAGACGCGCTTAATTTGCCTGTAGAAGACAATTCGATAGACGTAGCAGCACAAAATTGCTTATTTAATATATTTAAAGCAGACGACTTAAAAAAGGCCATCGACGAGATGTACCGCGTATTGAAACCTCATGGCCGTTTGGTAATGAGCGATCCTACTTGCGAACAGCAAATGAATGCCACACTAAGAAACGACGAGCGTTTAAGAGCCCTTTGTTTAAGCGGCAGTTTACCAATAGCAGAATACGTTAAAGCATTAACAGATGCTGGATTTGGAACTATAGAAATAAGAGCTAGAAAGCCTTATCGCATTTTAGATCCTAAAAATTACCCTACCGATGAGCTAATCTATATAGAATCTATAGAAGTTGCTGCCATAAAAGACCCTATGCCAGAAGACGGTCCATGTATTTTTACAGGGAAAGCCGCCATATACTTTGGAGATCAAGACTATTTTGATGATAAGAAAGGGCATGTATTATTAAAAAATCAACCACTTGCTGTATGCGACAAGACTGCAGGTGCTTTAGCTAACCTTAAAAAAGACGATATTTTTATTAGCGAATCTACTTACCATTACGATGGTGGTGGTTGCTGTTAATTATCGCATTGTTTTATTATGAAGTTATTTAATCTTATTCTATTTGTTTTTGTATTAGCATCCTGTTCTAGTAAGAAACAAACAGTAGAAAATACTCCAAAAACAACACCAGATGTAACAGTTGTTGCAAAACCAATAGCCAAAGAGGCACCTAAAGTTGTTGTACCCAAAACGCCAGAAGTTGCTATTGCAGCGGGAAACAACGTTGCAATAGGTGCAGAAAATGTTGTAAAAGCAGGTTCTAATGAGATTTCCAAAACTGTAGCAGAGATAAAAGATGGTAAAGAAGAATTGGTAGAGCATGTTAAGGAAGATGCCATGAAGGCTAAGGAGGCTTTAAAGAAAAAGACAGAACAACCTGTAATACCAGAAACACCTAAAACGGTAAGTCATAAAATTTTCAATACACTTTTGCAAAAATACGTTACACCAAACGGAAACGTTAATTATATTGGCTTTAAGCAAAATCATAGTAAATTAAGAAGTTACATTACGTTGCTAGGTAAAAATGTGCCAGACGACTCTTGGTCTAGAAACGAGACCCTGGCTTACTGGATAAATGCCTATAACGCCCTTACTATAGACCTTATTTTACGTAAATGGCCTGTTAAAAGTATTAAAGATATTGACAAACCATGGGACCAGCGCTTTTGGAAACTAGGCACAAAATGGTATAACTTAGGTGAAATAGAGCATAGCATCCTTAGAAAAATGGACGATCCACGTATACATTTTGCTATTGTTTGCGCATCTTACTCTTGTCCTAAACTTCAAAATAAAACTTTTGAAGCCAAAACCATGAATGCCCAGCTTGCAGATGCTACTAAAACGTTTGTAAACGATAGTAAACGCAACACTATTTCTTCAGATTCGGTAGAAATATCTAAAATTTTCCAATGGTTTGCTAAAGATTTTAAGCAAAACGGATCGGTTATCGATTTTATAAATGCGTATAGCGATGTGAAAATTACTTCTAATGCTAAGAAACGTTATAGAGAATACAATTGGAATTTAAATGATTAAATTATCCATTATAATTCCCACTTACAACGAAGCAGAAAACATTAGTTTTCTGCTTCAACATTTATTACAACATTGCAGTGCCCCCCAACATATAGAAATTATTGTAGTAGACGGTGGCAGCACCGATAATACAAGCCTTATTATTGAAAGCTTTAAAGCAGTAAACTTTATTGAGGCTCCAAAAGGCCGCGCTCTACAGATGAATGCTGGAGCAAAACAAGCAACAGGGGAAATTTTATATTTTTTACATGCCGATTCTTATCCCCCAAAGCATTTTGATCGTTTTATATACGAAGAGGTAGAACGCAACAATCTTGCAGGGTGTTTTAGAATGAAATTTGACAGTAACCATTGGTGGTTAAAATTAGCTGGATGGCTAACAGCTCTACCCATAATGGCCAGTCGAGGTGGAGACCAAAGTTTATTTATTACCAAAACACTTTTTAACAGTATTGGCGGCTACGACGAGGCTTTTTTAATTTACGAAGACAACGATCTTATAAAAAAATTATATGCTAAAAAGCAGTTTAAAGTTATCCCTAAATGGCTTACCACATCTGCTAGGTGCTATAAAAAACACGGGGTATGGAAAACGCAGTATTATTTTTGGGCCATCCACTTAAAGCGCCGCTTGGGTGCCTCGCCAGAGGCATTAATTGCTTATTACAAAAAACATATTGTTGATAAAAAAGGCACTGCCGTGTAGCAGTGCCTTTCCTAATATTAGTAGCCTTCTCAATGTAAAACATAAATCTGGCTAAAACAATAAAACCTAATTTGGCACCATAACAAGCTCCGCTTTAACTTGAGTTATCCACGCCTTTAAACGCTGGTCTGTAAGTTGAGATTCGTTATCATGATCTAAAGCCAGTCCATAAAACATACCTTCCTGCTCGTCTATTAAAGCCACAGAATCTGTAAAGCGGTACCCTTCGGTGGGCCAAAATCCAATAATTTTACCGCCTTTAGCAAGTATAATCTTAGCCAAAATACCAACACCATCTATAAAGTATTCTGCGTAACCTATTTGGTCTCCTAAACCATAAATAGCCACTGTTTTACCAGAAAAATCTATAGTCTGAAAATCGTCGAAAAACACTTCCCAGTCGCTTTGCAAATCGCCATCATACCATGTGGATAAGCCTAAAATGAGCGTGTCGTACTTTTCGAAATCGGAAACGCAAGCATCTCCAATTTCCATAACCTCTAAGTTATTTTCTTCCCAATACGTTACAAAATCTCTAGTAATGTCGTCTGTTACTCCTGTATCAGACCCATAAAATAAACCTATGTTACTCATGCTATAAAGTATTTAAAATGAGTTACAAAAATAATTATTTTTAATTAATCTAAATAAAATTAATTAACTAATTAAAAAACTCTAGGCACAAATGGCTTATTATTAAACTAGATCTAAAAGCTAAAATAAAAAGCATAAAGATTACTCACACACAGCTAGAACACACTTAAAGCACCGTTAACTGAGCATTAAATCTATTAATACAGTAAAAAAATTACGTGTTTATAAGCTGCAACCTAAATCTCAGGTTTTAGGCCCTTGGGTTAGAATCTTAGATTGGTGGGGTTAATACACTTTGCGTAGAACTAAAAGACAGTTTTAAACAAACTACCTTTACTAATTATTAGCGATAGTGTTATTTATTACGCCCTTTTTCATTTGGATATAGGTTCGGTAAATTATCACTTTGTGTTACCGCTTTAGTCTCAATATCCATAGCAGAAAGTTTACCTTTAAAAGCAGCTCCAGTATCTACATTCCAAATGTTAATGGCCTGCATAGGCAAGGTTTCATTAAAATTGGTTGTTGGGGTGTGTCCTATGTATATTTCTTTATAATGTTTTAGGCGTTTAGGATAAATGGCAGCATTTTTCTCTATACGCTTGTCCATAGTTAATGCCATTTCCCACAAAGTTCTGTCGAAGTATAAGGTTGTTTGAAAAACTTCTTTTTCTACACCATGCATAGATGTAAATCCTGCGTGCAAAAACAATCTGTTTTCTGCATCTATATGATACATTTTTAGCGCTTTAAAAAACTCAAGATGTTTTTGTTTCTCTTCGTCTGTAAAACCTTCATAGCTCTCCATAGTTTCTTTGCCGCCATGCATATACCATGTTGGGTTTACGTCTCCTGTTTTTAACCAATCTTCGCACCATACATCATGATTGCCTTTTATAAAAACACAATCTATTTGCTCAGACAGTGTGATTAAAAAAGCAATAACTTGTGCAGACTCACTCCAACCATCTACATAATCTCCCATAAAAATAAGACGATCTTCGTCTTTAACTTCTAATGCGTTTAAAACTTGTAATAAAGCCTTTAAACCTCCGTGTATGTCTCCTATTGCAAATGTGCGCATGCTTATGTAAATTTTGGCAAAACTACATTATTCCACGGAATAGAAGAACATGTAAAGTTAAGTTTAGATTAAACTTAAAAAAGTGAATTGAAAAGTATAATATGCTAAAAGTATTGCCCAATTCCAAACACAAAGCCTTGTGTGGAGTCTTTAGTTACACCAACACCGTAATCTACTCTAAACGTGGCATTGTATATTTTTTTATGTATAAATCGAAAGCCTAAACCTGGGTAAATTCTAATATTTTGAGAATCTCCAAAATCTCCAAGCCGTCCTCCAGGATTTCGCCATGTACCGCCATCTATAAACGCGTTGCCTTGCAATAGAAACCAATCTTTATCTGCTAAAGTGTGTCTATACTCTGTATTTAATACAATAACACCAGTACCTCTGTCTATAATGTTACCTACACCTCTTACGTTTAAGTTATTATCTACAGAAAACGGTGCGAAAGGGGAATCTGCATTTGTAGAAAGCCCCATGCGTAATCTACTGGCCCAATTGCCTTTTTCGCCATATTTTTTAAAGTAAAAGAAATCGCCCCAACCAATAAAAAAATCGGGAAGAATTTCTTCCGTAGAGGTAACATATTGAAAGTTAAATAGTGCTTTAAAACCAGATACAAAATGAAAATCGAAATCTAGGTTATTAAATTCATAGATAGATTTTATCAACCATTTATCTGCAACCAACTCACTGGGTATTCCAGGCAAAACGAGATCTGTACGTTTTTCATAGTCTTCAATAAAAAACGTTAAACCTAATTCTATTCTGTTTTTAAAATCAAATTGAAACAAACCTAGGGCTTCGTAAGATGTATTATTGTATTTGTAATCTGCCGAACCTCCATCGAAAAACACAGGTTCTAAGGTCGTTAAGTTTTGGTAGCTTAATGATAGCCCTATGCCATTAGAAATTAAAAAGGGAGCTCTTAAATTAAAGGCATAACTGTTATAAATATCTCTTTGAAAAAAACCTCCAATAGTAATATTTCTTCCTAGAAAATTAAATTCACTTACGCCTAAACGGTATGCAAACTCATCGTCGTTAGTAGTAAAAATGTTTACAAGTGGAATTATGGTAAAATTTTCCTGAATGTCGTAAAACACATTATACTTATTACCTTCTGAATGAAATACTTGATAGTAGGCATGTGCTACAGATGGCAAACGCTTTAGGCGTAAAATATCTCTCTCTATTAAGGTAGAGTCTAAGACACCTCCTGTTTTAGTGTCGGATATTTTCCTAATAAAAGAGGTTTTTATTTTTTTATTACCTCTTATCTTTAAATCGTAAACAACGTTTTGGGATTGCGCGTGTAGTGTTACAATACAAAAATACAATACAAAAACGAGCCCTCCTTTTAACATCCTTAACTTTTAGTTAGCT
The DNA here is from genome assembly GCA_947489085.1 of uncultured Flavobacteriaceae bacterium. Taxonomy (GTDB): domain Bacteria; phylum Bacteroidota; class Bacteroidia; order Flavobacteriales; family Flavobacteriaceae; genus Jejuia. The sequence goes on from CANLCJ010000013.1 coordinate 67,315, forward strand.
ACTACAAACATAGCGTAATAAATTTAAAAAAATTGCCCAATTCCAAATACAATTCCACTTGTAGCTTCATCTCCCACACCATAACCGTAATCTAATCTAAAAACAGCATTGAAAATACGCTTATGTATAAAACGAATACCCAAGCCTGGATAAAATCTAACAGTATCACCACTTACCAAATCGCCCAAGTCGCCTCCTGGGTTTCGCCATGTTCCCACATCTATAAATGTATTACTTTGTATAACAAACCAACCTTTTTCGTAAAGTGTATGGCGGTATTCTGTATTTAATACCACCGCCGCGGTACCTCTGTCTATAGTATTACCTACTCCTCGTATATTTAATTGGTTGTCTAATGCAAATGGCGCAAATGGTGTATCGTCGTTTGTTGCAAATGCTAATCGTAATCGGTTTGCCCAATTGCCACGAGTGCCAACACGCTTAAAATATTCAAAATCATTTCTACCCAAGAAAAAGTTATTTAGTAAATCGTTTTGTCCTTGAGAACCTGTTACAAATCTGTAATTAAACAAATTTCTAAACCCAGACTGGTATTGGTAGTCGATATGGATTTTATTAAACTCATACTCTCCTACTATGGTTATTTTATCTGCACCCAAACTGGCAGGTATATTTGCAGGTAAATCGCCTTCTAAAAGATCGTATGTTTCTCTAGATACGTTTAGACCTAACTCGAAACGGTTGTTAAAATTAGGCTCGTACATAACACTTGCCTGTGCAGCCCTACTGCTAAATCTATAATTTATATCTTCTCTACCGTCAAGAAAAATAGGCTCTTGAGACACGTTTTCTTGGTAATTAACCCCTAGACCCCATTTGCGTGAAAATAAATTGGGGGCTTCCCAAAAAGCACCGTACGAGTCGAAAATATCTCTACTATAAAACCCTCCTAAAATTTGGTTACGCCCAAGAAAGTTAAAATCGAAAAGCGAAACGCGATAAGCAAACTCGCCATTATTATCTGTAAAAATGTTAAGTCCAGGTATAATAGCAAAATTTTCTTCTATTGTGTACGTTAAATGGTAGCCATCTGGCGCTTTTTCTATTTTAGATTTTACTTTGGCAACAGATGCTAAAAGCGTTAAACGCCTTACATCGGAATTAACCCTAACCGTATCTAAAACAGAGCCTTCCTTTACAAAAGCGAGTCGCTTTAGAAATGAAGTTCGTGTTCTTTTGTTCCCTTCTATTGTTAATTTTGTAATTGTATTTTCCTGAGCGTTTAAAATTGAAAACGTTAAAAATAAAATTATAATAAGTCCTTTTCTCATCTGGCTTCAAACATTTTGTTATAAGTTACTACGTTTACCCAATTGTCTTCACTTACGTCCATAAGTGTAAACTGGTAGGTGGTTTCTAATTGTAATGCTTCTGGTGTGCCTTTTGTAATGTTTAGCACCACATTATCTAATTTATAATATTGGAAATTATTTTCTAAGGTATAGGTACCTGATATAAGCGTATTTGAATTTGAGGCATTGGATACAATTTGAAAATATATGGCATTTTCTCCGAAAAGATCGTCTTGCCATGTAAATTGCGGCATTAAACTATCGTCTTGATCTATATTTACAATATCGTCCCATACTGTAGGTTTTATGTTCTGTTTGGTTAAAATAGGATTTGATAGTTTTATTTCGTTATCTAAAACATAGCTTACTATTAGCCATTTATCTTGAGTTGTATTTTGAATGTATTGTCGTAAATCTCCCCCAAATATGGGTTTACTTTCTAAAACAACCTGTCGGTAATTGGAAAGGTTATTAGCATCTACATTTGTGTTTTCGGTTTCGTATAGTCTTACGTCTTTTATTCCTGCTTCTACATAATAAAAAGTTAATATGGCATCTGTATTTTCACCACTGGCAGCGCAAGCAATAACTGCCCCCATTTCGGTAGGCACACCCTCTATGTAGGTTGCTAGTGTATCGGCAGTTTCTGTCGTGTTTTCAGAAGAATTGCTACAACCTATAAAACTCGTTATAACACCTATTAATATGTAGTTAAAAAATCTCAATGTAACGTAAATTGTTCTTTTATATAAGCTTCTACGGGTTTGTTTTGTGGTGTATACCTAGAGTTATTATGTCCTCCAGCAGTAGTATGATTATGAAACCATTTCCATATAAAACCGCCTTTAAACCAAGGTTCATCCCAAAAAACTTCAAACAAAGCCTGTGTTGCATTTTCTTGCGCTTGCAAATTAACCGTATTCATAGCCCTATCGCTACGCCAAGGTGCTTTTGCTGTGTAATCTACACTGCGGTAGCCAAACTCTGTAAACAGTACTGGTTTATTTAAGCCTTTAGACAAGTTGGATATCACGGTCTTATGAGGCTGCCAACCACTTACACAAGCTTCTACACTCGGTGTTTTTGCATCGTTTATAGGAAAGTAGGCGTCTATGCCTATATAATCCAGATCTGCCCAAAAATCTGTTCGTTTAAATTCGTCCCAATTGGCTGCATACGTTAGTTGTCCTTTGTAAACTTGCCTTATTGCTTTTATAAGACCTGCCCAATATTGTGGCCTGTAGGTGGTAAATTGTTCGAGTTCTGTACCTATACAAAATAACTCTACATTGAGCTCTTCTGCCAATTTTGCATATTCTAAAATAAATTTAGAGTAACTGTTTTCTAAAGCATTCCAGTCTGCCTCTGTTGTCATTTTAATATGCCCTGTAAATGCACCACCCCAAATCCATATTTGTGGTTTTAGCATTATTTTAATTTTTGCACTTTGCGCTATTTTTATATAATGTTTAGCACCTTCTACACTTTCGCCATACCATTGTCGAGATGTGTTATATATTACAGGGGGACTATCTAAACTTTTTAAATAACCAAAAGGCATTATTGCAGCATAATTAGCGTTCAAATTTACTAATGGTGCTACGTGGTGTTGTGCTATTTTTGTGTTGGACGCTACAAAGCTTACACCATTAATTTTCTCAGACTGAGCGCTACAGCTTTGAAAATGCACTATTACAAACACACAGAGAAGCCTCAAATTTTTAATTTTAAAGATTCTACCTGCTTTTCTGTATGTTGTTTGTTTGTCCTTCAATTAAAATAACGCTCTTAATCCTAAGTTATACGTTTCTCCTAAACCAGTATTCTCTCCTCTCACAAAATTAGTATACAAGAATTCTAAATTTAAGGCATTAGTTAATTGGTATTTAGCACCACCTCCAACTGACGTGAAATCTTGATCAAAATCGTTGTTAATATCAATAAGTTGCGAATGTTGTACCAAAGCTAATACTGTAAACTTAGAACTTGGAAAGTAGCTTAAGAATATTCCTGGAGTCAATCTTAAACTATCATTTGCAAAACTATCGTCGTTATCTCCAAAATTGTATTCTGCATTTAATTCGGTAAATATTTGCCAGTCTCCACTTGGAAAACTATAATCGTAGAAGAACCTATTTTGAAAAATAAACCCATCTTGATCTAAAAACACACCTTCCTCTGTTTCATTATCTACTAATGGTATTTGTAATGACGATTGTATGGTGAAGTTATTTATAGATTTTATAGGGTTAAATTTAATAGCGGGAGATATACTCGTAAACCCTGAACGTGCTGTACCGCGCTCTCCACTAAATTCAAACACTTCGAGTGGATATCTGTCGTTAATAACATTAGAGCGAAACTCTAATAATAATCCCACATTAAAAGAACTTTTCTCAGATATTCCCGTAAATACATCTACTGTAGATGTAAAAAACGTTTGTCTAGGTTCTCTACCTTCGGTAAAAGTACTTTCGGTTTGTGTAAATAGGTTGTTAAACCATTTTATATCCCATTGTCCCTTCTGTAATAATCTAGAAGGTGTGTAAGTTTGTATAACGCTGCCTCCTCCAAAATCATCTTGTGCTAAACTGGTTTGTGTGGCAAACACTATTGCTAATAAACTTAGCGAAAGTGTTTTAATTGCTTTGTGTGTTGTTATCTGTTTCATGTTTTGATTGTGTTGTAAGTAAGTTTTTATTTCTGTTTAAAGTTATTGTGCATTAATATTCCAATTGTACGTATAATAAGATACCTTGTATTTTCCTTCTAATTTTTCTGATCTGTATTTGTTGATAAAATCTATTTCGTCTTGACCGTTAGACACGAAATCTTCTTTGTACCATTTAAAAATCTCAGAGAGTTGTACACGCTTTTTATTGTCGTCTATTTGAATAAATCCACTATTTATAGCTTTTTTTGTTTGTGCTTCCATTAAAGTTTCCACATTATTTGGTGTATATGCTTTGTTTAGCAGTCTAGGACAACCTAAAGCTCCGCATACCAAAACAAAATGGAATCTCGCATCTTTAAAATTCGCTCTTAAAAGTTTATTTTCAATATCATTTAACGTAATGCTCTTTCCTCCTAAATCATGTTTCTTGTAATCGAAAAAACCCTTATGTTTTGTTGGAGATTCTGTAGGATAATGATCTACTAATCCTTTAATTACTGATAAATTATAGGCGTTGATCCAGAAAGATTTGTAGTTTTTGGCATCGTTTTTAGACACTGTAATTGTTTTGGCTATGTTTAGAATTTCTTCAAGTTCACTTGGGTTGGCGTGAATCTTAGAATAGGCTACCTTGCCGTTAGACACGTTAGCTTTTAAGAAAGCATCTGTCTTGTTATAAAATGTATTTAAACTTTGCGCACCTCCAAATAAAGTGCTTAAAAACAGGGATATGGCTATTATCTTTTTCATCTTTTATGTGTTTCGTTTTTAATTTGATTTGTGTTAATAACTTTACCCCAACTAAGTCTATTAGTTCTTTGTAAACTTTCAAAAAAAAAGTTTTTTTTTCGTATGTTGAAGCAGTTTTCTAATTCTACACTAGAACAAGCTTTGAATAATTTATTTAAAACGGTTATAAATAAATTATTCTGTTTAAGTTCTAGCGTTTAACTTCGACATAGATCAACATAACAACCAATACTATGAAACACACTATCATAATCGGAAACGGGATTTCTGGAGTTACTGCTGCCAGACATATAAGAAAACTTTCTGATCAAAAAATCACCATTATCTCTGCCGAAACAGAGTATTTCTTCTCGAGAACAGCCTTAATGTACGTATACATGGGGCACATGAAATTTGAGCATACACAACCTTACGAACCTTGGTTCTGGGAAAAAAATAACATTTCCCTAAAAAAAGCGTACGTTAAACAAATTGACACAGATGCCAAAACACTTCACCTCTCTGAAAACGAAACTTTAAAGTACGATACGCTAATTATTGCTACTGGAAGTAAACCCAACAAATTTGGATGGCCAGGCCAGGATTTACTTGGAGTAACTGGTTTGTACCACAAACAAGATTTGGAAAATGTTGAAAAATATGCACCAAATAATAAGGTTTGTAAGAAAGCTGTAATTGTTGGTGGCGGACTTATAGGCATCGAACTTGCAGAAATGTTAAGTGCTAGAGGTATCCCTGTAACCTTTTTAGTTCGGGAAAAAAGTTTCTGGAATGGAGTGTTACCAGATGGTGAAAGCCAAATGATTAACAGACATATTAAAAACCACCATATAGACCTTCGTCTTGGTTTTAATTTAAAAGAAATAAAATCTGACGATAATGGCAAAGTTAAATCTATAGTTATTACAGAAACAGGAGAAGAAATACCTTGCAACTTAGTAGGTTTAACAGCTGGGGTTTCTCCTAATATTGATTTTATAAAAGAGTCTAATATTGAATTAGGTAGAGGTGTTAAAGTTAATCGTTTCCTAGAAACTAGTGCTAAAGACGTTTATGCTATCGGCGATTGTGCAGAACAGCGCGATGGCGGTATTGGAGAACGCAGACCCATAGAAGCTGTGTGGTACACAGGTAGAATGATGGGAGAAACTGTTGCCCAAACCATTTGTGGTAACCGTTTGGAGTATAAACCAGGACATTGGTTTAATTCTGCCAAGTTTTTAGACATAGAATACCAAACTTACGGTTGGGTGTTTTCTAAGCCCAGAGAAAATGAAGCTCATTTCCATTGGAAACACGAAGATGACACCAAATGTATTACTGTATGTTACAGTACTGTTACTAACAAATTTCTTGGTATAAATACTTTTGGAATTAGAATGCGCCATGAAGTTTTTGATAAATGGCTTACTGAAGAAAGAGATGTGGATTACGTTATGGCTAATTTGGCTGTTGCCAATTTCGATCCTGAACTATTTAAGCATTACGAAAAAGACATCTTAGCAGCATTTAAAAAAAACCTAATCGAAGCATAACATTATGAGCTCTATTCAACGAAATATGTCTCTTACAGGAGACGCATCAGATCAACTAAATACATTACAAAAAATTGGAACTATAATTGGCTTAAGTGGCCTAGCGATTATAGTATTATCTTTATTTAATAATTTTGAACATAAAGGTTTATGGCTTACAACCGCTTTAGTGGCTCTGGCTGGAGGTATTATTTTATACGCTAGAGGTCTGTATGCCGATAAGCTTAAAGGTATAAAAAACCACGGTGTATGGTTTAAAAGTATTTCTAGCAGAGGGTTTCTAGGCTGGATAGCTGCTTTAATACTTACTGGGTTTTACATCGTACTTTATTTTCATGGTGAATTATTAGGACTTGGCCAAGGACCAGATGGTACAAATACAGGTATTGTTGGTTTATTCGATCCTTTAAGCCGTTTTTTAAGTGGTAACCCTGCAAGCCAATGGTTTGTATACGGTGCTTTGTATACAGTTGCTATTTTAGCATTTGGTATAAAATTTATATTAAAGTATAAACATAATAGATATGAACAAGTACGTACATTAAGCGTTATGTTCTTTCAAACAGCATTTGCCTTTGTTATTCCAGAACTTATGGCGCGATTAAATTCAGATGATTTTTCGCTACCTTATAATGATCTTAAAAACATGTGGCCTCTAAATTATTATGCTTTCGAACAATGGCGTGTAGATCAATTTATAAATGCGCAAACTATAGGATTATTTTTCTTGATTCTAGCAGTGCTATTAGTATTTGTTGTTTCTCCATTTTTAACCTATAAATATGGTAAGCGTTGGTATTGTTCATGGGTTTGCGGTTGTGGCGGCTTAGCCGAAACTGCTGGAGATTCTTTTAGACAATTATCAGACAAAAGTATGAAAGCATGGAAATTGGAACGTTGGATGATTAATAGCGTGCTTGTATTTTCTGTAGTAATGACGGTAGCTACTATCTCTACATATCTTGGTTACGATTCCGAAAAATATTGGTTTACCAAAAATGCGTTTTTAATAAGTGTAGGCGTATTTTTAACAGCATTATTTTTAGGCGTTATCTATTGGAAGAAAAACGAAATTCAAAAAGACGCGCTTAAAGGTGCCATTGGGTTTTACGTCTTAACAATAGGGTTTATTGTACTTATTGCATTTATAGATTTAAGTCAAGTAAAAATCGATGCTGCTAGTTTATCGTTTGGGTTAAATACCAAAATGTACGCTGGAGATGCTGCTTTAAGAAGCTTCTATGGCTTTGCAATTGGTTCTATATTTTCTGGAGTTATAGGTACTGGCTTTTATCCAATATTAGGTAATCGTGTATGGTGTAGAATGGGTTGTCCTATGGCTGGAATACTAGGTATACAACAACGTTTATTTTCTAAATTTAGAATTACAACCAACGGTGGTCAATGTATTTCTTGTGGAAATTGTTCTACATACTGCGAACAAGGTATAGATGTTAGAGCTTATGCACAAAAAGGAGAAAACATTGTACGTTCTAGTTGTGTAGGCTGTGGTATTTGTTCTGCAGTTTGTCCTAGAGGTGTTTTAAAATTAGAAAATGGGCCTTTAGAAGGTAGAATCGATTCTAATCAAGTACTTTTGGGGAATGATGTAGACCTGATGGAATTAGTAAATAAAAAATAAGTATCGGTCCGTTTTGGCTTCGATAAATAAAACATCCCTCTATGAAACAATTTATCTTATCCATTTTTTTAGTACTAAGTTTAAGCGCATGTGCTTCTAAAAGCTATCACCGTAATTTTTATGAAAACGGTAATATAAAATCTGAAGGTTGGCTTAACGGCAGTGTTAAAATAGACTATTGGAAATTTTATTATCCCGATGGCGTTTTAAAAACAAGCGGCGCTTTTAATAAATTTGGAAATAAAGAGAATTACTGGAGTTACTATTATAGCAACGGTAAATTGGAGAAACAGGGAAAATATGAAAATGGAGAAAAAGTTGATTATTGGAGCATTTACAGTAAATCTGGAACTTTAAAAACAGAAGGCGCTTATAAAAAGGGAGCGCCTTCTGGATACTGGAAAGTGTATTACACTAATGGAAATATGAAAAGTGAAGGCAATTATACTAATAGCCAGAAAAATGGATTTTGGACTTTCTATTATGAAAATGGAAAAGTAAAAAAACAAGGCGTTTATATTAACGACAAACCTGCTAAGTACTGGCATTTTTACCGTGAGAATGGAAAAAAAGAAAGTGAAGGGCACTTTGTAGATGGTAAAAGAAATAACTGGTGGTTATTTTACGATTTTACTGGAAAAATTGATCATAAGTGCCAATTAAAAGATAACTTAAAAGATGGCTATTGTTTAATGTATAATAATGAAGAGCTTACTTCTGCCAGACGTTACGATTTAGGTAAAAAAATTAAAGAATGGACAGATTTTGCATCTTTTAGAAGGGACAATAACATTAGTGATTTAAAATGACAAAAATAAACGTTATCATTCCTGCTTATAATGAAGCGGAATCTATTGCTAATGTTATTCGTGATATCCCTGATACTGTAGACGAAATTATTGTTGTAAACAACAACTCTAACGATGCTACAGAGGCAAATGCGAAACAAGCTGGGGCTACTGTATTAAAAGAACCTAGAAAAGGCTATGGTTATGCTTGTTTAAAAGGCATGGAATATATTGCTGGCAAACCAACACCGCCAGACATTATAGTGTTTTTAGATGGAGATTATAGCGACTATCCTGAAGAACTCAGTAAAATAGTAGCACCAATATTGGAAAAAAATATTGATTTTGTTATTGGGGCTCGCGTTAAAAATCTAAGAGAAGATGGTGCGATGACGATGCCGCAAATATTTGGAAATTGGTTAGCCACAACCTTAATGCGCTTATTTTTTAGTGCAAAATTTTCAGACCTGGGTCCCTTTCGCGCTATTAAATATAATAAATTGTTAGAGCTAGAAATGGAAGATAAAACCTACGGGTGGACTGTAGAAATGCAACTTAAGACCTTAAAGAAAAAATTTTCATACACAGAAGTTCCTGTGAACTACAGAAATAGAATAGGTGTCTCAAAAGTTTCAGGAACGGTAAAAGGTGCTATATTTGCAGGCATAAAAATACTAAGTTGGATTTTTAAATACAGTCTTAAATAATGCTTCTAGAAACCATAATTATAGTTGTTTACACTATCGCTTTGCTGCTTATATTCATGTATGCACTAGCGCAACTTAATTTATTATTCAATTACTTGTCTGCTAAAAAAGACACTAATGAAGTTAAGTTTGACTTTTCTAATCCAGATGAAATACCGCACATAACCATACAATTACCCGTTTATAACGAGATGTATGTTATGGAACGTTTGCTAAACAACATTGCAGAGATAGATTACCCAAGACACAAGCTTGAAATACAGGTTTTGGACGATTCTACAGACGAAACAGTAGAAAGCACGCGCAAGCATATCGAGACCTTAGAAGCTAAGGGCTTAGATATTAAGCATATTACGCGAACCATTAGAACCGGTTTTAAGGCAGGGGCTTTAAAAGAAGGCTTGGAAGTTGCAAAAGGCGAATTTATTGCTATTTTCGATTCAGACTTTCTGCCAAAGCCAGACTGGCTTAAACGTACAGTACCTTACTTTAAAAACAAATCTATAGGTGTAGTACAAACCCGTTGGGGGCACATTAACCGAAATTATTCCATACTTACAAAAATACAAGCATTTGCGCTAGACGCGCATTTTACGTTAGAGCAGGTAGGGCGAAACTCTAAAGGCCATTTTATCAACTTTAATGGCACAGCGGGTATATGGAGAAAAACATGTATTATAGATGCGGGGAATTGGGAAGGCGATACGCTTACCGAAGATTTAGATCTTAGCTACCGTGCTCAACTAAAAAAATGGGAATTTAAATATCTGGAAGAAGTAGAAACGCCTGCCGAACTTCCAATAGTTATTAGTGCCGCCCGTTCTCAACAATTTAGATGGAATAAAGGAGGGGCAGAAAACTTTAGAAAAATGCTTATGCGGGTATTAAAAAACGACCACATTTCTGCCAAAACTAAAGTTCACGGCCTGTTACACCTGCTAAATAGTTCTATGTTTTTAAATATTTTTATTGTAGCCGTACTAAGTATACCTATGCTTTACATAAAAAACGAATACGAGCATTTAGAATCCTATTTTGTGGTTATGAGTTTTTTTGTAATTAGTACAGTTATATTCTTTATTTGTTATTGGATTATGTATCGTAATACCTATGGATCCAGTATTAAAGATTTTATGAATTACGTAGGCATGTTCTTTGTGTTTTTCTCCATAGCTATGGGGTTTTCATTACATAATTCTATTGCTGTTATCGAAGGGCATCTTGGTAAAAAAAGTGAATTTGTACGCACGCCCAAATTTAATATTAGCAAGTTTAAAGACAACTGGAAAAACAACAAATACATAAAGAAGAAATTATCTATGAATGTTATTTTTGAAGGTATGTTAATGCTTTACTTTGGCTTTGGCATGTACAGTGCCTTTGTTGTTGGAGATAAAGGTGGAGATTTTGGACTCTTCCCTTTTCATCTTATGCTTTTTATAGGGTTTGGCTATGTATTCTTTAAGTCTCTAACGTCTAAAGTATAGTACTAACTCTGGCTATTGCCTTAAGTTTATCTTAATCCATACGCATTTATGTATGCAAGTACAGATTTTGTAAAGAAGCACAAAACACCTTTAATTTTGGTGTTACTAAGTGTTATACTTTATTGGTGTTTTGCCTACAATCTTATTAGAACAGAATACCTAAAGCTGCTTTTCCTTTACACGAGTCTATTTATTGCTTTTTATGGTATCCTTAAACAACTTAAAACAAACATTACATGTCTTGGCTATCTTGCCTTTGGGTTTAGAGCTGTATTTATATTGGCCATTCCCAATTTATCTCAAGACTTTTACAGGTTTCTTTGGGATGGCAGATTAATTTTAGAAGGCATTAATCCTTACTTAAATACTGTTTCTTTCTATATAGAGCAGGGTTTTAGCCCAGTTGCGCAAACTGAGGCTTTACGAGAAGGTATGGGGGCTTTAAACGCCAGTCATTACACAAATTACCCTCCTATTAATCAGCTTTGCTTTGTAATTTCCAGCATTTTCACTTCTAAAAGTATTATAGGATCCGTTTTTGTAATGCGCCTTCTAATTATTGCTGCCGATTTTGGTACACTTTATTTTGGTAAGAAGCTACTACAAGGTTTAAATATGCCTGTACACGCTATCTTCTGGTATGTTTTAAACCCATTTATAATTATAGAGCTTACTGGTAATTTACATTTTGAAGGTGTTATGATCTTCTTTTTAGTATGGAGCATGTATTTACTTCATCTAAAAAAATGGCAATGGGCAGCAGTAGTACTAGCACTATCAATTTCTGTAAAACTAATACCTCTTATATTTTTACCGCTATTTTTTCAATGGTTTGTAAAAAAAGAAACGCCTTTTAAAGGTTTAAAACAACTCATTGCATTTTACTGTATTACACTAGGCACTACATTGCTTTTATTCCTACCGTTTTACAATTCTGAGTTTATAAATAACTATTCGCAGACTGTTGCGCTTTGGTTTCAAAATTTCGAATTTAACGCCAGTATTTACTACATTGCAAGATCTATAGGCTATACGTTTAGGGGGTATAACGAAATTGCTACTATAGGCAAAGTAACTCCTGTACTTGTTGTACTGTTTGTATTTCTAATAAGCTTTTTTAGGAAAAACAGTAGGTTTACAGCTTTAACTACAGCAATGCTTTTAGCTTTATCGTTTTATTATTTTACAACAACAACAGTACACCCTTGGTATGTTGCTACATTACTCATACTTTCTGTATTTACAAGATACAGATACCCTTTGGTGTGGAGCTATATGATTATATTTAGCTACCTGGCGTATATCAATTTAAATAAAGCAGATAAGTCTGAAAACTTGTGGGTTATTGCTTTAGAGTACAGTGTGGTATACGGTGTATTTTTCTGGGAGTTGTTTATTAAAAAATCGAGAACTGAGCTACATTTGGAGTAATTTTAAACTTTGTACTCTGTAAATGGTATCTTCTCCATCCTGGTCTTCAACGAATGTTATGTTAAAATCTCTGTCTACAAGGCTTGTATCATTTTTTAAATCAAATTGCTTTAAAACACGAGGATGCACTTCTTCGAAAGCAAGTTCTTCTCCATTTTCAAACCAAAAGTTATAATAACCGTTTTTGTAGGATTTAAAAGCGGCTGTTCTCATAAATTAGTATATTAAATTGTTGTTATGTAATAGTGTTTTTTATTCAGGTGGCTGTATCGCTTCTGGATCATTGCTATCAAAATCTTCATAATCTTCTTCATCATAATTTTCCATTGTAGTCGCAAGTTTAGAACTTACCTTAACCAAATATTTAGTATCCTCTGTTAGCACCTCTACGGCCTCTATAATTTCGTTGTTTTGATTTCTAAAAGATATAATATGGTCATCATCATAACCATCAGGGTATTTTTCCACCAACAAAGCCAATATTTCTGGTGTTAACTTTTTAAAATCTACGATAACTCGTTTTAAATTGCTATGTTTTGCCATGTGCTTCTGTTTAAGTTTAACAAAATTCGCTCACCGTACTTTTTATAAGCACACTTAAAAATAATATTTTTTTATAAATGTATCGTAAATCCTCTGCCGTACTTACAAAAAATATGCTATTAATCTTACTCTATTAAAAAAGTAAAACTAAAAGATTACTATTAGCTCTATGTTATCTTAATAAGAATTTAGTGGTAAATAATTATTTAATCTGAGTTCGATTAATAATAAATAACTGTAAAAAAAGCAGTTCCTTACTAGACTAAAGTATTGAATTTAAAACTCTAAATAACTGATAGATGACTTATTTTAAGAACCTAAAATTAGAATGTAAGACGTTTAGTTACCTCATACGATATGCCATCTCATTTTTGATCTTTTAAGTCCAGATAAGGAAAGACAGGTAGGGGTTAAAAATAGTGTAGAGTACGCTATAAGTTACATTTCAAATCACTTAAAACGATTTAAAGAATACACAAGAGGCGCTAATTAGCGCCTCTTAAATTTTAATATTATAACATTTTTAAAGTATTCAATTCTTGGGTTGTTAAGTGTTTCCAGTGTCCGCGCGGGATATCTTTTTTTGTAAGATGTCCTATAGCCACGCAGTCTAGACTTAAAATATCATAATTAAAATGTTCGAATATGGTGCGTATAATTGTATTTCCCGTATTCTTTATTTTTAGACCGACTTCTTTTTTACTAGCGCCGTCTATGTAACTTATTTCTTCAACTTCTATAAGTTTGCCTTCTACCTTAAAACCATTTTGTATTTTTTTAAGGTCTTCGAGTTTTAAATTATTACTTAATTCTATGTGAAATAAACGTGTTACTCCATTTTTAGAATTCGTAAATTTTTTAACTATAGCATCGTCGTTTGTAAATAACAGTAAACCTTTAGAGTTTCTCCCTAAGCGCCCAATAGGTTTTATTTTAGAATTGGTGGCATTGGCTACTAAATCCATCACAGTTCTTCCTTTCCCTTCGCTGGTAGTTGTTGCAAATCCCTTTGGTTTATTTAGTAATACGTAAGCTTTACTTTCTGGGTTTATTCTAGCGCCATCGTAACGCACCTCGTCGCCCGGTTTAACTTTATACCCCATTTCTGTAATTACTTTTCCATTTACAGCAACCAAACCTGTAGCAATATGCACATCTGCCTCTCTTCTGGAACATACACCAGAATTAGCAACATACTTATTTAATCTTACCTCATCTTTATTGGAGGTTTTAGACGGTGATTTTGTGTTTGGAGAAGGCGCTTTTGCTTTGCCTTGTTTAGAAAAAGGCTTTGCGTGTCGTCCTGATGTTTTCCCTTTACCCCCTTGCTGTCTGTTCATTACTAAAAATTTTATGCAAAGATAGTTTTAAAATTAAGATGAGGCTTGTATACTAGAATTTCTTTAACTCTGAATTATACTTTAAAACAATGTTAGAGCGTATAACACTGCGAAATAGGCTTTCGCCTTTTATTACCTTACAGTACGACTCACCTACATGAAAATTGTTTAATTTTAACTTTAGACAATATCATGTTTTAAATTCTGTTAAGAATTACGTCTACATCTAGCAGTACAATGCTAAAAACCCCTACTAGTATAATGAATTTCAATATATTATGAAGGATGAGATACTGAATCTTAGTTTTAGACAGCCAGAGCATTATTAAAAAAACTAGTAGCAGACAGAAGCTTAAATAGAAGAACAAACACATTAAACCCACCTCGAAATAAAACACTAGCAAGTACATGGGCATAAGCGTTGCCAACGCTAAAACACTCAACATTAGTTTTGAAGTACGCTCGCCATATACAACTGGAATTGTACTGTAATTTTGCGCAATATCGCCTTTTATATTTTCCAAATCTTTGGTTAACTCTCGCATCGATATTATTAAAAATAGAAATATAGCATGTACAAAAATTACCGTTTCAAAATTTTTGTAGTACATAAAGATGGCAAAAAAAGGAGTTATGGTTAATATCGCAGATGTAAGATTACCTATAAATGGAAGCTTTTTAAGTTTATGCGAGTAAAGCCAGATTCCAAAAATATAAAACGAAAAAAACAATACAGCTTGAAATGAAACATAACTAGCCATAATAGCTGCCATAAAGTTAAGTACGAAGTAAAATGATAATTTTGTGTTTTGGCTTACCAATCGGTCTAGTTTAGACTTTAATGGCCTGTTAATAAGATCTTTCTCTGAGTCGTAAAAATTATTGATGATATAACCTGCTGCTATAACGGCGGCAGAGGATAATACCAGGAGTAACAGGTTAACATCGAGTATTACTTGCCTTAATGGTTTATTGTAGGCTAGAATATATACTGCAGTAAGGTATTGTGCTAATACAACAACCAAAATATTGTATCCTCTTACTACAGAGAACATACTAAAAAATTTCAGCAGTACATGTTTCTGTTTTCGAGACAGCATTTTTGGATATCTTTTGGTGTGTTATGCTACTTCTTAGCAGACTTTAACCTCTAAAAGTTATATACAACCTCTAATTTATGGTCTGATAGCTCTTTTTTGGCATGTTGGATATCTTCGGTAAATCCTAAAATATAACCACCACCACCAGAGCCACACAATTTTAAATAATATGCGTTTGTATCTATACCTTTCTTCCACAGTTCGTGAAATTGTTTAGGTATCATAGGTTTAAAATTGTTCAACACAATTTTAGAGAGTTGTTTTGTATTTCTAAATAGAGACGCTATATCGCCCTTTAAAAAGTCGTCTACACAAGCATCTGTATGCTTGATAAACTGGGTTTTCAGCATTTTTCTAAACCCTTCTTGTTTCATTTTTTCCATAAACAGACTTACCATTGGTGCAGTTTCACCAACAATACCGCTATCTATTAAAAAAACAGCACCCTTACCCTCTGTTTCCTGCGCTGGTATGCCTGTTGCTTCTATATTGTCTTTGGAGTTGATAAGTATTGGTATACTTAAATAGCTGTTTAAAGGATCTAATCCTGAAGAACTGCCATGAAAAAAGGACTCCATAACAGAAAATATATGCTTTAACTTAAGCAGCTTTTCTCTAGTTAGGTTTTCTAAAACTGTAATTTTTTCGAAAGCATATTTGTCGTAAATCGCAGCGACTAAAGCGCCACTACTACCTACACCATAACCTTGAGGTATGGAAGAATCGAAATACATACCCGAATTTACATCTTGCTCTAGGCTTTCGGTATCGAACTTTACAATGGATGCATCTATTTGAGATAAGTAATCTGCAAATCGTTTAAGACTCTCATTAGAGGCTTTGGCTTCTTTAGTAAAATTGTCGTCTTTTTTTAAGGCTCCATTATAAAAACTGTAGGGTATAGATAAACCTTTGGAGTCTTTAATTATACCATATTCACCAAAAAGTAAAATTTTAGAGTAAAACAGCGGTCCTTTCATAAGTAAACGTTTGAGTTTGCGGCATCTTGTTTTACAAAGATACGGCTTTTTTAAATAGATATTGTCTCGCTTTTACAAAGCACTTGCTCCTAAGCCTACACTATCGTTTATGTAGTGTTTATTCTGGCAATATCCTGCCAATTCTGTTTCTATAAATTTTAGAACATTTTGGGCTTCGCTATCTGGGTATAACATATGCACGTTCGCTCCTGCATCTAACGTAAAACATACTTTAGAGTTTGTTGCTTTGCGGTACTCCCATATTTTATGAATTACTTCTAATGTATTTGGCTTCATTAAAATAAAATAAGGCATACTCGTCATCATCATAGCATGTAGTGTTAATGCTTCACGCTCTACTAAGGCTATAAACTCATCTAAATCTCCTTGCTCTAAAATGTGTTTTAGTGCTGTTATATTAGTTTCTGCTTGTTTAAAACGTTCTTGGGCAAATGGATGATTGTACATTAGGTTATGCCCTACTGTACTGCTTACTTGCTTTTCGCCCTTGTCTATAAGTAAAATGGTATCTCTATAATTTTTAAAACTCTCATGAACTGCTCCTGTATAGGTTACTCCATATAAGTTGGAACTTCCTTTTATCTCATAATGTGCGCCCCAAACTACTATAGGGCCTTCTAGACTTCTACAAGCACTTCCTGAGCCTAACCGTGCTAAAAAGGATGCTTTTTTTGTAAAGTTTTCTTCTGAAAGGTCTGCACCTAATTGTTTTTCTATACTAAGTAAGCACAGTGCTAAGGCACTCATACCCGATGCTGATGAGGCAATGCCAGAACTATGGGGAAATGTATTACTGGTTTCTATTTTAAAATAATAGTGTTTTAAAAAAGGCAGATAGGTTTCTATGCGTTTAAAAAACGTTTCTATTTTAGGCTTAAAATCATCTTCTTTTTCACCTTCTAAAAACACATCGAACGAAAAATCGTTGGTTGCGGCCTTCTTTTTAAAACTAATTTTTGTTTCTGTTTTACAATGGTTTAGCGTAAAACTTATTGAGGTGTTTTCTGGGATTTGATGCGCCTTTTTGCCCCAGTATTTTACTAAGGCAATATTGCTTGGCGATGCCCATGAAACAGTTCCACTTTCTACGGTATTTGTATAAGGCTTTGGTACAAAGTCTTTTTCTATCATCTCAATACGTTTAAGTGGGCAAAGATACTAACTTTAGTATTCCCCTAAAACTCATTACTGCTGCAATGGCTTGTAATTTTGCTTAAAACTGTGCCTAACAAACAAACGCATCTATATTATTGCTAACTATGCCATAATTTACAAAGCTGCTATTCGCTTTTCATTACTAGTGGTAAACTCTAAAGACGCTATAGCTATGGTATTATTGTTTTTGTTGAAGTTCTCTTCGCCTCATAGGCATTTTATCGATACGTTCGAAAAACACATTTGCTTTTTGTACGCTTAAGGTTTTGTATTTTTCCTTCCCGTCTAAGCCAATAAGTACCACGCTGAACGTTTCTACTGCTTTGCTAGCTTCTCTTGAGGTATCCATGGTTTTTTCTTGACCTATCGTGCAGACTTTATCTATACATTTATAAATAACCAACTTTCTTTCGGTAAGTGCTTGCGATTCTGCATTTAAAATGGCATATTGTAAATTGGCTTGTTCAGTATTGGCTTTATTGGCTGATATTATAATAACACGAGATTGCCACAAGTGCTTATCTAAATTTTGAGCAAAGATGGTATTACAACATAGTAAAGCTAAAATTAAATATTTCATAATTAGGCCAAATTAGCAATAGCCTTTGCGGCTATAAAAGCACTTGTCCAAGCGTTTTGAAAGTTAAACCCTCCTGTTACTGCATCGATATTTAAAACCTCTCCCGCAAAGTAAAGCTGCTGTACATACTTGCTTTCGAAAGTTTTAAAATTAATTTCTTTTAAATGCACTCCACCTGCTGTTACAAACTCTTCTTTAAATGTACTTTTGCCCTCTACATTAAAAACGGCTTGCGTAAGTTGTTTGGCCAAACGTTCTAGTTGTGCTTTATTAACATCTGCCCACTTGGTATCTGTATCTAAACCAGAGGCTAAAACCAACTTATGCCATAGGCGTTTTGGTAAGCCAAATGCAATGGATGTAAATATTGCTTTTTTTGCTTGTTCTTGTTTTAAATCTTTTAAACTGGCTAAACAATCTGCTAGCGTTGTTTTTATAAAATTAACTTCTATTTGAAATTTGTAATCGCGAGCAGCAAGCGCTATAGCTCCAAATGCTGAAAGCTTTAAAATTGATGGCGCACTTAACCCCCAATGTGTAATTAGTAGAGGACCTTCGCTGTATAAATTGGTATCTTTTACTGTTACAGCAACATCTTTTACTACAACGCCAGGAATATCTTTAATTCGCTCGTCTGTTATATTAAATGTAAATAGAGAGGGTACTGGTTTTGCTATAGTGTGGCCAAAAGTTTCTAATAATTGCCAAATTTTCGGGTTGCTTCCTGTAGCAACCATAAGGTGTTTGGACGTAAAATCACCTTGGGTTGTTTGTATATGGAAGTTAGCATCTTCCTTTGTCACAGTTTTTACCGCATGATTGTAAAGCACCTCAACACCATGTGTCTTTGCTTCGTTTAAAAAACAATCGATTATGGTTTGCGAAGAGTTTGATTGTGGAAACATGCGGCCATCGTCTTCTATCTTTAATGGCACGCCACGTTCTTCGAACCAAGCAATGGTATCGCCCGTCATAAATTTATGAAACGGCCCTAATAATTCTTTTTCTCCTCTAGGATAATACTTTGTAAGCTCTAAGGGTAAAAATTCTGCATGTGTTACATTACAACGCCCTCCTCCAGAAATTTTAACCTTAGTTAAGCCTTCTTTGCCACGTTCTAATATAGCGACTTTAAGATCTGGGCGTTGCTCTGCTATGTTTATGGCTGCAAAAAAACCCGCAGCACCACCGCCTATTATAATGACGTCTTTTTGCATTATATTCTATCTGGATAATCAGATATTATACCTGTTACACCATAGGATTCTATGCGTGCTAACGGTTTTAAGTTATTTACCGTGTAAGCAAACACCTTAAAGTCTTCTTTAAGTGTTGTAACTACTTCTTCTGTTAACATGGTATAATCGATATGTATGGAGACTGCATTTATCTTTTTTGCGAAGGCTACAGAACGCTCTAAATTTATGTCTGTTAGTACACCTAATGGTATTTTATCGTTTATACCATGTACAGTTTCTAATAAGTGTTCTTCGAAACTGGACACAATAAAATTAGAATACTCCCATCCTTTTTTCTCTACATAGAATGTAATAATTCTAGCGGCTTCTTTTGCGGTTTCCTGCCCCTTTAATTCCACATTAAGCAAACATTTATTATCTACAAAGGCTAGCACTTGTGCCAGCGTTGGTATTTCGTAATTGCCTGTAGTTTTTAATTTTTTTAATTCTCTGTATGGAAATTTAGAGATCTCTCCTGAGCCGTTCGTCATACGATCTAGGGTAAAATCGTGAAATACAACTAACTCTCCAGAAGCACATCTATGTACATCTATTTCTACACCATCAACACCCAATTCTATTGCTTTTTGTATGGATGCTAATGTATTTTCTGCTACGTGTCCTTTTGCGCCTCTGTGGCCAATTTTCAACATACTTTATATCTATTTTATTTGTTTATTGGTCGAATTAATCCTTCTTGTACTACTGTTGCTACTAATTTACCGTCTCTGGTAAAAATATGTCCTCTAGCAAGACCTCTTGCGCTAATTGTGTTAGGAGATTCCATGGTGTATAACAACCAATCTGAGTAATCGAAATCTCTAAAATACCACATGGCATGATCTAAACTTGCCGTTTGTGTATTACCCCAGTTGGCTTTACTCGCATGTGGGTTTAATGTAGACACTAGTATATTGTAGTCGGATATATAGGTTAGTATTTGCTGTTTTAGTTCCAAATCTAAACCTGTAACATTTCCTTTAAGTTTAAACCATACATCATGACTTGGCGGTAGGTCCTTAGGATCTAAAGGATTTGCTATAGCTGTTGGCTTAAATTCTATTGGCCGTTCTACTTCTAAAAATGCTTTTAAACTTTTGGGTAATGCCGCTCCAAATGCTGCTCTCATGTCTGTCCAGCTTGCCAATGTTTCTGGTTGGGCTACGCCTTCTGGCATATCTACATGGTGTGTGTAACCTGTCTCTAGCTCATGAAAGGATGCAGACATGATAAATATTGTAGTGTCGTTTTGCATTGCTGTTACGCGACGTACCGAAAAATGCCCTCCATCTCTAACCGTGTTTACAGTATAGGTAATGGGTGTATCTAAATCTCCTGCTTCTAAAAAATAAGCATGCATAGAGTGTAATGTACGTTTACTTGTAATTGTTCTGCTTGCTGCATTTAGGGCTTGTGCTAGTACTTGACCTCCAAATACTACTGGACTCCCAATAGTTTTGCTTACTCCTACAAATTGAGTCTCACTAGTTTTTTCTAGAGTAAGTAATTTTAGTAAATCATCAACAGTGGTCATAAGCGCAAACTTTTAAAGGCAAAACGTTACTAAAGTTCGTTTATAAACCCTATTTTTATTTTCTTTACTTCGAAAGTACATTTTGTATTTCATGTTGTACAAGTAAACCTGTTTTTCTAAACTGATTCTAAAAAATTAAATGCTACAAAGCAAAACTATTTTTTAACAGGTTAAACATTAATTAAAACACTAACGATGTACCATTTTAAAAAATCAATAATTGCTTTACTTTCATTTATGTCTTGTAACTCAGGAAAACTAAACGTTCTCGCTAATATACCCGATAGTTTAAAAGAAACTTCTGCTATAGAAAAAGTTGCAAATTCTAATCTACTTTGGACTATCGAGGATTCTGGGAACAAAAATAACATTTACGGCTTAGACTTAAAGGGTAAGATTGTAAAAGATATCGACATTAACAATGCCAAAAACGTAGATTGGGAGGATTTAACATCGGATGCGTCTGGGAATCTTTATATTGGCGACTTTGGCAATAATAATGGCAAACGAAAATTGTTTACTATTTATAAGGTTTCTGATTTAAATTTGAATGAAACTAAGGCAAAACGGATTGATTTTGAGCTCCCGAAAGGCAATAAATCTGAAGACTTTGAGGCTTTTTTTATATACAATAATATTTTCTATTTATTTAGCAAACACGATAAACACACCAACTTATACAAGGTGCCTAACGTTGGGGGTAAGCATAAGGCCGAATTTGTTACTAAATTTAAACTTAAAGGAAAAAACACTAAAATTACTGCTGCCGATATAAGCGCCAACGGAAAAGTTGTAGTGCTGTTAAATCACGACAAGCTCTTAAAACTTACCAACTTTAGTGCTGATGCTTTTTTTGATGGCACTTTAGAACATCAGGACTTTGAGCATGATTCGCAAAAAGAGGGGGTTTGTTTTAAGGACAGTAATACCGTATTTATTACAGACGAGCGTACCAAAGGTAAAGGTTGTAATTTATACACATTTAAACTCTAACATACAATACACACTTTAGCTCTTTAGCCTAAAGTGTGTATTGTGGCTAGTATTTTAATTTACAAAACATCTCATTTAGATATTTTGGGTTTTTCCTCAAACACAATCCATTAGCACGCTTAGTGTTCCCTACTAAAAACTCTAACTCAATAATTCAGTTTCTATAATTGTATCTGTTATTAGGGTTTTATGTACAGGACATCTGGATGCTATTTCTGTTAACCGTTGCCTTTGTGCTTCGTCTAGAGTACCTACCAATTCTATTTTTTTCTGCAATACGTCTATGTATTTTGGCACGTCTGTTTCTAGCATTAAATCGTCGCTGTGTTTTTTAGAATAGGTAATGTAAACGTATACTTCTTCTAAATCCCATTTTTTACGTTGGGCATACATTTTTAAGGTCATTACGGTACATGCTGCTAAACTGGCACTAAGATAATCGTAAGGAGAAGGTCCAAAATCATTACCGCCTATACTTTCTGGCTCGTCTGCTATAAAATCGTGTTTTAGGGTTTGTATTGAGGTGGTAAATTCGTCTTCTTTTACATCCAAATGCGCCACTAACTGTTCGCCTTTAGTATCTAGCATGGTGTTATCTTTAGGCTTAAAATAACGCCCAACCCAAGTACCTATAATATTTCCAACGTACAAGCTATCTTCTGCCTTAGATAGTAAGTGATCTGCATCGTCTAAACTTATAAAACTTTTTGGATGGTGCGCATTGTGGTACAAATCGTGGGCATTGCTAATTCCTACAATTTTATCTAGAGGAGCATGTGCTATAAGCAAAGGCTTTCTCAAATTTTTGGTAATCTCTGGTAAATCTACTTTATCAAAATCTTCAACAAATGTTTTGTCTATTTTAAAAGGTCTGCCTCCTATGTTTATCTCAACTTCTCCTTTACTTTTCACGTCTTCTATACCATGAGAAAAATGATGTTTTACGTGACTTACAGTAGAGGGTGCGCCTACTGTTGCTACAGCTTTTACATTATCTATTATAGAGGCTGCCACTATTACTGCTGCGCCCCCTAAAGAATGACCTACTAATAAACTAGGTGCTTGGTAATTTGCTGCTATATAATCGTTAACTGCTATAAGATCGTTAACATTTGCTGAGAAATAGCTCTCGGCAAACTCGCCTTCGCTTCTACCCAAACCTGTAAAATCGAAACGTACAACTCCAAAACCGTGTGCCGTTAGTGCTTTACAAATATTTTTAACTGCCGTTAAGTTACTGTTACACGTAAAACAGTGTGCAAAAATAGCGTAATAATGGGGCTTTCTATCTACGGGTAGTTCCAGATAAGCCTGTAGTTTGTGTCCTTTTTTATTTTGGATGCGTAATCGTTCCCTTTTCATTTTTTAAATGCTTTAATTTATTTTTATCTGTGTGGTTTGCAAATCGCTCTAGTAGCATTATGAGTTTTGGGTTTACAAAACGCTCACAAAACGGTTTGTTAGGGTTGTTATAATAGTAATTTTGTATTTGTGTTCTAGAGGGCTTAAAAGTAGAGAAACACATTACTTTAGTTATTAATTTATCTTTAAATTGTACTTGCAACTTCATCAATATCGCTTTTGCTAATACTTTTTGCAATTCATTGAATGTATAAACTGCAGAGCGGTATTTCGCTCTCATAGAGTGGTTTGACGTGCTTTTATGTGTATGTACATGTATTTCTATAAGCACTTCTAATGTAATTTTCGAATCATCGAAAGTTACAATAACAGCCTCGGACAGCGCTGAGTTTTCTCCTGTTGAAGCCACATAACCTTGAGCAACTTCTACAACTCCTATTAGAGATTGAAATACAGCCTCTGTACACCAATGGCAGCCGCCTCCAAACGCAATTTTAGCCTTCATTTAAAATTTCAAAATTCTGTAAAAAATGTATCACTTTTTCTTTTGGCATTTCACATGGTTTTAAAAGTTCTGCAATTGTTGTACAGTAATAATTAAGGCTAATAAAATTAGTTCCTCCCAACTCTTGTGCAAAAATTTTTATACTTTGTCCTTTATTAAAATCTGTGCGTGTTACACCATAAGTCTTTGTATTGTAAATTACTTTACAAAATCCTACAGGTAATTTCTTAATATCACTTAATAGCTCCATTACGAACTGCACGATAACATAGAACAGCCTACCTTGTGTCTAGCCCATTCTGGACGCTTGGCATACCATTTTTCGTATTTTGGATTATCGCTATATGGCGTCTTTAGCATTGTATACAATTCGTCTAATAATTTATAATTGTTATGTTCTGCGTCTTCTATGGCTAATTGTGCCATGTAATTTCTTAAAACGTATTTTGGATTAACCAAATTCATTTCTCGCGCTCGTACGTCGTGGGTTTGTGTTTCTTTTGCCAACCGTATTTTATAGGCTTTAAACCATTCTAACCAACGTGTTTTTATTGTATCTACAACGTCTTTTTCGTTGTAAAATGCTTCTTTTATAATCTTAAGCCCTTCTACTTCTAACATTTCTTTCTTAAAATGGGAAAGGTTTCTAAAAAACAGTGTCATGTCTGTTTCTGTAAGATGAAGCACTTCTTCTAAATTTTTAACTAAATCTTCGTCTTCGTTTTGTCGGTTTGCCAATCCTAATTTAGAGCACATCATCTCTAAATGGGCTGTATCGTAATTGGTTTTATAGGCCATCAAGATGGCTTCCAAAGGTTCTGGTTCTTCAATAAGTAGATATAGGGCATTGGCCAATTGTAGTAAATTCCACAGCCCAATATTACCTTGGTTGCCGTACCGGTACCTCTTATGTGCGTTGTCTGTAGTGTTTGGCGTCCACCCGTTATCGTATCCCTCTAACCAACCATAGGGGCCATAATCTATGGTAAGCCCCAAGATGGACATGTTATCTGTATTCATTACGCCATGCACAAAGCCTACCCGTTGCCAGTGTATTATCATTTTTAAAGTACGTTTAGCTACTGCCTCAAAAAACGTTAAATAAGTTTGTTTAGAGGTGGGGGCTAGATGCGAAAAATGATTTGTGATGGTGTAATCTACTAATGTTTTTAATGTAGTAACATCTCCTTGTGCTGCTAAAATTTGATAGTTACCAAAACGCAAGAAGGATGCTGCTGCCCTACATACAATAGCGCCTTTTTCGTAGGCTGCGTTGCCGTTATACATTACATCTCTTAACACTTCGTTTCCAGATAATGCTATGGATAATGCTCGTGTTGTTGGCACGCCTAGATGGTACATGGCCTCACTGCACAAATACTCTCTTATAGATGAGCGTAATACGGCTAATCCGTCTGCAGATCTAGAATATGGGGTTTCTCCTGCGCCTTTTAATTGTAGCGCCCAGTTTTTGGCATCGTGTTCTACTTCGCAAAGGTTAATAGCTCTACCATCTCCTAATTGTCCTGCCCAATTTCCAAATTGATGTCCTCCATAACACATCGCGTAAGGCTTTGTATCTTTTAAAACATGTTTTCCTGTTACAAAATTTAGAAAGGCCTCTGTTTTGGCGTCTTCTTGAGTTAGCCCAAGGTTGCTAAGTAACTCTGGAGACACGTGCAATAATTTTGGCGATATTTCTGCATTTGGCGTTACATAAGAAAAACAAGCGCCGCTAACCTGCCGCCTTATGTTTTCTAAAACTGGATCTGCTGGCAACTGCTTTCTAAACTTATCTACAATGTTTAATTTCATATAATTAAGGTAATAAGCTACTATTTATAGGGTTTAACCCAAATTATGCATTAGCTTTCTATTTATCTTTTATGTGATTTTTTTAAATTTCAACAGTAGATTCATTTTAACTTGTTGGCATGCATCTCTCGCAGTTTTGCAAGCTTAGGTGTAATCACAAAACTACAATACCCTTGGGTTGTATTGTTTTTATAATAGTTTTGGTGGTAGTCTTCGGCTTCGTAAAAAACACCCAAAGGGGATAGTTCGGTTACAATAGGATTGGTATAATAGGGTTTTACATGTTCTAAAACCGTTTCTGCAATTTGCTTTTGCGTTTCATCTATATAGTAAATTACGGAGCGGTACTGTGTGCCTTTATCGGCTCCTTGCCTATTTAACGTAGTAGGGTCGTGCGTCGTCATAAATACCGTTAAAATATCTTGATAAGCTATAACTGCTGCGTCGAATATAACTTTAACTACTTCTGCATGTCCTGTTAACCCAGAACAAATTTCCCTGTAAGTTGGCTTGCCAGGCGCATTACCACCAGTGTAACCAGATATAACCTTTTCTACACCTTTTAGTTCTTGAAAAACGGCTTCTGTACACCAAAAACATCCTCCTCCCACAACTGCGGTTTGCATATTTTTTTCTGCCATAACTAGTCGTTTTCTTTTTTAAGTACCATAGATTCTGAATTTATACAATACCGCAACCCACTTGGTTCTGGTCCATCGGGAAAAACATGACCCAAGTGTGCATCGCATGTGTTGCACATTACTTCTACACGCACCATTCCGTAAGAAGTATCTTTGTGGTATTTTATGGCATTCTCTTTTATAGGTTGCGAAAAGCTTGGCCAACCTGTTCCAGAATCGAATTTAATTGTGGCATCGAACAACAAGGTATCGCAGCAAACACAACTGTATTTTCCTGGCTCATATATACTGCAAAGCGCTCCAGAATGTGCCCGCTCTGTGCCTTTTAGTCGCGTAATTTTATATTGAGTTTCTGTTAAAACGTCTTTCCATTCGGCTTCTGTTTTCTCTACTCGTGTATCTGGTTCTGGATTTCCATTAACTGAAAAACTTATAACTTCTTTCCAAGTTATCATATTTTTATTTTTTTATTTAAATCGTAAATCAACTTCTACTCTAAAAATGCTTTCCTATTTAGAACACTTCTGGCAGCTCTATTAATACTGTAATTTTTGCTATTGTAAACCTTAAATTAGTCTGGTAAAAGCAATTAAACTTACCCCTTACAATTTAAGAAATAAAAGCTTGTTTGCCGACGAAATAAATCGCAAAATTTATCGTTCTCAATATCTCATATGTTTTCTTAAAAGTTTAGTATTTTTACAAAACATAATTGTATAACTTACACCTTCCTTTACATGCATATTGCAGGAATTGAAAAATACGTAATTGGTCTTTTAAATAGTACTTTAAACACATCTTATACGTACCACAACATTACACATACGCAACGTGTTGTAAAGGACGCTATAACTTTAGCAGAATTATGTAACCTCAACGAACGCGACTCTAATTTACTTAAGGCTGCGGCTTGGTTGCACGATATAGGTTATACTAGTAGTTTTGCAAAACACGAGGAGGAGAGCGTTAAAATTGCCAAAACTTATTTAAAATCTAACAATTTTCCAGAGGATGATATTGTTGAAATATGTGATTTGATTTTAGCGACTAAGATTAATGTTACCCCAAAAAATATATTAGAAAAAATAATTAGAGATGCCGATTGCTCGCACATAGGGAGTAAGAATTATATTGAAATCTCTGAATTATTGCGAAAGGAGTGGGAACTTTTAGATAATAGAGTATACTCTGAAATAGAATGGTTGGATGAAAATATCGCTTTTCTTTCTGAAAAACATCGCTTTTATACCGCTGAAGCTGCAAGCATTTGGGATAAAAGAAAAAGCAAAAATTTGTCTCAACTCTTAAAACTCAGAAAAAAGACTATTGCCGACAAGGCAAAACTGTCTCATAAAAAAGATGAACTTAGTTTTAAAAAAAATAAAATTGAAATACCTGAACGCGGTATCGAAACGGTCTTTAGAGTAACATTAAAAAACCATATGCAGTTGAGTAATATTGCTGATACAAAGGCCAATATTTTGTTATCTGTAAATGCTATTATTGTTTCTTTGGTACTCTCCAATTTAGTATCTAAATTAGATAATGCCTCTAACACTTATCTTATTGTACCAACAATAATTTTTGTGGTTTTTACAGTTATTTCTATTATTTTATCCATACTTGCTACCCGACCTAACGTTACTAGTGGCAAATTCGACAAGGATGATGTTGCTAATAAAAAGGTAAATCTCTTATTTTTTGGCAATTTCCACAAAATGAGCCTAAACGATTTTGAATGGGCTATGGGTGAAATGATGCAGGACAGAGATTACCTGTACTCCTCCATGAAAAAAGATTTGTATTTTCTAGGTCTTGTTCTAGACAAAAAATATAAAATATTACGTATTACATATACCGTTTTTATGCTCGGTATAATAATAAGTGTAATTGCTTTTGCTATAGCGTTTCAGTTTTTTGGTGGCGCCAATTACAATTAAATTGAGACAGGCTATATAAATAAGATTACGGTTTTATTTATAGTGTGATATACTCTTATACTTAATTCAACTCTCTCATAAGATCGTCGTAAGTATAAAATGTTTTATCGTCTTCTTTTCCTTTATAAAGTATGTCTACACGTAGTGCTTTTAAACCAGTTACTCCTTGTAAATCTTCTACCTCTAAAACTTCCACCTTTTCGTCCAGCACATTTTTGTGTTGTAAAAACTCTATGTAATCTAGATATTCTTCTTCATCTTGTTTTTGAGAGTATACAATAGTTATTTTACCATTTTGCGTTATACGCTCTTTGGTGTTTTTTATAAAGGCTTTATCTACGCGTTTTTTTACAACTTCGTAACGCGCATTATAAGTGCCATCTACATCAAATTGCTTTTCATCCATTCTAAAGCGAATTGAAAGCGGCTGATTAAACACCAAAATCATAGATGCCACATCTAGTTTTATAGGGTACAGATGTTGGTTGTTATAAAACTCATTTTCCATTTCGCACATAACCTGTAATTGCCATAACCTTAAATTATAAAGATAAATAGGACTAAACTTATAATCTTTAGCTATAGTTTGTCCAACATACATGTTATGCTCTACGCCATCGGTTTTAAAGCGCTCAAAAAAATGAGGATACATAGCTTGGGCATTTACTTGCTTTTCGTCTAGTAATGCTGCCATGCTTTTATTAATAAGCATAATTGCATTATCATAATTTTTTCTGTGGTGGTAAATAAGGTTTAGTTCTTTATCTATTTTAGAAAAATAGTTATTAATAGTACCCTTTAATTGCGATGAGGCCCTCTCCTTAAAAAACAGTAATACAGGCTCTATTTCTTTTCTTAAAAAAACACCAATACTATGCTCGCTATCTACTTTAAAGTTATCTTTTAATTCGCTCTTATAGTTTTCAATTTGAAACAGCAACTGTTCGTAGACGGCTATAGGCTCTTTCTCTAAAACTTGTCTTATAATATCTTCGAGAAGCGATAGCTGCAACAGTAAATCTTTTTGCGTAGCCAAATTTCTCGCGTTCGAAGATCCTTTTACATCTATTTGTCCAAACAGAGGGTACACGTCTTCGAAGACAATTTTCTTAAACACAGCTTCTTTTTTTGCAGCTGCTTTGTCTTTTAAAAACTGCTTTGCTGCATCTACAAATTTCCAATACACACTAGAATGTATAGCTGTACACTCTTGCTGTATTATGGCTTCTATTAAATTTTCTTCTACTTTTTTAGATTGTTCTACCGCAGAAACTATAAACGGCATTACGTCTACTAATTTATTAGCACTTATACTATTTAATACTTTAGGTGTTTTAGAAACTACTTCTAGAATACCCATAACACCTTTTTCATTAGCTATAGGCGCAAAAATGGCGCTTCCTATACCTTGCTTTTTTAAAACATTTATATGGGGTTTACTTTTATCTTTGGCATAGTTATTTTCAATATCGGAAACCGCATATATCTTTTGTTCGTTTAACAACCTGTTGTAAGACCAACTGCATAGCACATCTTCACAAGAAGCTACAACATTATTATTTAATATATAACTGGTGATACCCACTCCTGTAACTTTTTCGAAAATACTCTTATCTTTTTGAAATACGGAGAAGCCAACTTTAATATCATCTAAACCAAATAAAGACCTAAATATCTTTTGAAACTTTTTCATAAAGTCTTTATCCTGTCGCTTATCTTCTCCTATAAGATTAGATTTTATTTGAGATATAGATTGATCGTCTGTAACATCGAAAATATTAGAAATTACAAAACCTTTAAAAATATAGCTGCCCTGCGGAAATTTCTCTTTCCATAGAGCCTCATTATCAAAATTATCTAAAAGTTCATTATAATCTGCTTCGGTAATTTTTATAGCCTTATCTGTTGGTATAATTTCACAAAAATCTGCGTTGTACAGAATTTTATAATAACGCATTATTCCTTTAGCATCTGGAATTTCGTAATAAAACGGTCGCTTAAAATTTAAATTGTAACCATAACAAAAGTCTAGTATAATGGCGCAAGCAACAATATACCTATCGCTTTCTGGCATACTGTCTATATTTAAGCTAAAATTACCTCCAGCAGTAGCTATTATGTTTTTAAAACGCTGAGAGGCATTAAAAATCATATTATGAAAAGGTACTGAAGCTGTTTTTATTTCATTTTGAGACAAAACAGGCGCAAAGGAATCTTGTAAAATAATTTCAATTTCGCGTTCTCTATCTTTTAGCACCTGCGTGTTACTAAAGCCTTCTCTAAGTTCTGGATAGGGTTTTGCCGTCTTTAACACACGCCTCGCCTTAGCAGAAATAAAATCGTCTGGGCTTTTTGCTAACTCTTCGTAATGCCGTAGTAGTTTATTAAAACTCACCTTGAGCACCAATGGCGATATGATACTGTCGTTAATATCCATAGTGTGGTCTTTTAGCTTTACACAAAGCTACAAAATATCATTACACAAATCTTATTACAGTTCACTTAAAGCATTAAAATGTGGTAAGATTTGCACATAATTATAAAGAAAATTAGTGCTTAAAATACTTTAGAATTACATTTTAACAACAACAGATTGCTATTCATCTAAAAATCACAATACAAATAAGTTACACAATACGGATTTAACATATTTTGAGTTAAAAAGCTCTACTTTTGCTAAAAAAGGATGCTCTCTCTATTATGCGCTTGAAAAACGAAAGACACAATATAACTATGTAATACTTTAACTTCTTAGGGCTTTTTTAAATGCCTATAAAAACCCATTTAGCTAAGCTAATAGGTTTTTGTTTTAAGCAATTTTATTCAGCATGCTATAACAGCAAAAACTAAAGCAAAGCTTCATCTGTTAAAACAGCGTTGAATCGTGCTTGTATTACCCGTTGTGCCCCAATAAAACTAGCCTTATTACAGAAAATTTCCATAAAACAAATTAAAAAAATACTATGAACTTTAAAATTAATTTTAAATACCTATTGCTACTTTTTATAACTATTGCAACTCTAAATTGTAGCGATGATGATAATGGTACTACAACACCTGTTGCCGAAGAACTTCCTGAGGAATTGCCAGAAGTTCCAAATAATTCTGGGATACTTCGAATACCTGTTACACACCATATTTTACGAACAGATGGCGGCAACAACCCTACAACCACAGAGGCTCGTGTTAATAGGATTATTGAAGAAATGAATGCCATATACCTACTTGCCGAAATAGAGTTTTTTACTCAGGACATACGGTTTGTAAACAATACTGCTTGGACTACAAGTTTTGATAGAAATGATGATTTTTTAGAAAACCGAGTATTGCTACCTTTTGAAAACCCAAATGCACTAAACATCTTTTATTTTAATAGGTTAACAGATGGGGATAATGGAACATTAGGTGCTACAGCACTTTTACCAAACCAAGGCAATAACATAAAATTAAGCAATTCTGCCTTTGCAAATTCTAACGTTACCACGGCTGCTCATGAAGTAGGCCACTATTTAAGCTTGTTGCATACCGACGAAGAAAACATCGATTTTAACGACCAAACAGAGCTTGTAAATGGTTCTAATTGTAACGAAGCTGGAGACTTTATTTGTGATACTCCTGCATCTCCGCTTTTAATAAGAGAACTTATTGACGAAAACTGTAATTACATTGGAGATCTAACAGATGCAAACGGCGAAACGTTTACTCCCGATGTATTAAATATAATGAATACTTTTAACAGACTTGATGCCAATGGCATAGCATGCAGAAGACGTTTTAGCCCCCAGCAAATAGCTAGAATGCGTGCTACAATAGTTAGAGAACGCGCGTTTTTAATTGGAGGTAATACCTGCGATTTCACTGTTTTTAATGGTAATTTTTCGGTAACAAATTCTAATCCTGGAGGCGCACCATTTACAGATCAAGAAATTGTAGAAGACGATACAGATCAAGAAACTGTAGAAGATCCTATTGATGAAGCTTTAGAGGAAGAAGAAAGTAGTGTAGGTTTTGTTTTAATGCAATTTGCTAACGATGTGAGTTGCGAAGATTTTACAATTAGAGGAGACCTTCTTAATCTGGGTTGCTTTAACACCGATATTACAATTCCAATAACATTCTTACCAGACGCCTCTGGTTCTGATACTGGTACCGCAACAATACCTCTTACCAATTTTGCTTGTACATCAGAGTCTGGCTCAGACACCTTGCAATACACTATAGAGGCTACAGGTCGCTACTCTATAGAAAACATCTCTATAACACTTACTTACAATTTGCGTTTAGAGGGGCAAATCGATGCAGAGTCTGAAATCTTGACTTTTGAGCTTATTCCTGGTGGAGATCAAGAAGATGAATTCGATGAAGAAGACCCTACAGACGAAGAACTCAACGAAGAGGAAGTTGATGAAGAAGATCCTACAGACGAAGAACTTAACGAAGAGGAGATTGATGAAGAAGATCCTACAGACGAAGAACTT
>CANLCJ010000014.1 GCA_947489085.1 uncultured Flavobacteriaceae bacterium
ATGTAAAATTCTTCCTCTACAGACTAACTAAATTATATGCCTAATTTTATGACTTCCCCAAAAATATGGCTTGATCCTAGTTCAAGCTAATAGAGTTTGCTACAGTATTAAAAGCTTTCAGTAAAAGAATGGCTAGACGGTACCACTACTTATTATTGGTTCACTCATGAAGTCTTTGGTGTTCCTGATTTTTTAGTCAGCTTTACTTCCAGCTTATTATCTCATACCTTTGTTGTAGTTTCCTTTACGTGGGGTGCTATTATCCTAGAAATATTTATTTTTGGATGGGTATTTATTAAAAGAAATGAGTTTAATTTGAAATTATTTTTGTTGTTAGCTATTTCGTTTCATTTTCTAATAGCATGTGTTTTTGGTTTGGTAAGTTTTATGTTTACAATGATTGGAGTTCTAATTCTTTATTATTACCCTAAAGACAATACAATAACTATTAATAAAATTTCTAAAATAAATTTTTATGTGGTTCATAGAAAATATTCTAAAAATACCAGCTGTAACGGGTCTTGTTTTTGTATTAATGAGTTTATTACTATTTAAAAAACCACCAAAGAAAATAAATCAGTTATATGGATATAGAACTAAAAATTCCATGAAGTCCCAGGAAGCATGGGTGTTTTCTCAGAAATATGCATCAGTAGAATTCATCAAACTTGGTTTTTTCCTTATTGTAATATCTTTAACAGGTTTTATTTATAATTATTCCATAATTGAAGAACTTGCTATTGGTCTGCTTTTAATAATAGCGTCGCCTATGTATTCTATATATAAAATTGAAAGTGTAATCAAAAAACGATACGGCACGAAAGATGAATAAAGGAATAATACTTTTTTTAATTCTCTTGTTGATTGGTTTGATTGGAGTAAGTTCTAACCTCTACTGCAGATAGAAGAGCCTTAACACTATTATATGGTAGAAATGGTGCTCCAAGCATTTGCGAATAACACACAAAACTAGAGCAACTTACTTTTTAAGCACAAACCGCTCCGGTTTTCTATTTGTAACGTTCCTAATTTTTTAAAACAACGACAAGGAGGAGCATAACAACTCTGCTTAGTCCTGTTTGTTGATACAACGGTAAATATGAGTACCTAACTAATGCACATGAAATAGTATCTAAATAAAAGCTTTTACGGAAACGTAAAGGCTTTTTATGTTTTTTATAAGCTCTAATACGATTTTTAACACCCAATACAGTTCCAAATTAAAATTCGCGACTCAATCTATACCTTCTTAAAATATAAATTTGAATTTACGCAAACGCCATAACCACTCACTCTAGTTTACACTAAAATATTTTTAAGTGTGTTTTTCTTACAAAACTATAAAATATTAACTCAAATATATGTTATATTAACATTACAATTACATAACATAAATTTAACAGGTAATTTTGCATATAAATAGGTCAATTTTAACGTTTTACAACTTCTACTTTTGATGTAATTTTGACATGTCGAACGTTAAATCCTAAGACTATGAGAAACGTAATGAACATTTCCAAAAAAGTATTTATAATGGTAGCAATGATGGCTACGATTGTAGGATACGCAAATGATGGCTATTTCTTTATCAATAAGAAAGATGCAAAAAAGACTGTACTTACCTTAAGTGATGTTAAAGTAGGCAACCTTTTTACAATTAGAGATACTAACGATCTTATATTGTACGAAGAAACCATACAAAAACCAGGGGTCTACATGAAGGGGTTCAATTTAACAGCTCTTCCAGATGGTATTTATTTTTTCGAACTGGATAAGGATATGGAAGTAAAAAGTATTCCTTTTAGTATAGAGCAAGGAAAAGTAGCATACAGTTACACAAGCTTTGAAACTGTTTTTAAACCTACAACGGTAATTAAAAATAATGTGATATACATTTCTAAGCTGTCGCTAAACGAAGCGCCTTTAAAAGTTGAAATCTATAAAGATGAAGGTGCATACAAACCGTATAAACTTATACATTCCGAAACTTTAACAACAAGTTCTAAAAACCTTAAAAGAGCTTATAAAATTAAAGATGAAACTGTAGGTAACTATAAAATTATTTACAAAACTGAAGGTAAAGAGTTTACTCAGTTTATTTAAACAACCTTTGTAAAACGCATAAAGCGGGTCTTATTTTAAGACCCGCTTTTTTTGTTTAAACCTTGTACTAATTTTGGTTGCTGCTAAATACAGTTATCTCATGTTATTATTGAAGTGGTTTAAACTTTTTTGATTCTGGCGAAAATTCTAAATTTTTATAGCGAATTGGAAAAAGTTTAAATCACTTCATTAAGAATAACACGTTTTACACGCTGAGAAATTGAAGTTATAAGCTCGTAGGAGATGGTGTTGGCAGATGCGGCAAGTGCTTCGGCAGAAGTTGTTTCAGCATCGAAAACAACAACCTCATCACCTTCTTCGCAAGCTATACCTGTAACATTTACCATAATCATATCCATACATACATTCCCTATTATAGGCGCTTTATTGCCATTAATAGTTACAAACCCTTTACCATTTCCATAAATACGGCCTATACCATCGGCATGTCCCAATGGTAAAGTTGCAGTTCGGGTTACAGCTGTACTTTTGTATGCCCGATTATACCCTACAGAGGCTCCTGTTGCAATAGTATGTATTTGAGAAATTACTGTTTTTAATCGCGCTATAGGTTTTAAAAATTGGCTTTCTTTTTTAGAGTTACCATAACCGTAGAGGCCTATACCTGCACGAACCATATCGAAATGTGTTTCTGGGTAATTTAAAATAGCCGAAGTGTTACTCATGTGCAACATTGGTGTGTAACCAATCGCACTCGAAACAGATGCGGTTAACACCTTAAAATCTTGAATTTGCTGCAAAGTGAACTCACGTTCTTCCAAATCTTCGCTAGCTGCGAGGTGCGAAAATAAAGATGCTACTTTTACAGATCTTGTGTTTTTTAATACCTGTTTAAGCGCGTCCAAATCATTAGCACCAAACCCTAGCCTGTTTAAACCTGTATTAAATTTAATATGCACAGGGTAGTTGGCTATTGCGTTTTGCGAAGTAAATGCTATAAAAGCTTTTAAAATTTTAGTGTTGTATAAATTGGGTTCTAATTGATTATCGACAATGGCATCGAAATTTACTTCCAGTGTGTGCAGTACCAAAATAGGCACTGTTACTCCTGCTTGCCGCAAAGCCACACCTTCTTCTGCATAAGCTACAGCAAAATAATCGATACCAAGAGCTTGCAAATATTTTGCAATAGTTGTGGCATCGTTGCCATAGGCAAATGCTTTAACAACAGCTAAAAATTTTGTTTTACTATTTAATTTAGAATTTAGGTAATTAAAATTTTGTTTTAACACACCCAAATCTATCTCAAGAACGGTTTGTTGCGCTTTGGGCATTAGGTGTTATTTTCTTTAGAAGAGGCTTTATCGGTAGCTTTAACGTTTTCAGCCTTAATTTTTTCTCTTTTAGTCGCCTTATAGTATGCCGCCCTGCTTAAAGGCTCATATTCATCCACCTCACCTAACAACACAATGGCATCACTATTTGCTTTCCTATAACTGTATTGTGCTAAATTGCCTGTTCTTGTACACACAGCATGCACTTTAGTTACATACTCTGCTGTAGCCATTAGGTTTGGCATTGGCCCAAAGGGGTTTCCTTTAAAATCCATATCCAACCCAGCTACAATAACACGTACACCTTTGTTAGCCAAATCGTTACACACTCTAACAATTTCATCATCAAAAAATTGAGCTTCATCAATACCAACAACATCACAACCATCTGCCAAAATAGGAATGTTTGCCGCAGCCGGCACAGGTGTAGAACGAATTTCGTTGGCATCGTGAGACACCACCATATCTTCATCGTAACGCACATCGAGGGCAGGCTTAAAAATTTCAACCTTTTGTTTTGCTATCTGCGCCCGTTTAAGCCTTCGAATTAACTCTTCTGTTTTTCCAGAGAACATGGATCCACAGATAACTTCAATCCACCCAAATTGTTCTTTATGATTTACTGTATTTTCGAGAAACATTTTGTAATTTTAACACTTGTACAGCCCAAAATTCTGGGCTTATAAAAGTGCTGTAAATTTATTAAATTGATAGGTCTTAAAACCTATTATTTTCTAAAATTATGCAAGCTTTAATGTACGTATCTTTAAAAACAGTATTTTAGAAACGCCTTAAGCTATTAAATACAAAATTAAAACACATGAAAAAGAAATTGGAATCTGAGCTTGTGAGTATTGCTCACAGAATTCTTAAATTAAAAGGTAAGGAAGATGTTTTTAAGATGTATGAAGAATCTAGAGCGCTTTACGAAACCTTATCTGTACTAAAGTTTGCCCATGAAAATTTCGAAGATGCCCTACCCACAATAGGTAACGACTCTTCGTTTTTTGACATGTTAGACACGGCTTTTAATAATACCGTAAGCGATAATATCGAGGTAGAAGATAAAATCTATGTGAATTTAGACGAAACTGAACAGGATGACATCTCTGAACCTGTGATGAATAAGATAAAAGACATGGTAAAACTAATGCCAGAAGATACCGAAGAAATTGATACGGTTCTAGACACTAAAACACCAGTTATTGAAGAGAATTATAAAACTGACTTTGAAACACTTACTTCTGGATTTGAGGAGCTGCCGGTGTTTGAACCTGTAACTAATGCCAGTAATCAAGAAAAAAAGTCTTTAAACGATCGTATTAAAACAGGAGGACTTAATATTGGGCTTAATGATAAAATCGCTTTTATAAGGCATTTGTTTGAGGGGAATGCCACAGATTACGACCGCGTAATTTCTCAACTTAACACCAAGCAATCGTACGATACAGCCAAATCTTTTATAGAAACTATGGTAAAACCAGATTATAACAACTGGGCCAACAAAGAAGAATTTGAACACCGCTTCATGTCTATTATTGAAGCTAAATTTAGTTAATGAGCAAACTTTATCTCGTTCCAACACCCATTGGAAATTTAAAAGACATTACACTTAGGGCTTTAGAAGTTTTAAAACAAGTAGATCTTATTTTGGCAGAAGATACCCGTACATCGGGAAAATTACTTAACCATTTCGAGATTACAACACCTATGCAATCTCACCACATGCATAACGAACATAAAACGGTAGATGCTATTGTACAAAAATTAAAATCTGGTATTGAAATTGCTATGATAAGCGATGCTGGCACACCTGCCATTTCAGATCCTGGTTTCTTACTTTCTAGAGCTTGCTTACAGCATGCTATCGAAATAGAATGCCTTCCTGGCGCTACAGCTTTTGTACCTGCACTTGTTAATTCTGGACTCCCTAACGATAAATTTATATTCGAAGGGTTTTTACCCGTAAAAAAAGGCAGGCAAACACGGTTACAACTCTTAGCAGAAGAAACCAGAACTATGATTTTTTATGAAAGCCCACACAAGCTCATTAAAACCCTAGGGCATTTTTGCACGTATTTTGGAGACGACCGTTTGGTATCTGTATCGAGAGAACTGACAAAGTTATACGAGGAAACCACCAGAGGTACTGCAAAAGACGTTTTAAATTACTACACAAATAAACCACCAAAAGGCGAAATTGTTATTATCGTTGGCGGCAAGACTAAATAAAAATTAAAATGACTGTTGAAACACTAAAACAAAAACTAGCGCATACTCCAGAAACTATAGATTTTTCTGAAACTATAGCTACTATTGATGCTAAATACAACTTTACACCTACGGCATTTAAAAATGGGGACTTAAAAAATGACAAAGGCCAAAATTCTGGCTCTTGCAAATTATTTGCTTTTGCTGTAGCAGAACAACTTACTAAAGAAGAAACTTTGGCGTGTTTTGGCCAATACTATTTTAAAGATGTACTATTAGATCCTGATGGCGACGGTCACCAAAATATAAGAAATTTTATGCGTTATGGCTTTTCTGGCCTTAATTTCGAGACTGAAGCACTCAGCCTGAAATAAAACGTTAAATCTTGTGGTAATTTAGCAACAAGTCTCTAAATTTAAAAATACAAAACTATTTCATGCAGGATCTAATTAATACCATAAAAGAATGTACCATTTGCGAACCAGAATTAGCGCTTGGCGCTAGGCCTGTTTTATCTGCAAGCATTAACTCTAAAATTGTAATTATAGGGCAGGCGCCTGGTACAAAAGTACATGCTTCTGGTATACCATGGGATGATGCCAGCGGCAAACAACTCCGTAAATGGCTTAATGTTAGCGATACCGATTTTTATGATACTTCTAAATTTGCTATAATTCCTATGGGCTTTTGTTATCCCGGTAAAGGCAAAACTGGCGATTTACCACCTAGACCAGAGTGTGCTACCAAATGGCACAAACCGCTCTTCGATAAACTCAAGCATGTGGAATTGGTACTTCTAATTGGCATGTATGCGCAAAAATATTACCTAGGAACAGAAGCCAAACGTACCTTAACAGATACTGTAAAAAATTTTGATGCCTACTTACCCAAGTATTTGCCATTACCACATCCCTCTCCCAGAAATCGCTTCTGGTTTACCAAAAATCAATGGTTCGATATGGATGTTTTACCGCTTTTACAACATAGGGTTGCTACACTATTGGCATGATGTTGCATTTACCACATAAAAAAAGCGTGTAATTTTTAAAATTACACGCTTTTAGTTTTTGTTATAAGTTTACACCATACGATTTATATATCGTTGTTATAGGTAAACGTATATGTAACTTCGAAACCATCTTCGTCTACAACAGTCTTTGTTCTAGGAAAATTAGATGCTGTATAAGTATAGGTCTCTGTTTCTGATGTTTCTTGATCTAAAAAAGTTTCTGTTAACACATTATTACGCGTAAAATCTATAGAATCGATGTTTTCAGAATCTATGGTTAATAACAATTCTCTGTTTACTAGATTTGTAAAAGGTGCATTTCTATTATCGTAAGTGTAGGTTGAAGTAGCATTGTCCCCTTCAACAAGTCGTGTTAAGTTTCCATTGCTAAATGTTAAAGTACAAGGTACTTCATCGTCTTCTGGAGATGCAGAGGTTACTGTTATTACAGAATTATCAGAGTTATAGTTGTAAACCAAAACATTAGGCTCTAAGTCATCTATATTTATAGAAATTGTAGATACTCTATCGCTAGAGTCGTAAGTATAGCTTTCAAATATACCGCTGCTAAAAGAACTTACTAACGCGCCATTTTCGTAAGTATACCTTACAGCAAAACCATCAGCGGTATCTTCATTGACTAAAAACATTCCATCGTATACAAATCGTATCGTTTCAGAATCGCCATCTGAGTCTACAATACTAACTTGTGTTGGTAATATGGAGCTATCTACTAAAACAGGCGGTTCAGTCACATCATCAGAATCACCATCGTCAGAATCACTGTCGCAAGACATTGCTAATAACGCTAAAAGACCAAAAAAATAAGAAAGATTTTTCATAAGTTGAATTAAATTATTAATAATGACAAACATAATTTTTTTTATTTAAAATGCCATCTATCATCATCATAAATTGCTCAACAAAGGCTTCAATTGCACCACTATTTCTTACACGATTTATTCTTTATAATTAAAACATATATCACATTCGTATTCAAGTTTATCTTATAGGCTTACGCTTTTCTAATAGCAATAGAAAATTTTATAACAAATTTTAACGGTGCCAAAGTATTTAATACTGGATGATATATCAAGCTTTGATATTATTTACAACCGTTTTACAACGACAGTTTATAGTTTTTAAATAGCAAAAACCATTGGTTCTGGTTATTTTGGGCATAACCTCTAAATAGGGACTTCTGAAATGATGCTAAGCAGCTTTTTTTTAAGTTAAGCGCTCTCTAGCGATACTAAATTTAAACGTGCTGCCTTCTCCTAGTACAGAAGATGCAGAAATAGTGCCACCTAACTTATTAAGGATACGCTTTACTGTAGCGAGACCTATACCTGTACCAAAATTACCGTCTTTATCTTTTTGTCCTACTATGGCAAATAAATCGAATATTTTATCGAAATGCGTTTTTGGAATACCGTCTGCATTATCACTTAATTCAAATTTGTAAAATTCCTTTGTGGCCTCTATACCAATAGTAATGGTTTTTTGCTGCTTAGAGTTGTATTTTATAGCATTGGTTACCAAATTTGTAAACACTTGTATTAGAGGGGCTTCTTTTATGGTAATGGTTTTTAAAGCTGTATTTACAGCAACCTCTGCCTCATGAGTTACATCGCTAATAAGAAGTACTTTATTTATAAACGTTTTTACATCTACCGTTTTGCTAGTATCCCCCAATAACTCATCGCTTTTATAAAAAGACAGCAACCCATCAATGTAATCTTTAAGCATGGAAGATGACGTTTTAAGGTGCTCTAAATACTCTAAAGATTCTGTGGTTAGCTTGTCTTTATTGTCTTCTTCGAGAAGTTCTGTTAGAGAAATAATATTAGACAGAGGCGATTTTAAATCGTGGGAAATTAGTCCTGAAAATTTTTCAAGATCGTCGTTTCTCTTCTTCAAGTCTTTTTGGTATTCTTCTAATTTGTAATTCTGGTAGCGTTGCTCAAACAGGTGTATAACCTGTTTAGACATGGCTATAATAGCATTTTTTTGTTCTTCGTCGAGTTGCCGTGGCTTATGGTCGTAAACACACAAAGTCCCTAACTTAAATCCATCTGAATCTACCAGAGGGGCACCCGCATAAAAAATGGCTTTATACTCGTCTACCAAAGGATTCCCTTTAAACCGCTCATCTTCTCTAGCGTCTTCAATAACAGTAATAGCTGCTTTAGAGTTTATGGCATGCCCACAAAAGGAAATATTTCGTGGCGATTCGCTAAACGGCACACCTTTGTGGGATTTTAAATAATTTCTATCTTTATCTAACAGTGTTATTAGAGAAATAGGCGCATTACAAATGTAACTCATCAAAGTAGTAATGTTATCATAGGGTTCTTCTTCAAGAGTATCTAAAATTCTATACTTTTCTACAGCAATCTGCCTATCTGCTTCGTTTTCAGGATAAATGGGGGCTATCATGAGATTTAAATGTTAAAAAAACGGCAAAAGTAGCATTTAAGTTCGTCTTTTACATCTTGTTTTTGCCTATAATCTATATCTAAATTGGTCTTTAAAATTTTAATAACCTTTCAATTTTTAAATTAGCGGCCTTAGATTAATTACTTATTTTTAAAGTAGTGCCTTTTATCCAAATTTTGTATTCATCTCCATAATACGGATAAGCAGTACTCGCAGGGGCACAAAAATAT
Organism: uncultured Flavobacteriaceae bacterium; assembly: GCA_947489085.1. Taxonomy (GTDB): domain Bacteria; phylum Bacteroidota; class Bacteroidia; order Flavobacteriales; family Flavobacteriaceae; genus Jejuia. The sequence continues at coordinate 9,288 of CANLCJ010000014.1, forward strand.
CCAGAAATATCTGCTTTTAAATCTAAGCGTATGTGTTTTGTTTCTTCTGGGTCGAATTCACGCCAATAGAATACCAAATAGTTATCGAAAACTTCGTAATATGCTACTTTTTGTGTCTCTAAAAGTGTTTTAAGCTGCCACGGTTGCGCCGTGGTGCCAGAAGGAATACCAATAATTGCTGTTACCATGCCCAGTGCTGTAGTTTTAGTGTTAGATAGATTTACAGTCATACTCACATTATCACCAACTCGATATGGGTTCTTTTCAATATTGGTTTGTAGAACTAGAGGCGAATTGTTTGAACTGCTAGGCACGCTACTATCCCAATTAATATTCAAAGTATAGGGGTAGGTTGTTTCTGGGTTGTTATACGTTACTGCCACAGTTTGTTTGCCGTTACTAAAGTATTTTGAAAGATTGTTAATTGCAATCTTACCATTCGTATCTACGGTTAACTTTTCTTCTAATTTTACACCATTTACAGTTAGGGTTACCGTATCTAAATTGTTCACTATATGTTGCTTTTTATACTTGGTATATGCTATTAAAGCTTTTAAAACCATGGCTGTAGATTGCGTAGATCCAAATCTATTTTGTTTTCGTTTACTAATAAGGTAGTCTATACCTTTTGTTATGGTTAATTCGTGTGTATTGTAATCCCGCATTAAGGCTAGTAAAGAGAAGGCTACTGTTTCTAAATTTTTGGAGTTGCCATAAGATCTTGTAATAGTATTTGTAACAGGTAGCTCGTCTAAGGCATAAGATTTAATGTTTGCCTTAATGTTTTGCACCAGGATTTTGGCTTTTTCTATTTGGTTAAGGTTATAACTGGTTAATGCCAATAAAGCCATTTTATAGGTGTCCTTACTCTTTAAGGCATCATTATAGGCTGTCAGGTATTCAACATCTAAATTGGCTTTTACTTTGGCTTCACTTAAGGCGTATAAAATGTAAGCGTTGGCCACATCGGTTGGCGAACTTGTAAAGCTGTCGTAGCCTTTTTTACTTTTTCTAAAACCACCTTTGCCGTCTTTTCTACTTAGCAACCAATTTACAGTTCTGTCTATCATTTTATGGTCTACGGCGTTATATACTGCTTTCATTTCAGTAAACTCTAAAATGCCATAAGCTGTTAATGTTTCGTGTGGCGGTGTGTGACCAAACCATTCAAAGCCACCTTCTTTTGTTTCGAAACTAATAAGTCGTTTATAGCCTTTTTGGATAAAATTAAGGGCTTTAGCTTCTATTTTGGGGTTGCTTTTTCCTGTTTCCTTAAGGTATTGTAACACCATGATATTAGGGTAAGTAGCAGAGGATGTCTGCTCAAAGCAACCATACGGCTTTCGAATTAAAGCTTCAATTCCATCCATAACATCGCCTACTACATCGGTATAAACATTAAAATTGGCTTTAAGTGTACCTGGTACTTTTTTATTAATATTGAAACTAAAACGCTTAGATGTTGTTCCAGAAATCGAAGTTTCTATAGGAAAATATGGGCTTATAACTGTTGCCTTTCGTTTTATGATGTCCTTACCTGTACTAGAAGTTAAACTTAGTTTTACGTTAATATTATTTCCTTTTTTAATAGGTACTACTTTTATTAGTTTCAACAATGCGGAATCGGCTGGTATACTAAATGTAGTATCGTACTTTTCCACGAGCTGTAAATGCTTAGGCAGATCTATCTCAAAATGTACTTTAATTGATGTTTTTTTCTCGTTTGAAATGGTAACAGGGAGCGCTACTGTGTCGTTCAACACCATGTAATTTGGCATCTTGAAATCCAAATTAAGCGATTTATTGGTAGTATACAACTGTTCTTTCCTGCCCAATAAACCGTTATAACCAACACCTTCAGCAGTAATTTTAAAAGATGTAATAGCATCAGAATTATAGAATTCAAATACCGCTTTTCCTTTATTATTAGTTTGTACAACAGGATTCCAGTAAATCGTTTGTCTAAAATCGTTACGTTCGTCTGGTAAGATACCACTATCGTATTTTGGACTGTAAAATAGCCTCGATTGGTATACTCTATGGTTTCTATTTCTATAAAACGTTGCTATACAATAATTCTTATTGGGCGTATTATTAAGCACTTTCTTTTTGTAATTATTATAAAAATCATTGTACGTTGTATTTACAACAACAACACCATTAGCGCCCTGATAGCCATAAATTGATATTTGAGCAGCATCTTTTAACACTTCAATAGACTTTATTTGAGCCGTTGGAATGCTTGATAGTGTTTCTATATCTGCAATAACACCATCTACAACATAAAGTGGTGCTTGTCCAGAAACTGTTGATAGCCCTCGAATGTTTATATTAAAATTACCGCCTTGTTCTTCATAGTTAGAAATTTGCACACCAGACAAACGCCCTTGTAAACTATTTATAGCATCAATTTGTTCGCTCTTTACAGTGGCAATACTTCCAAGAAGCACATCTTTCTCGGTCGCTGCATAACCGACTACAACGACCTCATCAAGACTTTCTTGACTTTCCGAGAGAGTTATTAAATCCACTTCGGCCTTTTCTTTAATTATTTTACCTATAGGTTTTACAAATGGTCTTATATTTTTACCATTTCTCAAATTGTTTTTATAAAACTGATTACTAATGGTAGTAGTTTTTATTTTATCTTTAATAATCCTCAATTTTTGTTTATCATCGGTAGTATAGGCCATAAGTACAGCTTGCGAGGTATTTGGCATTTCGAATAAGAATTCGCCTTTAGCATTAGTTTCAAATACTAAAACTTTATTCTTATTATTATCAAATAGTAAAAGCTTAGCTTTTTTACGTTCTCCTTGCATGTTAACTACACGCCCAGAGTGTAGCGCATATCTTTCAGGTAAATGGCGTGCATTTTTATAAGTTACATGAGGTTGGTTTATATAGTCGCGCCAACCATGTGTAAGCATTACAACATCTAAAGCTTTATTCCCTTTTTTTTCTTTGAGATTGAAGTAAAAAGAAGGCTTATGTAAGCGGCCTTTTAACTCTTTTGAAAGTAGGAGATACGACAAGATATGATCTTGCTTATCATTTACAAAAGTTAGTAATTTATTGTCTGCGACTGCTACAGAAAGGTTTGCAGAAACTGGTTTCCCTGTAACATCTGTAGTTGTAATTAAAGCTTGCACTTTTTCTCTTGGTTTATAAATAGCTTTATCTAAAACTATAGAAATGTTAAGCTGTTTATGTGCGTTTAAAAACACCAAACGTTCTGCTACAATTGCACTTTCTTTACTTTTAAGTGTAAATTTAGAGATTCCAATAGGAAAGTTTTTAGTATCTATTTGCACATCTGTTTGCGCTGCAGAAATGTGTTTTTCGTAAATAATTTTAGTGCTATTGCTAATATGCAATATAAAAGATTGCTTTGCTGTAGAATACAAATTCAAAATCGTCTTTAAACTATCTGTGGCCACCGTAAACCGTGTTCCATTTCGATATATTTTGGGCAGTTTAATACGCTGTTTAGATTGAAATGGTGCTGTAATTTTAGCATAATACATTTTATCGGCTACAGGCGAAAACACGACACTTCCCATGCCATCATGAAAACTCGAAAAGGTTTTTATAATTGTATTATTTTCATCTATAATGTGCCCAGTAATATCCACAGGTTTACCAAATTGATTTAAAGCTTTAAATGCAAGACGGTTGTGGGTTCCAGAAATGAGTTTACCACTTTCTGGGAAAAATTGTAAATCTAAAGCATCTAAAACTACGGGAACAGCTCTTGATATTGATTCTGCACTGCCTTTATAGGGCATTAAAACATTTAAAATTACGTCTGTTGTGTTTAAATTCTCTGGCAGTTTAAAATTAATTGAGGCTTTGCCTTCAGCATTTGTGGTATGGCTTTCTGTAAAAATAGATTCACCCTTTGCAGAAATTTTAAAGGTAAAATCCTTATGTTGTAGAGGATTGTTTTTTAAATTTTTCGCTTCAAAATTAGCAGTCACTTTTGCACCTTTACCATAGCCCTCTTTCTCAAATTTTAAATTGAAAAGCACATTGGGTTTTACAATTTTTTGAACTGTTATTTTCTTTGTAAACATAATGTCATCACCGTAGTTTCGCATCCAGTTGGTATATACTTTTAACGTGTAAATACCACCTACCCATTTAGAATCTAAAATAAAATCTCCGTAGGCGTAACCATTTTTAATTTGTAATGCTGTAGCTTTAGCAACATCTCCCCTGGGTGTTATTAATTCGGCATATAGAACGTCACTTACTGTCGATATGGTATGGTTTTCCACCACTACGTAAGACTTAAACCATATGGTTTCTCCTGGAAAATAAAACGATCTATCTGTTTGTGTATATACATGTTCAGTCGGCGCTTTTTGGTCTATAGGGGTAAACGACACAAACATCCCGATTAACAACGCAAAAAGTATAAGGTATAAACAGAAAATAAGCGCAAATATAAAACTGTGTTTTTTTGTTTTCATGGATTTATAGTGTTAAGTTAAAAGTAATGCCTGCCTCACTAGTTAACGACGTATTGAAAAAGTGAATTCCTCTATTAGGTGTTTTTCCAAAAAGGGTGTTGTATGGTGAGGCGCCCCTAAATGCTGTCCAAGTCAATATATTATTTGCATATATTCCAATACCGAATTTGCGTATAAGAGGCTTTCTAGCTTTAACTTTTAAATTATAGGACAGACTAATATTTTTAATGTTAATGTAACTGCCATCTACAATAGCGTCTTCTGCGACACCCTCAAAACCATAACGTACAAACCTGCTTTTATCGATATCTTTATCTAAATCAAAGAAGGTAACAGGTGTCGTATTTACAGTACCTTGCTGTGTAATTCCATTAAAAATAAAGTTATTGCGTTGCCGTTCTATAGCAGATTGCTGAGAACGTCCAAGAAAATTAAGTACGTTTTGGGTGCCGTTCCACACATCTCCACCTTTTTGAATATCTACCAATACATCTAACGTTACATTATGAAGTACGATACGATTATGAAAACCTAAATTGTACTTAGGAATAGCGTTTCCTATAACCTGAGGTACTGGGTTAACTAAGGGATATCCATCGTTTCCAATTATTATAGCATTATTTGTGTCTCTTAAATACGCAGAACCAACTATAACACCTGAAGGTTGTCCTTCTATTAAATTTTGAGAGACAGTAGAAAACCCTGCAACAGGTACTCTGGTGCGTTTGTCTAATAACCTATCTACCTTGGGGCTATGTGTCGAGAACGTTATTTTAGGCGTGTATCTAAAATTGTTAGAAAAACGGACTCTAGTGCTTAAAGCAATATCTAAACCTCTATTGTTAATGTTTGCTGCATTTTTTAGTTTAAAGCTACCTTCTTCGTATATTGGAAATACTGCACCACGTGTTAATGTTTTAAAATAAGAGGCATTAATATTTACCCTCATACCTCCTATCCTAAAATAAGAATTGAGATTTAAATTATAGCTTTTTACCTGCTCTAATGCTAAAGTATTGTCTATAAACAGATCGTTTATCGCACGATAACTAAAACTATCTTCTGGACTAATACTTAAACTGTTATGGCTTAAATTCTCGTAAATTACACTGGCATCGTTAATACTATTTGAAACACTTGCTGAAAGATTAATAGTATCAAATGTATACCCACCTAAAATACTAGCTAAATTATATTGCAATTTTAAACTTGGCAGCAACCATTCATTGTTTTGTACAGAAGAAACATAAGCATTGTGATTAAACGAAACACGTAAATCGTCATGATTCAGCGTGTAGGTAAGGCCATGATTCAAACGCAATGTATTACGTTGTAATTGCCTTGTATCTAGTGTTATATTTTGAGGGTTTGAAAATGGGAAGTTTTGAAAATTTTCTGCTTGAAAAAGGCTATAATCTAAATTTTCGTTTAAAAAATTAGCTTTAGAGGATATATTAAACATTGAATATCGATTTGCTCTTATTTCAAACATGGTTGTTACATCTGCGCCGAAATTTTGTTTTTCAACGTCTCTATTACTCAAATAACCATTTTCGAAACCATTCGTAAATCGATCTACACCAAAATTTTGTTTATTTTTAGACCTGCTATAGTTTAATTTTGTTTGAAGGTTGGCTTTTGAAGATAACTCTATTTTATTTTTTAAACTGGCAGCAAAAAAGCGATGTGTTTCTCTATTTCTATTATCTTCAATAAGTGCTTCGGGGTTATTGAATCGTTCTGGATTAAAGCTAAATAGTCTGCCATTATTTAGTCTTGTAGCTTGTGCGTTGCTAAAACTCACAGGGGTAGCCAAAGCATTTAACAAAATATTATTTTGAAAACCATTAATATTAGGTTGTCTGTTTTTCGTATTATCGAAACGTATAAAAGCGTCCCAATTTACTCCCTTAATGCTTCCCTTATTTTTAAAGCCGAGTAAAAGGTTATTCGCAGTACTTTTTTCTACATTATATAAATCTTTTTGAGAACGATTGGTATGATTAAAATTAAAAATAGACACCCCATTATTTAAATTAAAAAATACGTTCTTACTTGTTTTTAAACTTGTATTAAATATAGAATTATTATACCGCTGTGCAGGTCTACCATTGCCCCTTCCAACAGGAACTAAACGCCCATTAGTGTCAAAATTATAACTAGAGTCATCAAATTCCAATAGGTCTAATCTTGGTCCATAAGAAAATATATTTCCTGTTTCTGGTCCTTCAAAATTAAAATCACCATCACCAGAAGTACCTTGGCTATATCTATTTTGTAGTTGTGGCAGATTACTGTTTTTTACAAACCGAAATCCACTTTTTATGTTTATACCTGCTTCTATATAAATATTTGGTTTAAAATAGGTAAGATGTACGTTATTGCTATCTGTAACGACACGTTTTACGTTTTTAAATGGATAGTAAAAAGACGATGCTTTATTGTAAGTGATTTTAGATTCTGATAATACAGGGTAACGAGATGCGCTTTGCTTTATCTGCTTTATGGCATTAGAATATGCCACGCTTGTAATGGGTTTTACTTGTACTAGTGGAACTATAATGGTATCTAAGGGCTTCGATATACCAAATAAGTTTGGGGTAATCGTAATTTCTTTTGTTTCAAAACCTATGTAACTTATTAATAATATATCCCCTACGTTACACTCTATGGAATACTTACCATCAAAATCTGTTACTGTAGATTTGGTTGTACCCTTAACTAATATATTTACGCCTGGCAAAGGTATGCCGTCTTTGCTATTTAAAATACCAGAAACAAAGCCTTGCTGAGCAAATAGTACTACTGAAAATATAAAACAGAAAAATGTAATTGTGGTTTGGTATCGTTTAATTGCCATAGCTCTTGGTGTTAGAATACAGCAAACCTAGACCAAAACACTACGCATTAAAACTAATAATACGTTAACTCTACTTTTGAGTGAGGGAAGTAATACTTTGGCTTTTTAATCGTCTTTTAAAAACTTATGTTTTTTCTTTAATTGTATCGCTTGCACCGTATGCCAAATACCGTATACTAGAAAAGCGATAATTACAATTTTCCAAAGTATACCTTGAAAAACAAGATTAGGGTTTATAAAATATAAAAGCACATAATACCCTAAAATGGTAATTAAAGACAACGTTAAAAACAAGAGGGGTTTCTTTCCAGAAAGAAAGCCGAATACAACTAGTGCAACTCCTAAAATGGTATAAAAAATTACAATGTCTAACCCGTAACCTCTAAAATAAGTTAATAAGGCATTAAGTAGTTGAAAAGCACCGATAATGTAAAGTATACGTTGTGCTTTGGCTTGAGATTCCTTAGCGTCTCCCAGCTTAGATGTATTGGCAATCTGCCGCCCTATAAAAATAGCTTTCTCTTTGTCTGACCCTGATAGAGGAAAATTACAATGTTCGCAATTAATTTCTATTTGAGAGATTGCGACGTTACAGTTAGGGCATTGGGTAGTATTAGACATCTTATTAAAAATTAGGGTTTAGTTGACATGAGCGCCATTTTGGCTTCTGAGATTTCTTTTAAAATTACAAAACAACAACTTAAAAGACACAATGCTTTCTCTTATCTTATAATATTTTAGAAGTAACAACATCGCTTAATATGCTTTTAAAGTGTATTTAATGTAGTATTTTTGACATTGCAATTAACAAAATTAATTCAACACTATGGCAGTTCAAGTAAGTACAAAATGGTTAGGAGAAATGCGTTTTGAAAGCACAAATCCTTCAGGACACAATTTATTTATAGATGCAGGCGAAGAAAACGGTGGTAAAAGCGAAGGGTATCGCCCTAAAGCCCTTATGTTATCTGGGTTAGCTGGCTGCTCTGGTTTAGACGTCGCTGCGTTAATTAAAAAAATGAAATTGGATGTAGACGATTTTAAAATTGATATTGAAGCCAATTTAACCGAAGAGCACCCTAAGTTTTACGATAAGGTTGCCATGCATTTTCATTTTTACGGCAGCAACCTCAACGAAAAGAAATTACAACGTGCTGTAGATTTATCTATAGAGAAATACTGCGGTGTAATGGAAATGTTTCGTCAATTTTCGAAACTAGATATCGAAACACATTTCCACGCAAGTAAAGCTTAAAATCTTCGCTTTCTTGTTTTTATTAAAAAGTACCTGAACATTAAACGCATTAAGCAGTTTAAGGTTGCAGAGCCTTTAGAATACGAGACATGTTCTATTAATTTTTTTAAGGTATTACCTATGCGTTGGACGCTGAAACCTAAACCAGATTCACATAAAGTACAGCATTTGCAAGATGTACTGCAAGTAGATGAAACTATAGCTACTTTACTGGTACAGCGCGGCATTACAGATTACGCTTCTGCTAAAGCCTTTTTTCGTCCCGATTTAACTGCACTACACGATCCTTTCCTTATGAAAGATATGGATAAGGCTGTAGCTCGTATTGAGCGTGCTTTCGAAAACAACGAGCGTATTTTGGTATTTGGAGATTACGATGTAGATGGTACCACATCGGTTGCTTTGTTATCCAGCTATTTAAAAACACGGCACGATTTAGTATATACGTATATTCCAGATCGGTATACAGAAGGTTATGGGGTTTCCACAACTGGTATCGATTTTGCCTCAAGTAAAGGATGCACTTTAGTTGTAACCTTAGATTGCGGTATTAAAGCTATAGATAAAGTGGCCTATGCCAAAACGCTGGGCATCGATTTTATTATTTGCGATCACCATAGGCCAGGTATTTCCATTCCTGATGCTGTTGGGGTTTTAGACCCTAAGCGTGAAGATTGCAATTACCCTTATAAAGAGTTATGTGGTTGTGGGGTAGGCTTTAAATTGATACAGGCACTTGCACACAATCAAGGACAGGACATCTCCCATTTGATGCCATATCTAGATTTGGTGGCCACTGCAATTGGCGCAGATATTGTTCCCATAGATGGCGAAAATAGAATTTTAGCTTATTATGGTTTGCAAGTAATTAATGCAACACCTCGTCCTGGTATAAAAGCCATTTTAGATGAAGTAAAAAAGACTGTACTCACCATTACAGATCTTGTTTTTATCGTAGCACCTAGAATTAATGCTGCTGGGCGCATGGAACATGGTAACTACGCGGTAGCACTTTTAGTAGAGAACAACTACGAACAGGCCAAGCAGAAAGCCGCCGCTATTGAAATGTACAATTTAGATCGTAGGGAAACCGATAAGCGTATTACGGCAGAAGCACTTGCACAGCTAAAAGCAAATAAGGAAGAGGATCGCCTAACTACTGTTGTATTTCAAGAGGATTGGCATAAAGGTGTTATTGGAATTGTTGCTTCTCGATTAATAGAAACATACTACAGACCTACATTGGTTTTTACAAAAAGTGGTGATAAGCTTGCCGCGTCTGCACGCTCTGTTAAGGGGTTCGATGTGTATAACGCCTTAGAAGGGTGTAAAACACATATCGAACAATTTGGTGGACATAAATACGCTGCTGGCTTAACATTAAAACCTGAGAATTATAATGCTTTTAAACAAGCCTTCGAAGCCGAGGTTTCTAAAACCATAGACAAACGCTTGCTTACACCAGAGGTTCTTATCGATGCTAAAGTAGATTTCGACACCATTACTCCAAAATTTTATCGTATTTTGAAACAGTTTGCGCCCTACGGCCCTAATAACTTAGCGCCTGTTTTTATTACTGAAAATTTAAAGGATACTGGCTATGGTAAACCTGTTGGTGCAGATGGTGCGCATTTGCGCTTAACTGCCAAACAACCTAATGGCACTTGCTTTGTAGGCATAGGCTTTGGCATAGGGCAAAAACACAAACATATAATTGATGGGCAATTGTTTAAAGCGGCTTATAGTGTAGATGAGAATGTATGGAATGGTACTATATCTCTACAATTAAAATTAAAAGACATTAAAGTTTAATTATGGCTAAAACAGATCCTTACGCAGCGTTACGCATAAAAGAGTTTAATATTTTTTTAATAGTACGGTTATTTTTAGTGCTGGGCTGGTCCATGCAATTTATAGTTATAGAGTGGCAAGTGTACAGCTTATCTAAAGACCCCTTATCTCTTGGTATTATTGGCCTAATGGAAATTATACCTGCGTTTACTATGGCACTTTTTGCAGGACATATTGTAGACCAAAAAGAAAAACGCAACCTCTTTGCGCTTTGTATTGCTGCTTTTTCTATTATAAGTTTGGGCTTATTTTTACTAACCACAAAAACTGTAGTAACAAGTTGGTCTAAAACTACTGTACTGTATTCCATCTATGCTTTGGTGTTTTTTGGCGGTTTTTTACGCTCGTTTTTTGGCCCCATAATTTTCTCTCTAGTGGCTTTATTAGTACCTAAGTCTATATATCCTAATGCTGCGACGTGGAGTACCAGCACATGGAAAACGGCTGCTGTTTTAGGGGCATTAGGCGGTGGTTTTTTTATAAGTTGGCTGGGGGTGCCTAGTACGTTATGCTTGGTTTTTATTATGGTACTTTGTGCTTTTGTATTGGTGTTTTTAATTAAAAAGAAACCTATATTAAATACTCAAAAAGGAGAACCTATGCTTAAAAGTCTTAGTGCTGGTGTACATTTTGTGTTTGAAAACAAAGCAATTCTTGGGGCACTAACTTTAGATATGATTGCTGTATTGTTTGGAGGTACTGTAGCCATACTTTCGGTATTTGCTCAAGACGTTTTGGAGGTAGGCAGCAAAGGGTTTGGTATTTTAAATGCTTCTATTTCCTTAGGCAGTATTATTACCATGTTTATTACCACTTATATCCCTGTGAGTAAAAATACAGGCAAAAAGTTACTTATTGCTGTTTTTGTTTTTGGTGTGAGTATTATTGGTTTTGGGCTGTCTTCGCTATTTTGGTTAAGTGTACTTTTACTTTTTATTAGTGGTGCTGCAGATGGCATTTCTATGATTGTAAGACAAACTATTTTACAATTAAAAACGCCAGACGATATGCGAGGCCGTGTCTCTTCTGTAAACTCCATGTTTGTAGGCTCGTCTAACGAGTTGGGAGCTTTCGAAAGTGGTTTGGCAGCAAAACTGGTGGGTCCTGTGGCTGCTGTGGTATTTGGGGGCAGCATGACTTTACTTATCGTACTCTTTATTAGCATTAAAAACAAAACGCTTAGAGATTTAGATTTAACGGAAGATGTAAAGTAACACTACACTTTATTTTTCTACAAATTTTAAAATTGTTTTTACAATTTTTTGAGGTTGTTCTTCTTGTATAAAATGCTTGGCTTCTAGCAGGGTTATGTGTTTTGGAGCAATGTTTAGGTCTTTTATAACACGTTGCTGTTGCGGATTCCATTTTAAAAAATCGTCGTTTTTACCCCAAATTACTGCTACTGGCACGTCTAATTTTTGTAACGTAGCTTCGTAATTTTTAAGTGTGTTACAGGTTTGCGTAAAGAAATAATACATGGCTTTAGTTTTGCCTTCTTTAAGTGGCGTTTTATAACCTTCTATTGCTGTATCGGTAAGATTGTTTTCGGTAAGCCCAGACTTAAAGAGCCCATTAAGCATCATTGTGTTGGTAAGGCTGCTTCTGTAACTCCACATTGCTGTTTTTGCTAAGATCCCTTCTTCGAAACGAATTGGTGGATCGAAACCTTCTTCGTAAATAATAGTATTAAGTACAATAAGTTTTGTAAGGCGTTGTGGCGCTATTTCTGCGAGTTCCCAAGTCCATAAACCTCCAGCATCGTGCATAACGTGCGTCCAATTGCTAATGTTTAAATGGTTCATTAGGGCAAGCAAACGCTTGGCATGGTTGGCCTCTGTATAGATCTCGTAACCTTCGGGAGAATCGCTAGAGCCAAACCCCAACATGTCTGGCACAATAACGCGATGTGTTTTTGCCAAATCGTCTATCATGTGCCTGTAGAGCCATCCAGAAGTGGGCACGCCGTGTAGCAATACAATAACGTCGCCTTTTCCTTTATCGATATAGGCTATATTGCCTTCTGGTGTACTAAACTGATGTTGTTGTGCTCTAAAAGTTTTATAGGTCATTTCTGGAAGTTGTTTTGTGCGTACTTGCTTAGACTTGCATGCGCTTAAGCTTAAAAGCATAAGTAAAAGTATATAGCCGTATTTCATGATGTTTGAAATGTTTAATTTACTCAAATTTTTCTAAAGATAAGCTATTGCCGTCGAAAACCCCGTAAGTGTAATAGGTAATCCAATCGCCTAAATTTAAGTATTTAGAGCTGTTGTTAAGTTCTATTTCTAAAGGCAAATGCCTGTGGCCAAATACAAAAAAGTCTCTGTGCTTGTCTTCTAGCTTTCGCTTGCTGTACTGCACCAACCATTCGTTGTCTTCGCCTAAAAATTTAGCATCGTCGTCTCCAGAAATCAATTTATTTTTAACAGAGAGGTACTGCGCAATACGCATGCCTATGTCTGGGTGCCCCCACTGGAACACCCATTTAAAAAACGGACTGGTAAACACTTTTTTTAAGCGTTTATAGCCTTTATCTCCAGGTCCCAAACCATCACCATGACCTATAAAAAACCTTTTGTTATTAAAGGTAAATTCTTTAGGCTTGTGGTATACGGGAATGTTGAGTTCGTCTTCAAAATACCCGTTCATCCATAAATCGTGGTTACCTACAAAATAGTGAATTGGTATGCCTGCGTCTGATAGTTCGGCAAGCTTGCCTAATGTTCGGGTAAAGCCTTTGGGTATTACGGTTTTATATTCGAACCAAAAGTCGAACAAATCGCCCACTAAAAAAATGGCCGCTGCATCTGCTTTTATAGTGTCTAACCAGGCTACAAATTTTTTTTCTCGCGGTCTTGAGGCTTCTTTGGTGGGGGCTCCCAAATGATTATCGGAAGCAAAATAGATCTTCTTACCTTTTGGTATTTGCATGTTGTAAATATAAGATATTATTGTAAATGGCAGCCTATATTGTAATGCGCTTGGGGTTTGCGTAAGGGATTGAACGGTCTGTTTGAGCTCGCCGACGCAGGAGGCAGCGAGTAGTGAAAGCCCGACCCCGCCAGAGCGGGGTTACGCCCTTATTAATCTAATCTTGATCTTGGGCAAACCACTCTGCAAAGCTTGTTGCGGTTTCTTGTAGTTTTAAAGAGTGTAGCTTTATATCATTTGGCAAACGCTTTTTTATTTTTTTGGCAAAATCTATCACCATCATTTCGCTTGTGGGTTGGTAGTCTACCAAAAGTACGTTGTGGCCTCTATCCATAAGTTCTTTTGCCAGTTCTACATGTGGTGTATTTTGGTTAAATACAGTAGCATGGTCGAATACATCTGCTATTTCTTCTTTCACTATTTTTTTTAGATCTCCAAAGTCTATCACCATACCGTATTTTACGTTGGTGGTGTCTGTAATTGGCTGACCTATAACTGTAACATCTAGCTTGTAACTGTGCCCGTGCACGTTTTTACACTTGCCATCGTAACCGTAGAGTGCGTGTCCTGTTTCGAAAGAGAATTGTTTAGTAATGCGTATGTTGCCCATTGCTGCTTAAATTAGAGCTACAAAGATACTACCTTCTTCTATTTCTATTTACAAAATATACGATTATTAGCACTAATGCTAATATTAGAAATAATCCATTACCTCCTAAAAAACCTAATAGTTCCATAACTGTTCTTGTTTTATGTAATTATAAAACATATTGCTTATAATGGCAAGTTAAATACTGTCTTTATTGCTTGCCACTTTTGCTTTAAAGTACATGTGTAGTGGTGCTGTTCTTGCCAGCATCCAAAATGCAAGCGCTATAAATACCCCATGTAATTCTAGTTTATAATGATTTAACACATAAATTGCTGGTATAAATATGACAAATGTAGCTACTAGCAGTACATTTCTAAGCACTTTCATTTTACCTAAACCTTTAAAAACACCATCGTATATAAATGCTACAGCACACAGGGGTTGCATTATTAAAACCAACCAAAATATACTGTAAAATTGCTGTAGAACTTCTGGCGCTTTAACAAATAAAAGACCTATGGGTTTGTACATAATAAACCCCAAAATGGCCAACAGACTGCCCAAAGTAATTGCTATTTTTAACAATTTATGATTTAGAGCTGTAAGCGTGGTATGGTTTTTAGCGCCATATAGTTTTCCTGTTAGTATTTGTCCTGCTGTAGCATAACCATCTATTAGAAAAGCACATAAAAACCATAGATTAATGGCTATGGTATATGCAGCTATATGGTTTTTACCATAACTGGTGGCAAAACGAACGGCAAAATAAAGCGTAATATTTAAGGCAAGCGTTCTTACAAATAAATTTGCAACCATGGTTAAAAACCGTGGAACTTCTTTATGCAATGGCAGTTTTGGCAGCAATGGAATAGCTGTGTTTTTGTACAGGTAATATCCTGCTAGAAGTGCCATTGCTATCTGTGCAAAAACGCTGGCATAGGCTGCACCTTCTATATGCATTGGAGCAATGTAGTTGGGTATACCATATACCAAAACAACGTCTAGAAGCACATTAAGCAGTGCTCCGAAAACGGCTATGTACATTGGCATTTTTGTGTTTTGTAAGCCTCTAAATGTGCCAAAAACAGCAATAGTAAACAGGGTAAATGGAAACCCTAATATTCTTATTTTATAATAGATTGTACTATAGTCTAAAATATGTTCTTTGGCATTGTACAATTCAAAAATTTGCGTAGCAAAAGGGTAAGTACTTATTATAATACCAACGGCTAATAGTAACGCTAACATAATGGCCTGTGCTGGCAAGTGCTTTACAGCGTCTATATGGCCTGCACCTAAGTATTGGGCTATTATAGCTGCTAACGCACTTTGGGTTTGCCCAAATACCCAAATAAGCATCGATAAAAAAGTACCCACTATACCAACAGCGGCTAGTGCATCTGTTGGGTTACGTGTTAAATTACCTATTATGGCTGTATCTGTTATAGAGAGTATAGGCTCTGCTATGCCGGCAATGAGGGCTGGTAGGGCCAATGTGTTAATTTGCTTAAAACTATATGCTTGCATTTACTTTTTTAACCAATAGTAGTGTTAATGAAATTTTGATTTTAATTTTTTTTTCGTAAATTTAAAGGTTTAAGTTAACTTTAGCCCCAAGGCAAGGTTTGCTTTTTTAATTTTTAATACCAACTCAACATGAGACCTATATTAGCTTCAATTCTATTGTTTTTTTTATTGTTTAACTGTTCTAGCGACGACGATAGTCCTGCTGAAGAGCAACTCCCACCCGAACCAATTACTGCTGCTTTTAGCTCTACGATATCTAGTGTAGACCCTAATACTTTACTTGTAAGTAACACGACTACTTACGAATTTGATTTTACAAGCACTTGGGATTTTGGCTTGGATAACGGTGCTGTTACAGGTGTAACTGGTACCCAAACCGTGCGTTACGATGCCCCTGGCACCTATACAATTACACTTACCGTTACTGCCGTTAACGGTGTAACAGATACGGCTACGGCTACTGTTGTTGTAGACGGAAATGGCATTTGCCCAGATAATACTTGCGTTACCATACCACCTCCTGTGGAAGAAACCAACGACAGTAGTGGCTTAAAAGATTTGGCAGATTTCTCTGTTGGTATGGCTATTACACGAGCACGACTAAATGTGCCTCAGCATGCTGAAATTTTGAGAAATGATTTTAATAATTTGACTGCTGAATTTGAAATGAAAATGGACATTATGCACCCTACACCTACTACATTTGATTTTAGTGCTGGAGATGCTATTGTCGATTTTGCTATAGCCAACGGTATGGACGTGCACGGACATACTTTAATTTGGCATAATGAGTTTGCTATCCCTGATTGGGTAAAGAATTTTTCTGGAACCAATGCTGAATTTGAAGCTATGGTGGAAAATTACATTACAACTACATTACGACACTTTAGAGGCAGAGT
Organism: uncultured Flavobacteriaceae bacterium; assembly: GCA_947489085.1. GTDB lineage: Bacteria > Bacteroidota > Bacteroidia > Flavobacteriales > Flavobacteriaceae > Jejuia. Next base: position 25,678 of record CANLCJ010000014.1, read on the forward strand.
AAGGTCTTGGGATATTGTAAACGAAGCCATTAGTGATTCTAGAGGAAACCCTTTAAGAAATACTGAAGGTGATGGCTTAGGCTCTATTTTTAGACAAAAAATGGGTCCTGATTATGTTAGAAAATGTTTCCAGTATGCTAGAAACGCAGATCCAGATGTGCTGTTGTTTTACAACGATTATAATTTAGCGCTTAGCGTTGGTAAGCGTGCTGCTATGTTTAGATTGGTAGACGACCTTGGAGATCTTATTGATGGTGTTGGTGCACAAATGCATATTTCTTTTAACTCGCCTTCCAGATCTAGAATTCAAGATCTTGCCAATGGTGTTGTATCTAGAAACTTACTATTACATTTTGCAGAACTAGACGTAAGAGTAAATACTGAAGGTAATGCTTCCCTTACTGGTTTATCTACCTCTAGAGCCAATGCACAAAAAGCCAAATACCAGGAAGTAGTAGAAATTTATGATGCCATTCCAGAGGCTAACAAATTTGCTTTAACGGTATGGGGACTTAGAGATAATGAAACTTGGTTAACAGATTTTTGGAGAGTGCCTGAATTCCCTCTATTGTTCGATGCTAATTACAATACAAAAGCGTCTTACGATGGTTTTGCCGAAGCGTTAGCACCTTAAGCCATTACGATTTTAACTAATTATAAGCCCCGATATAATAAAGTATCGGGGCTTTTGTGTTTTTTGTATTTATACAACCTCTGCTTATTTTTAAATTTAATATGCTATTGTTAAACCATTTTATGGATAAGAACTTGGTATAAATGGATTGAATTGTGTGTCGTTAGTCCAAGGCAAAAAGCTAAAGCTTGCTGTAATTAAGGCTTCTTTTTTTAACGCAAGAATGGTAAAAAAAGAAACCACATATAGGCTAAATTTTTGTTTGCAAACCGCATTAAATAGACAGAATAAAGAAACGGGACCATGCTTTACGCCAACGTGCTTTGGTTGTTTCTGGTAATTTATTTTCGTCTAGTATTATGCCTGCCAATTTAGATGTTTTACTATCAAAACTATCTGGTATGTGTGCTATAGTGCAGTTATTTATGTGTACTAGCAGTAAAATGTCCATTTTAGAGAGCACTTCTGGCAGTATTTTAAAATTATTATGCCCTGCGTGTAATATCCACAGTTTTTTTAAATTTAATAGAGCTTCTGGCAGTTCTGTTAATCTGTTGTGTTCTACATAAAGAGCTTTTAGCGTTGTAATTTCATAGAGACTCTTGGGGAGAACACTTAAATTATTATCTGTTAACCACAACGATTTTATTTTGGGCAGCATTTTTAACGGCTGTAAGCTATTATCTGCATGGAATTTGTTGCCTGTAAGATTTACGTCTACCAGTGTTGTTAGTTCTTGTATGCTTTCTGGCACTGTACGCAACTCGTTGTTTTGCAAGTTTAAAAAGACTAGTGGCAGGTGTTTTACAATACCAAAAGCGGCGTTAAAATTTAACTTAGGATTATTATTTAAGGACAATTGTTTTAAATTGGAAAAACGTTGTATCTCCTGTGGTAATGTTTCTAAACCTATACTATCGAGTATTAGTACTTTTAAGCGCTCTGGATTGGATACATTTTGTAATATTGTGCCTAATGCTGGCGCTGCTATTCCAGACAGATTTAAAAACTTTAAATTTTTATGCAATGGCAAAAGCCTTGCTATACTGTCTTGGTGTGCATTACTTAAATTAAGGCGTTGCGTTGTTGCAAAATGTGTATCTGCTATGGTGTGTGTGGGCTTGTAAAACGTTTTATAGGTTTCGCAACCGCACAGTGTTACCAGTATTAAAATATTAAAAAGAATACGTGTTTTAATTCCCATAGCGTTCTTGGTATAATACGGAAGCTTCTACCTCATAAAAAGGCTTATCTTTTGCTGCAACATTCCATGGAAATCTGGGGTTAAGCCCCGCACCATCATGAAGCGTATTTTGAATAAAAGCACCTAGTTTTTCGCTGTTTAACCCTAGCTTAGAGTTAATGTTATAATACTCGTCTTGGTAAGTGCCAAAGGCGTACAAATTTGTATAAAATAGAGCTTCGAAAGGGGCTAGTGTGTGCCATACATTTTTTCTACCATCGTCTGAATTAATGGGATTGTTAGGTGTTTTTGTATGGTCTTGCTGTGGTGTAAACAATTCTATGGCTAATCCTGCTTTGTAAATAGAATTAGAAGAGGTTATTTGGGTGTAGCTTATTTGCAATGCTCCTGTACTGCCAAAGTCTGTACCTTGACCGTAAAACAGTTTTTTAAATCTTAAATCGTTTATAAAAGCTACGGCAATAGAGTGTTCTGCATTGGCAAAACGCAATATTAACTTTCCTTTTCTGGTGTTAAACACGGCTAGAGGCTTGGGCAAAAATTCCTTTTGAAACCCAAAACCTATCCCACTAAATGTACCCGGTGCGTCTGCATTAAAAATAAGTGTATTGCTAATGTCTACCAGTGCAGACCCTAATAAGTTGTCGTTTTGTCCGATACCTACAAGCGCAAACACATCGTAGGCATAAAAACGCCCTTTGGTTTTTACCGTATGCCTTTGGGTTATTTGTCCTATAGTTGTATTTAGCCCTGTTTCTATGGCCGCATCTCCGTAGCGTAGCGTAGCTATTGCAGATAGGCCTGCTGTAAACTTTTTATTTTGGTTGCCTAAGCTAAATGCAATTTTAGCTAAAACACCTGCATTTACGTTAAAGTTTTGCGCAATTGCACCTGTTGTAAAAACTGTATAAAATATTAGAATATATGTGTAAAGTTTAGCAATAACGAGGGGTGTATTAAAGTTCTTCTATTAAATTATAACCGCTTATGGCATGCCCTTTAAAATTGTTTAAGGCGCATTGACTCCTTAGTCGTTAGCGGTATAAGCTACTTGCAAAATATGGTGTTGCAATTGCAATAGGTTTTTGTGGTGTTATTTTGCTACTAAATGTTTACATTTGCATGCACTTCTTTATAAATATGTGTTTAAACCCTATTTAAAGTGTATTTTGAAATAACGGGGATGTAGCTCAGTTGGCTAGAGCGCTTGACTGGCAGTCAAGAGGTCGTCGGTTCGAATCCGATCTTCTCCACGGAAACGAGATTTTTCATTATTGAACATGAAAGGTCTCGTTTTTTATTTGTCTATGTTTTTCACAAATTCATTTTCAAACGCGTGCCAACATTAAATGATTACCACTTCACTAACTCCGTTATTCTTTTTAAGCACCTGAATTTGAGTAGAAATTCGTTCTTTAAGATTTTCTACATGAGAAATAATCCCTATCATTTTTCCTTGTGCTTGTAATGTTTCTAAAGTGGCAATTACAGTCTCTAGGGTATTATTATCCAATGTACCAAATCCTTCATCAATAAACAAAGAGCCTATTGCTACATTATGACTAGCTAAATCTGATAGCCCTAATGCTAGGGAAAGACTTATTAAAAATTTCTCTCCGCCACTAGAAGTGTCTACCAATCTGGTTTCATCTGCTTGATAATGATCTACCAACATAAAGTTTAATTCTTCTCCAGAACTATACTCTTCCTTCATTTTTAAGGAATATCGTTTATTTAATTTATAGAGACGAATATTTGCTAAATTAATAAGATTTTGTAGCGTAAGCCTTTGTACATAGGTATTAAAAGCATCTTTAGAACCTCCTATCAACTCTAACAATGTTTTCCATTTGTGTACTATTTTTTCTTGAATCGCAATTTCACTAATAACGGTTTTGTTTCGTTCTCTAATTTGATCATCTAGTGCTATTTTTTGCTTGAGACTTCCTGTTTCTTTTAGCAGTTTGGATTTCGTTTGTTCTAATTCTTGTCTGTCTTTTTTAGCACCTTCCATAGACGTTTCAAAATCTTTTTCTTTTTCCTGTTCAGTACTAGAAATACTCCACCGTTCTTTTCTAGTTTTTAGCTCTAAAGTTTTGTCTTCTAATTTTCTTAGGATTGATTGGTATTTTGTTTCGTCTTCAGTATTAAGCAAAGCATTTTCCACAGCACTTCTCGAAGTGAAATCAGTAGGTATTATAGCTTTATTTAATGCTTCGGTATCTTTGGCTATTCTGGTATTTAGACTTTCTACATCTTTTTTTAAGATCTCACGCTCTCTTTGAATAACTGCTTGTTTTTGTTCCAGTTTTTGCTGAAAAGATGTCGATCTCTTCTCTTCTGTCTTTGCTTTTTCTATGCCATTTTGAAGTTCATTCCTCTTTTGATCTGTGGTGATTTCTATCGGCAATATTTCTTTTCGTTGCGCAGTATCCTGTTGTAATTGAGTAACTAACTTAGTAATCGCCTCTTGTTGCTGATCGTTTTCTTTTGCTTTATCATCCAATTGTTTTGATGTATTCTGAATGATAATATGTAATTGCGCCAGTTCATTTTTATGCGTATCAAACTGTTTTTCTTTTGCTTTATACGTAGTGATTTTAGTGTCTAGCTTTTTGATAAATTGGTTCGTATCCTCTATCGCAGGTAGTTGTAACTGATGCATTACTAAATTTTCTTGGAGACCTTTTTCCGAAATTGAAAGCGCTTCTATGAGCTTTTCTTGTTCTGCTGTTTTGTTGAGTAATTCTTCTGTGCTATTCTTCAAATTTTCTTTTGAAGCAGCAATTTCTTCTTGTAATGTCCCTACTTTTTCTTTTTCAGAAATTAGTCTTGTGGAGGTTACTTCTTTTTGCTTTTGTAAGTCCTGAGCTTGTGTGATTTCATCTCCTACAGATTTTAATTGAGCATTTGTTAATTTCAGGGAGGTTTCTAAAGATTCTAGATTATCAATTGCTATCTCTGTGGGAAGTAGTCCAAAATCCGTGTGATGAGCATGAATTTTTACCGTTCTGTCTTCCAAGTTTTTTATGGTAGCAGCAAGAGAGGTTTCAGTTTTTGCTATTTTGATTTCTAATTGTTTATATTGTTCTTGAAGAAGAGAAAGTTTCTCTTTTCTATCGGTTACTGTTTTTTGACTTTTAGATAGTTCAATGGTTTGATATGAAACTACGTATGGATGTTCTGTGCTTCCGCATAAAGGACAAGGGTCTTCTTCTACTAATTTTTTTCGTTCGTCTTCAAATGACTTGACTGTACGTTCTAAGTGTAGAATTTTTTCAGCATCCTCCACAGCTTCCTTTGCCTGCGAAATTTTTGGTGTTAGAATACCTAATTCTGATTTTAATGATGTACTGTGATCTGTTAATCTCTTTACTTCTGCCTCTAGGTCATTTTTTGTTTTACTATCTATCAGAAATGTTTTTGCTATTCGCACAGCATTTGCTAAAGTTTCTTGCTGATCTTTTAATTGTTCTTGTTTAGCAAGTGCTGCAGTAAGATCTTTTTTAGCAATAGCGGTATCAATTTCCTTTAATTTTTCTACTAAAAGACCAATACGTTTGTTTTCTGCTTCTAATTTTTGTGCTTTTTGAGATACTGTGTGTTTAAGATTTTCTAAAGCTTTTTCTTTTTCAATCTTACTTTTGGATAGTTCCTGTAATTGTTCTCCCTTATTTTTACGAAGGGTTAATTTGGTATTCCAATCCGTAAGTTCTTTTTCTAATAACAACGTACTTTTATTGGCGACAATATAACTTTCTAGAACATTACACTTTTCTTTTAATTGTTCCGACTCTATTTGTTTTTTAGCTACAGATTCTTTAAGATCTGCTATTACTTTAGAACGCTGCTGAAATGTTTCTGTTAAACTATTTTTTTGTTGAGTCAACGTAAGAATATTGACATCTAATTTAATTACTGTATCTAATTTTGGAAGCCATTCTGTTTGTTCTTTTTCTTTTTGAATTAGTATTTCTTTGCTTTGTAGCGCTTCCTTTTTGGCAACCTCAAGTTGCTCTGCGTCTGCTTTCTCAGCACCCATTAACTTTTGGAGTTCCTCTTTTTTTTCTAGAATGCTATGCGCTGCATCTTTTATGATTTTAACCTGTTCTTTAAAAGGTTTTGCTTTTTCGTGTAGTTTTAGTAACTCAATAGTTGGCTTATGAGCTTCCTTATTTTTTTCTAATATTTCTGTATCTGCTTCTAATTGCGATTTTTCTTTTTGTAAAGCCTCTTCCTTAGCATACCATTGTAAAATTTTTTCTAATTGTTGCGTTTTTGGGGCTAATGCAGCAATTTGAAGGGCTATATCTTCCTGCTCTTTTTGTAATTCGGTACGTTGATTATCAGATAATAAATCTTCCGTATTAATTTTAGATTTTATAGCATCTAGTACTTTGGTTTCTTTTGCTTTTCTTGCACCAATAGCTTCTCCAATTTTTTTATAGATCTCTTCTCCTGTAATTTGCTCTAACAATTTTCCCTTTTCTGAAGCATTGGCAGAAAGAAAGGCTGCGAATTCTCCTTGTGCTAATAGTACAGATCTTAAAAACTGTTTGTACGTAAGTTGGGTAATATTCTCTACCGCTATTTTGAACTCTGTTTTCTTTTCTGCAAGTATTTCTTCGGTGTCCAGATTCTTTAAACGCACATTTTCATCAGGATTGCTTAATCGTTTTCTATTTTTTGCAAACAATCGAATACTCCACTGCGCTTCATATCGAACATTTTTAATAGAAAATGTAACTCTCGATAGCGCATCTGTGGCGCCATAACTAACCACATCTATAAGTCCCGCTTTAATATTAGATCTATTAAACCTAGGCACCTGTTGATATAATGCAATGGTAATCGCATCCAAAATAGTGGTTTTTCCAGCACCCGTAGCACCTGTAATAGCATATAAGCCTACATCCTGAAATATAGGGGCTTCAAAATCGATGATGATTGGAGTTTCTGATTGTAAAGAGTTGATGTTTTGCAACTCAATTTTTAATATCTTCATGAGTTATAGCTATTGTTCTCTAACGATTTGTACTATTTCCTGAAAAGCATCCAAAAGCTCTGAATGTTCTGCAAGGTCTACTTCTTGTTCTTCGCATTTCTTTTTAAAGACTTCTACAGGTGATAACGCTTTAACCGATTGCGAATAATCGATTAATTGCTCCAATCCTTTGATGGTGCGTTCATTCTTTACAGCTACTTTTAGTACTTCTAGATTCAGGTCTTCTATTGCTTTCTTAATTTCTGAATTGTCAATGTGAATACCAGTAGTATTGTCTAATACTATTTCTACCCAAGTGGTCAATGTATCGGCACTCGTATCTATTCCCTGTAACTTGGTGATACATTCTTTTATAGTTCCTTTCACCTTAAGTACTTTTCTAAATGTTGGTATGGTAACTTCTTTGATCTGTTTAATAGTATCTTTTTCGGTTTCTAATGTTACTACTTTTTTATCATATCCTATTTCACTAAAACTAAGGATATTGGGTGATCCAGAATATCGAATATGATCATATCCACCAACGTTCTGTGGCCGGTGTAAATGTCCTAGTGCAACATAATCAAACGTTTCTGAAAAATCTTCTGCTCCGATATGCCCCAACGTACCCACATAAATATTCTGCTCACTATCGGATGTTGATCCACCAATAGCAAATAAATGTCCCATCGCAATAATGGGTGTATTGTCTTTTTGTAACGTTTTGCAATAGGTTGCAGCTTCGGTATAGTGTGTTACCAGTGCAGTTTTATAACGGTCCGTAATCAGATCAAAGCTTTCTCCTGCTACTGCACGACGGATATCCTGATCCCGCAGATACGGAACGGCTGCAATAATGATTTGTTCTTCTCCTACAGAGAGTTTGAATACCTCATCAGCGATATCTTCTGTGGCTTTACCAACTACATGTATTGATAATGCTTGTAGTAAAGCTTTTGGTGCATTGATTGTCCCTGGTGCATCGTGATTACCTCCTGTGATGACCACATGACTACAATGTGTTTTTTGCAAGTTGATCAAAAAATCATAATACATTTTTTGACTTTGGGTAGATGGTACACCTGTATCATAAATATCTCCAGAAATTAAAAGAATATCTATTTGTAGTATGTCTATCTGCTCTGTTAACCATTCTAAAAATAGTTGCTGTTCTTCTTGTTGCGAATGCTCGTGCAAGCGATGTCCTAAATGCCAGTCTGCGGTGTGGAGGAGTTTCATTGGTAATTATTGGTTACTAGTTTCTAAAATTTTATATCAAGCTAAAATTATTTTATTCTTCCTCAGAATCAGGAAGATTTTCATCAATGGTATATTTTTCTCCTTTTTCCCAAGCTTTTGCAATTTCAATATAATTTGGAAAACCTTTTGGTTGATTTTTAATCCAGTTTTCTATAAAATGTGGATTATTACTATTTGGTTTGGGATCTGCATTGTTCATCCTTGCTTGAATTGGTGTTCTTACTGCATCTCCCATAATTACAACATGTTGTTGAGGAAGAATAGGTAATTGTTGTAAAATATCTTCGTTTGCAGCAGAAACTAATTGTCTTACGTATTTTTGATCTTCGGGATTTTGAAGCCTATGTATGATAAATGAATTACATTGAGACAAAACTGTTTTTGATAATTCAGAAGGTCTTTGACTGGAAACCAGTAATGAAATGCCATATTTTCTACCCTCTCTCGCTATTCTTTCAAATACTTTTTTGGCTATCGATTCTTTATCGCCTTTATTTTTTTCTGGAATATAATTTTGAGCTTCTTCCAATGCAATAACAATGGGTAATTTACCTCGATCTTGTTCTGGAAATCTAGAAACAAAATCTAATATCAGTCGACCAATCAAACCAGTAACAGTTTCTAAAACCTCAAAAGAAAGCATTGACATATCAACTATTGTTATTTGACTTGGTTTGTTTTTTTGTAATTGATCTATATTGTCTCTAGAAAGCTGATTTTTATAATTCTCGGTAAACACATCTGTATCTTCTGTTTTGTATACTTTACAAAAATCCCCTAGAATAAATGATATAAACTTGGCTAGTGAGTTTTCAATGTCCGACACTTCATTAAGCATAAGAGGTTGTGAAATTCTCTCATCTCCCAAATATGATTGTAATCTTAGTCTTAATGTGGAAACGAATTCTCGTAATCTATTTCCAGAATTTTCATTCTCGTTAATGGCTTCATCAAAAAAACGATTTAATAAATCATCAAAATTAAAATACAAAGGTAAATCTATATTCCGTTCTTCTGCTACTTCAATATCTCGTATAGAGGTTAAATATAACGACAATTGCACTTTTAAATTTTCTGAACATTCCGATAGAATAGCTGAACTAATAGTTCCATTTACATAATTACCCGGTTTTGAAAGCTTTCCTTTTTCTCCAAGTAATTTTCTTAATAACTCCAATATTTTGGACTTATCAAAATCAGTATCTAATGACTTAAACTCTGGGCCAAAAACATCTAGTTCAGAAAAAATAGTGTTTTTTATCTTAAAATCGTTTCCATCGCATTCCCTTATAATAGAATCTAATTTAGACAAATAAGATTGTGGTATTAATTTTTTTATTGATGAAACGGTTTGATTTTTTGCCAAACCTAAGGCTCTTTTAAAAATGGGAGCTTGCGTTCCTGCTGTTGGCTCAAATAAGTAATCAAAATCTGAAAAATTCATAAACCAAAAAGGAACTTTCATTCCAGATTTATCAATATGAAAAGGGTTTATTTCTTTTAGGTTCTTATATGGCTTTTCCTCTTTGCCTTGAAAAGCACTTTTATATTCTCCATTGGTATCAAAAATAATTAAATGAGCATTTTTAAGTTTTTCACCATTATAATTAAACTCAAAAAGACTTTGAACAATTGAAGCAAATGTGCAGGACTTTCCAGAACCTGTATTCCCTAGAATTGCTGCGTGTTTTCCGAAAAACTTGTCAGGGTTAATTTTTATTTTGTAATCTGAAAAAGCTGGGGATGTTCCTATTGGCAAATAATAATCGTTTTCAAAATCAATTTCACTCTTATCCTTTTTTTGATCAAAAATATTATCCAAATCTAATTTGGTTACATACCAAACTGGATTATCTAGAATTGGATAATTATATACACCTTGTACATATTTTCCATTATTTTCAATGGTTCCAATCATAGTAGCTACTAAATATCTTGCTGACTTAGTTAAGAATATAGCTTCCTTATTCTTCCCTAGTTCTGTTTCATCTACTGAGCGAACACTAGTTACCATAGCGACTATCTTATCTGCTCCTATAGGAATAATGATATATGAATTTATTCTTGCTACTTCATAAATATCTTCATAACCACTCTTATAAAGGCTCTTTAATTCATCTTCTAATCGAATATATACTCTGAAACTATCAACAGATATTACCTTACCAATTTGCCTATTGTTCATTCTTTTTCTTCTTTTAATTGGTTCTCGGTACTGGATGAATTACTAAAATATTCATTTAACGTATTCGCTACTTTTTCATTATGATCTATTTCTGTAAAATTCGGCATTAATGTATCAGCAAAAGTTAAAAAGTCACCAAAATAATGACCCTCTAGAATAATTATCCGCTGGTCATTTAAATTTTTGATATTGTTTATATATTCATTTTTTGTACCTGAGAAATCTATAATTATCAAGGTAAAAGTTGGATTTGAGAGTGCCTGAAAGATTATGTCATTGAAATGATCGTCTCCAAAAGAGTATCCAATAGTAACTAGAACAGATTGCGATTGAGTAATTGTAGATGCAAACTGCCTAAACAATTCAGAATATGGCAAGTCCAAAGTATATGATTTTTTAACAGCAGAAGGATATATAATTATTTCACCCTTTTTGTTAAGTTTTTCGATTAACTCTAAAGGTTTTTCTTCAATTCCATATAAATTATTTGCATCTCTTGATTCTGAATTTATCCAAGATAATGAGCCATGTAGTTTAAAATATCTTACAACTTTTTCTATTCGTTGAACTTTTCCAGAAGTAGTTGATCCTGGATAAAATATATCATACTCGAAAGTTTCGGGTTTAAAAAACCTTTTATGGAAACCTGAAAAACCATCAATATAATGAATACCCAATTTATCAAAGGCATATTCAAACGCAAGATCGTAATTAGCTGTGAAAATATTAGCTCTTCTTAAATTAAGCGGGCGTTGTAGAAGCGCTTTTAGAAATTTTTCGTGAAAAATATATTTACTTTGTTTTTCTAATAGTGCTGCCTGATTTTTATGGTGATCAAATTGACTTCTTTTTTTCTGATCAATTATTCTTTTAGGCACATCTCTCTTCTCAACATCACAGACCAAAAACAAGCCTTCTTTTATGATAGTTATAAGTTCTGATATTTTATCAGTTCTTTCCTCACTTTTATCTTCATTTAATATAAAATCTTTGGCTATTAAATAGTTTAATATCTTTTCGTACTCTGTTGCTATCTCTTTTGAATTGACATCTCGAATAATTTCATTATCGATTTCAAACTCCCAACCATTGGGTTCTTTAAAGTTTTGAGTATCTCCAATTAAATTTCCTTTTCCATAAACCAATCTATTTGCTTGCAAAGCCTTAACAGTTTTATGAAATTCTGATAAAATACCTGCTGTTTCAGCTTCTTTTTCTTTTATATAAGCTTCAACTTCCAAGGGGAAATCTCTGATCGCGACCGCACCTAAATGAATAGAACTACCTGAGCCAAATAAAAAGCTTACATTATCAAGTTCAAGATAATTTTTAAGCATTAATTTAACTTTGTCTATAATACTATTTTGGCTAAACTTCTCAGACTCCCAATCAGCTAATTTATTATAGCTTCCAAAAAATATTTTATTTTTATCTGATTCAAAATGATTCATTTATTTTGTTTTAATAATTTATTTATAACTTTATTTTCAACACCAACCAATCGCACCCGCTCTAAAAACAACAAAGCCCCTTCAAAATCAAAATAACGTTCTTTTAGAATTTCTATCTGAAAGTGGATGGGTAGGTAACTACCAAATTTGGAGAATTCTAGTAAGGATTCGTTAAGCGTAATGGCTTTTTCTAATTCCATATCAATATTTTGGTATTTAGAAATAACAGCAGTATTTAGAGCTTTAAATTGAGTAATTTGAATACCTAACTCCAACGTACTGTCATTGTCGTAATAATCCGCAGATATGCCTGTAAGTTTGCATAAAAACAGAAGACTTCTATTGATTTTAGAGCCTGAAAACGTGTAGATAATCAATTTATCTTTTTTCAGAATATAAGGCCGATCAGGTTTCTCTTTTAGTTGAAATCCTGAAAATTCATTCCTTAATTTGTATAATTCGATATTACAGGGTTCATCTAGCTCTTCATAAGATTCTTTAGAAACTAAGATTTCTAGCATTTCTTCTCGTATTCTGGTGTGAATGTTTCCGCCACCTCCAAAAAAGGTAGGTGTTCTTCCGTCTTTAGCGGGAATTACTTTAATCACTTTGGCTTTGAGATCTACATCATTAATTTTCCAAATCTTAGCAGCTAACAATATGTTTTCACCAACTAAAATTTGCGGAGAAAAAGGAATTTCCCCTATTGTGTTACTTCCTTGAATGACCTTGAGATTTGGTTCTGTTTTAAATACGCCATAAAAATCTCGGGTATTTACAATTTTTTCTCCTTCTACTCCAAGAATAATTTCTCCCTGCACTTCTTCGAGATATTCAGAGATAATTGATTCTGAAATTAACTTTTCAATGTTCATTTTTTCAATATTCTGGAATGCAGGATTTTGATGCAAGCGTTCGATAAACGTTTTTTTAGGGCACCCTAGTAATTGTTTTGCAACAGAAAGCATCTGGTGAAATAGCAGATCATAAGGTTTCTTTGCAATACCAACAGGTTCTAAAAATTCTTTTTTATGTAAATTCCAACATGCTAATGCTTGTAATAAGCTCCATGGATCTGTAGCATACACATCAACCATACTTTGCCCGCCTTCTTGGCGACCACTCCTACCAATACGCTGCACCAGAGAAGCTACTGAAAATGTGGCGTCGATCTGTACAATTTTATCTATAGTACCGATATCGATCCCTAATTCTAATGTAGAAGTACAAGTTATACAGAAATTAAACCGCTTATTGTTTTTCGCAAATACTTCAACATGTTCTCGTATTTCTTTATCCACAGAAGAGTGATGCGAATAGTAATAGGGATGTCCACCTATACGATCAGAAATTTTACGAAGCTTTACTGCTATTTCTTCTGTTTTTCCTCTACTATTCGGGAAAATCAATACTTTATGATCTTTTGTACTGATATAAAGTTTTTTTAGAAGATCAAGGGATAACTCTGCAGTTTTGTTTTCAAAATATGTAAATGTTGCAACCGTATCTTTTTTTGTCCTATCTAACAAAATTTTAGTATGCTTTGGATTTCCAGTAATTTTCTTTGCTTCTGTATAATTTTCATCACCTATAGTAGCTGATAAACCTACAGTAATGATTCGCTTTTTATTTTGCTCTTGTAAACGATGAAGGATCGACATTAAATGAATGCCGCGATCTGCCCCAATAAACGAATGGATTTCATCGATTACAATGTAATTTAGATTCCCAAATAGCTTTTTAATGGCATAAGGCTTGTTTGCAAACATAGCTTCTAAAGATTCTGGTGTAATAAGTACAATGCCTTCAGGGTTTTTGATGATTTTGTTTTTATCCCCTCTGCTTGCTTCCCCGTGCCATTTGGTTACCGGAATCTCTAAGTTTTTACATAAATCTTCGATACGTAAAAACTGATCGTTAATTAGAGCGATTAATGGAGAAATGTATAAAACCTGTACTCCTGATTGAGAAAAATCTGTTTTAGATAGAATAGGTAAAAAAGCTGCTTCTGTTTTACCAGATGCAGTACGTGAAGCTAAGATATAATTGAGATCTGTCTGTATTACTTTAGTAATGGCTGCTGCCTGAATCGGGCGTAACGATTCCCATCTTTTATCCCGAATGTATTTTCTTATAGGTTCTGAAAGAAGTTGATAAGCCATTATAGTTCTTCTATAGAATTAATAGAAAGGATTTCTGGTCGTTCATCTCTAATCTCTATATTAGAGATCATACTTCGTTTATCAGCATCAGGATTTTGACGTAGTAAGCTAAGAATGTTTAAGAAATCTCGTATTACTTCTCGTGGTGTTAAAAACTCATCTGCACCAGGTTTATTAAACATTTCTTCCATATATGCCTGTATATCCGCATCTGTGATATCAATACTGGTCTGGAAATTAAAGTCAAATATTTGTTTTAACTTTTTAAGCAATACGAATATTTCATTGTTATTTAAAGGCATTAATTTTAAAACTGGCTGTGTAAAATCCCTAAGCTGAGTCGTTTCGAATTTATTAGTTTCTAAACGTGTTTTTAATGCATTATAACTAAACAATCCTCTTCGTTCATTTTCCAAAAACTCTTTTGTTCCTGCAAAATTGATAAACATATTAGATACCTTTCCTTGAAAACAATCATTGAAAATAGTGAGTATTTTTTCATAATTTTTTTCTCGCATCGTGGATGTAGCTATTTTATATAAATTAATGGCTTCATCCAGATTAATCATAAAACCGCTATACCCCATACTAACAAAGAGTTTACAGAAGTTTTTAAGCATATCGTAGTAATTGAGGTCATTAATAATTTCCCGAATACCTAAATCTTGTCTGGCTTCTGTCTTTGTTCTATACTCTCCTTTTAACCATTTTAAAGCATTTCTTCTTAGTAACTCATCATTTTTAATGTATCCTTCGTAGTATTTTATAACGACTAATCCAAAATCAAAACCACCTGTATCCGTTATTTCATTCACAGTGCTCATTATGTTTTTCTGAATTAAGTCAAAATACGCTTCATTTCTAATCTCAATGAGTGGTATATGATGTAATTGTGCCGTTTTAGCCACTACCTGTTCTATCCATTTATCTAATAGCGATGGTAACGCTCCTCCTTCTGGTTTTGTCTGGATGGCTATATTATTCATAATTGCGGAATACAGTGTCAATGCTTTTCCATCATTAGAATACAATCTATTTTCTGGAGTAAAATCAGCATTGGCAACTACAAATTTTTGTTTGGTTGCCACTGTATTCAATAGATGTAACATAAATGATTTTCCAGAACCGAAATCCCCGATCCAGAATTTAACGATACTATGTCCGTTTTTAACATCTTCTAATGCTGTTGTAAATGCTTCTACTTCTAGGTCACGCCCCACAGTAATATGTTGTACGCCTATTTTAGGCACTACACCTCCTGACAAAGAGTTGATGATTGCGGTTGCTTCTTTAGATTTGATTTTTAAAGACATAATTAGGTTGATTTATTTTAATAATTCGTTGTAATAGGATTCTTCTATAACATAGTTATCATCTTCTTCTTCGATTAAAACTTCTCCATCTAATAATTCGGCACAACTATCATTGAGGCTATCGATGAGTTGATTTTTAAACATGCCTTGCGCCATTGCCAAAACTTCTATTTGGCGCATTGGAATGGAGAAATTATTTTCAGAAATTTTAAATAATACTTCTTTTTGAACAGTTGTAAGTAATAAATCTTGTATAAATGGAGAATCGCTTGTATGCTGAGTTTGTTCTTTTGTTACTTCTACACCCTTCGCTATTGTATTATGTACCTCGTTATTAGACGTAGATTCGTCTCCATTTAGGTATTGATTTAGTAGTTCTACTGTTTCACTATGCTTTTCTTCTACCTCTTTAATTACTTGGGTATCTAAAGCGATTTTTTTACGTTTTGGTTCGTAGATTTTAGTAATTTCCTCTATAGCCACTTGTATATCCCTATCTAGAATTAATTTGCTGATGATATCTCTGAAATCTGACAGCTGTTGATCAGTTTTAAAAAGTAACTTTTGCAATCTTTTATTAATCGGTTTATTATCGATCTTTTTTGATTTCAAATCATAGTATATATACTTAGCATAATACTGTAAGGCAACAATTTGATTATGCTTAGCTATTGCTTTATAAGCGTCATAAAATATATGTTCTATATTAGGATTTTTTTGATTTGATTTTTCTAATTCCGCAATACCAGTTATAAATTCTTTTTGGTTATCTGATTCTAATTTCGTCTTTAACTGACCAAAAAACACCTTCCAACGATTTACATTTTGCGCATTTAACTTTATTTGTGTTTCATAATCGGGAGCCAACACCTTTATCTTTAACTCTTCCATAATTGGAATGAGAACTGCATCTATTTTTTCTTTAAAAATTGTTTCAATCTGTTGGTAAGGAAATTGGGTAGACACTTTTCTTTTATGCCCGAATAATTCTCTAACTACATTTTCAGCTCTTTTAAAGATTAGTAGGTATAGATTATTTTCAATTTGTGAACTGTAATAGCCAATTTCATAAGAACCCCATTGGTACTGACTTTCGTCTTTATAATGAAGTAATACTTGCGCTTTAAATACCTTAATTTCTTTAGCTAGTGTTGTATCATTCTTTTTTAACTGTTTGGAAAGTTCTCTTAAAATTAACAGATAATAATTTATAGTAGCAACACAACAGCCTTCAATAGACAAAAACACATTAGATGGGTTATAAAACTTATTTAGCCACGATACCTGTTGTTTATTGAGACCTAGTTTTTCCTTATATAATCGCCCGAGCTTATAAGCATCAGGATCATAATTAGAAAAACCATACTCATATTGATACCTATGGTCATGCAATTCATTGGCTTTTAATAATGATTCTGGATCGCCTTTATCCTTTAGAAAATTCCGTAAAGTGTTTAGTGCATATGATTTCGTCTTAGAACAGCATTCTCCCAATCTTTTAAATTGTTGTTCTAATAATTTAATATCCTTGTGCTTAGTATACTCATTAATTAGATCAAAATAAAGTATAAATGCATAGTTAGAATTTCCTTCCAACGTGACAACCTCGCCTTGAAGAAAACGATCTTTAAAAGCAAAATAAAATTCTTTTTGCGCTTTATTAGCATAATTAAGATCGTCATAAGAATACACATATACATGACTCCAATATGGGATATATTTATAATCTTGTTCTTTTTCTACAGTTATATTGAACGTATTTTCAGAAACTTCTATAATACTACTTTCGGCAGCATCATCAATACTATTTGACTTAGAATCAAGTAATTCTTGAACACCACTAATGTCACATTTTGTTTTTGATTTTATACCAAAATCTAAATTATGTTTAGTAATTTCTTTTAGGCACCTTCTACAAACTTGACCTTCATTTTTTAATCTCCCTTCTCCAAAATTAGGAACATTTATAGTATTTAATTCTAATCCACAACCTGAACAATAGCTTATATTAGGTCTATTTCCCATATTATATTTACTATTAAATTTTTCTTCTGACATGAATGCAAAAATTAATGTGTCTATAATTCCAAAAAACACAGAAACACAGGTCCAAGACAATAAAAAATATAAAATACCTAAACCAATTTGATTTAGGTAAAATCGATGTATCCCAAATCCTCCTAAAAATAGTGCTAACAATGTTGTTTTAGTTTTATTCTTCAATAGTTCTGTTGTTTTATGCGTATTAAGTTTTTATGTAAAAACCGTAACTTAAAATTTATTTTAACACTACCTCCCACCACAAGGCCTCACCCTAGACGCTATAATTCGAGGCGTAATGGGGTCTGTATACACATCTTTATAAATAGGATGTGCGCCATTACTTGTAAAGAACTCGGTGTTATTATTGTGTCTTGTATAATGAATAACTGGCACGCCATTTACAAAAAATGTAGAATCTTTACAGACCTTAACTTTCCGAAATGTTGCTAATACATCTTCATCTAGAGGTTTTTCGTTAGCCCTACCATTACACTTTATTTTCTCGTAATGGTCCTCAACCCATACCATACAATCCCTTTCATAATAATCCAACAAACAGAAAACCAACCCCAAAAACAATACTATATTAACACAGCTACTTGCATAAAATTTTCTCTTGTAAACGCTATTCTCTGTGTATGCCCTATTCTTATCACAAAAGTCTGCATAATCCTTATACCCCAAATATGCACTTAGAGCATCTTTTGTTTCTTTATTAGGTTTTATACGCTTTCCATTCGAAATGTACCCCGTATAATAACGCTCAAACGTACCGCGCTTTAATTGCACATTCGTGTCCTCGAATACAGCTTCTAAATGGTTTGAAAGCCCATAAGGTTTCTCTTCTTGAGAGTCTTTTTTAGCTTTTTCAAAGACGTTTTCGATCAATTTTTGAGTCATGCCCTCGTTTTGTTTTCCTAAACCCATGTCTATTTACAATTTATAAAGATTTAATTTTCAAGTATTTAACTAAATGATACTAAAATGATGAGAAGATGATACGAGAATGCTATTACTGCTTTTGCCATTCTCCTTTTAATTTGCTTCAGAATCAAAAAAGTTATGCTTTGCTAACATAACTAATGTACATAATTGATCTATGCGGTATACCGTAAAGTAAAAGCCTTTAAATGCACAGGGAAGTCATTTAAAGCTCTTACAATACGGTTGCCCACCCACTTCCCAAAACAAGAAATATTAATCTGAAAGGATGGTATTATATAAAATCTGACCATGCTCGGACAGCCATCCTTTTGCAAAATTTTAAATTATGAAGAAAATAATATATGCATCTGCTATTATTTTAATGGGATCAAATTTTACATCATGTGCTCCAGAAGCTTTAACTGAAGAACCTCAAGAGCAAGCCTGCTGCGGAAATGATATACCAATTCCTCCAACGCGACCACGATAAAACTATAATAGTGTATTAAAAATCATATTTTAGAGGAATGAAAACATTTAAAATTTCATTCCTCTTTTTTTATACTGTTGTAATAACAATCCATTCTATATGTAATCACAATGTACACGCTCAAAATAGTTCGGACAGTACCGCGTATCACATTCAGAATTTAAAAGAGATAAAAAATGTGGGTAATGCATGGAAAGCCATACACTTTTTTAAAAACACCTCTACCTTGTTTTTAAACCGAAAAGATTCCATTTCTGCTGCCTATCATCTTGAAATATTAGCTTTTGGTTATTTTAAAATAGGAGACGTATACAATTCTGAAACAACTGCAATAGATGCTTACAGTATTTTAGATAAAATTAATGACTCTCTTAAAACATTAGTTCCTAAAACGAGACTGCTAAATCAACTGGGCATATTATACAAACAAAAAAAAGACTATACTAATGCCTTGAGTTATTACGAGAAAGCTTTACAACTAAATACAATCTTAAAAAACAAGATATCTATTGTAAACAACATCTCTAATATTTATGCCGAGAAAGAGCAATACCAAACTGCTGTTACAAATTTAAATCATTATTATAATGATGTACTGTTACTAGAAAATTCGAGTGAAAAAGCCACTTATCTAAACAACCTAGGCTATTATCAATCTAAATTAAAAATACCCAATGCATTAAAGAAGATGGAACATGCATTAAGTATTAGAAAAGAGAAAGGAGATTTAGTTGGTCTATTTTCGAGCTATAGATATTTGACTTTACACTTTAAAGATCAAAAAAACAAAAAAGAGGCACTTAAATATGTTTCCAAAACACTGGACATAGCGCATAAACTGAATAGCCCTTCCTTTAAATTAGAAGCGCTTAAACTCAAACTAAGCTTAAATAATAATACAACATTTAACGACTACATTGTTTTAAATGAGCATATTTTAAATGAAAAACAATTACAAGACAACAAATATGCAGCTATTAAATACGATGTAGAAAAGGAACGCGAGAAGACAAACATTATCAATTTAAAACTCAAAACAACAGAAGTTGAAAAATTAGAAGAACAGTCTAAAAGAATACTATATCAGACCATGGGATTGCTTACCATTGCATTTGCCCTGTTTTTATATTTCATTATTAAATCTAAACATAAAAAAGACAAAATACAGCATGTGTATAAAACCGAAACGCAACTTTCCAAAAAAGTTCATGACGAATTGGCTAACGACATGTCCGACCTTATCAATTTTGTAGCGCATAATACTGATATAAATAGCACCAAAAAAGCTATACTTTTAGACAATATAGAAGATATTTATCTGCGCACTAGAGATATTTCTACGCAAACAGGAAGCATAGACCTCGAAAATTACCAAGCGAGTATTAAACACCTCTTAATGCAGCACAATAAACAGCATACAAAAGTGCTTATTCACAATATTAGCAGTATAGAATGGCACAATATTGCCGAACATAAAAAAATGGTAATTTACAGGTGCCTACAAGAACTCATGGTAAATATGAAAAAACATAGCAATGCTAAAATGGTAAGCATAGCCTTTAAAAACAATGGAAAGAAAAAAGAAATACGCTATGTAGATGATGGCATTGGTTGTGATGTCCTAGCTGTTAAACGAAATGGCTTACTAAATGTGGAATCCCGTATAAAAGGTATTGGTGGAAGTTTTAATTTTAAAACGTCGATGGGAGATGGATTTAAAGCTTCCATAGAATTTACTGCTTAATATAATTACTTATGTTTCAAAACGTTTTAATAGCCGAAGATCAAAATACAATTAACAAAGGCGTAGAAAGCACATTGCGGGAGTTAGATATCGTAAACATCACTACAAGTCAATACTGTGACGATGCGCTCTTAAAACTAAAATCTAAATTAAAGACAGATGCACCTTTCGATCTTTTAATAACAGACTTATCCTTTAAACCAGACCACAGAACACAGCATTTAAGTTCTGGAGAGGCTTTAATAGAAGCCGCACTGGGCATATCACCAAATTTAAAAATTATAGTATTTTCTATAGAACATCGTATAGGTAAAATTAAACACCTTATAGATACTTATGATATAAATGCTTATGTTGAAAAAGGCAGAGAAGAAGGTTTTGAGCTTAAAAAAGCCATTCATAATATCTTAAATAATAAAACATATTATTCCCATGGTGTAGAACAATTACTCCGTAATGCAGATGATATTTGCCAAACCGACCAATATGATGAATTATTACTACAACTTTTAGCAAAAGGCCTTAAAAGAGACCAAATTGCAAAGTACTTTAAAGAAAAACAACTTCCTGCTGGTAGCTTAAGTAGCATTGAAAAACGCATTAACAAACTTAAAGTACTTTTTGATGCTAATACTTCCGAACAACTTGTTGCAATAGGTATAGACCGTGGGTTGATATAAGAAGTAATTGCAACCTTAATTTTTATTCTAACGAAAATTCTAGATTTTTTATCTCCTTAAGGAATACCGTAAGGTTTATATCTGGTATAACTATAGTTTTGATTTTATTAATTTAAAACTAGAAAAATGGCAAAATTACCATTAGGAACAACAAGACGAACAGGAGAGACATGTCCAGAATCTGGAATTTGGGAATCTCAAAGTACACCATCTACAACTATCCCTTTATCAAAAGGGGAAACCTTCCCTCCATACAATAGAGTAGCAGTTACATGGAAGCTCATACAATATGCTTAGAAAAAAATTGTAATATCCAAACAAGACCTTACAGAATTCTGTAGGGTTTTCGTTCTTATAAAAATCGAATAGTACAAATTTAATAGTATATAACCACTAAAAAAACACTTATTCAATGTCCAAAAATAACCTGAAAGGCAGCCTCAAAGGATGTGGTATAATGTGTATTGGAGGTATCGCTTTTTTTGTAATCATAAGTATGATTATTGCTATACTACCCAGTTCAGCGAAAGAACTTCATAATAATGCTTTAAAAGCCTTTAATAAGCAAGATTACAGCAATGCAGTACTAAATAACACCAAAGCCATAGAAAAAGACTCATTACAGTACCAATACCACTTTTTAAACGCCAAACTATTTTTAGAATTAAAGGACACTTTAGCATCTTATTCTGCTCTGAATAAAACCGAAAAATTAATAGATAAAGCACAAGATTCTACACGACTAGCATTTTACAAAGCACTTGTAGATTGGAAAGCTTTTAAAAAAGATACTGTTGCTATAAAAGACATACAGCACCGTTTTGTATCTAAATTCAAAACTTCCGATTTTAAAGATTTTTCGACATCTCTTTTTTATACTGCAAATAGAACACACCAATTGGGCAATTCGGAATTAGCATCAACATTTCTCAATACATTAATAGATACCATCTCGCATCGTAAAGCAGACACAGCACATTTTAAACGCATCCATTACCAAACATCTAAACTGTTTTTTAAATATAAAGATAGCTTAAAAGGCGTTGCCGCCCTAAAAACCTTAATAAAAGCTATGCCTAACGCCAAATCAGCGCATAAAAATTTAGGTGATTATTACCTTAAAAAAACACCAAACAAAGCGATTCATTACTATGAGAACTATCTAAAGTTAGATACGTTAGACGCTTCTATTTACAGAAATATTGCAATCGCTTATTTGGCTAAAAAACATAAAAAAAGTGCGCTAAAATATTTTAAAATAGCTAAAAATAAAGGCGACCATCAAGCCTGCTTAAAATTAAGAACGCTAACTGCAAAAACAAGATACAATACACGTTCATTATGCTGGGATGGGTCTACATCATACAGCACAGGTAGAGGCACCTGCTCGCATCACGGCGGTGTAAGGCGTTTACAGTACATTCCATACAAGGTATATACTGTAGAGTGTAGATGAAATTATGTATTTACGGAATTCCGTAAGTTTTAACTTATTAACAACGCTATGTTTGTAATATAATTACAACACATTTGCTTTGGATATCAAACATTTAAACACAACAGACAATAATCTAGAAATTAATGCTTCAGAAATAGATGCTATTATAATACAAAGGCAATTTTGTAAGCACACTAAGCTTGATCTAGAAATTCAAAATTTAGAAATAAAGACATCTCCTTTATGGCTTTGGATGATTATTAAAGCTATTAGATTTTATCAAAAACATATCTCTCCAAAATTAGGAAATAGATGTGTTTTCGATCCCAGTTGCTCTAGGTATTCCGAACTCGCCTTCAAAAAAAAAGGATTCATTCAAGGTCTTATTTTAACTCTAAATAGATTGAAACGTTGTCGTCCTGAAAACGGAGGCATTGACACTTTACACTAACATTAAAAATTACAAAAATGCAATACAAAATTGAACAAATTGGAGCCGAATTTACAAACAAGGCTATAAACAATCTTGAAAACAGATTTAATAAATACTCCGAACAGGGCTATAAATTTCATTCAGTGTTCGAAGTTCAAAAACCAGGATGCCTAGGGATAGGCAAGCCATATATAACATATTTAGCCGTATACACTAAAGAATAGAACTTCATTTAAATCTTCTAACAAATGAAAATTACAAGCAAAAACCTCAGCATGAAAATACTGTGTATGCTATGCGCATGCTCACTATTTATAGCACTGCTCGACTGGCCTATAGCATACTATACCCTTTTAAGAGCACTCGTTTTTACAGGAGCATTACTCGTTATTTTTTTACTAAAACCTAAACCCTTTTTATGGGTGTTAATTTTTGCAGCAATAGCCATAATATTTAATCCAATAGTACCTATTTATCTTTATAGAAAAGCCCATTGGTTACCCATAGATATTATTTCTGGTGTTTTGTTTTTGGTAATTCCCTTTATGAAACAAGATGTAAAACCTTTTAAGCAAACCATAAAACCTCCTAAGGCATATAGCAGAGACAAAATTTACTAATCACCACCAACAACCCATATTATGGAAGATATAGACATTTCAACAGCATTAAAAAGTCATTTTTTGCGCCTGTATCAAATTGCATTATCCGACGAAAATTTCAGCCCTTTAGAAATGCAATTACTATACAAATTTGCGCAAGAACGCGGCGTATCTCAATTAGAATTAGAAAGTATACTTACTGGATATTCTGGCGAAATAACCATCCCCGATACCATAACACAAAAGATCGCTTATTTATACGATTTCGCTCTAATGATTTGGGCAGATAACGTGGTTACAGACGATGAAAAATCAGCTTTAAAAAAATACATTTTAAGGTTTGAATTTAAAGAAGAAGCTGTAGAAGAACTTTGCGATTATTTATTGGAAAGTGCAAAACACAATAAATCTAAAGAAGACCTTTTAAACGAATTAAACGACTAAGCCATGGGATTACTAAAACGATTAACACAGTTAAATTCTAAAAAAGAAACAGTATCTATCGATACCTCCGAAAAACAAGGAATAACGGCTCATGACAATGGTTATAGTAACTCTAAAGCCTGTTCTGGAAATCCACACAATTTGCAAATATCTCTCGAAAGTACTTACGAAGCTTTCGAAAAAAAATGCAAAGAAGATTACACAAACCAAGAGCGTTTAAAACAACCTTATGTAGCCGAACAAAAAGGCAAAAAAACCAATTTACTTAATAAAGATGAAGAATATAATCGGTTAAAAGGAAAAATAACAGCCATTCATCAAGATATCGACAATTTAAAACAGGTTTGTAGAAAAGTAAAAACCAATCCTGAAGATTACATTTTAGATGTAGATAAAAAAGCAAGTGCAAAGTTCTGGATAGGGCTTAGTTTTTTACTCCCGCTTGCTGCATACATTTTCGTGTTTTACATCTCTACATCATTTTCTGCCTTTTTTAGAGAATTTGATCCTGGCATTAGTCTTTTTCAAGGGATGTTCGACCCACAAGCACTCTCTAAAGCATATAATGCTGGTTGGCTAGAACTCATCTTTATTTTGTTTATACCATTTGTATTTTTTGCTCTAGGCTATCTTATACACATGTTTCAAGAGAAAAAAAACATTGCTAATACATTAAAAATCACCGCTCTTTTCATCATTACCTTTTTATTCGATGCCATCTTGGCTTATCTTATAGATGAAAAACTATACAATCTTAACAAAACATTCCATAGTGAGGTTTTTAATATTGCAACAGCCTTTAAAAGTATTAGCTTTTGGCTTATCATATTTGCTGGTTTTGTCTCTTATATAGTTTGGGGAGTTGTATTCGATTTTGTAATGAAAGAGCATGCCAGTAGAGATAAAATAAAAGCGTTTATTAAGGAAAAGAAAGCCGCTATACTTGAAAAAGAAAAAAAGATTTTAAAGACCGAGGCGCACATTGCCACAGTAGAAAACAACATTTCAGATTTAAAGGTAAGAATCACCGAACTTCAAAATATTATAGATGGCTTTATACTACCTGTCATGAACTATAAAGCGTCCTCTACAGAATATCTTCAAGGGTGGTTAAAATATATCTCGGCAGCTTTACAAATGGGGAAAGACGAAAAAGACCATTTACTTTCAGAATGTAGAACCATTTACAATAAGCACATTAAAGCTCTAGATATTAATACAGATACGTATCAAAATAAAATATACACCAAAACATTATAAGCTATGGCATTTTTAAAATATTTCTCAACATACTGCTTTATAATAGTATTTGTTGTACTTAATGGGTGTAAAAACGACACAAATACAGACGGTATTAAAATCGAAAAAGCAGATACTCACACACAATACACTACGACATGTCCTGATTACATCTTAAAAGAGAAACAAAACAATTTAAACATAAGTATACTTCTAGACTTATCTGATAGAATTGAACACTCGAAAACCATAGCTAAAGACTCTGCTTATTTAAGCAGCCTATCTAAAATTTTTACAACGCATGTTAAACGCAAAAAGCTGATTTTACTGGAAGACAAGATGCAATTGTTTTTTTATCCAGAGCCAACTGATGATACAATTAATGCTATCGCCGAACAACTAAAAGTAAATTTCACAAAAGCAACTTCTAAATCTAAATTAGAAGAAACAACAGCACATTATACAACTTACCCTGCCTTACTTTACAACAAAGCAAAAACCGATGCTGAATTACATAAAGGTTACCCTGGCTGCGACATTTGGCGCTTTTTTAAAGACCACGTTAAAGACTATTGCATAAGCCCTTGCCACAGAAATATCATGGTAATATTAACTGATGGGTACATGTATTATGATGAAACACTCATGACGGCAAAGCACAAAACCTCCTATTTAACGCCTAAAACCTTAAATACTTTAAAATTAAATACAAATAGTTGGAAAGCTCGTATAGAAGAACTCGGTTTAGGCTTTATTCCAGCGAACTCAAATTTAAATGCTCTTGAAGTTTTGGTTATAGGTATTACTAGCAAAAACACCAAACAACCTTATGCTAAAGATATTATTAAATACTATTGGAGCAATTGGTTCGAGAACATGGGAATTAAAAAATATAAAATTAAAAATGCTGGATTGCCTTCAAACATAGAGAAAGTCATTTCAGATTTTATAACTAAATAACATGGGGATACAATTTCGCAAACGCATAAAACTAGGTAAGGGTATAGGAGTAACTATAAGTAAATCTGGAATTACTCCAAGTTACCGCTCTAAAAAAGGTTCCATAAGCTCTAAAGGGTACTCAATAAACACTGGTATACCTGGTTTAAGTTATAGAAAAACATTTAAAAAAACAAAAAATAACGGCTGTTTGGCAAGCTTACTATTATGTATTCTAATACCGCTTTTAGCAATACCAATATCGTGTAAAACCGATAAGACGAATGATGTATCTTCTGTAAAAACAAATAAAGACACTTTAAAATGGTACAATGGAGGCACATTACATAAAGGTACAATTAAAACTTGGAAAGGTGCTACAGAGAAAAATAAGCTTGCTACCTGTGCAGATTTTTGTACCAATTATTATAAGACTTTTAATATAGTTGATACAAAAGTAGCTGCCAATAATTTAAAAATATGCATCAATGAAGCTGTAAAAGGACATGACACCTCCAATGCGCTTTCTGTATCTGAAGTAGCAGCTATGTGTTTAATCTTATTAGAAAATTAAAAAATGGAATTACAAGACAAATTAAAAGCTATTGCAACAAAAATTGGCAAACTGAAGGATAAAATAGATACAGAAGAATCTACAAAACATGCTTTTGTACTTCCGTTTATTAACGCACTGGGGTATGATACATTTAACCCTTTGGAGGTAATTCCTGAATTTACGGCAGATCTTGGTTTAAAGAAAGGGGAAAAAGTAGATTATGCCATTTTTCAAGATGAAACACCTATTATTATAATTGAATGTAAACATTGGAAAGAAAATTTAGACCAGCATAATTCGCAATTATTTAGATATTTTCACGCCACCAAAACCCGTTTTGCGTTACTTACAAATGGCATACATTACCGCTTTTACACCGATTCGGAACATGCTAACAAAATGGATAACAAACCATTTTTTGAATTAGACATTACTAAGATGAAAGATAATGATGTGGTTGAGATATCAAAATTCCATAAGTCGAAATTCGATATTAATAAAATTGTAACTAATGCAAGTGCTTTAAAATATACTAGAGAAATTAAAAAGTGTATTTCTCAAGAACTTATAGAACCTTCCTACGAGTTCACTAAGCTTTTTGCAAATAAAGTGTATTCTGGAAGACTCACAGAAAAAGTTATGTTAGAATTTACAAACCTCGTACACAAAGCTTTTCATCAAATTTTAAGTGAAAAAATAAATGATCGTCTTAATTCTGCCCTAAATAAAGAAGCAGAAACCCAACAACTAGACAATATTACAATTGAAGAAGAAGCACACAATAAAATAATAACCACGGACGAAGAATTAGAAGGCTACAGAATTGTAGTAGCAATACTAAGAAGAAAAATAGCTGTTGATAGAATTATATATCGAGATACGCAATCTTATTTTGGAATTCTTTTAGACGACAATAACCGTAAGCCTCTATGCAGATTACATTTTAATAGCAGCAAAAAATACATTGGTATTTTCGATGCAGCTAAAAAAGAAACTAAAATATTAATCCCTACTTTAGATGCTATTTATCAATTTGAAGACCAACTTTTAAACACAGTGCAACTCTATGAAGATTAAGCCAAGCTTCATCAGTTTTTAGAACATAGCGCAAAATAGATATTACTAAATAAGGGGCTTAGTATTTTTAAAACTCGTCATCATAATACGTCGTCGCATCATCTAATGCCTTTTGAAGCGCTTCTTTCTCATTTGAGAGCTGCATTTCACTCCAATTTAAGTATACACTCAAATCCTGGCTTATAATATCTTGGTATGCATGAACACTTTCAATATCGAAAAACAAGCGCCCTGTGCGTCTTACAAAGAAGTCGACCAAATTGGTTACCATTTCAAAATGCACAGCATACCACAACTCGGCACGAATCAGTGCTTCTGCGGGTGCTGTGTTAAGGGTCTTTGCTTTAGCTATAATAGCATCGGCTTGTTGGCCATAAGTGGCACATAAATACCAGGCTTGGTAAGGGTCGCTAAGCCCGAAAGCAGAGAGCGTTTTTGTAATGCTATCTTGGTATTTTTTTACGGCTTCTGTCGTTTTTAAATGCGGCTCCACCAGTGTTAAATCTTCGGTTACAGAAGCCCTAAAACGGTCTGCTTGTGGCTCTTTTTTTAAAACCACATCTAATACCCGATGCGCCATTTTACGATAGCCTGTTAGTTTCCCTCCTGCAATAGAAATAAGACCACTTTTGGAATTAAAAATTTCATCTTTTCGCGATAATTCTGATGCCGATTTATTCTCTTGATGAATGAGCGGTCGTAGTCCAGCCCAGTTGGATTCTATATCTTCTATATTTAAATTTACCGTTGTAAAGGTTTGGTTAATGGCTTTTAAAATATAAGTGGCATCTGCTTTTGTTACAGCTATACGATCTAAATCGCCGTTATAAGGCGTATCTGTTGTACCTACATAAGTTACTTTCCCTCTGGGAATGGCAAATGCCATTCTGCCATCTGCAATATCGAAATAGATGGCTTGCGCCACAGGTAATTTTTCAAAAGGGAACACCAAATGCACCCCTTTAGTGAGTTGTAATCGCTTTTTATAAGTAGCATTATCTTTGGCACGAATTCGATCTACCCAAGGTCCTGCAGCAGACACATAATGCTTTGCTTTGATGCTAGTGGTTGTGTTGGTAATTAAATCTGTACAGGTGAGGCCTTCTAGTTTGGAATGGGCATCGTACTCAAACCCTGTTACTTCGCAATAATTAAGAAGTGTTGCTCCTAGAGCAGAGGCTTTTTTGGCAATTTCTATGACCAAGCGGGCGTCGTCGGTACGGTACTCGGCATACAATCCGCCCCCTAAAAGAGTACTTTCTGTAAGTAAAGGCTCTTTGGCCAAAGTCTCGGTTTTGTCTAACATTTTACGTTTGTCGGCGCCTCGAACACCTGCCAACAAATCGTAAACCCGTAAGCCTATGGCCGTCATAAATTTACCGTAAGTACCGCCTTTTACTAAGGGCAGTAGCATTTTTTGTGGGGTTACCAAGTGTGGCGCCAATTCGTGTACAATGGCGCGTTCTCTACCTGATTCTCTTACCAGACCTATTTCAAAATTTTTGAGGTACCGAAGCCCTCCATGTATAAGTTTTGTAGATTTATTGCTTGTCCCAGAGGCAAAATCGTGCTTTTCTACCAAGCATACGTTTAAACCTCTTGAGACGGCGTCTAACGCAATGCCAACACCAGTTATACCTCCGCCTATAACAGCAAGATCGAATGTTGTATTTGCCAAACGCTCAGTATGGGTGTGGCGTTGCAGCACAGAAAAATTTGAAGTCTCCAATAGGGTTAAGCGTTTAAAAAGTTAATAGTGGTTGTAATTACTTTTTTTAAAGCATCGGAGGGGGCTTCTTTATCCCAGGGATGTTTGGTGTTAAACACGTGGTCGGCATTAGGGATTACCTCTAATTGACTTAATGGGTACCACAAATACAAATCTTGAGCTTCTTCCACCAAAACACTGGTATCTGCATCTCCGTGGATGATAAGATAAGGAATCTTTAATTGCGACACAGCTCTTTTAATGGTGAGACGTGTTTCGTTTGCTATAAAATCTTCATAAAACTGGTAATCATGAGGCATGTCTTGCTGTGTACGTCCGTTTTTTACATAACGCACGCCTTCTTTTCGCCATACTTCTAGTGCATCGCCCGTAGGTTTACGCTTAGCGTAATCGCTAACACCAGCATAGGTTACCACTTTGTGTACGCGCCTATCTTCTTCGGCCTTTATGGTTACAATACCGCCACCTCTACTGTGCCCTATAAGGTAGAGTTTTTGCGTGTCTGCATGTGCCGCAAAGGCTTCGCTTGTTGTAACCCAATCTATAACGCACTCTAGATCGTCCAATTCTTTAGTGTAATTATTAGCACCAAAGGCATCAAGGTCTGGAAAATCTATAGGCTGCTCTAAAGTGCCGCCATTATGAGAAAAATTAAACTTTACAAAAAAGAAACCTGCATTGGCAAATGCCTCTGCCATAAGGTTCCAAGCGCCCCAATCTTTAAATCCTTTGTAACCGTGACAAAAAATAACAATAGGTTTGGGCTGTCCATTGTCTTTAAAATATACATCGGCAACTATGGGTTTGCCATGTTTGCCTTTTAGGGCTGTGTGTTTTAATTGCTTCATATTTAAAGTTCTTTTTCTGTAAACGGTATGTTTTGGTCGCAAATTTCTAAAATAAGCGTTTGCAATGCTGCTTCAAAAGCTTCCAGCGTTTCTTTTGTTATTAGTGTTTCTTTTTTTCTACTTCTTACACTTTCTTTTTTTGCAAATTTTAAAAATCCTGAACTTAGGTTTTTAAATGATATAATACCTGCTTCTAATGGTAACTGTACAGTATTCGATTGGTGCATCATATAGGCATAGGCTAGTACCTGAACGCTTTTGCTGTACTTTTTATAGTCTGTTGTAATTGTGTCCCAATCTACTACTTCTACCTGATTTTGTTGTACGCTACCTGTTTTATAATCTATTATTCGCGTTACACCGTTATAGGCATCTACACGATCTACTTTTCCTGTTAACACCACTGGCATAGGTAACGATTTTATATGCAACTCAACCGCATTATGAGCCTCTATTTGGAGTATTTTTATGCTATTGCCTTTAGACAGGTCTTTAATTTCGGCGTCTAGAAAATTGGAGACATAGCGCTTGGCAATTTCAAAAATTATAAGGTTTTTTCCTTTTGAAACGTCTCCTGCTTTGTATTCGCTTTTAAAATGATACGTAACACGTTCAGCTATACGTTTTTTTAATTCCTTTACAATATCTACCGAAAGGTATGTGTTTACCAGTGGCTTATAAAAATCTTCGAGCGTGTTATGCACAACTGTACCTAAGGTATTTGCTGCCACAGTTTCTTCTACATCGTTGTAGGTGTCTATTTTCAATATTTTTTGATAGTAAAAATCTATCGGGTTGCGCATGTAATTGGTTAATGACGATGGTGAAAAGCCTTTTTTAGCTACATCGTAAATTGCACTCATAAGCGCATCTGTTTTTTCCACCTGTTTTACATACGGCGCTATAACAGGTACTTTTGGTGCTATAATTTGGTGGTTTATAGTATGAACGCCCTCTAAGAGCAATTGTGTGATAAAACGGCTTTTCTCTCCTCCTACTAGCACATCTGCTTCTGTATTGTAAAGTATAATTACATGTTTTGCCCGTTGCAATAATCTGTAAAAGTGGTAGGTGTATACGGCATCTTTTTCCTTATAAGTAGGCAGTTTGTTTTCTAATTTTACATCGAAAGGTATAAAGGAATTATTGCTCTTGCCTGCGGGTAATATGCCTTCGTTAACAGAGGAAATAATTACTGTTTCGAAGTCTAAAACACGAGATTCTAACATTCCCATAATTTGTAGACCTTCTAGGGGTTCTCCTTGAAAATCTAATGTTTCTGCACTTAGCAATTCCTTATAAATGGCATGTAATTCCAGAATGGTTTTTATGTGTTGGTATTTGTCGTTTAACCGCGTTATCTCGTTAAATAACGTGTGGAAGCGGTATAAATACTCTAAAGAAAGCGTATTGGAGGTTTTATCTTCGTTTAAATAGGTTTTAATGGCAAATATTAGCTTGGTGCAATTGGCTAGTATTTGTGTTATGCTGCCTTGCCAGTGCAATAACAATAGGTCTAGAGTGCTATTAACGGCTTCTGGTACTATTTGTTTTAGATCTTGTAACGTTACATAAATAAGGTTGTTGGTATTTATGTGCGTTGTTATATCTGTAGCGACATCCACAGTATTAACGGCAAACAATGGCCTTATAAATTGATGGTTTACAAGTGCCAGAATGTCTTTATAATAAAAGTTTGAGGATTTGTTTTTGTGTATTTGAAAAAGGATTTCGAAAAGTGAGGCTAGAGGAATGGATTTTATAGGAAAACCCATTGTAATATTTAAGTGTGTTATACAGCTGGGTAATGAGCCTAATAGAGGTGTAAGCAAATTTTCGTCTCCAAGTACTACTGCTGTATTTTGTAACGCATTGTCTCGTTTATGTAACCGCTCTAATAGTTCTCCAATATACTTGGCTTGTCCCACATTTTTTGGGATGCCATATATATTTATTTGTTTTTGTTCTGTGTAGTTGGTGGTTACCCAGTTAAAAGGGTTTGCTTTAAAATGTGGCCAGTTTTGCTTGTGCTGCCTTGTAAATAAGGCGGCATCGTGTTTAGGATTGTTTATAAAATGGCGATCTATATCCCAATATATTTTTGCTTTGTTCTTTTTAAGAAGTGTTTGTATAATGGTTTCTTCTGCTGTGTTAAGCGCATTAAAACCCAAAAACACAAATTGTTTATTGTTGTGCGCTTTTAAATAGTTGCTTAAATTGTCTACTGCTTTTCGGTACAGTAAGCCTTGGTAACCTATACCCTGCTCCAAAAGTGAAGCTGTAAATGCTTTATAGTATGCACCAAGTTTATTCCAAAACGACAAGTAGTTTTTAATAAAATTGGTTTGATTTTTTTCTACAGACCAGTGATTTAACTCCTGTATCGCCGCTAAGTAATTAAAAATTTGTTCTTGAGGAATAAGGTAACGGTCTATCTCGTTAAAGTCTTGTATTAAGATTTGTCCCCATTTAGAAAACGCATCGAAAGTGTCTTGCGCTTTAACATCTGTAAGTTTTAGATAGGTGGTGTAAAACTCGAATAACAACTCGGTATTTGGTACGTTTTTTAACTGTGCTATTTCCTCCACAAGCTCTTCTATACTGCATATTTCTGGAGCAAACGTGGGTATTTTACTTGTTTTTGCTATCTCGTGCTTTAAAAATAAGCCTGCTCTTTTACTTGGCAGTATAAATATGCTTTGGGATAGATTGTGATTTTCTTTTTGTAATTCTTCTAAAACTTCTGAAATAAAACGCCTCATATCTATAAAAATAAAAAACGCTCCGGAAATTCCGAAGCGTTTTTAATAACTTATGTATTAGTAGTGCTATGTAGTAGCAATTCTTATTTTACTAAGTTGATTTCTACACGTCTGTTGTTTGCTCTACCTTTTCTTGTTTTGTTTGTATCGATTGGCTTATCTTCTCCATATCCTAGAGCTGATAATCTAAATCCATCTATACCGTGGCTTGCTAAGTATTCTTTAACAGAGTTTGCTCTAGAATCAGATAATCTCTGGTTTAATTTAGCGCTACCTACACTATCAGTATGCCCTTCTACTGTAAACTTAGAGTTAGGGTATTCTTTAAGTATTGCAATAATATCTGCTAATACAGCTTCTGATTGTGATTTGATAGTTGATTTACCTGTATCGAATAATATAGTTTTAGCATACTGGTTTAAAGTTTTTTGAACTTCTTCAGTAACTTCTGGACAACCATTGTTAGCTACAGTACCTACTACTTTAGGACACTTGTCATCTTTATCTAATACACCATCGCCATCTGCATCTGGCCAAGGACAACCTTTGTTAGCTGCAGGACCTGCTTCGTTAGGACATTTATCATCTGCATCGGTAACACCGTCACCATCTGAATCTGGACAACCCGCTAAAGTTTTTAAGCCTGGTACTGTAGGACATTTATCGTCTTTATCTACAACTCCATCGCCATCACTATCAGGACAACCGTTTAATTCGGCAGGACCTGCTTCGTTAGGACAATCGTCTTTGCTATCTTCTATACCATCCTCATCTGTATCAGGACAACCGTTGAAAACTTTTAAACCAGCAACATCTGGACAAGCATCATCTCTATCGTAGATGCCATCACCATCAGTATCAGTTCCTCCAAATCTAACAGATAATCCTGCAGAATGTTGAAAATGAGATACTAAATTGTCTGTAGAAAAAGAATGTTTGTATGTAGATTGTAATGATAAACCAATGTTTTCAGTAAACCAGATGTTTAAACCTAATGTTCCGTTAACAGTTCCGTATCCGATTTCGTCAATCCAAGAGTAACCACCACCAACGCCTACGAAAGGATCGATAGTTTTCCACTCTAAAGCTTCACCAATACCGTATTTAACGATACCGTCTATACCGAAATAAGATAAATCATCTGATAATTCGTTTGCTTCTTCTGGATTAGATCCTGGAACATCTCCAAGAACGTCTATAACATTTAAAGATCCAGTTGCACCGAAAGAAAATCCGTTACCGATATATCTAGAAACAGATAATGTAGATAAAGAAGGTACTATATTCCAGTGATCTTGTACATTAAAGTATTCGTTGAAAAAAGATTCACTAAATTGTGCATCACCTTGAACACCATCACCAGAAGGGAAAGCATCCACTGCATTAACTCCTACGGTAATTTGCCAAGGATTGTTTTTGTCTTGCGCGCTTAGATTGCTGCATGTGAAGACAAGCAACATCGCTAACAATAATCGGTTAAGATTTTTCATATTCAAAAGTTTAATTTTAAAGTGTTATTTGTGAACAAAAGTAAGTTGTTAAATAATATTAACAAAGACAAATATATAAAAAAAATGTAGATATGCTTTATATACAGGTATTTCAGAATGATTTTAGATAACCTTTTCTGCGATAATTATACTAATTATCACTTTCGCTTAATGGTTAATTTTTCGTTAACGTATACTAAGATTTTTTCTTTAACGTTATATCCCATCGCTACTAAAACGTTTTGGTAGTCTTTTATTTGTTTAAAATGTTTGGGGCTTTCTTCTCCTGTTTTGTAATCTATTATTATTACACTTTTTGTGTTTTCATTTATAACTATTCGATCTGGTCTTAATAAAACACCTCTAGGAGATATGATGTCTCTTTCGTTGTAAACAAGATAAGCCTTACTATAAAATTGTTTTAATTCTGGATGGTTTACAATAGCTAAAACGGTATCGTAAACTGAATTGTAGTTTGCCTTAGTTATTACATCTGCTTTTAAAGCGGCTTCCATAGCTGTATCTACATCGTCTGCAGTAATTATGGCCGACATTATACTATGTACTAGATTTCCTTTTTCTATAGCATCTTGTTGGCTAGTGTCCCAAAGCATACCAGATTTGGTAACTATTTTTACATTTAGCATTTCTTTGGCATTGGAAATAAATTGCTGCTGAAAGTTAATAAGGGCTTTACTTTCTTTTTGCGCGTTTAGATTTTGCTTTTCTGGATTTCCAAAACTATATAGGTTTTGGTCTGCATTCCACAATTGGAGCTGTTTAAGATAATTGCTAAGCAGCCCAGAATATTTCTTGTGTTTTGCTTCTTCTTTAAGTGCTTCGTCATTCTTAGTAATAATATAAAGCTGTTGTTCTGCTCTTGTAAGTGCTACATATAGAAGGTTAATATTATCTAATTCTTGCTCAGATTTATGTGTATTGAAGATCTCTAGGCCTTGCGCCCCAAAATTTTCAAAGTCGCTGTTAAAATCTAATAAGACTTGTGAAAATCCAGCGTAGGTTTCGGGCGGTATAGACACCCATTCTCTAGGTTCTATTTCTCTGTAGACGTCCAAATCGGCAAAAGGAAAAATTACAACTGGAAATTCTAGACCTTTAGATTTATGTATGGTCATGATCTGCACCGCATTTTGCCCTATTGGAGAAATTATACTTAACGTTGCTTTCTTTTTATTTAAATATTCCAAAAAGGCGCCAGTATCAGATCCGTTTTTTTCATAAAAATCTAAAACAACATCCATATAGTACTGCAGGTATGCATTTGGAGTCTGTGTGAGTTTAAAAGCCCTTGCTATGGTTTCCACCAAATCGTATAATGGTAGTTGCGATAATGTTATGGGGTTTATATACACCCCAAAACGCTCTAGTGCTTTAAAAAACTGTACTGTTGGCACTTTTGCGTTTTCGAAAAAGAATTGGTGCTTGTCCTCTACATTGAAATACCTAGATAGAAAGTCTAAGATTTCTATTTTTACCTCACCGTTATCTGGTTGTGTTAAGCTTGTTAATATATTGGTTATAAACTGCACTTCTGGCGCGTTCATAATTAACAGTGTTTCGGAAGAAATAATAGGTATTTCATTTTCGGTTAGGTGTTTTGCTATGGCTACGCCCTCGCTTTTTTTCCTTACCAAGACCGTTATGTCTTTAAAGTCGAAACCATTTAATACTACCTTATTAATAGTATCTAGTGTGGCATTGCAAAACACATTTGCTCTATCGTCTTCTTTATCTATGTTTAAAAACGATAATTCTACGTAACCATTTTGAGCTTTATTTACTTCCTGCTCTGCGTTTTTGTAAAGCGTTGAATAATCGAACTCCTTAAATACTGTGTTCGATATGTACTTAAAAAAACCATTGTTAAACGTTACAACTGCTTTAAAACTTCTATAATTAGTGTCTAAAGATTTTACTTCTTGTACCATATTAAATGGTGTGGTATCTCCTTTAAAAAGAGCTATAAATTGTTCTGCCTTACCACCACGCCATCTGTATATGGCTTGTTTGGCATCTCCTACCAATAATGCAGAACCTTTTTCTGCCGATAGGGCGTTGTTTAACAAGGGCATTAAATTTTCCCATTGCTTAACCGAAGTGTCTTGAAATTCGTCTATAAAATAATGTTTAAATTTCTCCCCTATACGTTCGTATATAAATGGTGTGGGTTGGTTTTTTATCTCGTTACCAATAATTGTATTAAACTCCGAGATCAACATTTTATTTTCGGCAGCCTTGTATAGTAAAAGCTCTCTATTTATCGCATTTAAAACAGATAGTGGGGTTACATTTTTATAAATTGCTTTTGAAAATTTAAGATGAAACACCTCTGCTTTAATAATTTTATATAAAAGTTCTATCTCTGGTAGTAAATTATCTATAGCGCTTGCTAGATGAGCATCAAGTGTTTTTGAATAAATGCTCTTGCGTTCGGTTATATTTTCTTCTAACTTATTTTTATATAATCCGTTAAACTCTAAGGCGCTTGCTTTTTTAAAATGATTAGGCAATGTCCCCCTAGAAAAATCTTTAAATGCTAAACCTGCATTTTCTATTTGAGACAGTACAGTATTCGCATTTTTAACAATAGAGGCTTCTGCTGCCTTGATATTTTTATACAACAGCTTTTTGAATACATTGAAATCTTTAGGTGTTTTGTCTTTCAACTGCTCTATATGCTCTAAATCGCCTTCGTTTACCAGTAATTTTGCTATTTTATTTAAATCGTAAGTAATGTCCCAACCTTTATCTTCGTCTGCTTTCTCTATGGCAAAGTCTACCAATACTTTAGTTAAGGCGGCATCTGTTCCTGCTTTATGTACTAAGCTATCTACGGCTTCGTTAAGTACAGCTTCTTGATCTAATTCTACTTCGAAATTTAAAGGTAATTTTAAATCGTGCGCAAAAGTTCTAATGATACGGTGTGTAAAACCATCGATTGTAGAAACATCGAAAGCTGCATAGTTATGAATAATGGTGTTTAAGACATTTGCTGCGCGCTCCTGCAACACTTCTGGAGTTAAAGACAATTCTACGCAAAGGGCACTGAACATAGGGCTTGAAACATTCACCTTTTTTTCTTCGGAAAAAAGCGTAAGCGTTTCTATAATTCTTGATTTCATTTCGGCTACCGCCTTATTTGTAAACGTAATAGCTAGTATACGCTTGAATAGTTCTGGACTTTTAGCGCCTAGAATAATACTTAAATAAGATTTAACCAGTGTATAGGTTTTTCCGCTACCAGCGGAGGCATTATATATGGTAAATAGATTTTGCTGCGACATGCCCTAAAATTTGAATACAAGATAAAAACTCTAAATGAGTTATAACGATTTATTATTTTTAATTGACTTCTATTATCCTTAAATTTGAAATAAATTAACATTAAAAATTTAAAAAAATAATTATGGCTTTCGAATTACCAAAATTAGAATATGCTTACGATGCTTTAGAACCTCATATTGATGCTAGAACTATGGAAATACACCATTCTAAGCACCACCAAGGGTATACGAATAACTTAAATAATGCTATTGCAGGAACAGACTTAGAAGGAAAATCTATCGAGGACATCCTTACTAACTTAGATACTAGTAATGCCGCAGTAAGAAATAACGGTGGTGGTTTTTACAACCATTCTTTATTTTGGAGTGTTATGAACCCTGAAGGTAAGGGCTATTTATCTGGAGAATTAAAAGACGCTATCGATGCTGCGTTTGGTTCTAAAGAAGAGTTTATGGATGCTTTTTCTAAAGCAGCGGCTACACGTTTTGGTTCTGGTTGGGCTTGGTTATGTGTACATAAAGGTGGAAAAGTTGAAATTTGCTCTACTGCAAATCAAGACAATCCATTAATGCCTGGTATTGGATGTGGTGGCACGCCTATTTTAGGTATCGATGTTTGGGAACATGCTTACTATTTAAACTACCAAAACAGAAGACCTGATTACATTAAAGCATTTTTTAGCGTAGTAAACTGGAACGAAGTTGAAAAGCGTTATGCTGAAGCTAAATAATATATTTCTATATCTATTTATAAACGCTCACTTTTAGTGGGCGTTTTTTATGCAAATTATAAACCATACAATTTGCAAACAAAAGCTTCGCATGTATCTGGTTTCTTTTTCTACTACCCTTACATTAAAAAGTGAAACCTTAACTACGGCTAAACTTTAATGTTTTGCCTTAGACTAACGAAACATAATTCAACATATTTATACAAAATTCTGGGCCACAATGTATAGGGTAAGGTTGTTGGGGTTTGCTGAAAACTGAATTAAAATGAAAAAGGTGAACGAAGTCGTTCACCTTTTTGCCCCAAATCTACCATAAACTTAACCTACTTATGTTATGGTGAGTCAAATATATATTTGTGCTAAAGGCTACAGAAATATCTTAGTTAAACTACATATAAATTGGCTTAAACGACGCTTAATGCCAGCCGAGCTGAAATAGAGGGATACAAAAAAACGAAACACAGTCTTAACCGTATTTCGTTTTTTGTTAAACTGGAATTAAAACATGCGTTTTAACTCTATCTGTTTTAAATTAATTGTCTATACTTTATTACTAACACTAATATTCTCTTCTTGCTTTTAATCAAGGTCTAGACGAAAAACCTCATCTAAATGTTGAGCGCTATCCATAGATACTTTTAAGTCGTCTATAATACCGTCTTTTAAATCGTAAACCCAACCATGAACTTCTAACTCACGTCCGTTTTTCCAAGCTTGTTGCACTATAGACGTCTTTGCCAAATCGTATACTTGTGCTTTTACGTTAAGCTCTACAAGTCTATCGAAACGCTTTTTTTGGTCTTCTATTTTATTGAGCTCTGTTTTATTCTCTTTGTAAACTTCTTTAATATTTCTAACCCATTTATTAATAAGGCCTAAAGATTTGTTTTGCATTGCAGCCTGTACGCCACCACAACCGTAATGTCCACAAACAATAACATGGTTTACTTCTAAATGGTTTACAGCATAATCTAAAACACTTAACATGTTCATGTCTGTATGTACTACCATATTGGCTATATTTCTATGCACGAACAATTCTCCAGGGTGTGTTCCTGTAATCTCGTTTGCAGGCACTCTACTATCTGCACAGCCAATCCATAATACTGGTGGTTTTTGCCCTTTAGATAAATTCTCGAAATAATTCTCGTCTTTCTCAAGTTTATCGTTTACCCATTTTTTATTATTCTCGAGTAATTGGTGGTAGTATGTGTTCTTCATCTCAATCTAATTAATAGTGATTTTTTGCATTTAATTTAACCCATTCTAGGCTTGCTTTAAAGCTACCAAAAATATGGGAGTTGGGTATAAAATTTGGAATAATACCAATACGCTCCATTATATGCTCTGGTTGCTTTAATACACCAACAAATAAAACCTCAACACCTTTTGCTTTTAATACCTGTAACACATCTTCTATAGCATATAATCCAGATTGATCCATATAAGGCATTTGTTCCAACCTTAAAATAACCGTTTTTGCTGTTTCTGGGATTTGATTAGCTAATGCTTGAAAATCGCTTGTAGATCCAAAAAATAAAGGCCCGTTAATGTGCTTTACGTAAATTTCTTCTTTTAACTGTTGGGGGAAGTCAAATTCGTTACTCGAAGGGTGCTCTTTTAATGGTTTTATAGTAGAACTGTTCGCGGTAATGCTTCCTGTTTTTTTCATAAATATTAACGATGCTATTACTAAACCTATACCTACAGCATATACCAAATTCCAAAATGTGGATAGCACTAAAACAATAAGCATGATTAACACTTCAGAACTTAATTTAATTGGCCCTAACTTTAAATCTTTAGGTAAACTTGGTATTGCTTTTAAACCCTTATAATCCATAACACCTATACCCACTGTTATAAGTATTCCTGCTAGTACTGCTGCTGGTATTTTCGATGCAATAGGTCCTAAACCTAGCAAAACAATAAATAATAACACGCCTGCTATCATTCCAGAAAGTTTTGTTTTACCGCCAGAAGATATATTAACCACAGTTCTAATTGTAGCACCTGCGCCTGGTATACCTCCAAATATCGCTGCGATACTGTTACCGATACCTTGCCCCACAAGTTCTTTGTTAGGTTTGTGTTTTGTTTTAGTCATGTTATCTGCAACAACACTTGTTAATAAAGAATCTATTGCACCTAATAACGCTAAAGTTAAAGCTGTAAATATATAAGGTGTAACGCTAGACAATTTAAAGGCTGTAAAAATTTCAAAATTAGGTATTGGTAAGCCACTTGGTATTTCATCTATTGGTTTGTAATTTAAACCAAAACCTACTGCTATCCCAGACATTACAATTAGAGCCACTAATGTGCTAGGTATCGCTTTTGTTATGCGCTTAAAACCGTAAATAATAAAAATGGTACCTATGGCTAGTATAAATTCTAACCAATTGATGTGTTGTATAGCTCTTGGAATGGCTTTTAACGCCCCCATGGCACCAGAGGTTTTTTTACCTGCTAATGTTGTTGCTTCTTTCAAAATAATAGGAGCTGTAAGGTGTTCTGCTCTATTTACAGTTGCCTTTAAATGCTTTAAGACTAAGAGATTCTCACCTTTTTCATCTTTTAAAACGTTTTCTAAGGCCACTGTCTTGGCTTGTGTTTTAAAGGTATCAACGTAAGCCATATCCTCTTTAGGGTAATAGCCTAGAACTGGAAGTATTTGGGTTAGTAGAATTATAACACCAATGGCCGTCATAAATCCTGAAACTACAGGATAAGGTATGTATTTTATATACATGCCTAATTTTAACGCACCCAAACCTATTTGCATGAGACCCCCCAATAAAAACACGGTAAGAATGATAGGTAAAGCTTTATCTAAATCGCCATCGTTTGTTGCTATTATTCCAGATATAACTACCATACTAACCGCCGTCATAGGCGCAGTTGGTCCAGAAATTTGAGTATTAGTACCTCCAAAAAGTGCCGCGAAAAAACTTATAAAAATAGCACCGTAAAGTCCCGCTGTTGGCCCTAACCCCGAAGACACTCCAAAAGCCAGTGCCAATGGTAGTGCTACTATACCTGCTGTTATACCTCCAAAAGCATCTCCTTTTATATTTGAAAATAAATTTTTCATAAAAAACGAATTGTATTAAAATGTACCGACTAAAAAAGGCTTTAAAAATCGATATGTATAAGAGGCCGAAGTTAATCTAAATTTTAAAATACTTTATACGTTTTTATAAAAAAACAGAATACCTAAATCAAGCCGTTGGGTGTATTGCCCCATAGCTTAACTTAGGTAAGTATTGTTTGCGGAAAGAACAGTTTGCCTTAAGCCGTCATACTATTGGCATATATGTTGTTTGTATTTGCTGCTCGTAACACCTCTAAAGAGTTTATACTTTCGGGGTTCGAAGCTACCAAAAGCATCCCTTCATAGTTTCTTAAAAGAAAATCTGTAATATGATCTCCCATAAATGACAATGTTTTAGATTTACGCTCTCCTATAATAACAATATCTGGAAGGCATGCACTTATTCGTTTTTCAATATGGTTTTTTGCATTGCCTAAAGCAAATGTTGATTTTACCTTAACGCCATTATTTTTGAAAAACGGAGATAGTGTTTGCTCTAACTCATTACGTAGGGCTATACAATTGGTATTTATATTTCGCATTGCAGAGAGCTGGCTATCGGTATCGATAACTTCGGTAGGATTACGCACACTAAAAAACTCAATATTTAAAGGCATTGTTTTAGACAATGCTAATGTGTATTTTAAAAGTTTTTCTGAGTTGTCTTTCAAATCTAAAAGTACCAAAACATTATAAGTGTGTGCTTTCATAATAATACGTATTACCAGTTAAAATTCATTTTCTCTATTATAATCTGAACTTAGCAAATTTTATTTGCCTTTTGCTTTAGACTACCATTTTCAAATTTTTATGTTTTATTGGTTCTGGATGCCATTTCAACCCTTTAGTATAAGTTCTAATTACGTTACCTGTACTACTATCCATTACCTTTAAAAACATCCATTTGTTGTCCAGCAACATTTGCAAGTGGGCGTTATCTTTTAAAATGGCTTCTACTCTTGCCAATGGTGCATGAATAATGGTTGTTAGTCTAAGCGGTTGATGATAGCTTTCCGTATCAGAAGATTGTAAGGATTGTAATGGCAACCCCATTTTTAAATCGCCACCATTGCCTTGTACAACACCAAAATGTCCTGTTACGTTGTGTGTTAT
The DNA here is from genome assembly GCA_947489085.1 of uncultured Flavobacteriaceae bacterium. GTDB lineage: Bacteria > Bacteroidota > Bacteroidia > Flavobacteriales > Flavobacteriaceae > Jejuia. The sequence goes on from CANLCJ010000014.1 coordinate 68,552, forward strand.
TTTTGTGCCGCCTCCAAATTTATTATTATCTACAGTACTAAAATAATAGTGGTTGTTTATCCATTGTGTTACAACCATTGGGCCTCCCATAATTCCAGCCAGAGCTTTACCTTCTGGATCTAACTCCCAATTGTAAGAATGCATAAAACATCTTCCTTCTAAATTTGTATTTGCTGTTAATTGTCTAGACCCAATAATAAAGGCTGCGTTTTTAGCCAAACCCCATTCTGGTCTAGTCTCGCCCCAGTTGGTTGCTTTGGCCTCTGCAAGCTCAATACTTCCTTTAGATACACCAAGCCTTTCTGCTGTGGCAGTTTTTTGCGCTTTTGCTAAGTTTGCCTTTAAAGCTTTTAAGTACTCCGTGTGAGATTCTGGAACTTGTTTATCGAACACTACAATATGGTCTGTTGTGGTGTTATGCTCTGCCCCAACAAAAACAGTGCTTTTAGGAATGTTTATATTGTGTGTTTTTACTAGCACTTCTCTTACCGCTGTATCGTTAGCTAAGCTTGCTAAAAGTCTTGCATTATGTCTTCCCGGGTTTGCTGCACAGGCACCGCAATCTAAACTGGATGCAAAGGGGTTATTTGTGGTGTGGCTGCCGTGGCCCACAAACAGAACTATTGGTGCAAACTGTTCCCAACCCATAAGGTCAAATCCAGATTTTACTATGGCTACCTTTTCCTCCAAAGTAATATCAGAATCCGCATTAGTGTTATATGTTAGTTTTGGTTCGCAAAAAGACTCATGGGTTAAGGTCTTATCTTCTAATGCCGAAGTTTTATTGAGTGAAAAAGAGCGTGCTAGAAGTGAAAATCCATAAAACACTCCTGAGCCTTCTACAAAGCCAAAAGAAGACGGTAACATGTTTTTAAGACGTTTTAAAATTTTCGTCTTGGAACTTGTTAATTTTTTATGGTTCTTAAATGCATTTACTTTAACAGATGCGTTATCCATTGGTGCTTCTGAAATTTTATAAGGAGAGCCCACTATTGGCGGGGAAGATTTTACTTTTATATCTTCCTGATAGTGTTGGTAATCTGCAGCTATACCAAAAAATCCAGCATACCCAAAGGTTTCGTAATTGCCAGAGGCCTCTACATGTCTCCTAATTAGTTCCGATCTGGTATCTATACAGAATACCATTTGCGCATCTGGTACAGCGTTCGAATGTGTTTTTACATCTTGCGCAATAAGATTGGTTGTTAATTTTTGTTGAAAGGATTTCTCCCAAGCTTCTAACCACAATTGCTTTAGGTTGTTTTGCAACGGCGTCTTAGTTTCCTCTAATGGCATTTCAATAGGCCACCCTAAATGGTTGGCTATGGTTAACCTTACTGCCAAGTAGTCTTCTATAGTAATAGGGAATTTTTGTTGCCATGCACTGTTTGTTATCATTCTGTGCTTAATGTAACCTGTCCATCCCGGCAAGGCTGCTACATGCGCTTTAAACACTGTATTGTAGTTGTGTATGTTGTGGGCGCTTAAAACCTGCTCTAAGGCATCTATAGAATCGTCTGGCACCTGCTTCAAGCTCGGGTTGCCAATATCTTTATCGTAACTCGCTAAAGCTTTCCATGCTTTAAAAAATCCTTTGTCTTTATTTGGCATTTGCCATTCTGCCATACCTTCATCCATAAATACAGCTAACCATTTTGCCATAATTACATCTAATTTAGACTGCGATTGTTTGGGCTCTGGTTGAGATGCCATTAAATCTAGGTATGTTTCTGGCGTTTCAAGATAGTTTGCCTTTCTTAAAGTTTCAACTAATAAGGCTCTGTCTATATCTTGAGTTTCTAATGCCGTTTTATATGTAGCGGCATTGGGATAAGATTTTGAATTTAAATATTTCCCTGCTGCCTCCACTGCTTTATCAAAAGGTAATTTTTCGTAACCAGACAAAGGATTAGATGCTACAAAAGCGTATAGAGGCCATGTAGTACCTATGCTCTGCGATGCTGCTTCTACACTTAGAAGTATTTGTTCTTTTTTGGTCATAACTTATTTGTTTTTAAAGGAAATAACAGATCTGTTTAAAGGCTGGGATACATTCATAAGCTTTACATAAAGCCATGGTATTTTTTTATAAATTCCAGATAACATAATGTAAAATGCTACTATAAACACAATACCGAATATAATGTGTACTGGTGTAAGCGCTACGGGTACATTTGCCATTGGCATGTCGTGCATGAGTACAGTAACTCCGTTAAAGACTAAAGCATAAACGCTTACACCTATAATTATTAGTAACGGTGTTAGTATTAGTTTTTTGGTAATGGTAAGTGCGGCATAGTTAATAATGTTATAAACTACTTGCCCTACGGTAATGGCTACGATAAAGGTTAAAAATAAACCGCTGTTTAAGGCAATGCCTTTACCTGTAATAGCCCCAAACAGGATTCCTCCCAATATTGCAGAGGCAAATATGAGTAAAGATTGCAATGGTTTTACCGTTAATTTTTCTTCCGGCTTGGGTAATGCATTTTTAACGGTCTCTCCTGCAGATAAAAATAAATAGGCTTTATAGAATCCGTGAAGTATAAGGTGCGTTACTGCTGCAGAGAAAAACCCTAAGCCACATTGCATTACCATAAAACCCATTTGTGCAATAGTAGAGCAGGCCAACTTTTGCTTAACATTTACCTGAAGTAGCTTGCTAAATTGTGCTACTATGGCTGTAACACCTCCTATAGTAAATACGAGCAGCAATATGTTTGCTTTAAATAACAAAGGTGCGAATAATGTTAATAAGATACCTGCACCGTTTACAAAGCCTGCATGCATTAAGGCCGAGGCTGGTGTAGGAGAGGTCATCGCCGATAAAAGCCACCTGTGAAACGGGAATATGGCAGATTGTATAATGGCAGCTACAACAATAAGCAATGCTGCCAGCACCAAGTGCCATTGTGTTCCTGCCTCTAAATTAGACAGAATCTCAGTTTTAGTATAAGCACCAGTAGTGTATACCAGTAATGCTGTACCCAAAGCAAAAGCAAGCACGCCTGTAAAATAATTGGTTCTTGCAAATTTGGCAGCATGTTGTGCTTCTTTCCATTCTGTATCGATACCTATAAGCCTGGACATGATAAGCCCCATTAGAAACCAAAAGAAAACTAGGAGTGCGACATGGTTGGATACCACAAATAACATTACTGCTATTGAAAAGCCTAAACATAATAACAAAAATTGTTTTTGTTTTTTAAAGCCTTTCATGTAATTGGCAGCATACATTTGTACTATACTGCTAAAAAAAGAAACTACTGTCCATATAACAATACTGAATCCATTAATGAGGAAAACATCTTTGTAATGCCATATAGGGAAATCTGAGAAATAATAGATAAGTAACACTGCATTTGCTGTAAAGCATAACCACGCAATTAGGATTAAAACTTTGGAGAGTGTAGATCTAGAATTTAATTGCTCTAGGTGTTCTGTTTTCATAATAAATAAAAATCTAAATTGTTACTTTGTTTGTACCGTTTGAAACGTGACTTTCAATCTTGGTACAAATTTCAAAAAACTATTTGATAAATTTTTATTTATATATTATATGTTAAACATATAAATTTTTTATGATTAGAAACAAATGTAGGCTTTGTAAGGCTTATCGTGAAAATTACAGGGCAATTGTATCTTAAAAATCTTTAATTAATTTTATATCTTCAGCAGAAATCCAGCCTGTTTTACCATCGGTAAGTTTAATTTCTTTCCAATTCCCTATAGTATCTATAACATTAACTTTAGTGCCTTCGTGAAGTTTAAATGCTTCTTCGCTTCTTAAATTGGGTTCTGTTTTTACTTGTGTTTCTTGAGCAAAAACAATAGCTGGATTATTAGAGGTATCTAAATTGTATTTACTAAATGCAAAAATGAGTGCTATACCCAAGCCAAATAGGCTAAGCATGCTTGCTAGGAAAGCAATACGCTTTGGCGTTGTTGCTATAGAAAAGTAGTAGACCAATATTAAAACTACAAAGCACACAGTAAAGAAAATTGCTAGTATTGCCCAACCGTCTGCGCTTAAGGTTTTTGTTACTGCATTTATAAATTTTGAGAAGCCTACTTGTGGAATAGTATCTATGGCATCTACAGTCATGTTTTTTGCAAAACCTATGTTGTTTTTAATATCGGTATCTGTAGGGTTTAAAAGCAACGCTTTTTCGTAATAATACACTGTTGGCGCTACGTGATTTAGCTTGTAATGCGCATTTGCTAAATTAAAATAAAGCTCGGCGGAGTGTACATCGCTTTTTAGTATGGCCTCATATTTATCTATAGCTTCTGCATATTTGCCAGCATTGTACAGCGTATTGGCTTCGCTAAAGAGAACGTCGTTTTGAGCTTGTGTTACTAAAACTCCAAATAAAACGGTTAGTATGTATAAAAACTGCTTCATAATTAACGTGCTTGCTTGTCTATTAACGAAATGGTTTGTGCCGCTTTTTCGTAGTCCTCTTGCATTGTTACATTTGTTATTGGTGTGTATCTTGCCAATTCGCAATTTTCAAAAATTGCTATAAAATCTGCAATAACGGCGTTGGTTACACCGCGTTCATTTAACAAGTTTTCTATCTTGTCTTTACTTAAATCGCTAGTTTCTATATGTAACTTTGCTTTTAAATAATTATGCAAGGCCTTCTCTAATGCTTCGTAAAAAGCCTCTTTTTGTCCTAATTGGGTTTTGGCTCCTTTCAGGTATTTTCTAGCTAATTTATCGGCTTTACGTCTTTTATTTCCAACAACGTCGGCATCCCTATTAGCTTTCTTTTTTCTAACGACTACGGCTAGAGGAATTAATAAAAAGGGGCCGAATACTAAACTCCAAAACAATGTGGATTTAAAAAAATATGTAGTGCCTTTAGGTGTAAAATTAGTTGCCGTTTTTATAAATGCAAATTTGGTATCGTTTGCTATAACCTGCTGTTTTACAACTCCATTTGTAGCACTGCTTGTCGCTTCACTGGTATTTGTTGGGCCTTTTAAAACATTTATTACAGTCTCGTTAGAGGTTAAACGCTTGTATTGTTCTGTTTTAGGATCGAAGTACGAGAAGGAAATGCTTGGCAAAGGGTACTTGCCTTTAAATTGGGGCACAATTGTGTAGGTGTCTGAAATACTACCTCTCATGCCTCTAGATGTAGTGCTTACGCTTTCTTTGTGTTCTGGCTCGTAAACTTCAAGAGAATTGGGCAGGTTTATTTTGGGCAGAGAAAACAACTTTAAATTGCCTTTACCTCTAACCTCTAACTTAGCTTGTAGAGATTCAGTAGCATTAAGTTCCTTTTTGGTTGTTGTAACCTTAAATGAAAAATCTCCAACTGCTCCACTAAAGTCTGATGGTTTGCCTTCGCTTGGTAGCGGTTTTACGGTTATGGTTTTATTGCCTGCCGACACTTTTTTACTTGCACTTCCCATAACAACACCCCCAAAAAAGTCGCGCCTATTGGTAGGTACTTGTACAGAAACATCTAGTGTTAAAGGTTCTATGTTTAGTTTACCAGATTTTTGCGGGTACAAAATTGTTTTTCTCAATACTAAGAAACGGTATTCTTCGCCTTTAAATGTACCTGTTTGCACACGTTGGTCTTTAGTATCTATGGTTTGACTCCAAAAATCGTTATATTTTGGGATATCTATTTCGTCCCAATTGTTTACACCTGTATTTGGGGCTACATATAATTTATATATTACGGTTATAGCCTCGTTAAGGTAGGGATTCGAGTTTGATACTTCTGCAACTAAATGTACGTTATTAGATGCTATAAAACTAGGATCGTTAGGGTCCTTTGGTTTATCTACAGCAGCTGTAACTTCAATTTTTACAGGCGATGTTTTATAGGTTTTACCTTTTACATCGATTGTAGCTTGACCAATAGAGATAATGCCTCGTTTTCTTGGCTCTAAAAAGTAAGTGTATGTTTTTTTATAGGTACGTACACCGTTTATCCACATGTTTTGTATAGATTGGCTTGGGCCTCCTACAACTTTAAACCCAGAAAATGAGGGCGAATTAAAATTATCGCCGTCGGCATTCATTTCGAAGCTAACTTGTAAACGCTCGTTAATGCCTAATTTTTTCTTACTTACTTTGGTTTCGAATTTTACCTGAGCCACACCAGCGTGTGTGCCTAATAAAAATAAAAAAACAAATATGTATTTTATAAATTTCATAATGGGTTTTGAATAATAACAATCTACTCTCATTTCAAATTATTATTCTTTTGCATGTTAACTGTTTGTTGCAAAAATTTAAAGTTTTGAATTATTTCTAGTTTCGTTTTACCAGTCTTTTTCTGTTTTAATTTTCACACCTTTTTGTTGCTCTGCATTTATTTTGTCTTGTACTTTTTGTTCTTGATTATTCATAGCTTCTAGCAAATTTTTAACCTGCTGTGGAGATAGCCTTCCCTCTCTTGGTTGGGGCTGTTGTTCTTTTTTATCTTCATCGCCTTTGCCTTTGTCTGCTTTCTTTTCATCATCCTCAGGCTTTTCATCTTTATCTTTCTCATCTTCCTTTTCGCTGTTTTCATCTTTTTTATCTTCATCATCACCTTCGCCCTCTTTTTTATCGTCTTTCTTGTTTTCGTCTTTATTCTCTTTATTTTCGTCTTTTTTATCTTCGCTGTTGTCTTTATCCTCTTTGTCGTCCTTGTTATCTTTATTTTCTTGCTCTTGCTGTTTTGCGCAGTCTTTGGCTAGGCCTAAATTGTAGCGTGTTTCATCGTCTGTAGGATTATTTCTTAAAGCGTTTTTATAGGCTTCTACGGCTTCTTTACATTTCTTAGTTTGCATAAACACGTTGCCCATGTTATGGTATGCCTTATGTTTTTCGGCCTTAGATGTTGCTAATTTTGCAGTTTGCTGGTGGCGGTATAATGCTTCTTGGTAATTGCCTTCTTTGTAATAGGAGTTGCCTAAATTGTAAGCACCTGCAATATTGCCTTCTTGTTTAGATAGGGCTTTGCGGTAAGCCATTTCTGCCGCTACAAAATCTTCGTTTACTAAAGTGTTCCCTTCGTACACAAAGTTATTGGCTTGTTTCTCAATTACCTTTTGTTTGTTTTTTTGCTGAGAAAAACCAAGTTGTGAAAGTAGTAGTATGGTAATTAAAAATAACTTCTGCATTGCGCTGATTTTAAGTTCTAATTTATAAAAGTTGTTAGGGTTTTGCCGTTAAAAAAATTATAAATTCTCATTGAATAAATTCAACTTTTTTAGCCACGCTGTTTTTCTTTCTAGAAGAAAAATATCTATAAACAAAAATAGTACCCCAAAGGCTAAAAACCATTGGAACTTATCTTCGAAATCTGCAAACTGCTTGGCTTCAAATTCTGTTTTATCCATCGCATTTAAAATGCCTCTAATTTCTTCGACAACATTGGCTGTAATTTTACCATTAATGTAAACACCATTGGCTTCGTTGGCTATAGATTTTAAAGTGGCTTCGTTTAATTTTGTAATTACTGTTTCGCCTTTACTGTCTTTTTTATAGCTCTGCACCACATTGTTTATCTTAAGGGGTATTGGCCCACCTTTAAGGTCTCCAACGCCTATGGTAAATATGCGTATACCGTTTTCTTCGTTGGCATCTTCTGCTACTGCTACTGCATCTTCGCTATGGTCTTCTCCGTCTGATATAATAATAAGGACGCGATTGGTTTGCTCTTCATCATCAAAATACGTTTTAGACAGTTTAATGGCTTCGTTAATTGCTGTACCTTGAGAGGATAGCATGTTGGTATTCATATTATTTAAAAACAGTTTGGCCGATGCGTAATCTGTGGTAATTGGCAACTGCGGTACTGCACGACCTGCATAAGCTATAATGCCTACGCGATCGCTAGCCAAATTGTTTATAATTTGTGTTACTAATTGTTTGGCTTTATCTAACCTGTTTGGCGCAATATCTTCTGCCAGCATACTTTTAGAAACATCTAGCGCAAATACAATGTCTACACCTTCTCGTTTTACGGTTTCTAGTTTTGTGCCTATCTTAGGGTTAACCAATGCTAAGGCCAAACATGCAAATGCTAGAGATAATAATACTAGTTTTAAAATTGATTTGAATATCGATTTATCTGGACTTAACCGCTGGAGTACTGTAGCGTTTGCAAACTTTTTTTGTGTATTGCGCTTCCACAGTTGTAGTAACAAAAAGAGCAGCACAATAACTGGTATAATTACCAAAGCCCAAAACCATACTTTTTCTTCTAATTGATACATATTTTAATCTTTATTCTGAATAACTTGTTTGCATTTTAAGGCTAAAGCGTTTATTTGTTTGTGTGTTGTTTCTGAAATTTTACCATTTTCGATAACGCTATGTTGGTAACCCAAAAAAGACATGCCCAAATAATCTGCACTTTTAATGAAAGGTTCGGCAAAGGCTTTTGTAACATTGTTAGTTAGCCCATTACTAATAACGCCCATATATTTACCTCGCAATAACCTACCATAGGCTTTTTCTTGGATTAAAAAGTCTGAAATTCTATCGAAAAACACCTTTAGAAGTCCACTCATGGTGTACCAGTATATTGGTGTTGCAAAAATTAACACGCTGTACGTTTTTACAATGTGTTTAAAGAGTGGTGCAAAATCGTCGTTCGCATTTTTAAATTCATAATCGAAATGAGAAATATGCTTTGTATTGAGGTCTATAACATCAAAATTAACAGTGTTGTTAAATGCTGCAACACTAACGGATGTATTGCCTATGCTTCTGGCGCTTGCCTGTATTATTACCCCTTTCTCCATAGTTTAAATAAAACTTCTAAATACTGTAAAACGCAATGCTAATTCTACAAGCAATAATAGGCCTGCTAACAGCACTAGTGGGCGAAATTTTTCGTCGTAATTGGAAAATTTAAACTCTTCTATTTCTGTTTTTTCCAGTTTATTAATTTCACCGTAAATTTCTTCTAATTTTTTATTGTTTGTGGCTCTAAAATACTCTCCTCCTGTGGCTTTAGCTATTTCTTTTAAAAGTGCTTCGTCTATTTCTACTTGTACACGATCGTAAACAAAACGCCCCGCTCTGTCTACAGCTACAGGCGAAAGTGCCATACCGTTTGTTCCTAAACCTATGGTATAGGTTTTTATACCGTATTCTACAGCCAATTCGCTGGCTGTTCTGGGGTCTATAAATCCTGTGTTGTTAACACCATCTGTAAGCAAAATGATAACTTTGCTTTTTGCTTTACTGTCTTTTAATCTATTAACTGCCGTGGCTAGCCCCATACCTATAGCTGTACCGCCTTCTATTATAGTATTGTATTCTATACTTTTTAAAGATTGTAGCACTACTGCTTTATCGCTGGTAATTGGTGTTTTGGTATAGCTTTCTCCTGCATATTCTACCAAACCTATTCTATCGTTTGGCCTTTGTGCTATAAATTCGCTGGCTACATTTTTTAATGCTTCTAGTCGATTTGGTTTTAAATCTTTGGCCAACATACTGGCAGAAACATCTATGGCCATTAATATATCTATACCTTTTGTTGTTTTTGTTTTTGTGGACACTTCTACAGATCTCGGTCTGGCCAATGCTGTAATTAAAAGTGCAAGTGCCAAAAGCCTTAACACAAACAACCCGTGCTTTAATTTTGGTAATGCAGAATTGGTAAGTTTAAATCCTTTTAAACTCGACATTTTAAGCGTTGCTGTTTGCTGCTTATTTTTAAAAACATACCATGCTACTGCAATGGGCAAAGCCAGCAATAACCAAAATAATTCTTTATTTAAAAACTCTATGCCTTCTAACATTACTCCTCTTCAATTTTAAGTTCTACGGAATTTACGATGCGTTGTGTCATTTTTTCTGCATACTTATCGCCTTCTTTAGAGGTAATGGTAACTTGTTGTATGGCTTTTTTAGAGTTAAACAACAGCATGGTGTAATTGCCTTTATAGGTTTCGTCTTTTACCAGAGATGGAAACTCTCCTGTGCCAAACACTTTTAGGCCTTCTACTCCTCCTGGTGTAACAAACTCCTCTTTTTTAGTTACCATATTTTTTGCGCCACGTTGCTCGAACATGCTTATGCTTTGTGTGGCTACTTGCTCTAGCTCAATTTTAATGTCTTCGGCACTTTTAAGGTTTGTTGTACTTACTAAAACATTAAAACCTTCTAAAATACTGCCATAGGCAAATAAAGTAACCTCAATTTGTTGTTTAAGCTCTTCTGGGATTGGGGCTGGTGTGCGTTTAAGTACTTTTGGTGTGCTTATGGTTAGGGGTGGTGCGCCATACTGGCTATTTACCCATTCGCCTTCTAGTAGTGTTTTACTATCATGACCTATTATGGTGTCTTTTACATTATCGAAGCCGTATTTTAGAGAGAACCCTACTAACGTGGCTATAAGCAGAAAAACACCAATGCTTATGGTTAATATTATTTTGTTTCGCTTTTGTTTCTGCTCTTGCGCTTCTCTGTATTGTTTATCTAAGAGCTTTTCTTCTTCTGTAGGCTCTGGCAGCACTTCTCTTACGTGGTCTATCTCGGCATCTATGGTATTTCTATCTATTTCTGCTAAAGCAGTGTCTGGTGCAGATTTTGCAAATTTCACCAAATCGGCACGCCTTAAAATATTTTCTATATTCTTTATGGTTTCTGCGCTTAAATCTATTTGGTTGCTTTGTTTTAATAATTTTAGTCGGCTTACCAATTCGTCTGTGGTACTTTCTAAAGAATGATCGTATACTTTTTCGTCTAAATATTTTCTAATGATAAGCGTAAGCTCAGAATAATACCCCTTTAATTCTCTATGCTTTAAGTAATGGCTTTCATCTAATTTTTTAAGCGCTATCTTGGCTCTGTCGTAAGGTGGTAATAGGGCTATTTTCTCTTCTTCTGTTAATGGTTTTTGGCGCCAGATAAACCACCATAAAACTGCTGCTACTATGCCAATAACTAATAGCGCTATTAGTATGTATTTCCACCAAGTTCCAACGCTTCCTGTTTTATCTACCTCTATAATTGGCTTAATATCAAACAGCTTTTGTTTGGTAGTATCTATAACAATAGTTCTAACTTCTAACTTTAAAGAGTCTGTAAATACCGTTTTATCGCCTATTATAATTTTTTGTCTGGGTATGGTATAGGCACCAGAATCGAACTGTGTGAGTCCGTATTTTTTTATTAATTTGGTTTTAGCATCGTTTTTAACCGTGTCTATGGGGTAAGAGTTAATCACCTCTAAAGCCCCAAAAGTTTGCCCTTCGGGAAATACCACCAAACTATTGGTATTTGCATCTACCTCAAGTTTATAAGTAGCTTGAGCACCAATTTTAATAGATGTGGAATCTATGGTTGCAGATACTTGAGCAAATGCTGTTACCAGAGTGCCTAAAAATGCTATACAAAACAATAGCATTGGCTTAGAGCGGTACATTACTACAGCTCTACTAGAGTTTATTTTACTATTAAACTTTATATATTTCACCTTAAACTTGTAACTGGATTAACCTCTTCTTTTAAAATATCCTAATAACTTTTTTACGTAGCTTTCGCCTACGCGACAATCTATTGTTCCTGCTCCAGATCTCGAAAATGTATCTTTGTAATACTGAACTTTTTCTCTATAAAAAGCAGCATAGTTAAGACGTACTTTTTTAGAACTGGTATTAACCAACATGTGCTCTCCTGTTTCTTCGTCTTGCATTTGTACAAGCCCTAGATTAGGAATTTCTTCTTCTTGTTTATCGTATACTCTAATGCCTGTAACATCATGCTTTCCAGATACAATTTTCATGGTACGCTGGTAATCGTCTGCTATAAAATCAGAAAGCACAAAAACGATGGCTTTCTTTTTCATAACGCTGGTTAAAAATTTTAATGCTTCGGCTAGATTGGTTTGCTTGCTTTCTGGTTTAAACTCAATTAATTCTCTAATAATGCGCAACACGTGAGAACGGCCTTTTTTGGGCGGAATGAATAACTCTACTTGATCTGAAAATAATATCAAACCAATTTTATCATTATTTTGTGTTGCAGAAAATGCTAATGTTGCTGCAATTTCTGTAACCACCTCATTTTTAAACTGCTGCTCTGTACCGAACAATTCAGACCCCGAAACGTCTACCATAAGCATCATGGTAAGTTCGCGCTCTTCTTCAAAGATTTTTACATAGGGTTCGTTGTAGCGTGCTGTAACATTCCAATCGATACTACGTACATCGTCTCCAAATTGGTATTGTCTTACTTCACTAAAAGTCATACCCCTGCCTTTGAAAGTAGAGTGGTACTCCCCTCCAAAAATATGATCAGACAAGCGTCGCGTCTTAATCTCTATTTTGCGTACTTTTTTTAGTAATTCTTTAGTATCCATCTTTTAATTGTCTATTGTATATTTAGTACCGCTTTGTTTATTTTAACGTGCGGTTGCCTAGTATTCAACGGTCAATTAAGGCACTTCTATTTCGTTTACAATTTTATTAATAATATCTACCGAGGTAACGTTTTCGGCTTCTGCCTCGTAAGTTATGCCTATTCTATGGCGTAGTATGTCGTAAACTACCGCACGCACGTCTTCTGGAATAACGTAACCGCGACGTTTTATAAAAGCATAACATTTTGCCGCTGTGGCCAGGTTTATACTTCCACGAGGCGATGCCCCAAAGGAGATTAGAGGTTTTAAATCGGCAAGTCTGTATTTCTCTGGGTATCTGGTTGCAAAAATAATATCCAAGATGTACTTTTCAATTTTTTCGTCCATATACACTTCTCTTACTGTCTTTTGAGCAGATCTAATTTGATCTAGAGATACTACTGAGTTTACTTTCTCGAAAGCACCTTTTAAATTTGCACGTACAATAAGCTGTTCTTCTTCTAATTTAGGATAATCTATAACCGTTTTTAGCATAAAACGGTCTACCTGTGCTTCTGGTAAGGTATAAGTTCCTTCTTGCTCTACAGGGTTTTGTGTAGCCATTACTAAAAAAGGCTTATCTAAAGTAAACGTTTCGTCTCCAATAGTTACTTGTTTTTCCTGCATGGCTTCTAATAAAGCCGATTGTACTTTTGCTGGCGCTCTGTTAATCTCATCTGCCAATACAAAGTTGGCAAAAATTGGTCCTTTTTTAATAGAAAAATCATTGTCTTTCATATTGTAAATAAGGGTACCTGTAACATCTGCTGGTAATAAATCTGGTGTAAACTGTATCCTGCTAAAACTACCATCTACAGCTTGAGATAGTGTGTTAATTGCTAATGTTTTTGCAAGACCTGGCACACCTTCTAATAAAATATGGCCTCTACCTAATAATCCAATCAAGAGACGTTCTATCATGTGTTTTTGTCCTACAATAACTTTGTTCATTTCAAAAGCCAATAAGTCAACAAAAGCACTTTCCTTTTCAATCTTCTCGTTTATAGACTTTATATCTACTGTACTTGTTTCTTCCATCATTTTTAAGTTTTAAGCTCGAATGTACGCTCTAATTTTTTAAGCATTGCAAAATGTCAAAATTTTTAGTTGCCTTCTGTTAAAAATTGGTTAAAATAAATTAACAATGTCGAATTGGTTTTCACTTTAACCATTAATTATGATAAGTTTATCTTAAATGCAAAGCAAACTTGCTAAACCTACATTTAATTAATGCTGCTCTAAAAAATTTGATGCCTGTTTTTTAGTACTTTTAAATCGAAAATAAAAAGGAATTTATATAATAATGACGAAAACAGCTTTTATTACAGGGGCAACAAGTGGTATAGGTGAAGCTACCGCGTACGAATTTGCTAAACAAGGTATTAAATTAATTCTTTGCGGCAGGAGACTACACCGTTTAACTACGATTAAAGAAGCTTTAGAGCGTTTAACCGATGTACATATTTTAAATTTTGATGTTAGCAACAAAGAGGCTGTTAAAACTGCAATTGCATCGCTTCCAACAGATTTTAAACACATAGACATCCTTATTAACAACGCTGGTAACGCACATGGGCTAGACCCTATACATAATGGCGATACGGAGGATTGGGATGCCATGATGGACATTAATGTTAAAGGGCTTTTGTATGTTAGTAAAGCAATTATACCCCAAATGACTGCGCGAAAGTCTGGACATATTATTAATATTGGTTCTTCTGCTGGTAAAGAAGTGTACCCCAAAGGCAATGTGTACTGCGCTAGTAAGCACGCTGTTTTAGCCATTACAGAAGGTATGCGTGTAGATCTTAACTCTTATGGTATAAAAGTAGGTGCCGTTAACCCTGGAATGGTAGAGACCGAATTTTCTAAAGTGAGATTTAAAGGTGCCGAAGCTGCGGATAAGGTATACACTGGCTTTAAGGCGTTGGAGGCAAAAGATGTTGCCGAAGTTATTTACTTTGCTGTATCTAGACCTCCACACGTAAACATTGCAGATGTGCTTATGTTTTGCACAGCACAGGCCAATTCTGTAACAGTTAACAAATCGCTTTAACTTCTAATTAGTTTTAAAATTAAATTGCAGGCGCACATTTATGATTAATAAACGTCTTCTTATAAAACACCTTTTGGCTCATAACGATGAAAATAGTTTCTATGATAAGAAACTTAAAATCGATATTGGCCAGAAAGAAGGGAAGGCCAAATTTTTAAAACATATTTGCGCCTTATCTAACAGCAACCCCAAGAATAACTCTTACATTGTTATTGGTGTTAAGGATGAAGATAATACTGTTATTGGTGTTGCTTTTTTTGATGATAGCAAAATTCAAAACCTTATAAATGCCTATCTAACACACCCTCCTATTGTCCAATATGAAAATATTCCCTTCCCACATTTGCCTGATGATAAGGTTGTAGGGTTGGTAACTATTAGGGCAACTGGAAAACTCACCTCCCTGAGAAAAAATATTTGGAAGTATTATGGAGGCACTGTGTTTTTTAGAGAAGGCAGCATTAGCATGCCCAAAGTTTTTAAAAGTGATGTTACCGATGTTAACTCGAAAATAGTAGAGGCCATAGAAAACAATGCGCAAAATAATATTGAGCATACTTTAGATGGTGTTATCGATTTTATGGCCAAACGTAAAAGCCTTAATGCACGCTACAAAGTGTTTAAGGAGTACTTTGTGGTGTGCTGGGCAGGATCTAAAAAAACCGTTAAAGATGAAGTCTTTTTTTCTAGAGTAGATATAGAGCTTATTAACGAGAGGGTTCGTTTATTTTTCTCTGCGTTAGATGAAGTGGCGATAACTATTACCGAAGATTGTTTTAAAATTATAGAATATGTCAATTTAGGCTTTCAAAACCATTCTAAATACTACCCTCTTGAGGAAACCATTATTCATTTTGAAAATAATGCCAGCTATACCATAACGACCAAACTTTTATTTAAACCACCAAAGTTTAATAAAAAAACATTACACCATGTTTATAATACCAATAATGTGCTTTTAGAGAAATTGAAACATAAAAGTGCTTTAAGCGGTAAAGACATTATAGATTTAAACAACTTGCCCTCTACTTATTTAATTTGTTACCTAAACGACTTTAAAGATGCTATAGATAAACTCCAAGAAGCTAAGCCCTACTTAAAAACACACAACGAGGCTATTTACACCTTATGTAACGAGGCTATACGCGTACTTAGAAAAGTAAAATACAACTAATTGGCACAGCTAAACTTAACCTTTAAATAACTTTAAATTGCCATAAGAATTTACTTAAAATTACTAGTTTTGCAGTGCTATTAATCAATTTGATTATAAACCTTGCATTCTATGTTTAAGAACTAGAGTCGAGGTTTTTTTGTTTTTGCCTTAAAACGGTTACTGCTACTTGATCTTAAGTCTATAAATCCTATTTTTACATCTACAGGCTTTTGTAAACATGCATTTAAAAGCAAAAAACATATTAAATTATATAAAGAAACATCGCATTAAAAGCGCTGTGGTACTGCTTCTATGCATTTCATATTATTTGTGCTTACCTAAACAACTCTTTTCAGATCCTACCGCCACAGTAATTACCAGCGCCGAAAACATACTTTTAGGGGCACAGATTGCAAAAGATGGCCAATGGCGCTTTCCACATAACGATACTGTCCCTAAAAAATTCGAACACTGCATACTTCAATTCGAAGACGAATATTTTTACAAGCACCCCGGCTTTAATCCCATTTCAATTTTTAAAGCACTACGAGAAAATTTAAAGTCTGGAACTATAAAACGCGGTGGTAGTACCATTACACAGCAGGTAATTCGTTTGTCTAGAAAAGGTAAAAAACGCAGTTATATTGAAAAACTAAAAGAACTTATTTTAGCAACACGCCTAGAATTGAGCTATTCTAAAGCCGAAATCTTAGCTCAATATGCCAGCAATTCCCCTTTTGGTGGTAATGTTGTGGGTTTAGATGCTGCTTCTTGGCGTTATTTTCGCAGGCACCCCAATAATTTATCTTGGGCAGAGAGTGCCGCGCTGGCAGTACTACCCAATGCTCCTGGTTTAATTTATCCTGGCAAAAACCAAAAACGCTTGTTACAAAAGCGTAATAAACTTCTAAAAAAATTACTGAAAAAAAATATTTTAGATAGTATAACTTACACACTTTCTATAGCAGAAGCCTTGCCCCAAAAGCCTTACCCCCTGCCACAAGCAGCACCGCATTTGTTACAAAAAGTAAATCGCAGTACACCCGGAACGTCTGTACAAACTACTGTTAGCTTTGGTTTGCAACAACAAGTAAATCATATTGTAAAAACACATTACAACACTTTAAGCCAGAACGAAATTTACAATGCTGCCGTTTTAGTTTTAAATGTAAATACACGCAAGGTTTTAGCTTATGTAGGCAATACGCCAACAGACAAGGCCCACCAAAAAGATGTTGATATTATTAACAAGGCCAGAAGTACAGGGAGTATATTAAAACCATTTTTATATGCTGCCATGTTGGATACAGGAGAGTTACTCCCTAACACTCTAGTTGCAGACATCCCCACACAATTTGGCAGTTACAATCCAGAAAATTACAATAAAACTTACGATGGTGCTGTACCAGCTAGTAAAGCCTTATCAAGATCGTTAAATGTACCTGCCGTGCGTATGCTTAAAACGTTTGGGCTGGATCGGTTTTACCATTATTTAAAGCAGCTGCAACTTAGAGATGTAAAGTACAATGCCAACCATTATGGCTTATCTTTAGTACTGGGTGGCGCAGAGAGCAACCTTTGGGATTTATGTAAAAGCTATGCAGCATTATCTTCTACGCTTAATCATTTTTCTGAGCGCTCCAGCACCTACCTCGAAAATGAGTTTTGCGACCCTATTTATCGTGCTTCTAAAGAGGCTAACTTTGGAAAAGAGCAAGGAAGTAAAACACTTTTTAATGCTGCCTCGATTTACCTTACGTATCAAAGTTTAAAAGAGGTTAACCGGCCCGAGAACGATGAGAGTTGGGCGTTTTTCGATGGCTCTAAGCAAATTGCTTGGAAAACGGGTACTAGCTTTGGTTTTAGAGATGCTTGGGCAATAGGTACAACAAAAGATTACGTGGTTGGTGTTTGGGTAGGTAATGCAGATGGTGAGGGGCGCCCAGGTTTGGTAGGCGTACAAGCGGCAGCTCCCTTACTTTTCGACGTGTTTGGCATATTGCCTAACAGCTCATGGTTTACACCGCCTTTCGATGAGATGCGAAAAGTAGCAATATGCCAGCAAAGTGGCCATCGTGCAGGCCCACATTGTAACACAACCACGCCACAATACATCCCTCTAATTGGACTAAAAACACCGCCTTGCCCATACCACAAACTGGTACATCTTAATGCCAGCGAAACTTATCAGGTAAATTCCTCTTGCGAAGATGTGTCGCAAATAATACATAAATCTTGGTTTCTGCTGCCCCCAATAATGGCGCATTACTACACCACCAAAAATCCGTTTTATAAAACTTTGCCAAAATTTAGAGCAGACTGTTTAGGAAACGATCCTGTTTCCATAGATTTTATTTATCCCAAAGCGAATGATGCTATTTTTCTACCTAAAGATTTTGATGGTAAAACCAACGATTTAATAGTGAAAGTAGCACACTCTAAACCAGAAACCACAGTATTTTGGTACATCGATAACACGTATATAGGCAGCACAAAAGACATTCATGAAATTGGCATTTCGCCGTTACCCGGATCTTACCTGCTTACTGCTACAGATAGCTATGGCAATGAGGCCAAACGCAGGTTTACACTATCGCGTTAGGGCTTTAAAAATAACTTTAGCATCGCGTGGTCTGATGTAGACGTATGTACCTTATCTACCTTTATCACCTCTAAATCTTTAGATACCCAAACGTGATCCAGAGATAATATAGGTAAGCCCCAAAACCAAGTTTCGCGAAAACCTGTACCTTTTTCGCTAAAGGCGTGTTGAAAATTCGATTTTAAATCCTTGAGCAATACCGACTCGTAAGGCACGTTAAAGTCGCCCAAAACAACCGTATTCTTTGTTGTACTTATTGCCGTATTAACAACTTCTAAGCCCCAGGATCTGGGCACATCGATACTTCCAGAAACATCGACTGCGTAAAAATTAATGCCTTTAGTTTTAAAATTAACAACTGTAGTCTGGTATCGCGATGGTATATGTGCTTTTATTTGCAAGGGCGTTTTAGAGAATACCCCTATTTTGCCAATAGTATCATTATATATGTAGTATGATGGGTGTAATGCCTTTAAAGCCATTACTTCTTGAGCACTATACTCTATCAAAACAGCAACATCTGGTAATGTTGCTCCGCGCTTAAAAGCATCTAAAACAGTATTGTTGTTTGCAACATTCCACAGCACTATTTCTAATTTAGGCGCTGGTATCTCGCCTGTAAAAGTTAACTTAAAACTTCTAGCTAACCATACTGTAAGTAAAATAAAAGCCAGAGTAATATTATAGCGCTTCAATACTTTTGGAATACACCAAGTACTAATTAAAACCAGAAACAAGAGCACAGGTAATGGCAAAGCATAAAACCATAAACTGCTGGTATATGTTTGGTCTTTAATTACAAAATGCAATACCAATGCTGCTGTAATGGCAAGAGTATAAACACCAGCGTATATCTTTTTTAAAAGGTGACGCACTAATATAATTTACTCTCTTTTTCTGCCCACCACGGGTGAATTTCTAAAGCCAATCGTCCTGCTTTTACCATAGGGTCTAACTGTGTTAAACTGTCCACTGTTTTAATATTTGGCACATTAAATACTGCAAGTGTTTTTATAACTTCACTTTCTGGAAAATCTGCTAAAATGGCTGTAAAACCTTTAAGTTTCATGTCTTCCAAATGTTCTAAATGCTGTTGGTTTAAAAATTCTGTTTCCTCTTCATTTTGCACTCTTACAGGCCCTTGCTTAAAAAACACCATAAAATACTGCTGCATAATAATTGTGTCTTGCGTAGCCTTATCTACAACAAGATTCACCTTAAAACCTTCTTTTTTCAAGGCCTCTTCAAGCGCTTTTTTGGATTTGTAATCTCCAACCACCTCAGTAGCCAAGGTGTCTTTGTGTACCACCAAGGTATCTCTTAAAACTTTAGAAATACTATCGTTGTGTTGTTCTGTGCTGGGTATTGTTGGCTTAGATTGCTCTTTACAAGCATAAATACTTAGTAGTGCAAATAATAGAATAATGCTAGTTTTCATAAGTGCCATGTATTATAAGGTGTTTTGCTTAATTGCGAGTTGTAATATTGTACTTGTCCTGTAACTTCCTCTCCTAACCAATCTGGTATTTCAAAAACATCATCTTCGGTTTTTAGCTCTACTTCTGCAACTATTAACCCTTTATTATCCCCAAAAAACTCATCAACCTCAAATACGTGTGCCCCTAAAGGAACTTCGTAACGCACCTTATCGATAAGAGAAGGCTCACATAATTTTAAAAGTGCTTCGGCTTCTGTTTTAGGAATCTCTTTCTCCCACTCAAATCGGCTTAAACCATTGTCTGTAGATTTTCCTTTTATGGTTAAAAATCCCGTGTCGCCTTTTATACGCACACGTACCGTTCTGGCTTTATCTGTATTCAAAAAACCTTGCACCAGTTGCGTCTTTATTGTAGCTTCATTTTTAAAAGCTGTAGATTTTACTAAAAATTTGCGTTCTATTTCTACCATTGTTCTACTTGTACGTATTAGGCTTTTGTTTTAACTTTTTTAAGGTTACTTCAATAATTCATAAATTTACACTATGTCTACCACTTTACCAATACGAAAAATTATTCATGTAGATATGGATGCTTTTTATGCCTCTGTAGCGCAAATGGATTATCCTGAGCTAAGGGGCAAACCTATTGCTGTTGGAGGAAGCAGTAAGCGTGGTGTGGTTAGTGCCGCCAGTTACGAGGCAAGAGTATTTGGTGTTAAAAGTGCCATGTCTGGCACACTTGCCAGTAAACTTTGTCCAGATTTAATTTTTGTTAAGTCTGATTTTGATCGTTACAGAGCTATTTCGCAACAAATTAGACATATATTTCTCGATTACACCGATTTGGTAGAACCTTTGTCTTTAGACGAGGCTTACCTAGATGTTACTACAAATAAAAAAGGCAATCCCAGCGCCTCTTTAATTGCTACCCAAATACGCGAACGCATTTTTAAAGAGGTAGGGCTCACCGCCTCGGCGGGCATATCTATTAATAAATTTATAGCCAAAGTAGCTAGCGATTACAATAAGCCTAACGGGCAGAAAACAGTAAATCCAGAGGAGGTGCTCCCTTTTTTAGAGCAACTCGATATTAGAAAATTTTATGGCGTGGGTAAGGTTACCGCAGAAAAAATGTACCAAAAGGGCATTTTTACGGGTTTAGATTTAAAACAGAAATCTTTAAGCTACTTAGATGCTAACTTCGGGAAATCTGGACGTTACTACTACAATGTGGTTAGGGGCATACACAACAGCGAGGTAAAGCCTTCCCGTACCCGAAAGAGCTTAGCTGCAGAACGTACATTTAGCGAAAATTTGTCTTCTGAAATTTTTATGCTCGAAAAACTGGACCATATTGCAGACGAAGTTGCCAAAAGGCTACTAAAACACAAAGTTGCAGGCAAAACCATAACTTTAAAGATTAAATATAGCGATTTTACCCTGCAAACCCGCAGCAAAACACTTCCCTACTATCTAAGTGATAAGAGTATGATTTTAGAAACAGCTAAAGATTTGCTGTACCAAGAAACACTCGATAATTCTGTACGCTTGCTAGGCATTTCTTTATCTAATTTAAACACAAACAAAGAGAAACCCTCTTTACCAAAAAAAAGTGTTAGCGTGCAGCTAAAGTTTGGGTTTTAAAGTATTGCTTTACTTCTATTTTGTTACCTAATAAAGCAAACACTATTGTTAACCAATATTTTTAATATGGCTACTTCAAGTCCAATCTAATTGTTTTTAAAAGAAACTTCTTGTAAAGCTGCTTGATTTAGTCTAATTGTATCTATATAATCAGAACTTACAAGATATATTTTTTGGTCATTTACATTCTCTATTAAAACATAAGTCTTTCCAAATTGAAAATCTTTAGCTGAAAGTCCTTTCTTTTCAGCTTCTATAACAGATATCAAGCGATTCTCACTTTCAAGTTCTGGTTTTAGGTAGTAAGAACCTATTTCAGAAAAATTTCCTACTAGAGCAAGTTCTGGTTTAAAAACAAATGATTTTACTTGGTAAGTCATTTTTGTTTTAATTTGCTTTTTTCCTGGTCGAATAATATATTTTTTGGTGCTTTTTAAAGCTGTTTCTGCTTTAACTAGATTGGCTTCTGCAATTTCAAGAGATTTAACCTCTTTCAATTCAGGGTTTATATTCGACAAAATTCGTTTTAAGTAAATTTTAAGTTCAATACTTTTCTTTGATAAGACAAAGAATTTTGCTTTAAATTTTGAATTAATTTCATTGTCTGCATAAAGCGAGTGGTTCAAATTATATTTGTCTGATATTCTTTGAGCTTCTACTAGCAATTGTTTTTTGGAATCGAAATCTTTATTTGAATTGAGAAAGCTAACAATATTAGACTTTACTTTTTTTAATTCGATATTTCTACTCAGTAAAACACTGTTTTCTTTCTTAATTTTAGAAATTACCTCTTTAGCTCTTTCTACTTCTAATAATGCTACATTGTAATCTTTTGATCGAGTTTTTGAACCAGATTTAATTAAAGTATCGTAAGATATATTTTTTATTACTTTTTGTGCGGTAAATTGATTACCGACACGCTCAATGTATTTCTTGTTTAGATTTTCAGTCAATACATAATCTGTTTTTTTCTGTGCATTCGCAGCATAGAAAACAAAAAAACATGTTATTAATCTTATAATGTGCATAATATTTTTATTGAGAGTTATAGATATTATTTAAGTCTACTTTTAATATACGTCATGTCTTTATCCATAATAAATAAAAAAGCATCCAAAACATTTCTTATGGCTTCTTGTTGTTCTTTACTTACTAAACGCTCTTTGTAAGTATTTTTACCAACATAAACTGCTTTAACATCGTTCCCGTTTGCTATAGCTTCCAATGCGTTTAGCTCTTCAAGCGTATCGATTACTTCATCGAATGTTTCTACTTTATATTTCTTTTTACCTTTTGTTTCAGTTTTTTCAACTACGCCCTTAAATTCATAATCTAATTGATCTACAGTTATCAAAAAGCTCTCTATGTCCAACCATTCTGTAGCGATATATTTAATTTTGAGTTTAAGTTTTACAGCTCCTGTATTACTTTTTGTTACGTAAGCATGAAATGTTTCTCTTGAATCAAATTTTGGAGTCGATTCGTCTACAAAATAGCTTAGTTTGCTAGTCTTTGTCTCAATGATATTTTGCATAACATTGGGCAGACGTTCTTTTCTATTGCGCTCCTCTACAGCGTCTTCTTTTTGTTTAATTTCTATTAATTTCGATTCAAACTGTTCTTTTAATGTCATTAAATCAAGACTATCAGCTAAATCTTTTCTGTTATCTATAATATACTTTAGTTTCTCTAAACCAGTCTCGTACTGCTCTAAATCGAAATGTGCAAGTGCATGTTTATAAAGTGCCATTGGATCTTCATTACTATAATCCTTCTTTAGCACTTCGTTGTTAAATTTATTTGAATGGTCTTTAATCGAAGGGCCTTCACTGTTTTTCTTGTTACAAGAAAAAAGTGTTATCATAAAACATATTATTAAGCCGATTTTATGCATTTTCATAATTGGTTTCAATATTTTTTTTAATTTTCTACGTTTTCTTTAACAGATTGCGCTTTCTCATCTAGTATCGTATTATCGAAATCAATGTTATGCTCGGTATTATCTAAACCTTCTATTTCATGATTTTTTGGAACACGAATACCAACTGTGTATTTAAGAAGTGTTATAATTAAAGCTGAAACTACTATTGCCCATATAGCAACCGATACAGCTCCTATTACTTGTATTGTTAACTGTTCAAAACCACCACCGTATAAAACACCGCTTTTAGTTGCAAAAAAACCAACAAGTATTGTTCCAAACAATCCAGCTATACCATGAACTGCGAAAGAGGACACAGCATCATCAATTCTAAGTTTTTTATCAACAAATTCTGAACCAAGTGATGTTAGCACACCACATATAGCTCCTATTGCTATAGCGCCTGCTGGCTCAACTACAGAGCATCCTGCTGTAATACCTACCAAACCAGCTAGTGTTCCATTAAGTGTCATAGCTATATCGGCTTTTTTATACTTTATCCACGCTATCGCTAACGCCAGAATACCACCTGCTGCTGCTGCAAGATTTGTATTTAGTATTATAAGCGGTACTTGAATGGCACTCTCTCCTGTTATTGCTAATGTAGATCCTGCATTAAAACCAAACCATCCCATCCATAAAATAAAAACGCCTAATACAGCAAATAACTTACTATGTCCTGGTATTGTATTTACAGATTTATCTGCATTATACTTTCCTATTCTAGGCCCAAGTAACCAAGCATATATAAGTCCAGAAAAACCTCCCATTACGTGAACAGCAGTAGAGCCAGCAAAATCTATGAATCCTTTCTGAGCCAACCAACCATCACTTTGCCAAATCCAATGGCCAGCTATCGGATATATAAATGTTGTAAATGTAACAGCAAAAATTACATATGTTCCAAATTTAGCACGCTCGGCTATAGAACCCGAAATTATTGTAACTGCAGTTGCACAAAATACAGTCTGGTAAAATAAATTATGCATATCACCAGGTTCGATATAAAATAAAGTAACAGATCCTATAAAGCCACTTATAGTGTTACCATACATTAAAGAATAACCTACTGCCCAAAATGCGATAGCGCCAACAAATAAATCGACAATATTTTTCATAGCGATATTAGCTGTGTTCTTGGCTCTAGTATAGCCTGCTTCCAGTAGTGTAAAACCAGCTTGCATAAAAAACACGAGTATGCCTGCTATTATGACCCACAACAGGTCTACAATTGTAGATAATTCCATAAGTATTCTAAATTTATTTAATTCGTACATCATTTAAGACACCCTAAGCACAACAAGTCACATTTTGAAAAAAAAATTAACAAAAAGTTAATCTGTTTATTCATATTTCTTCGTCTTTAGATCTTGGTAATTTTTAGTGTTTAGAAAAGTTTATCTTGGAACACCTTCTTCCTAGTTTTAAATAAATTTATTGAGTCATTAAGGTAATTCCTTGTTATTTTGTTGAAGTTATTTAGCAAAGTGTGTTTAACATTATTATAGTATCATGTATACATTTTAGGACTTCTGTGGCAATTTCTTTTCCCATACATTTTGTTCCTTAAAACTCTATAAACGCTGTAATATTTAAATAAGAAACACCTCTATCCATAAAAATGCCACGGTAGCCATTAGGAAAGAGGAACAATAAAATTCCAATAATATTTGTATTAAAATCACTTCAACAAGATCCATTTAAATAGCCTTAATCTTCAAAACTATTGGTATTGCTAATTCTATGATTATACTGATAATTTACCGCTATCACATTATAAAACTGTTTTGTAATATATCCTTCTAATATGTGCTTCTTAAATTTAAGACTTAAGAAAAAAGTTTGAGTACATGTCTTTGTTTCCATACTAATCTTAGGCTTTTCTTGTACTGTTTTGCATTCAATATTTTGAAAAATCGGTATTTTTTATGCTATTTTAACATTTAAATGTGCTATTTTATCTCTTACATTTTGCGACTGCGATTTGTTAAAAAAAACAAAAACAGTGTGTTTTAACGTTATTTTGAATCATTTCATCTGTTCTTTTTTTGGAATTTATATTAAAAAGAAAGAACAAACTTTCTTTCAGGACACCTCAGGCAAGTACAAGACAGTACAGGACATTTTTTAGACATATCGAGATGTAAATTTGAGACCGAAAATCAAATAAATGTCGTTTACAGGTTAAAACCTTAATAGCGGCATCCAACTAAATTAAATTATTATGAAAAACAAATTATCATTAAGCATCCTGCTTTTTCTGCTCTGTTTTGCAGTAGGGGCACAAACACCACCAATTATTAGATTATCCGCCAATTTCGCAAATTCCAATAACAGCAGAGGCACCCTAAACAATAATATTGATATTTTTAATCGTATACATCCTTTTTCCGGATTTGCCAATCCCATTATCAGAAACTCAGGCATTTGTGTGGTAAGACCACTTGGAGGTATCGCTAGACCCAACACACAAGGCGTTAGGTTTGCAGACAGAGGGCAAGATTCTTACAGATGGAATGCTAGTACACGTCGCTTTGAAACCGATTTTTCGAGATTAATAGCTCAAATTAGAAGGGTTAAATCTCAGGGGCATATTATAAGAATGATTGTTTTAGATAACCCGTCTTGGGATTTTCAAAGGGATAGCAACGGTAATTTCCCTTCTGGACAAAACAATTACATCTTAAATTCTTTTGGAAATGCAACACCACCTGTAGACTTTAATGCTTGGGCTGCACACATAAGAGGCGCCATGAATGCTATTATTGGAGAGTTGGGTAGAACCGAAGCAGCCAGAATACAATATGGTATTGGCCGTGAAATTGGTACTCGTGGCCATTGGACTGGAACACAAGATGCTTTTTTTAGATTTTACGAGCGTTCTGTAAACGCAATAAGAACAGTGCTTCCTAACGCACGTGTAGGCTCACATTTTTTATGGCAATCGTCTAACAACGCATGGGCTAGAGATTTTATTGAGTATTGTGCAGATAATAACGTACCTTATAATTTTGTAGGTGTGTCTTATTACCCATTTTATAATAGAGCAGATAGAACTAATTTTGATCAAGTTTATAGAGTAGATTTTGGCGCTATTACAAGCGATCCCAACTGGGATAGAAACGCCAATCTTCAAATACATGAGTTTGCTTTAATAAAAAGACTCACAAATGGAGGAGCTGGTTTCGACTCTCCGCCAGAACAGCATTTAAATTCGTTTTTAGTAGGTTTAACACGTATGGCGTGGATAAATAACATTAATGAAATATTTTTATGGGGTAGAGGCGATCAGTACACCGATGCGTTTAATGAATTGAGAGGCCTAGTTGGAAATAGATTGTATACCAATACACGTTCTGGAACAGCACCGACAAATACCTTTGTAAATGCAACATTTACTGAAGACGAAAGCAATAACATGTATAAGGTAATAGCTTACAATTACACCTCAAATCAAACTGTAAATAGTGGTAGAGGAAACCCTGTAAGAGTTAACATAAGAGCTACTGTAGATGCACCTCCTGGATCTACTTTTAGATGGCGTACAAGAACGTTTATACCTGGCTCTAATAATTCAGGTAGAGTAGAGCAATCTAGTTTTAGAACCGGAACAACAACTGGTAATGGTAACAATTCTTTAATATCTTTAACAACTAGAGTAAATGGTTTTTCATGGACTTTATATGAATTTGAAATTACAAATCGAGCTTCTGCTGGTGCTGCAACTAATAACGATAATGATATCACTGGAACTTGGTTTCGCATTAGAAACAGATTTACAAATAACTATTTAGATGCTGGTAGCGGTTTTAGTTTAGGAACAGAAGCCTCTACATCTGGTTTCGATAAACAATTTAGGTTTGTAAGCACAGGTAATTTCTATAACATAGACATTAGACGCGAATCTGGCAATAGCGGAATTCTACGTGCACTAAATGATGGTGGTAGAAACGTAACAGTAACAAATACTAATCCCGTAAGTTTTAATAACGAAATGCAATGGACAATTAACGTTAACTCGAACGGTGTGGCCACGTTTAGAAACAGAGCACGAAATGCATTTTTAAGAGATTCTAGTGGAAGAGCAACACACGATGCTACAGACGACACCAACCACACACGATGGACTCTAGAACGTGTAGCAAGTGTATCCGCTAAAGAGTTTGGTGCTTTAGATAAAATTGATGAAGAGGCATCTCAACAAGTTTTTGCTTCTCCTAACCCCAGTGAAAATGGTGTGTTTAACTTAAGTCAATCTGAATCTTGGAGCGTTTCTAATTTAAACGGTCAAATTGTTCTTAATGGGCAGGGTACTGTTGTAGACCTTTCATCAAGACAAAGAGGCATCTATATTTTAAGAACGTCCTCCAATCAAATTATAAAATTAGTATACTAATACTAACAATATATTTTATTTATAGCGTAAAAGAGGCTGTCTGAAAAGATGGTCTCTTTTTTTGATTAAAAGTGGTGTATTCGTAAAAACAAGAACTATACGTTATAATGAGATTATTAAATTTCTGGAGCGTATTTTATATTTTTAATGTATAACCTTCTTATATGCTTTATTTTCTATTATGGTATAACAAGTGTTTGTGAGGTCTCTAATTCGAGATTTAAAAACGATAAAATTACCACAATTAGGAATCTATTACAGTAACAATTTAAAGGTAAATCTAGGATCTGTATTTCAGTTTTTGTAAGATTTTTTAAATAAAAAACACACCTATTTTTACATTAGATAACGTGTTTTGTGTTCTGCATTTAAAAAAATTAACACTATTTTATAGTATTTTAACACTTAAGCGCTCTGTTTTACCCTCCTTCTTTTTACAACTACAGTTCGTTAAAAAAAATAAAAAATACGAATTTCAACGTTGTTTATAATCGTTTTATCTTCATTTTTTGTAAAAATAACGTAAAAAGAAAGAATAATCTTTCAATCAGGACACTTCAGGTAAGCACAAGACAGTACAGGACATTTTATAGATATATCGGGGTGTAAATTTGAAATCAAAATAAAATAAAAGTTGTTTTAGGTATAAACTTGAACAACGCCATTCAACTAAATTAAATTATTATGAAAAACAAATTATCATTAAGCATTCTGCTTTTTCTGCTCTGTTTTGCAGTAAAAGCACAAACACCACCAACAATTACATTATCCTCAAATTTTGCTAATCCTAACAATAGCAGAGGTACCCTTACTAACAATATAGACATCTTTAATCGCATCCATCCTATTCCTGGATTTCGTAATCCAATTATTCAAAACTCGGGAATTTGTGTGGTAAGGCCACTTGGAGGTATTGCCACCAGTGATGGAAACGCTGGTAGAACCGTAGATTTAACTAGAGATGCTTACAGATGGAACCCTAGTACGCGTAGATTTGATACTGATTTCTCAAGATTAATAGATCAAATTAGAAGAGTTAAAGCTCAAGGCCACATTGTGAGAATGATTGTTTTAGATAATCCGTCTTGGGATTTTCAAAGGGATAGTAACGGTAATTTTCCTGCTGGGCAATCTGACTACATCGTAAATTCTTTCGGAAATGCGACACCTCCAGTAGATTTTAATGCTTGGGCTGCTCATATAAGAGGCGCCATGAATGCTATTATTGGAGAGCTGGGTAGAACCGAAGCAGCTAGAATACAATATGGTATTGGCCGTGAAATTGGTACACCTGGACATTGGACAGGAAGCCAGGCTGCTTTTTTTAGATTTTACGACCGCTCTGTAAACGCTATAAGAACAGTGCTTCCTGATGCACGTGTAGGTTCGCACTTTTTATGGCAATCGTCTAACAACCCATGGGCTAGAGATTTTATTGAGTTTTGTGCAGAGAACAACGTACCATACAATTTTGTAGGTGTGTCGTATTACCCTATTTGGAATCAAGCATCCAGAACTAATTTCGATCAAGTATACAGAGTCGATTTTGGTTCGATTACAAGCGATCCTAACTGGAATCAAAATGCTAAACTTCAATTGCATGAGTTTGCTTTAATTGAAAGGTTTGAAGACGGGGGTGGCGATTTTGTTGATCCACCAGAAGAACACTTAAATTCGTTTTTAGTAGGCTTAACACGTATGGCGTGGACAAACGACATCGGTGAAATATTTTTATGGGACACAGGTGGGCAGTACACTCACGCCTTTAACGAATTAAGAGGGTTGGTTAGAAATAGATTATATACCAATGCCCGTTCTGGAACAGCGCCAGCAAATACTTTTGTAAATGCAACGTTTACTCAAGACGAAAGTAACGACAGGTATCAGGTTATGGCCTATAATTACACCTCTAATGTAACTGTAAATAGCGGTAGAGGAAATGCCGTAAGAATTAACATAAGAGCTACTGTAGATGCACCTCCTGGATCTACTTTTAGATGGCGTACAAGATCATTTATTCGTGCAACTCGTGATAGTGCTAGTCGAGTTGAAGAATCTAGTTTTTCAAATGGAACAACAACTGGCAATGGCAGCAATTCGTTAATATCTTTAACAACGCGAGTGCCGGGCTATTCTTGGACTTTGTATGAGTTTGAAATTACAAATCGAGCTTCTGCTGGTGCTGCAACTAATAACGATAATGATATCACTGGAACTTGGTTTCGCCTAAGAAACCAATTTACAAATAATTATTTAGATGCTGGTAGCGGTTTTAGTTTAGGAACAGAAGCTTCTACGTCTGGTTTCGATAAACAATTTAGGTTTGTGCCTGCTGGAAATTTCTATAACATAGACATTAGACGCGAGTCTGGCAATAGCGGAATTCTACGTGCAATCGACGATGGTGGTAGAAACGTAACAGTAACAAATACTAACCCCGTAAGTTTTAATAACGAAATGCAATGGACAATTAACGTTAACTCGAACGGTGTGGCTACGTTTAGAAACAGAGCACTAAATGCATTTTTAAGAGATTCTGGCGGAAGAGCAACACACGATGCTACAAACGACACCAACCACACACGATGGACTCTAGAACGTGTAGCAAGTGTATCCTCTAAAGAGTTTGGTGCTTTAGATAAGATTGATGAAGAAGCATCTCAACAAATTTTTGCTTCTCCTAACCCAAGTGAAAGCGGCGTGTTTAATTTAAGTCAATCTGAATCTTGGAGCGTTTCTAATTTAAACGGTCAAATTGTTCTTAACGGGCAGGGTACTGTTGTAGACCTTTCATCAAGACAAAGAGGCATCTATATTTTAAGAACGTCCTCTAATCAAATTATAAAATTAGTGTACTAATTAAATATATATTATTTATAGTAAAGAGGCTGTCTAAAAAGACAGCCTCTTTTTTTGGCTTAAAGTGTTCTTATTTTTCTCTTCTAGCTAAAATGGACTACCTAGTAAATTTGGTATAAACAGTTAAGCGACTTTTCTATAGTTATTGATTTTAATTTCTAATTCTTTTT